>NZ_JAPDPJ010000038.1 GCF_026013605.1 Plebeiibacterium sediminum
GATACCCAAACTTGTCCTGATTCCTGAGCTTTAAAATTTCTTTTCAAATGATTTTCAGATATCAGATACGAATGTTTTGAGTCTGTTGTAGTCACTTTATATTTCTTTTGCACAATGCTTTTAAGTCCTTCTGCTTGCATTATTCTGGCAACTCTGGGTCGAGAAGCTTTAATGCCTCTGGTGTGTAATTCAATGGTTATTCTTGGACTTCCATAACGCCCTTTACTTTCCTGATATATAGATCTAATTTCTTTTTTTATTCGAGCGGTTTCTAATGCTTGTTTTGAAGGTGCTCTATTTAACCAATTATAATAACTGCTTCTACAAACACCTAATACTTGACACATCTTCTCAACACTAAATACGTTGTTATATAACTTTATAAACTTGAATTTTTGCTGTCCCCCCGCAAGTGCGCGATTTTATCGCGTTCTCAAGCTGTAAATAAGCAAATCACACACATTTAATTTTAATTAATAAGCATGTTATCTTGGTAATTTTATGTTAATAATAACACGAATCAATCGTGCAGTAGCATTAGTTTATTCAGTGAATGCTATGCTACTTGTTTAAATTTGAGAATTTATTTTACATTTAGGTTTTGAAATTAAGCTAACCAAACTTTAATATATGAGCCGTAACTATAAATTTCATAATCCAGAAGGTGTTTACTTTGTAAGCTTTGCAGTAGTTGAATGGTTAGATGTATTTACCAGAAACGAATACAAAGATATAATTATCGATAGCTTACGATATTGTCAAAAAGAAAAGGGTATGGAAATATTTGCATGGTGCATTATGACCAATCATGTTCATTTAATTTTTAGAATTATAAATGGTCAAAAACCTGAATTACTTTTAGGAGATTTTAAGCGATTACCAGTAAGGCTATTGTTAATGCAATAAAAGCTAATCCAAGAGAAAGCAGAAAGGGGTGGTTATTGGAGCAATTTGAAGAAGCAGGTAAAAAATTATCCAATGTAAATAAATATCAGTTTTGGAGACATGATAATAAACCGATTGAGTTATGGAGTAATAAAGCGATTGATGATAAGATCAATTATATACATAACAATCCTGTAGAAGGAGGTTTTGTTTATAAACTTGAAGAATATGTTTATAGTAGTGCAAAAGATTATGCTGGAGAATTAGGTTTATTAGGGGGTGTTGTTGTAAAGTGATAGATTCACACGATGAAATCGTACGATAGCATAGGGAAATCTTTACTGATACCAAAGTTATTGGAGAAAGTGATTTTGCAAAATATTCAAACTGGAGCAATTATGAAGAGGTGGTAAATAATCATATAGAAAATGAATAACTATGAAGTTTGTGTATGCAATTATAGGATTTTTAGTGTTTTTTGTAATAAGTTTATTGCGCTTTCATTTATTTCATGAAGTTTCATGGAAAAAGTCATTAACAATCTCCTTAGTCGTTGGAATAGTTGTTTTTGTAGGAATATTGATATTTATGTAATAAAATAAAAGCCCCGTTTGGGGCTTTTTTGTGCTAATTGTTGTTGCATATCCTTTTGAAATAGAAAGGCTTTTAAGAATGATTTAACACATTTGCGGTCTTCCTCCCCCAGCTAGTGCGCGATTTCATCGCGTTCTCAAGCTGTAAATTATTATAACACAAGCAATAATATTTGTAGGTTTAAGGTCTATGGCGACCATCTCCACTGCTCCAGTAAGTATTATATATTGTTGTAAAGAATACAAAACAAAAAGAGCTGCAATGTAAAAACTTGCAGCTCAATTTATGATCTGATATGACATATTTCTATCAAACAGAAAAATAATTTTCCAGTTTTGCCATGGTTTCACTTGATGTTTTAACATCATCAACAATCTGCCCTTTTTCCAGGATGACAATGCGCGTACACAATTCAGCCACATGATTTAAGTCGTGACTGGAAATTAGTACTGTACTGTTGTTTTGTGCTGCAAACTCTTTTAAAATATCTCTTAATCGGTATTGAGAAGTAGGATCCAGGTTGCTAAATGGCTCATCTAAAACAACAGTTTGTGGATTACCAATTAAAGTTCCAATAACACCTATCTTTTGCTGATTTCCTTTGGAGTAGCTTCTAATGTACTTTTGTTTGCCATCCAGTTCTCCGTTAAAGAATTCAGCATATTTAGTAATAAATTCCTGAATTTCTTCCTTCGAAATATTTTTCAGCTGACCAATCATTTCAAAATATTCTTTGGGAGTTAAATAGCTGATTAAAAACTTCTCATCCAAATAGGCAGATGTAAATGCTTTCCAATCTTCGGATTGATGTACCGGTATCTGGTCAATTTCAATGGTACCTTCCGAAAGCCTTACTAAATCTAACAGGGCACTAAACATAGTAGTTTTACCAGCTCCATTATTTCCAACAAGTCCAAATATTTCACCATTATTAATTTGTAATTCTTCTACATTTAATACGGTGGTACCACCATATTTTTTTACAATATTATTAAGCGTTATCATAGTTTAAGTTGTTTTATTGTTTGTAATCAAATAGCATTCGGTGTTTATTTTCACTGTATTTCTTCAAAATGTATGTCATTATTGAATTATGAAATACAATACCTAAAGCACCTATTGCCGAAAAGCATGCATATGCAATCAATGCACTAAATAAATATTTTAGTAAAAAGAATAATAATAATGGCCCCAGGATAATCACAAAACCCATAATCCACTGCGAAGCTCCTGTTCCCTGATAGTTCATAAACGAACTTTGCGATAAATCAATAGGTTTGGAACTAAATGATCCCATCCATAGTACCAAATGACTTGTAAATCCTATATTAAATAAGGCCATTACGGCATTAACCATTAATATTTTGGTACCATAAATCATGTAGATGGTTGAAATAATATAGGCACCAATGGTTGAAATCATAAATAAGAAATATTGGGTATTCAACATTTCTTTTATACCAACATTTCTTGTCATTAAAAATGGGTAGTACTGCGAGTGCCAGGCAGGAGTAAATTGGCCATAGCTAATACTAAATCCACCGGTAATCATTAAACCTGCAATAACCAATAAAAAGTCTTGCTCATTAATATTATTATTTCTGTAAATAACAAAACCATAAAAAAGCAAAATAATAACACTAAACAAAGCCGTTTTTGCTCTTTTATTACGTGTTATGAGCTTTAATTCAAGAGCTAAGTAGGTTCCTATGTTTCCGAGTTTAGTAGTCCATGCAAAATCATATGTGTTTTGCTTTTTTTCGGTAGGAAGAATTCCTGAATCCAAATATAGGTTCTCGTTAATACTTTTGATATTAAATAAATAAATTGGAATACAGGCTAATACAGGTAAGATTCCTAAAATTGGATAAGCTAATACAAGCGATAAATAATATCCAAACCATTGGGCAATAGGTAATATGGAATAAATTGAAAGAACAAAAAGTGAAATGCCTACCACATACAATAGCATGATTATTTGTTGTCTTGAAGGAGCAGATCGTTTTACCAAAATGGCAACTAAATGATCCATACAAACCAATCCTAAAATACAGATAAACCAACCACCAATGTTAATGGAATCATATTGGCCGGGTAGTTCTTTAAACATAAAAGGAATTACAATATACCAGGGAAGCAAATTAAAGAAATTGAGAAATGATTTGTTGACTACAAATTGCGAGATCTTTTTCTTTTTAATAGGCATAGTTAAAAGTGGAATAACATCAACAACCGGAATTTCCTGAATCAATTGACGTAATAATGCACTAATTAATAGATACATCCAAAATAGCTGATTAAATAGATCAACATAATTTTCACCGGGAAAAAAGCGATCAAAAATGGTAGGTAACGTAAATCCTACAGATAAAAAAGCGATGGAGAAATAAATGCCGAAAAAAATAATGACAAACTTAATGCCTTTGCTTTTTTTCCAATAAGCTGATCGCGCAAAGGATTTCCTGTTTAGAGTAAGTAAAATAGGTTTCATTGATAGTTAAATATTAATTAATCAAACAAATATAACTAAATCAAAGGAAAATAAGAAGGTATTCGACCAATAAATTCTACTGCAGAACTAATATATTCAAATATTCAATCTTGCATTATATTTTGCTATATATCAATACGATAAATCAATTAGTCTATTTGACGTATTTGTTCGTTTATTGAATTTATTGATTTGACTCATTAAAATTGATATTAATATATGTTTTTAAAAGAATATTGTTTGTACGTTGCATCCCATTTTTAAAATTAAAAAATAATAGAATGCAAAAAATCATTATTGTGGTGGCTTTTCTTGCTTTATGCTTAAATTCAAAAGCAGAAGGCTATCAGGTAAATGCTCAAAGTCATAAAAATATAGCAATGGGGCATACCGGAACGGGATTAAGTCTTGGTGCTTCATCTGTTCATTTTAACCCAGGGGCGTTAGGGTTAATGGAAAAAAAATACGATTTTTCATTAGGAGGAATATTGGTATTGTCTGATGTAGCCTTTTCAAAACAGAATTCTACTTATCAAGCCAATACTGAAAGTCCAACAGGAACACCTTTTTATTTTTATGGTGCTGCAAAACTAAATGATAAGTTTGTAGCCAGTTTAGGAGTTACAACTCCATATGGTAACTCGTTAGCATGGAATAAAGAATGGGATGGAAGATATTTAATTCAGGATATCTCATTAAAAGCCATTGTTGCTCAACCAACATTATCTTATAAAATATCAGATAAATTAGGATTTGGTATCGGAGCTATGATTGTTTATGGTGCTGTAGATTTAAACAGAGCTCTTCCTGTTCAGAATGGTAATGAAGAAGGAAGTGTTAACCTATCCGGATCAACAGTTTCTTTAGGGTTCAATACTGGTCTGTATTATAAAGTAAGTGATGCTTTTTCTCTGGGCTTAAACTATCGATCAAAAGTAGCCATGAAAATGGAGGATGGAGATGCTGATTTTAATGTTCCGGCTTCTTTATCAGCTAGTTTTCCAGCGGGTAATAAGTTTGATGCAGAATTACCATTGCCAGCTAACTTAACTTTAGGGGCAGGATTTAAAGTAAATGATAAATTAACACTGGCTTGTGATTTACAGTATGTATTCTGGAATGCCTATGATGAGTTAGTATTTGATTTTGAAATGAATACGCCTCAGCTTGCAGATTCAAGAAATCCAAGAGAATATGAAAATACATTAATTTATAGATTAGGTGCTCAATATACCTTTACTGATAAATTAACTGTAAGAGCAGGTGTTTATTACGATGAAACACCTATTTCAGATAACTATCTGAATCCTGAAACTCCGGGTATGAATAAAGTAGGTTTATCTATTGGTGGATCGTTTAATATCAATGATAAATTAAGCGTTGATGCTTCACTATTATATATCTATGGAATTGAAAGAGAAGCAGGATACGAGCCAGCAAATTTCTATGGAACTTATAATAGTCAGGCTTTCTTACCAGGAATTGGATTTTCATATTCATTTTAATTGACTTATTGAAAACAAAAAGATTATGCAAAAAATTAAATATTTAGCACTTGTTTTAAGTATCGTTTTATTTACGCAGTGCGAATTAGATCATGATGATTTTCAGGCTTCAAGTGCGGATGTAGATTTTTCACATTTTGTTGCTTTAGGAGATTCTTATACAGCAGGATATACCGATGGCGCATTAGGTCGATCAGGTCAGGAAAATGGTTTTAGTTATATATTAGCCAAACAGTTAGAGTATGTAGGTAGCGAAGGATATGTTCAACCTTTGGTACAATCATCAAGTAGTATCGGAAGTGCAGGAAATAGCTATTATCAGCTTAAAGCTGCAAACAGCTCATTAAGTCCGGTTCCTGGTATTGGTGATCAGGCTATTTTTGCGGAGCGTGTTTATGATGCCAGTAATCCTGTTCAGAACTTAGGTGTTCCTGGAGCAAAGTCATTTCATCTTTTAGCAACAGCAGTTAGTGCTGAGCCTTTGATGTATTATTCTCAGGCAAATCCGTTTTTCGGAAGATTCGCAAGTAGCACAGAAACAAGTATTATAGCTGATGCTGTAGCTCAAAATCCTACCTTTATTTCTTTATGGATTGGAAATAATGATGTGTTAACATATGCCTTAGCTGGAGGTGAAGCAGATGCAGTTACACCTGCAGAGCAATATGCACAGTACTTATCAGTTATTGCTTCAACATTATTTGCAAACGGAACTAAAGGTGTAATTGCTACTATTCCTGATATTGAAACAATACCTTATATCAACTATATTTTATCAAATGGATTTCTTCCTTTGGTCATTGAGGATGATCAGGTTCCGGGAGGAATTCGTCAATTGGTTGAAGGAGAGAAGGTGCTACTTCCAGCAAGTACATTGTTACAGGCGGGATATGGTCAAAGTGCTGAAATGCCTTTACCAGCCGAGTATGTTTTAGATCTGGAAGAAATTCAGAATATTAAAACAGCAACAATTGCTTATAATCAAACAATAGCAACTATTGCATCTCAATATAACTTAGCTTTGGTTGATTTAAATGCAGTGATGAATAAAGCGCATACACAAGGTTATATTATTGATGGTAATGTATATAATTCAACATTTGTTTCAGGAGGTGTTTTTTCTTTAGATGGAATTCATGCTACAGGAAGAGGATCTGCTATTATTGCCAATGAGTTTATTAAAGCAATAAATCATACTTATAATTGCAGTATTCCTTATGCAACGGTTAATGAATATAGTGCTGTAGTTTATCCGTAATTAAAGAATTTAAATATTTTATAAAAGCAGGTCTTTATCTATAATGACCTGCTTTTTTTATACATAAAAAAAAGCTGCTCCAACTAAGGAACAGCTTTCGTTATATTGTTTGATAATAGTTGAACTACCAAATAATGGCTCTTTCTTCCGGTTTAATATACATTGCTGCAGTTTCATCAATACCAAATGTATCGTAAAACTCCTGAATGTTAGGAAGTGGTCCGTTTACTCTGAACTTACCTAAAGAGTGTGGATCTGTTTTTGTTCTTCTTATAATTTCCTTATCTCTAATATTTTGAGCCCAGATTCCTGCGTAAGATAAATAAAATCTTTCCTTATCTGTTAAACCACCAATTTCAGGAATATCTTTACCATTAGTTGCATTTAAATAAGCTGTATATGCAATATTTAAACCTCCTAAATCAGCAATATTCTCACCTAATGTAAATTCTCCATTTGCTTTAAGTGTATCAATAACAGTAAAGTTGTTAAATTCTTCAGCTAATACTTTTGTGCGAGCATTAAATTTCTCTGTATCATCTTCTGTCCACCAGGTTCTTAAATTACCTTCTTTATCGTATTTAGCCCCCTGATCATCGAAGCCGTGTGTCATTTCATGGCCGATTACAACACCAATAGCACCATAGTTTACTGCATCATCACCATCTAAATAAAAGAAAGGAGGTTGAAGAATTGCAGCAGGGAAAACGATCTCATTTACAGAAGGATTGTAGTAAGCGTTTACTGTCTGCGGACTCATGTGCCACTCTTCTTTATCAACTGGTTTTCCAATTTTCTCAATATTAAAATTGAAATCAAATTGGTTAGAGGCCAATACATTCTTAACATATGAATCAGAAACAACTTCTAATTTAGAGTAGTCTCTCCATTTGTTAGGATAACCAATTTTAACAGTAATTGCAGCTAATTTTTCTTCAGCAGCAGCTTTAGTTTCTTCTCCCATCCACTCAAGATTCTCAATTCTTTGTTTAAATCCAAGTCTAAGGTTTTCAACCAATTTTACCATTCTTTCTTTGGCTCTTGCAGGAAAATATTTCTCTACAAATAATTGACCAATTGGTTCACCTAAAGCAGCATTAGTAGTTCCCTGAACTCTTTTCCATCTAGGTTGCATTGTTTCAGTTCCCTGAATTGTTTTTCCGTATAATTCAAAGCTTGCATTTACATAGGCAGAACCTAAATAAGAACTCATGTTACGAATTACAAATGCCTCAAGATATTTTTTTACCACCTCAATATCCTGACTCCCTAAGATATTACCCAAATCCTTAAAATATGGAACCTGACTAATATTCACTTCTTCAGGAGTACTAATAGGAAGCGCTTCAAAGTATTTATTCCAGTTAAAATCAGGATATTCAGTAGCAAGTTCGCTTCCTTTTATTTTATTATAAGTAAGGTGAGGATCTCTGTTTTGTAATCTTGTATAAAAAGTTTCAGCCATTAAATACTCTAAATCATAGATCTTTTTAGAATATTCAGAAGCTGTAGCTTCATCATTTCCTTCAAATGATAAGATTTTATTCAGAAATGTACGATAAGCTTCTTGTACTTTTACTGATTCTTCATCCTTTTGTAAATAATAATCTCTGTCTGGTAAGCCGATTCCATTATGTCCCATATGGGCAATATTCATAGAACTGTTTTTGTCATCAGCACCTACATACAAATAAAAGAATGGATACATTTGGTAAGTATGTAAAAATCCAATAGTATAAGCTAAATCATCGGTGTTTTTAACTTCTTTAATTTGATTCAGGATAGGATTTAAATTAGTTAAGCCTTCTTTTTCAACAGCTAAACTATCCATACCAGAGTTATAGAAATCTCCGATTTTTTTAGCAATACTATTTGGTGTGCTATTTTTTTGAGCCTCTTCAAAAATAATTTTTAATTTTTCTTTATTACTTTCAGATAGCTCATCAAAACTTCCATACCTACTTTTATCGTCCGGTAATGGATTATTTTTCATCCAGGTAGTATTGGCATAAGCATAAAAATTATCACCTGGTTTAACCTCTTTATTTAACTGTTCTTCAGTTAAATCGGGAACCTGTTTAGAGTCTGTTTTTGGTGAAGGGGAACAAGCCACCAATAACATTAATGCACCTCCAACAGCATGTTTAAAATTTAAGTGTTTCATTAATATTGATTGTTTAATTTCAAATTTTTTACGAAGATAATAGTAATGATTTTGTAAAACTAAAATATTATTTAGAACCATTTTCAATTAATGTTGTTTATTAAACGAAACTCTAATTGAAATCATAGTTTTTTTAGAGGCTTTTTTATAAATTAAGATTCATGTTAAGATCTTATAATAAGCTTATTATGATTACTATGTTTCTATAGATAATAACAATAATTAATTAGTAATTGCTATAAAATATAATTAGCGGTAAACATTACAAATATGTCAACATTTGAAATCCTTATGCCTAAAATGGGCGAAAGCGTTGAAGAGGCTACTATCACAAAGTGGTTTGTATCAGTAGGTGATAAAATTGAAGAAGATGATGTTTTATTGGAAATTGCAACTGATAAAGTTGATTCTGAAATACCTTCTCCTGTAGCTGGTACGGTAAAAGAAATTTTATATGAAACCGATGCTTTGGTTGCAGTTGGAAAACCTGTGGCTATTATTGCTCTTGAAGGAGAAGATTCTGATGATTCTGATAATGAAGTTTCAGCAGAAGAAAACATTGAAGAGTCAGTAAACAAGGTAATTGAAGAAAATACTTCTTCAGAAGCTCCTGATTTTTCAAAGTCCGATCGCTTTTATTCTCCATTGGTTAAAAGTATTGCTAAGGAAGAAGGTATCAGTCTTAGCGAACTTGATTCTATTAAAGGTACAGGTAAAGATAACAGAGTAACTAAGGAAGACATCCTGAATTATGTAAATAACAGAGGAAAGTCTGAAGCTAAAGTTGAAAAAGCTGCTCAACCAGTTAAAGCTGAACAGCCAAAATCAGCACCAGCAGCTGCTCAGGTTGCTACTCCTCAAAGACCACCTGTTTCTATTGGTGCAGAAGATGACATTGTAGAAATGGATCGAATGAGAAAGATAATTGCCGATCATATGGTAATGTCAAAACAAGTTTCTCCTCACGTTACTGCAGTTGTGGAAGTAGATATGACCAATATTGTTTTATGGAGAAATAAAAACAAAGTGGCATTCCAGGAAAAATATGGTGAGAAAATTACATTTACTCCAATTTTCTTCGAAGCTGTTGCTAAGGCTTTAAGAGATTTTCCAGGTATTAATGCTTCCGTTGATGGTGATAAAATTATTTATCGTAAAAATGTAAACATCGGTATGGCCGTGGCTCTTCCTAGTGGTAACCTTATTGTACCGGTTGTTAAACAAGCCGATCATAAAAATTTACCAGGTTTAGCTGCAGATGTAAATCGTTTGGCTGGTTTAGCCCGTAATAATAAATTATCTCCGGATGATATTCAAGGTGGTACTTTTACGATTACAAACTTTGGTTCTTTCAAAAATATTATAGGAACACCTATTATAAATCAACCACAGGTAGCTATTTTGGCAACAGGTTCTATTGAAAAGAAACCAGCTGTAATTGAAACACCTACAGGAGATGTAATTGCTATACGTCATAAAATGTTCTTATCTATTTCTTACGATCACAGAATTGTTGATGGTGCTTTAGGTGGAAACTTTGTTCGACGTGTAGGAGATTATCTTGAGGAATTCGACATCAATAGAACAATTTAACATAAGTCTTTTGAATAAAAATATAGTAGTTATGAATTCAGACGTTCAACAGATATATAAAATAAAAACAACAGATAAGGAAACGCTGTTAAAATGGTATCATCTGCTTAGGTTAGGAAGAAGTTTAGATGACAGAGCTCCTAATTATCTTAAACAGGCAATTGGTTGGTCATATCACGCACCAGCTGCTGGTCACGATGCTATTCAATTGGCTATAGGTCAGGTTTTTGATAGGACTAAAGATCATTTATTTCCATACTACAGAGATCTACAAACATGTGTTTCTGCAGGTTTGACTCCTGAAGAAATCATTTATAATGGTATTTCAAAAGATACGGATGTTGCTGGTGGTGGTCGACATATGTCAAATCACTTTGCAAAGCCTGAATGGAATATTCACAATGTTTCATCGTGTACAGGAAACCATACATTACATGCAGCCGGTATTGCTCGAGCCATTAAAACATACGAATCCAAAGGTGTTGCAATTAGTTCACAAGGAGAATCTTCAGTATCAGAAGGATATGTTTACGAGGCTATTAACGGGGCATCAAAAGAACAACTTCCTGTTGTATTTGTATTTCAGGATAATGGATACGGTATTTCTGTACCAAAGAAAGATCAGCAGGCAAACCGCAAGGTAGCTAAGAACTTTGAAGGCCTTAAAAATTTACGCATTTTATATTGTAATGGTAAGGATGTATTTGATTCTATGAATACCATGACTGAAGCTGTAAAATGGGCTGAAGAAAACCAAAAACCAGTTATTGTTCATGCAAATTGTGTGCGCATACACTCGCATTCAAATTCCGACAGACATGAACTATACAGAGATAATGCGGAGCTGAATTATGTACAGGAATACGATCCTATTGCAAAGTATCGCAGACTTTTAGTTCGTTACGACAGAGCAACTGAAGATGAGTTGACAGCTATTGATGAACAAGTAAAAGCAGAAGTTAAAGCTGCCCACAAAGCAGGTATGAAAGCTCCGGATCCAAAACCGGAAAGTGTACATGATTTTGTATATGCACCAGCTTATCAGCCTCAAAAGTTTCCGGATGGTTTACATTCTGAAACATCTGAACCTAAAAAGTTAATCGAAGGGCTAAATGGTACTTTAAAAGAAGAATTTCGCAGAAATCCAGATACTTATATCTGGGGTCAGGATATGGCAAATAAAGATAAAGGTGGAATCTTTAATGTGTCAAAAGGAATGCAACAGGAGTTTGGCCATAAGCGTGTATTTAATGGACCAATTGCCGAAGATTATATTATGGGTACCGCTAACGGTATGTCTAGATTTAATAAAGACATTCGAATTGTAGTTGAAGGAGCTGAATTTGCTGATTATTTCTGGCCAGCAATGGAACAGTTTGTTGAAACCACCCATGAATATTGGAGAACAAAAGGTCAGTTCTCACCAAATATTACAGTACGCCTTGCTTCAGGAGGATACATAGGCGGTGGATTATACCACTCTCAAAATATTGAGGGCGCTTTATCTACTTTACCTGGTGTTAGAATTGTTTATCCTTCTTATGCTGATGATGCTGCAGGTTTATTGCGTACTTCGCTTAGATCAGAGGGTATGACTTTATTCTTAGAACCGAAAGCTTTGTATAATTCTCCTAAAGCAGCAACTCCAATTCCTGAAGAATTTGAAGTGCCGTTTGGTAAGGCTCGTATTCGTAGAGAAGGTGCTGATTTAACTATCGTAACATACGGAAATACAACACATATGTGTGTTGATGTTGCAGAAGAGATCTCAAAAGAAGGCCTGGCTGAAATAGAAGTAATTGACTTACGTACATTGGTTCCATTGGATCAGGAGACTATTATAGAATCTATTAAAAAGACTTCCAGAGTTCTTGTTGTACATGAAGATAAAGTATTTGGAGGATTTGGTGGTGAAGTTGCTGCAACAATATCTGATATAGCATTTAAATATCTTGATGCACCGATAAAAAGAGTTGGTTCAGAATTTACGCCTGTAGGCTTTAATAGAATTCTTGAAAAAGCTATTTTACCGGATACAGAAAAGATTGCTAAAGCAGCAAGAGAACTATTGGCATTTTAATCTAAAAAAGATGATATCATGAATAAAATAGGTTTATTTTACAGCTTTAATACTGTAAAAACAAAACAACAGGTTAATAAGATAAAGAAATCTCTTGGTGAAGATAACATTGAAGAAAAAAATGTTGAAGAAATTACTCAGGAGGAATTTAATAAATATAAAAATTACATTCTGGCAATTCCTACCTGGTTCGATGGTGAGTTACCAAATTATTGGGATGAGTTTTTACCAGCAATAGAAGACGATTCTTTTAAGGGAAAAACATTTGCTCTTTTTGGAGGTGGTGATCAAAAAGGTTATCCTGAAAACTTCGTGGATGGATTAGGCCTAATGGCTGATTTTATTGAAAAACGCGGTGGCAAAATCGTAGGCTTAACTTCAACTGAAGGTTACCAGTTTGAATCATCAAAGGCGCAACGAGGTGATAAATTTGTAGGATTGGCATTAGATATAGAAAATCAAGCAGCCCTAACTGAAGAGAGAGTTTCAAAATGGGTTGAGCAACTAAAAAAAGAATTTAAATAGAAACAAATTTTAAATTATAGAAAAGGGACATTGTTAAAGTGTCCCTTTTTTTTGTGCGATAATTTCCACTACACTATATAACATAATTAATGCACTCAGATTTTGTTATAATTATCTATTCTGATTCCTAATTAGGAATATTAAAAAAGCAGATTTACTCTATACAAAGCAAAAATTAACTTCACATTATAGGATTAACACCATGATATTATAAAACAAGCAAAACAAAGTGATCATTATCCAATATAATTCTAAAAGTATTGGAAATTTTATTTGTAGTGTTTACAAAGTAACAATTAAAGTAAATTGTATAGGTTACATATGTAATATGCTCTATTTATATATATGTTACATAAGTAAATGCGGTTAGCTAGGCAGTAATATTACATATGTCAATTACTTTTATATTTATAACTTCTAAATAGGAGAGAGGGATGCTTGTTTTGCTACATATATACAATCATTAACTTATCTCGAACATTCCTAATTAAATATTTTTATACAAATACCTTAAATACCTATATATCAGTTGTATATAGGTATTATATTTATATATAATTTAAACATAATGGAAAAAATAACCATTATTTACAATATAATGCGTAGATATCAATGGTAAAAATTTATTATATGCTTGTATACCAGCTTTTTAAAGATTTTATATGAAGTAAGAATTAAGTTTTAATAATTATAATGTCAAATATCACAATATCAAAACATTACAATAATAGAAATAAAAAAAAACGAATATTTTATCAAGTATTTGTAAAATATTAAATAACATTTATTTAATTATAAAGTACAGATATATAGTAATTTATATGATTTACATTAACTATTAAACGAATTGATATTTATAATAATTATTTAGATAGTGTTGTTAGAGAGAAAGTTAGTACTGATTTTTACAGATGTTAATAGTAAAATCAAATAAACATTTGTAAAATACATTTTATTGATTACATTTGTATCATTCAGAGATAAGATAGCAAATTACTTATGTAACAAATGTAATATGGCATTGAATTTACATATGTATTCATACAAATTACAATTGTTAGCATTATACAAATAGGCAATGAAATCAAGGTTACAGACATTATTAACTTCTGAGAAAATTACTTCCTCACGCTTTGCTGATATTATAGGAGTAAATCGTTCCAGTATATCTCATATATTATCAGGAAGAAATAATCCCAGTTTAGATATACTTCAAAAGGTATTAACCAAATTTCCACATATTAATCCGGATTGGTTATTATTAGGCCAGGGAAATATGCTTAGAAATAAGACTGAGGAGAAGCAAACACTTAAACAACCTTTTTCTACGTTATTTGAGAATAAGACGGTTAGAACGAATAGTAATATAGAGCCCAAAACAGAGCCAAAAAAGATATTTAAGGAGGAATTACCTAAACAACCTGAAAAGATCGAAGAAAAGCCTGTTGAGGAGCTTTCAAAGCCTGCTATTATTGATGTTGATAAGGCTGTTACGGAGAAAAAACTTGAAAAGATTGTATTCTTTTACTCTGACAAGTCATTTGAAGTGTTTCATCCTTAATTACATATGTAACTATTTGAAAATTATTTTTATTTCTATTATAAAATAGTTATAAATCCTCATAAATCAATGTTGCATATAAGTAGCAATCGATACTTAAACAACTATTCTGGCTTGATAAAGGTATTAATATGCATGTAGATCATTTACTACATTGCCTTTCTATACAAATTATCTATATTTGCATGATAAATATCCTTATGTTTACATAAGTAAACTTTCAATATCAAAGCTTTTTATGAAGAAAGTAGAATTATTAACCGTAACTAAAAATAGACGGATTAACAAGGAGTATGTCATTATACATGCTGCCAGCAATGAAAAATTACCGGAAATATTTCCTGGCCAATTCGTAGAAATCAAGGTTGAAAATGGACCGAATACATTTCTTAGACGACCTATTTCTATACATGAAGTGGATGAATCTAAGAATGAAATCATCTTATTAATCCAAGAAATTGGAGAAGGTAGCCGCTTGTTAGCTAAGTTAAGAGAAGGTGATACAATTGACCTTATTTATCCCTTAGGTAATGCCTTTTCTATTCCATCCAAGGGTAGTAAAGCCTTATTGGTTGGCGGCGGAGTTGGAGTTGCTCCAATGCTAATTTTAGGCAGAGTACTTAAGGAAAATGGTGTTGAGCCACACTTTCTATTAGGAGCACGTTCTAAAGAAATTTTAATGGAACTGGATAACTATGAAAAGATTGCAGAGGTAGGTGTTACCACTGAAGACGGTTCCTTAGGCATTAAAGGTTTTGTAACTGATCATCCTTTAATGAATGAAAAATTAGGCGAAATGGAAATTGTTTACACATGTGGACCAGATCCAATGATGAGAGCGGTAGCTAAAAAAGCTAAAGAAAAGGATATTAAATGTGAGGTTTCTTTGGAAAATTTAATGGCGTGTGGTATTGGTGCATGTTTATGTTGCGTTGTAGACACCAAAGACGGACATAAATGTACTTGTACTGAAGGACCGGTATTTGACACTAAAGAATTGAAAGAATGGTAAATTTAGGTATAGATTTAAATGGTTTGTCACTTAAAAATCCGGTGATGACAGCTTCTGGGACATTTGGTTTTGGAGAAGAATATGAGGATTTTATTAATATAGATGATTTAGGTGGTATTGTTGTTAAGGGTACAACTTTACATCACCGAGAAGGAAATCCTTATCCTAGAATGGCAGAAACTCCCAGTGGGATGCTTAATGCTGTTGGATTGCAAAATAAAGGTGTTGACTATTTTATAAGTGATATTTACCCTAGAATTAAGCACTATAAAACCGGAATATTTGTAAATGTTTCAGGATCTACCATAGAAGATTATATAGCAACTGCTGAAAAGATTAATGAATTAGAACATATACCAGGTATTGAACTTAATATATCTTGTCCTAATGTAAAGGAAGGTGGAATGGCTTTTGGTGTGCATTGTCCTTCAGCTGTAGCAGTTACAGAGGCTGTACGTAAAGTTTACAAAAAACACCTAATGGTTAAACTATCACCTAATGTTACAGATGTAACAGAGATTGCCAAAGGTGTAGAAGGTGTTGGTGCTGATAGTGTATCCCTAATAAACACATTATTGGGAATGGCTATTAATGTTGAGAAACGTAAACCTGCTTTATCTACCATTACTGGTGGATTATCCGGTCCATGTGTTAAACCGGTTGCTGTTCGTATGGTATGGCAGGTATTTAATGCTGTTAAAATTCCAATTGTAG
This sequence comes from Plebeiibacterium sediminum, assembly GCF_026013605.1. Lineage (GTDB taxonomy): Bacteria > Bacteroidota > Bacteroidia > Bacteroidales > Marinilabiliaceae > Saccharicrinis > Saccharicrinis sediminus. Next base: position 16,383 of record NZ_JAPDPJ010000038.1, read on the forward strand.
GTATGGGAGGTATTATGAATGCCTATGATGCCATTGAGTTTATGTTAGCCGGTGCTACAGCAGTTCAAATTGGTACTGCAAACTTTATAGATCCAACTGTAACTATTAAAGTTATTGATGGAATAAAAGATTATATGACTCGTCATAATATATCTGACGTAAATGAATTAATCGGTGGAATGATCATCGAGTAATAGCATATTATAAAAAGATAGAGTGGTTGTTATATACTTCTCTATCTTTTTATTTACTATGCAATCAGCCCCATTTCCTTGACTGATAATTTTCTTTAGAGGTAATGTTTATTATTGGCTTAAAGTTATTTTTGATAAAGCTCCATTTATCAGGAAATTGCTTGAATAAAGTATTAATTCTATCCTTATTTTTACTTATAGAATCAGAAATTGCAGCAGCAGTAATGGGATTGTCCATAGATCTGCCAACGTTAGTACTGGTTAACTTTATTCCTTCATGAGAAATTTTTAAAGCATATCGTTCAAGTTTATCTAATAATTGTTGTGTCTTTTGTAATCTTTCAGGTAATATAATGTTTTCATATGTAATTTCTTCAGAATTTACATAAGTAACTTCTGAAATGTAATCTGCTTCTATAATTACTTGATTGGTATCTGAGTAACTATTCAACATCTTAGCATATTCAATAGCTTCATAAAGTGATTTTTTTAAATCATTAAATGATCCTTTAAATTGAATGATTTTTTCTATGGCATCTTTCTGATAAACATAATTAATTCCATCAGATTTACTGCATTCCTCAATCAAATCAGTTGCCCAGCCAATAATTAAATTTTCTAAACCCTGATTGTTTTCTTTATTTTCATTAGATTTCTTTTGAAATTGAATTACCTCTTGAGTTTTTTGGGCAAATCGCTTCATCTTATAATCCTGAGTCCAATAAATTTTACTTAAAGAAATAACTGACTTAGAAACCAGATGCCCGATAATGGTTTTATTTTGGGTACTCAATTTTGATTTTTCATGGTGTACACCAAACTGATCCAGTTCATCTTTAAAATAAACAAAAACCAGGTTTCTTTTACTACTGTTTAATTGTGGTATAGAAACTAACAGTATGAGGTTATTATACTCATTAAATATATTTAATTGACCAGAATTTATTTGCTTTTCTTCAAATGGAATTTGAGATTTATTTAACCATTTATATTGAATTCTTTCTCTTTGTAGTTGTTGTAAACTAATAATATCATCATCAATTATTAGTTCTTGTTCTACTAGTTGGTTATTCTGAAGAGATAGACATGTACCAAATAATTGATTTGTACCATCTTCAATGTTATAAATGCCTACAATTTTTTCAACTCCAACAACCATTTCTGTAATATGATTGATGACAGCAGAATAAAACTCTATGGTATGTAGCTGACTATTGCTGGTCATTTATGGGCATTTAATCTACAAATATACAAATTAAGCTATTTTTTAAGTATAAAATTAAGTATAATTTAAGCTTAAAATTAAGCTAATTAAGTAACTTAAGATTTACTTAAAAATATAAATATATTACTTAAATAACTTTATAACAATAATATAGCATTGTATTTTTGTTCATGATAACATTATTAAATATCTATTTACATTAAACAATTAAGTCATGCGTGCTATAAAATTAAGTATGGAAAGCTTCCTAATAAAGTGGGCTGAAATGTGTATTGACTGGTTTATGAATTTCTTTGCCGACCCGGAATATTATTGGGTAGAAGAAAATTATCCTTCCAAACCTAAACCAACTACAAATTTACAGATTGAATCTGAAGTTGAAACAACTCAAAAAGTAACATCAAAAAAACACCGGTTAACAGGTTTATTTGTGGTTGATAAATTATTGGTTAAGTCTTTAAAAAGAAGTGTAAAATTAATTCAATCAACTCATAATATGTTAGTTGATATTATTTATCAAATTGATTGGCCTAAAATTAGACTTCCTCATAAACAGATGCTACAGCTTATAAAAATGGAATAACAATCAATTTGGTTATATTTGAACCAAATTGATTATTGTATGGACAAATTCATTCACAGATTAGTACTTATTTTATTATTTAGTATTACTACTTTAAACATTAATTCAGCTAATAAACTTTCTGATCAGGCAACTATTTCTGTATTAACTTGTTCTGAAGGCGAAGAATTGTATTCTGCATTTGGTCATTCTGCAATAAGAGTTTGTGATAAACCGAAAAATATAGATTACGTTTTTAACTATGGAACCTTTAACTTCAATACGCCTAATTTTTATTTAAAATTTGCCAATGGAAAATTAAACTACATGATTAGCTATGGGTATTTTAAGCGTTTTTTACCTGAATATTTTAGAGAGAATCGAAGCGTAAATGAACAAATACTAAATCTAAATGCAAATGAAAAGCAACGGATTTTTGATGCATTAGTAACCAATTATAAACCAGAAAACAGATTTTATAAATACGATTTTTTCTATGATAACTGTGCTACTCGTATATATAAGATTATATCAGAAAATATTGATGGAGAAATAGTTATAGATGACAATACTAAAGAGCAATCTTCCTTTAGAATGTATTTGCATCATTATTTAGAAAATTCGCCATGGATAGAAACTGGTTTGAATATACTATTGGGTCTGCCAACAGACAAAAATACAACGCATGTACAATCGGCATTTTTACCGGACTTTTTAATGCAGTTACTTGATCAGGTTAAGGTTAAAGATGGAAATGAGATAAAAAAATTAGTCATCTCAAATACCTTGTTATTAGAGAGAGATGAAAATAGCATAAAACAGGCTTCTTTAATCACACCATCAATTGCATTCTGGCTGTTATTATGTATTGTTATTTCAATGATGCTAATTAATAAAGCTCAATTAAACAAAGTTTTAAGAGTATTTGATCGAACACTATTTATGGTAGTTGGCTTTATAGGTTTGTTACTTTTATATCTATGGTTAATAACTGATCATCAGGTAACCAGGTATAATTTAAATATACTTTGGTCTTTTCCAACCTTTTTAATTATTGGTATTAAATTAGCTCATAGTAAGTTTATTAAATTAGTAATGACTTTGAACTTATTTTTACTTGTTATTTTTATTGTAGGTTGGTATATCATTCCACAATCTTTTCCACCAGCTACGTTACCTTTGGCAATTATTCTTGGAATTCGTGTTGTATTTAACCTAAAATCAGATTTTTACCATCCTAAATTAGCTTTTTTCAAGGAATCATAGAACATTATTGAATTTAGAGCGTATAGTAAAAAAAATACGTGGTTTATTGGGTTTAATGCATGTTTTTTTATTATGTACCACATAATATTAGAATGATTTATGTATTTTTATCCAAACATAAAAGAAGTGAATTAAATGTCCTTTATATATAAGATATCTTTATCTGCATCCATTTTATTAACTACCGGAATATTAAGTCTTTCCTTATTTGATTCTGGTGATTCTTTTGGTGGAGATTTTTTACCTCCAAAACCAACTGTATCCTCACATCATATCTCTAATGTTTTTTCAGACCTGGAAGAATTTGAAGTAGTGGATCACAATGTGAATCGGTTTTTAAAACGAAATAATTTAGCTGGAGCATCACTTGCCATTGCTAAGGATGGTAAATTAGTTTTTGCAAAAGGTTACGGATTCGCAGATAAAGAACGTTCTATTAATGTTCAGCCATATAACTTGTTTAGAATTGCCAGTGTTTCAAAACTTATTACAGCTGTAGCTGTAATGAAGTTGGTTGAAGCAAATAAATTAACGCTGGAAAGTACGGTTTTTGGACCAGATGGAATATTGAATGATTCAATATTTCTTGATTATAGAGATCCTAAAGTAGAAACAATTACAGTAAGAGAATTACTTAATCATTCTGCAGGTTGGACCAACAGATGGGGTGATCCAATGTTTATGCCAAATGTAATCAGTAAAAAGTTAGGTGTAGATTATCCAATTGAAAGTGAAGATATTATAAGGTTTATGTTGCAAAAAAGGCTTCATTATGCTCCCGGAACAATGTCTTCCTATAGTAATTTTGGTTACACCGTATTGGAACAAGTAATAGAAAAAGCTTCCGGAATGGATTATGAAATGTATGTTAAAACAAATGTTTTATATCCATTGGAAATTTTTGATATGCAAATTGGACGAAGCTATCCTTGGGAACGATTAGACCTGGAAGTTAAATATTACGAACCACAGGATGATTTTTTCGTTCCTGATCATTTAAATGCTGATAAACAAGCTTTAAGAAGCTATGGCGGCAATGACATTCACACATTAGGTGCTGCTGGAGGCTGGGTTAGCTCAACAACAGATTTATTACGTCTGGTTGTTGCCATTGATGGTTTTGATAATCCTAATGATCTTCTTTCGAAAGAGAGTATTAAAGAAATGGTCAGCAAAGAGTTAGTAGGTGGAAGCCCTCTGGGATGGCGTGGTGTCAGAGAAGGAAAATACTGGTATCGTACAGGAACACTTGCCGGAACATCAGCTTTAGTTATGAGAAAAGAGAATGGTATTTCGTATGCTATTGTATTTAATTCCAGCTCATGGAAAGGTCCTGTATTTGCGAACGATATTAAATATATGATGGATCATACGCTTGATAAAATTGAAGAGTGGCCGTCATATGATTTATTCAAGCTTAAAAACAACGATAAACCACAACGCAGAAAAACTATTTTCTAGCAAACAATTTCTTATATAGTTTGTTTTTTTGCAATACTAACCATTTTGTGCTATCCGTAATTCATATTGAAACTTGTATAAATATTGAATTCATAGCGCATATATTAAGTTAAATTGCATGATAGATATTTCAAAATTCGATATTACAGAATTACCTTTTGGTGAAAGAAGAACCAATTATAAACCAGACATACAATTATATACTTATCTCAAAGAAGAAGGTATTCGTAAAATGGTGAGTGATCATTATGATTTACTGGTTCAAAGTTCTATAAAAGATATTTTTCCTGATACTGAGGAATTACTTGATGGAGCAAAGAAAAGGTCTTCAGATTTCTTTATACAAAGATTTGGAGGACCTGAGTACTATAAAATGACCAGAGGTAATCCAAGATTAGCTGATCGTCATTTACCATTTAAAATATCACCAAAAAGTAGAATTGTTTGGTTAGATTGTTACAGACAAGTTTTAAGTAAACTTGAAGGTGTTCCTGAAGAAGTAGTTTTAGCTTTTTGGAAATGGATTGATGAGTTTTCAAACTGGATGGTTAATCAGGATGATACGCCAACTTTTAAATTAAATTTTTCATTAGGTAAATAATAAAAATAAGATATCATTTACCTCCATTTAGAACATTACAAAATGTCTTATAGTTGTTATTATGTAAAATAAAATATATAGATATCTGAATGTTGATATTCTCTCGTCAAATAATTAACATCATTCATGTTCAAATAACATGTGTTTATAAGCTTCTTAAATAATTGACTGGAAAATTAAAATTGAATTTCTTAAGTTTATTTGTATTTAAATAAATAATACGTTCTTAATAAACTTCAAAATGAAATTTCTTTATTTTTTACCATTAATTTTATTTTCAGTATCTGTTGCCAGTCAAAACAAAAAAGAAGTTCAATTTACTCTTGATACTTTAAATAAAGCGCATGAAAATTTATTACTAGATTACCAGGATTTACAACAGCAATGGAAAGAACAAAATCAGTTTTTTGAACATGTAAAAAGTAACTTTTTTCCAGCTGAAGATATTAATATATCTGTAAATCAGGCACCTGATAAATTTGATTCTATCTATAATGATATTATTAAAAAAGTTGTAAAACTTGGTGAAATCAACAGTAGTATTTCTGATTCACTTCGGAAAGAAATTTCTTTAAATCAAGAACTTATAGCTAAGAATAAAGTGTATTCTGATCTTATTCTATCTGCCTTAAATTCAGCTTCATTTCCTTCAAATGAAGCTGATATAATAGGAAAATGGGAGCTTTTTCTGAATCCTGTTATGATTCAGGGTAATCCTTATGAATCAGGCATCATCGGATATAACACCTTAGTTGTGGATGATTCTATTTCAGTGCATAATATTACTATGATAGAATTTGAGCCAGAAGAATTGGCAACTATATATTTTACAGGTGGTATTCAGCAAAAGTGCTTTTATTCTATCAATAACTTTAGTAAAAATTCACCTTATTCTATTCAATTTTCTAAGCAAGATGAGTTTAAAATGACTCTGGTTGTTTCCCCCATGCCAAATGGTTTAATGGTATCCTATGAAGCACCCAATAAAACAGATAAAGTTCTTTATTTCTATGGTTTGATGAAGAAATAATCATTATTAAAATCATAATTAACTACAGAAAAAAGATAGAATTGTATATTTTTGCAGCTCACAAAGAGGAATTAAATGCAAGAATATCAATCATTATTAGCAAAGCTGAAGGAAAATAAAAAATGGCCTTTACTGTACATGTTTAAGTTTATAGTTCCAAATGAAGATGGAAAAGTCGATCAGGTAAAAGCCCTACTACCAAAACATGGAAATGTATCTTTTAAACATACTAAAAACTTAAAATATGTATCTATTACCTGTAAAGTGAGTATGAAAAATGCTGAAGGTATTGTAGATATTACTGCTAAAGCAAATAAAATTGAAGGACTTATATCCCTTTAATTAATATAACGAGAAAATAAAAAAGCCTTGTGTAAGCATTATTAAATGTTTACACAAGGCTTTTTTATGTAATATTTATTGGATAGATATCTCCGGATTAGTTGATGGATTGTTATTTAACACTTTAAAATCAGCATTATTAACTATATCAAACGTTACGTTTTTTACATCTTTATTTACATTAAGCATTGTATCATTTTCAGAAATTAGTTTAATCGTTTTAAAATCAATATTATTCACATTAATCAATGATACCGGATATTCTTTAACTGTTTCTGATTTTACGTTTTTAAATGTGGCATTTTGAGTGTTTTCTAAAACGATTCCTCGTTTACTATTCATCTTTAAGTTTTCAAAAAAGATTTGATCTACAAATTGATTATCAATCCCTTTAACTCGGACTGCATATTGCGAATTATTTGAGAATATGTTTTTGTAGTGGATATTTCTGAATGTTGGCAAGCTATCTGTTCTGGGTTGAATGGAGCTGCTTCCATAATGCATATTAATTTGAATAGCCTCGCGTTTAATATTATCCATTCTAATATTTTCAAACCATAAGTTTTCAATTACTCCTCCTCTACCTTTCATTGATTTAATTCTTAATCCCCGCTCTGTTTCACTAAAATCACAATCGTGTGCATATAAATTTCTGACTCCGCCAGACATTTCGCTTCCAATAACTACACCTCCATGTCCATGTTTAGTTTTACAGTTTTTTATCACTAAATTTTCACAAGCTTTACCAACACGCCATCCATCTTCGTTTAAACCTGATTTTATGACAATACAATCATCTCCAGTAGAAAAATAGCAGTTATCAATCAATACACCATTACAAGCATCAGGTATAATACCATCATTATTTCTACCTACAGTTATTACAGAAAGGTTTCTGGCAATAACACTCTCACAATAAATGAAATGTGTGGTCCACATTGGTCCAGATTGTAATTCTATACCTTCCACCAAAACTTTTTTACAGTTTACAAACTGAATTAAAGATGGTCGTAAGTATGAGGTTGGGTCAAAATCGAGACAATTTCTTTTTACAGGTTCAATCCCAGCTTCAACAAGATCATAAAGTTTTTTTAGAGATTCTAATTGTGTTGTTTTTGCTAAGTCCCACCAAACCTGTGCATTTCCTTTTACAATACCTTCTCCTGTAATTGCAACATTTTCCTGATCTTTAGAGTAGATAAATGGGTGATAATTCATACACTCCAAACCTTCCCAACGTGTAAATGTAGGTACCGCATATAAAGGAATACTATCTATAAATGAAAGAACAGATCCCTTTGCCAAATTAAGATTCACATTAGATTTTAGTTCCAAATATGCTGTCCTCCATACACCTTCCGGTATTATTACTGTTCCACCACCTTCTTTATTGCACTTATCAATAGCAGTCTGAATGGCCTGCTGATTATTTATTGTTGAATCTGTTGTTGCTCCAAATGCAGTGATATTATATTGCTGCTGGTTAAATGTAGGAACATAAAAAATCTGTTTTCCCCAGGGAGTTACTTCTGTAATTATGTTCTGTGTTTGATGCTTACAGCTCGTGACTATTAACAATAAAAATAAAGTTGAAATAATAATGCGTTTCATAGGTAATATTTAGTTTATATTTTAGAAATTATTAAATCTGTTACTGATGATTGTAATAGAAATACAATCGATTGCACACTAAAATATAAATTATTTGTGACACTATAAAATATTCGGATATCAGGTAGAGATAATAAACAAGAAAAGCCTTTTTAACGCATTGTTAAAAAGGCTTCTGTATATTTTCGAGAACGATAATTATACCTTAGTATATTTCGTTTTTAGCAGCTTTTAGCGTATTTAGCAATAAAGAAGCAATTGTCATAGGACCAACTCCTCCAGGAACCGGTGTAATGTATGAACATTTAGGAGCTACTTCATCATAAGCAACATCACCTTTTAATTTCCATCCTGATTTAGTTACATCACTTTTTACACGCGTTGTACCAACATCAATTACAACTGCGCCCTCTTTAACCATATTTTCTTTTACAAATTCTGGAGAACCAATAGCAGCTATAATAATATCAGCAGATAAACATACTTCTTTTAAGTTTGCAGTTCTACTATGACATACAGTAACTGTAGCATCACCCGGATAACCCTTTTGAGACAATAAAATACTCATTGGTCTACCAACAATGTTACTACGGCCTATAACCACTACATGCTTACCTGAAGTTTCTATTTTATAGCGCTCAATTAACTCCATAATACCTTGAGGAGTAGCAGAAATAAATGCAGGTGAACCAATGCTCATTCGTCCGACATTTTGAGGATGGAAACCATCAACATCTTTTCTATAATCTACAGCATCAGTTACTTTCTCCTCTGATATATGTTTTGGTAATGGTAATTGTACTATAAAACCATCAACATCAGGATCATTATTTAATTCATCAACTTTTGCCAATAACTCCGCTTCTGTAACATCATCTTCAAAACGAATTAATGATGATTTATAACCTACATATTCACAGGCTTTAATTTTGGCTGCCACATATGTTTCACTACCTCCATCGTGTCCAACTAAAATTGCTGCTAAATGTGGAACCTTCCCTCCTTTTTCTTTTATTTGAGCTACTTCCGCAGCAATTTCATCTTTTACTTTTTGCGAAGTTGTTTTACCGTCAATGATTTGCATAAAGCTTAGTTTATAAAGTTATATCATAAAAAAAGCTGAAAGTAATAAACATACTTCCAGCTTTTAATCCTTCATTATTATCTTCTTCCGAAAGGCATATTTTGCATCATGCGACCCATATTTTTACCTTTGGTCATCATGCGCATTACCTTACGAGTATCTTCAAATTGCTTAATTAATCTGTTCACTTCCTGAATGTTGGTTCCACTACCAACTGCAATTCTTTTTCTTCTGCTTCCATTTAAAATGGTCGGATTTTCTCTTTCGTCAGGAGTCATAGAATAAATGATTGCTTCAATTCCTTTGAATGCATCATCATCAAAATCCATATTTTTAATAGCCTTGCCCATTCCAGGAATCATACCAGCCAAATCCTTAAGATTACCCATCTTTTTGATTTGCTGTATCTGGCTTAAGAAGTCATTAAAACTGAACTGGTTCTTGGCAATTTTCTTTTGTAGCTTACGGGCCTCTTCAGCATCGAACTGTTCCTGAGCACGTTCCACAAGAGAAACGATATCACCCATACCTAAAATACGGTCTGCCATACGATTTGGGTGAAATACATCAAGTGCATCCATCTTTTCACCCATACCTACAAACTTAATCGGCTTGTCAACTACACTTCTGATTGAAAGCGCAGCACCACCACGGGTATCACCATCAAGTTTTGTTAGGATAACACCGTCAAAATTTAATCTGTCGTTAAATTCTTTTGCTGTATTAACGGCATCCTGACCAGTCATTGAGTCAACAACAAAAAGAATCTCTTCCGGGTTAATGGCTTTCTTGATAGCAGCAATTTCGTTCATCATTTGCTCATCAATAGCCAAACGACCCGCGGTATCCACAATTACAAGATCATAACCATTAGCTTTAGCATGCTTAATACCATCCTTGGCTAATTGAACAGGATCATTATTTCCTTCTTCTGTGTATACAGGAACTCCAATTTGTTCACCTAATACCTGTAACTGATTAATCGCAGCAGGACGATAAACGTCACCTGCAACTAATAAAGGTTTTTTACCTCTTTTAGTTTTTAATAAGTTTGCTAATTTACCGGTATGGGTTGTTTTACCTGAACCTTGTAAACCAGCCATTAAAATTACGGCAGGATTTCCTTTTATATTTATATCGACAGATTCTCCTCCCATCAACTGTGCTAACTCGTCATGCACAATTTTAACCATCATTTGCCCTGGCTGAACAGCATTCAACACATCAGCACCTAAAGCCTTTTGCTTTACAGCTTCGGTAAATGTTTTGGCAGTTTTATAGTTAACATCAGCATTCAAGAGCGCTCTACGTACATCTTTTAAGGTTTCAGCAATATTAATCTCAGTAATTTTACCTTGACCTTTTAAAAGTTTAAAGGAGCGTTCTAGTTTTTCCGACAGATTCTCGAACATCGTATTTTACTTTTTAATTTTTTTCAGACTGCAAAAATATAAAATATTTGGATATGAACTACCTATTAATTATACAAAGGTTAATTTAAAATAATATACGCTAAATTCTTGCATTTATAGATACATGTACATTACTTTTACTTTCTTATAAAAATGCCAGGAAAGAAAATTGTTTAAGAAGTTGATGGAAAATTTTATTGTTGTTCTTACAGAAAACCGACATTTAGGATTATTAGCTGTACCATACCTAGTTGAAAATATGGAAGAAACACCTTCCCTATCTTTAAATGAAAAAGTAGATACCTCAAACCCGGATAAATATGATTATTCATTTACAAAAACAGAACTTGACATTTTAAAGGTTTTAAATAAGCTTAACGACAAGCACTTATTTAATATATATTCAAAGGATAAAACTATTAAGCTCTTTTATAATAATCTGGATGAAAAAAAATTAACGGATATTATCAGGCCTCATATTGAAAAATATATGGCACTATGCTTTGATTTATTAGCTGGGGCACCAAATATTCCTGTCTATTTTAAAGATGCAAAATATAGCAATTTATATAAATCAGATAGAATAAATATATATAAAGAAATTGCAGAACCTGTATTTTACTTTACGCTATCTGAAGACGGAATTACCTATAGTCTAAAAATTAAAATTAAGGATGAAAATCTTACTTTAACTTATAAAAAGCCTCTGGTAATTTGTCATGAACCTTGTGCATTACTAGTTAAAAATGTTTTATATAGGTTTAAAGATACTGACAGTAAAAAATTTATTCCCTTCTTTGAAAAATCAGAAGTAAACATTCAACCTAGAAGTGTTCCTACTTATCTGGAAACATTTGTTTCAAATGCCATAAAAAGCCACCATGTAGTGCATGAAGGGTTTGATATTATTGAAGATAAAACCAAGCCTAAGGCTATTTTAAGTGTGGAACAAAACATAAGTCAAATTCCAGTTTTAGCCCTAAAGTTCAAATATGCACAAAAGGAATATCTGGCCAACAGTGCTTCTAATATAGCGTTGCAACTAAATGAAAATGAAGGAAAATATACGTTTATAAAATACAAACGAGATATTGATTGGGAAAATAATATTGTTGATTTTATAGAAGATCATGGTTTAATAAAAGAGAGTGGTGCTAATTTTATTCCTAATAATCAAAATGACAGTAATGCTGTTAAAGAATTGATTGATTGGATTAATAAAAACTATGATATTCTTAGCAATGAAGGAATTACTATAAAACAGGGTAATTTAGACAATAACTACTTTTTGGGAAATTTTTCTTGTGAATTTACCACAAATAAATCAAAAGATTGGTTTGACCTGCAAATGCGAGTGGTAGTTGGCGATTTTGAAATTCCCTTTCTTAAAATTCGAAAATATATTATAGCTGGCAGAAATGAATATGTTTTACCCAATGGCGAAGTATTTTTAATTCCTGAAGAATGGTTTAGTAATTACGCAGATATATTAACTTTTGCCGAAGAAAAAGGTGGTAGTATTAAGCTTAACAGCATGTATTATAACCTTCTAAAAACTGAAATTCCAACATACAATCATACTGATTTTAAATCAACGCTTGAGGGAAAAGATAATAAGGTTCCTCAAGGCTTACAAGCTAGTCTTCGCCCCTATCAACTACAAGGCTTTAAATGGATGAACTATCTTCATAATAACAATTTTGGAGGTATTTTAGCTGATGATATGGGTTTGGGAAAAACACTACAAACCATTACTTTACTGTTAAAAATTTATGAAGAGAGCCAGTTAGAAGATACTGAAATTGAGCAGATTCAGCAATTAAACCTTTTTGAAACATCGAACCTTGAAGGATTTAATATTAGTGGTATACCAACTTCATTAATAGTAATGCCGACTTCCTTAATTCATAATTGGTTGAATGAATTTAAAAAGTTTGCACCTTCACTAAAAATATACATTTATTCCGGTTCAAAAAGACTGAAATCAAGAGAATTAGGTAAAATTATTCGTCATTATCATGTTGTTTTATCGTCATACGGAGTGGTGAGAAATGATATTGAATATTTAAAAAACTTTCATTTTCATTATGCAATCCTTGATGAGAGTCAATACATTAAAAATCCTAACTCAAAAATTTATGATGCCATAATGCAATTAAATTGCAACAAAAAAATGGTGTTGACAGGAACTCCTATAGAAAATTCTTTATCGGATTTATGGGCTCAAATGAATTTTGTAAACGAAGGACTTTTAGGTAATCTGACCTTCTTTAAAAGACAATATATTGCTCCTATTGAAAAAAGTAATAGTGAGGAGCATGAAGATAAACTACAAAAGTTAATTGAACCTTTTGTTTTAAGGCGAACTAAAGAAAAGGTTGCCAAAGAATTACCTCCAGTTACAGAACAAGTAATGTATTGCGACATGACTCCTGAACAAAAGAAAATTTATGAATCGGAAAAATCAGGAATCAGAAATGAATTGTTAAAAACATTCGAGATAAATGGCCTTGAAAAATCTACCTTCTTAGCTTTACAAGGGTTAACCCGTTTAAGGCAAATTGCCAACCATCCTGTTTTTGTAAAATCTGATTATAAAGGCGAATCTGGTAAATTTAATATGATTGTAGATAATCTTGAAAATATTGTAAATGAAAAGCATAAGGTTCTTATATTTTCATCTTTTGTAAAAGATTTAGATTTACTGGAAAAAGAGCTAAATAAAAGAAAAATCAAATACAGTAAGCTAACAGGAAGTACAACAAACAGGCAAGAAGTTGTAAGTGCATTTGAAAACCATAAGGATTGTAAAGTTTTTCTAATATCACTAAAAGCCGGAGGTGTAGGTTTAAACCTGGTAAGTGCAGATTATGTATTTTTATTAAACCCATGGTGGAATCCTGCTGCAGAATCGCAAGCAATAAACAGAGCTCATAGAATTGGTCAAAAACAAAATGTATTTGTATATCGCTTTATTTCAACAGAAACCATTGAAGAAAAGATTATGAAATTACAAGAACACAAATCTAAATTGGCAGATACATTTATAAATTCAAATAATCCATTTAAAAATATGAATGAAACTCAAATAAAGGAGTTATTTTCGTGATGGTATGAAAATTGTATTTGAAAATTATATTACAAGAAAATTTTAATTAATTAATATATATGAAAAAGATTGCATTGTTATGTATAGCTATTATATCAGTAATAAATGTAATAGCACAAGAGCCTAAATCCCAAAGTAGAAATGTGGGATCGTTTAATGAAATTTATGCAGGGAAAGGGGTAAATGTAACTTTAATTGAAGGTGATAAAGAAAAAATCAGAGTCGATATTGAAAATGCAGATGTGACCGATGTAATAACTGAAATTAAGGGACGAAAACTGGAAATAAAGTTAAAGACTAAGATTTATAAGGATATGTCGGTAATGGTTTATGCAACTTATAAATCATTAAAAGCTATTAGTGCAGGAACAGGTGCTTTCATTACTTCAGATAATGTTTTATATGCCGAAAATCTTGATTTAAAAGCAGGAACAGGCTCCTCTATTATTTTAGATTTAGATGTTAAAAATCTATCTGCATCTTTATCTTCATCAAAAATTGAAGTAGTTGGGAAAGTCGATTTTCAAGATGTAACCAGCAATACAGGTGGACGTTATATTGCTAATAAATTGACTAGTAGAGAAGCTATTATCAAAGCATATACAGGTGGCGTTGCATGGGTCAATGCCAGTGATAAATTAGAAGCTAAAACGAATACCGGAGGAAAGATTACTTATTCCGGAAACCCTAAAGAACTAATTTCAAAAGGGAATATTAAAAGAGACGAATAAGATTCAGAAGTATAATTAAAAGACAGAGGCCATTCAAATTAATTGAGTGGCCTCTGTTATTTTTAAACAGATTTTTATTGAAATAAATCATCTTTTATAACCTTTTTGTTTGATAAATATCACGTCTAGATCTTATTCCTATTTATATATTGCATAACTTAAAATCATTAATAAATCAAATTTAAAACTTAAGATATGGCAATAGTAAAACCATTTAAAGGACTTCGCCCTCCTGCAGAAATCGTAAAAGACTTAAGCTGCCTTCCATACGATGTAATGAGTAGAGAAGAAGCTGCACAAATGGCTGAGGGAAAAGATGTTTCCCTGCTTCATGTAACCAGAAGCGAAATTGACTGTTCTGATGTTATTGATGTTCATTCAACAGTTGTGTATGATACTTCTGTTGAAAATTTTAGGAAATTTCAGGAAAAAGGTTGGTTGTTACAAGATGCTGTTGCCAAATTTTACATTTATGCTCAAACAATGAATGGAAGAACCCAATATGGTATTGTTGGCGCAGCTTCTGTTGATGATTATTTAAATGGAATTATAAAAAAACATGAACTTACTCGTAAAGAAAAAGAAGAGGACCGTATGGTTCATGTAAGAATTAATAATGCAAATATAGAACCAGTTTTCTTTGCATATCCTACTGTACCAGAAATTGATAAAATTGTAGCTGATGTTGTTGAAAATGAGAAACCTATATATGATTTTGTTGCAGAAGATGGGTTTGGCCATCATTTTTGGGTAATAAATGATCCAAAACTTAATACCCAAATAGAGGACTTATTTGCCAATAAAGTACCATTCACTTATGTAGCAGATGGTCATCATCGTACTGCTGCTGCTGCTTTAGTTGGAAAAGAAAAAAGAGACCAAAATCCAAATCATAAAGGTGATGAAGAATATAACTTTTTCCTTGCCGTACATTTTCCTGAAGATCAACTTAATATAATTGACTACAATCGTGTGGTTAAAGATTTAAATGGATTGACTGAAAATGAGTTTTTAGATAAAATAACTCATAAATTTCATATAGAAACTTCTTCTGATACCATAATAAAACCAGGTTGTCTTCATGAGTTTTCTATGTATTTGGGAGGAAAATGGTATAAGCTGGTAGCTAAAGAAGGTACCTATGATGATAATGATCCAATTGGTGTTTTAGATGTTACGATCTTATCGAATTACATATTAGATGAAATTTTAGGTATTAAGGATTTAAGAACTGATAAAAGGATTGACTTTGTAGGAGGAATCAGAGGACTTGAAGCTTTATCTCAACGCGTTGATAGCGGTGAAATGAAAGTGGCTTTTGCACTTCATCCGGTAACTATGAAACAGATTATTGATATAGCAGATTCTGGAAATATTATGCCTCCCAAAACTACATGGTTCGAACCTAAATTAAGATCGGGTATGGTGATACATAAATTAGATTAATACATATAGCTCATTGCCAGATAAAAACGAACGGCTCGCATTTTTATTTAAAAATAATGCGAGCCGTTTTTTGTTAAAATCGTAATTTTGTAAAATAAAAGCAGAATAATATTATGACTATTGCTGAAAACATAAAAAATATTACATCCAAATTACCTGAATACGTAAAATTAGTTGCTGTATCAAAAACAAAACCGAATAGCGATATACTAGAGGCATATGAGGCAGGACAAAGGATATTTGGAGAGAATAAGGTGCAGGATTTAAGTCGCAAATTCGAAGAACTTCCCAAAGATATTGAATGGCATTTTATTGGTCATTTACAAACTAATAAAATAAAGTACATTGCTCCTTTTGTTTCATTATTACATGGAGTAGATTCATTCAAATTACTTAAAGCGATTAATAAAGAGGCTAGAAAGAACAATAGGAAGATTAATTGTTTACTACAGTTTCATATTGCAGAAGAAAGCACCAAATTTGGTTTTGACTACGAAGAAGTTACTGAAGCATTAGATTCTGAAGAATTTAAAGAGTTGGACAATATTGAAATTTGTGGTGTTATGGGAATGGCAACTTATACTGATGATACAGATCAAATTGCCAATGAGTTTGCCAATTTAAAAAACATATTTTTAAAATTAAAAGAACAGTATTTTTCTACTAATACTGCGTTTAAAGAAATTTCAATGGGTATGAGTGGCGACTACAAAATTGCCATTGAACAAGGTAGTACAATGGTAAGGGTTGGAAGCTCTATTTTTGGTGCCCGTAATTACGCTCAAAAGTAAATTATATTGTTTTTGGGACATTAGTGTACAAAAAAAATTATATTTGTTCATTGTAAAATACAATAATGATATGGCAAATTTAAATACTTCATACATGGGATTAAATTTAAAAAATCCCATAATTGTTAGTAGTTCTGGATTAACCAGTAGCATCGATAAAATTTCAAAACTTGTAGAAGCTGGAGCTGGAGCTGTTGTACTAAAATCTTTATTTGAGGAACAAATTAATTACGAAATTAATAACCAAATAAAACATGGCGAAGGTTATGATTATCCTGAAGCTATGGATTATATAGCTGGTTATACAAAGGATAATTCTGTTGGTGAGTATATCAAATTAATAAAGGAAGCCAAGGAAAAGTTCGATATTCCTGTAATTGCCAGCATCAATTGTTTTTCTGCAAATGAATGGATTGATTTTGCGAAAAAGATTGAAGATGCCGGAGCTGATGCTATAGAATTAAATGTTCATATAGTAAATACAGATAAAAATGTTGAAGCTGCTGTTATTGAAGGACTCTACTATACTATTGCAGAAAATATTGCTAAAGCAATAAAGATTCCTTTTTCAATTAAATTAGGCGACAACTTTGCTAATTTGGTGGCTGTAGTAAACAAATTATATGCTCTGGGAGCTAAGGGTGTCGTTTTATTTAACCGCTTCTACCAACCGGATATCGATATAAATAAATTGTCATTAACATCAGCGTCAGTATTTAGTACACCTTCTGATATCAGAAGATCGCTAAGATGGGTTGCTATCGTTTCAGATAAAGTTGATCAGATTGATGTATCTGCATCAACCGGTAATCATGATGGAGAAGCTGTTATCAAGCAACTATTGGCAGGTGCCTCTACAGTGCAGTTGTGTTCAACTATATATAAAAACGGGGCTCAAACAATTTCTTCTATTATTAATGAGTTATCTTATTGGATGGAAGACAAAGGTTTTAAATCAATTGATGATTTCAAAGGGTCAATGAGTTATAGAAAAATCTCAGATCCAGCACAATATGAAAGAGCTCAGTTTATGAAGTACTTTTCTTCATTGGATTAAGATTAAAAAAACTAAACATAAAAGCTTCTGGATAGTTGTAATTCAGAAGCTTTTTTTTTACATTTTACAACAAAACCTTTTGAAAACCCATTGTTTGTGAATTATATTTGATATTTTTATATTTCGGAATTATTAATTATGTAAAAATATATTTTGCATAATTTTTCATATAGCTTAAAAAAATATAAATCCTAGCAATTACATCTGACTGTAATTTTAAAATAAATACACTGTCAGAATAAAACTTTAACAAAATGAGAAAAACTTTTAATCAGGTTTCTAAATTATTTTTTGTTTTTACTCTAATTTCTTTGTTAGCAGCGTCTTGTGCTTCTGATGGCAAAAAGTCAGCTAAAAGTGAAGAGGAAAAAATTATTGAATCAGCTCAAGATGTTGATCCTAAAATGGTTGAAGACTTTAATAAATCAAAGCTGATTTTTTATTCTTTGCCTTCTCCACTTGAAACCGCAATGCTAATTAAAAGATCGGGAGCCAGATATGACGAGCAAATTTTAAATCCGACAGAGAATGTAACTAACTATAATACTAATTTAAAGATGGCACTAAATCTGGGTATTTATAGTGCTGATTTAAGTTATACCAGTCTTTTCGATCAAACACAATCGGCTATTAAATATATGGCATGTGCAAAGAAAATGGCTGAAGGATTAAGTATTTTAGATGCCATTGATGAGAGCACCATAAAAAAATTAGAAGATAACATGAATAACAGAGATGCTGTTATGGAAATTATCTCTGAAACATTTATGAACTCAAATGCCTATCTGAAAGAAAATGACAGACCAGCAATTTCGGTAATGGTATTAGTTGGAGGTTGGGTTGAAGGTCTTTATTTAGCAACAACGTTAACAAATGGATCTATGGATAATAACCAACGTTTAGTTGATAGAATTATTTACCAAAAGCTGTCTTTAATTACAGTATTAAATTTATTAGAATCATATAGTGATAATGAAGATATTGATTATTTACAACAAAAGATTGGTGAGTTAAAATCAATTTTTGAGGAAATTAAAATTGTAAATACATCAAAAGTCGAAGCTGAGACGGATTCTGAAAATAAAATAACTACTATCAAAGCTGATTCAGAAACTCATATGTCTAAAGAAGTATTTGATAAATTATTACAAAAAGTAGCAGAGATCAGAGCCGAATTTATTTCCTAATATTCTTGTAAAGAATAATCTATGATAAGAAAACAGTTTATTGCAAACATAGTTGGTTCCATTATTCTATTCCTTTTTATTATAGGAGTTGACGCAAATGCTCAATGTTTAAGCTTTGCAAAAAAAGTTGGAAAGCCAAAGTTAGGAAACTTTGTTCATGATGGTAATTATAATGCTACAACTTTGGGTGCTGGAGAAACTGCTGAATTATATAAAACCTTTTTTAAAGGTCAGAAATATAGAATTGCAGTAAGTAAAATTGATAATCTACCTGAAATACACTTTAGAGTAGTTAATGAGGATAATAAAACTTTATTTGATAACAAAGATCACGATTATACAGATGTTTGGGATTTTTCAGTAGAAACAACTCAAACCCTTGTAGTTAAAATAAAAGTATTAGATGATTATAATACGAATGAATTAAATTCTACAAATGGATGTGTCTGTGTTTTATTTGGTATTGAGAAAAATAAATAATTAGAAAGAATTTTGCAGGATAAATATACAAAGGCTCCATAAACATGGGGCCTTTTTTATTAATTAAACAAACAGAATTTGAGATCTATACTTGAAGGATTTTTATTCTTTTATCTTTTCAAAGGACTTGTTTAACCATTGACCCCGGTATAATCTAATGAGGAATATTAACCCTCTGAAGCATAATTCCACGCACATGGCAATCCAAACACCCCTCAAACCCATAATAGGTGCTAGTACGGCAGCTAATGTTAAGCGAACGAGCCATATACTTCCAAAGTTCATAATACTTGGTATAAAGGTATCTCCTACTCCTACAAATACTCCATAAGCAACAATAGAAGCTGCAAACATTGGTTCCGCAAAGGCTTCAATTCGAAGTGCCATAACTCCAAGCGATAATATTTCTGCATCCGGAGTCATAAACCCCATAATTAAAGGTGCTGCAATGTACATAATGGCTCCCATTAACGTCATAACAATCATACCCAGATAAACTGTAATATGAGCAAAACGTTTGGCCAGTAGTTTTTGTCTCGCGCCAAAACTTTGACCAACAAGAGTTGTGGCTGCTTCCGCAATTCCATAGCCTGGCATGTAGCATAAACTTTCGGCTGTAATGGCAAATGAATTTGCTGCTATGGATGCAACTCCTAGTGGGGCAACAATTACAGTAGATAATATCTGAGCGCCCATAATAACAGAGTGCTCCAGAGTCATTGGCACACTAATTCTAACTGCTTTTCTTAATATTCTGGCTTCAGGTCTGAAACTACCTTTTTCTGTGGTTAACCGTAAGTTCTTATCCTTAGTAAACAGGTACCATAACAGCATGATTGCAGTTACTAAATAAGCAATGGCTGTACCCAAAGCAGCTCCAACTACACCTAGATTTGCTCCGGGAACATAGATATCTAATCCCAAAACATTAAGTTCCCGTGATGGAAAAATCAGAAAAAAGTTAAATATCACATCCAGAAAGCACATTAAAACGTTCAGAATACTGGGAACATGTACATTTCCGCTACTTCGGAGCATACCACTTGCTAAAAAATTGAGTTGTAATGCTGGAAGTGATAGTATAAATATAAGAAAGTACCGAGAAGCATCTTCAACAATTGATTCATCTCCCCCCAACCACAGTGGTAATTTATGTGCTATGGATGCTCCAATTGCTACCATTACGAGACTGAAGAGCAATGAGGCCATTAACGATTGTCGTAATACAGCTCTGGCATTTTTGGGTTCACCGGCACCTATTAAATGCGCTACTTGTACAGAAAAACCTGCTGCCACAGTAGTACAAATTCCCCAGAACAACCAGGTAGAGGTAATGACAAGACCAATGGAAGCAGAAGCATGAGCTCCTAAACTTCCTACCATTGATGCATCAATATATTGCATGATCATGGATGATAGTTGTGCTATAATAGTAGGTATACTTAAAAGCACAACCAAATGCAGTTGTTGCTTGAATGTCATTGGTCGCTTCTTTTGAATCAGCGACAACAAATAATCACTTTTTTTCAATGGCTATCTTATCCGTGTGTTTTTACTTTATTTTTTTGAGTCGATTACTTTTCTGCAAGAATCTTTTTTAAAGCTTTTTCTGTTCTTTTTAATCCTTCGAACAAAGTATCTTTAGGACATGCTATATTTAATCGCATAAAGCCCTCTCCTGCTTTTCCATAGATAATACCTTCATTTAGTCTGATATTCTCAACTTCAATCATTTTATCTAGAAGTTCTTTCGAAGTCATATTTAAAACCGAACAATCAATCCACATTAAATAAGTGGCCTCAAGTGGTAAAACCGGGAATTCAGGAAGTTTTTCTGCAAAAAAATTCTTAACTATCTGGTAGTTATCCCAAAGATAGTCCTTCAAATCATCCAACCATATTTCTGAATCAGGATGTGTATAAGCGGCAATAAGTGCTTCAATAGCAAATGGGCTAATATCACAAACTTCATTAATATTTATGGCTTTATCAATTTTTTGTCTGATTTCAGGATTATAGGCAAGTATATTTGCGACTTGCAAACCTGCTAAATTGAAAGTTTTACTTGGTGCAATACATGTAGCAGAATTTTCAAGAAATTCCTGACCTAAAGATGCAAAAGGAACATGTGTATGTCCTTTATGTACCAAATCACAATGTATTTCATCTGATATTACAAAAACATTATTTTTAATACATATTTCCCCTACTCTTTTCAATTCTTCTTTTGTCCATGCCCTACCGGCCGGATTATGGGGATTGCACAATAATAAAACCTTGGCTTTTGGATCTGCAGCCTTTATCTCTAAATCATCAAAGTTTATAGAATAAGTACCATCAGCATAAACTAAATCGTTCGAAACACTTTCGCATTGGTTATTCCTGATAGAAGAGAAAAAACAATTGTAAACAGGTTCCTGAACAATTACTTTATCGCCAGGTTGAGTCATGGCTAAAATAATTGCAGAAACGGCTGGTACAACTCCAATTGTATAAATCATCCACTCCTTTTCAATTTGGAAGTGGTGCCTTCTGCTAAACCAGTCAATCACCGCGTTGTAATATGGTTCAGGTACATTAGCATAGCCAAATACTCCATGTTGCACTCTTTGGGCTAGTGCATCAATAATAGGAGGAGCTGTTTTAAAATCCATATCAGCTACCCACATGGGCAATACTTCGCTGTTTTTATTTGTATCCCATTTGTAGGAGTTACTTCCTTTGCGATTTACTATTTCGTCGAAATTAAATTTCATAAATGTCTATTCGAATTTACTTTATGTATTTAGGAATCCAGAAAGTCTTAATTATTTCATTTGAAGTGATTAAGCATTCACTTCATTTTTTACTTGAATCAAGCAATCTCCGGGTTTTTTACAGTTTTCATCAATAATAATCTCACCGATACTTTCTGCAATAATTTCTCCACTTCGTGGATTTTTAACACTTACTATAGGACTATTAATTTCAGCTTTCAATGTACTATATTCAAAGGCTAAATCAGCATCATCTTTCATAATACAGTTTTCCATTATTAAATTTTGTGCATAGCATAATGGTTGAGTTCCACTGATAACACAATTAACTAAACGTAAGTTTTTTGAGTGCCATCCTAAATACTCACCCTCAATAACTGAATCATAAACCGTTACATTTTCAGTATTCCAGAATGCATCTTTTGTTTTGAGATTTGAGTTGCGAATTTCTACATTTTTAGTGTACTGAAAACTATAGTTTCCTTGTAAAGTAAGGTTGTCTACTTTAATATTTTCGCAATTTTTAAAAATATAATCTCCATTCTGAACTTCTACATCCTTAAACTCAATGTTTCTGCACCACCATGTACATTCTTGTGCATCAGTTAATTTTACATTTTCAACATATAAACCATCAATTTCACGAAACATTTTAGGCGCTTCAACACGCGTATTAACCATACGTAAATCATCACAATACCAAATGGCAGCTCTACCTCCTTCTGTAAATAATGAATCATCAATTACAGAATGAGAATTGTGCCAAAATGGATATTTACCCATAAATACACAGTTTACTGCATGTATATTACTTGACTCCTTTAAAGCTGATTCTCCTGTATAAATTTTTACGTTTTGTAATTTTAAATTGTTTGATGCAAATAATGGTCTTTCTCCCTCAAAAGACTTGTTTTCTACTATATTCATTTCTTTAGTGTTTTTGTTAAATTTTACAGGATACAAATATGTAGGTATCTTATAAAATAAATTGACCATAATTACGGTAGTATTTACCATTATTACGGAACGTTGTTTTTAAGCCTCATTATCACCACATTCACGCTCTACATTCATAAATATAAAAGTATATTCTTCGGTAGTTAAAAGTAAACTTGTTCTACTCACTTGTATATAATCAGTAGTATTGGACAACGATTAATAATAGAATTCTAACGTTGCAGATAGGAATAGGTTCAATGCTATTTACAACTATTTTAATATTGAATTGGTAGCATTTTCATTAATGAAGTCCCGTGGTGTATATCCTGTATATTTTTTAAACGTTCTACTGAAATTACTGGCTGAATTATATCCAACTTCAAAAGCAACATCGGCTATATTATCTCTGTGTTCTGAAAATAATTCTATAGCATGGATAATTCGTAAGTAATTCAGGTAATTAACAAAGCTAATATTTTCTTTCTTAAACAAACGAGTCAAATTTCTAATAGTAAAACCAAATTCGTCTGCAACCTTTAATAAGGTAATATCTTCCTTAAAATTGCTTTTAAGATAATTTAAAACCAAAGCAAGACGTTCGTTTTTTGGTTCAATCAGACCTTTCACAGGTAACGAATATTGTTGTTTTGAATTAATGATCAATCCTAAAAATGAATCAATAAATTTGTAGAAAATAACATCTGTGGCAGGATCAACAATGTGGTTTTGCTTACTAATATATCTGATGTTTTCAATAATAAAATCGTTGGAATTGAGAGAAATATATTGCTCAAAATGAATATCAGAAGGAAAGTATATTAAAAACATTTTAACCTTCTCGTTTCTACTATATATATTATGTATATGTCCTTTAGGGATCAGACCAATAAAACCTTCAGGCAAAAAGAATTCTGTAGTATCCACCTTTACATGCGAAGTACCTTTTATCATATAAATTAATTGATGATGATAGGTATGCTTATGCGTTTTTAAAGTCAGATATTCAATATCTGTGGTTTTTAAAAATATTTTCTTTTGTTCCATCCAATATCTATTAATGTCCTTATTTGTCAATAATAGGTCTTTTTATACAATAAATAACATATTAAAGGCAAATATCTTTGTAATGTTTAAAACATAAATATAATTGACATGGAAAATATTAAAGATTTAGAAGAGTTTATAGGGGGTCATTTTATATATACATATGACAATGGATGGAATTATGAATTGTATGTAAAAAATGAAAATACAATAGATTACAGAATTCACAGTGGAATGGTTGGTGGTCGTTGGGTAAGAGATCAGGAAGTACATATTGTAAAATTAACAGATGGCGTATTTAAAGTATGCTGGACTGAGCCAACAGGAACTGATGTTAGTTTAGATTTTATACCAAATGAAAATAAATTACACGGTGTTATCTTTTTCCCAAAATGGGTACACGAACATCCTGAAATCACAGTACGCTATCAAAATGATTTTATTCCGTTGATGGAAGAATCTCGTGAAAAATATGAAACATACCCTAAATATGTTGTTCCTGAATTTGGTAAAATTTTCTTTAAAAAGAATGAAGGAGCAAATAATGAAAAAGTAGTTTCAGAAGCTCCATATGAAGGAATGATAGAAAAAATGGTAAGTGGAGAATTAAGTTTTACGGAATAATATCCTTTTCATTTCATACTTTCATTGTTTAAAATTTCAATATTAATAAGTGTTGCAGAATATTTTGCAGCACTTATTTTTTTGTGCTTTGATCAACCTGATTTATTAAAAAATACGCTCAAGCATACTATGCTACTTCCTAGGTAATTATAGATCATATTTCTCTTTACTAAAAGATATACAGAAAGCTGTCATAAGCTAAAAAACATCACTTTATCTTCCTATTTGAGTCTACCATTTACCTGAATTACTGAATTACTTACCTATATTCCGGAATGTAAATACCAAGATTAACACCCTAAAGAATAGTTTATTATGTTTGTATCGGAATTATATTTAAATCCAATCAACAAAAACACTTTTATTATAAAATATTGCCTGGTATGAGGCATTAATATAAGATATTATGAATTTAGATTTTACTTATCACAACCCAACAATAATACATTTTGGGAAAGATGCTTTAAATAATTTAAAAGCAGAGTTAGCTAATTATGGAGATACTATAATGTTGGCTTATGGTAAAGGTTCTATTAAAAAAATAGGTCTTTACGATCAGGTGGTTTCTATTTTAAAAGAATGTGGAAAGAACATTGTGGAAGTTACAGGTATCATGGCTAATCCAACTTACGAAAAAGTAAAAGAAGGTGCTAAAATTGTTAGAGATAATAATGTAGACCTTATTCTTGCTGTTGGTGGAGGTTCGGTTATAGATTGTGCAAAAGGTATTTCAGTTGCAGCATATTGCGAGGAAGATGCATGGACTAAATATTGGTTACAATTTAAACCTGTAGATAATAAAATTGTGCCTGTTGCATCTATCCTTACTCTTGCAGGAACAGGATCTGAAATGAATGGTGGTTCTGTAATCACTAACGATGATATGAAATTAAAGATGGGACGAGTGTTCCCTCCTAATGTATATCCTACATTCTCTATCTTAAATCCTGAGTATACATACTCATTACCGAAATATCAGATGGTAAGTGGTATTTTTGATATGATGTCGCACTTAATGGAAGCTTACTTTTCAGGTGAGGACGATGTAACTTCTGATTATGTGGTAGAAGGTGTACTACGTTCTATCATTCACAGTGCTAAAATTGCTATTGAAAATCCTGAAGATTACGAATCAAGAAGTAACCTGATGTGGAGTGCAACACTTGCTATGAATCCTTTAATGGGTTTAAGTAAACCTCAGGACTGGCAGGTTCACATGATTGAACACCAGATTGGTGCTTATACCGACTGTGCTCATGGTATGGGACTAGCTGCAGTATCACTTCCTTATTATCGTTTTATTTATAAAAACGGATTAGATAAATTTGTTCGTTTTGCTACTCAGGTATGGGGTGTTGATACAGAAGGAAAAACAAAAGAAGAGATAGCTCTTGCTGGTATTGATGCATTAGAAGCGTTTGTTAAAGAATGCGGTATAGTTATCAATTTAAAAGAGCTAGGAGCAACTGAAGAGATGTTACCTGCAATTGCAGAATCTACAGTTATTTTAGGAGCGTATAAAAAACTGACTTCAGATGATATTCTGGAAATATTAAAAGCTGCTTTTGTAGCAGAATAATTAAGATATGTTATAGTTAGAGGTGCATGTGGAGTTGTTGTTTTTGATTGATAATTCTTAAATAACAACTCCTTTGTTATAACTCAACTAATTTGAAATTGCATTAATATAAATTACAATGCCAACTCCAATTGTACTTAAAGTAAACGATACTATTATACCAGCAACTTTAAACGAAACCGTTGCTGCACAGGATTTTAAAAAGAGATTACCGTTTGTTGTTTCAGGATACAGATCAACATTTGACTATTGCTGTACTGCCGATAGCGGAAAATTTGATCCAAAAGAAAAACAAGCCGGATGGAAAAATGGTGATATCACTTTAGCCGGAGGCTGGTTTGCTGTATTGTTTGATGGTGAAGAACAATCAGAAAGTTACACTGACATTATGATTATTGCTCACATAGATGATGAGCATCTTCATCTGGTAAGAAGCTTACCACAGAACGTAACTTTTACCGTAGAATTAGCATAAAAAATAACAGCTCATAAAAGTATAATGAATTACCTGAAATAATAAAGTCGCTGAAAA
Source organism: Plebeiibacterium sediminum (assembly GCF_026013605.1). Lineage (GTDB taxonomy): Bacteria > Bacteroidota > Bacteroidia > Bacteroidales > Marinilabiliaceae > Saccharicrinis > Saccharicrinis sediminus. The sequence continues at coordinate 43,446 of NZ_JAPDPJ010000038.1, forward strand.
AACTGGCTTTTTCAATTACATTCAAGTAAATAGTTCATTAAATTTGTAAAAAACATAGTGCCATGAGTAATATAACTAAAGTAGATTCTATTACAGAATACAACAATATGGTGGGAATAGAAACACTTCATCCTTTAGTAAGTGTTATAGATTTTTCCAAAGCAGAGCCATTTCACTATTCTAAAACTCACATGAATATTTATGCCATCTTTTTAAAAGATATTAAGTGTGGCAACATGACTTATGGCATCAATAATTATGACTATGAAGAAGGTACATTGATATTTGTTTCTCCAGGACAGGTTTTTGGTGTGGAAGGTGATGGTAAACCCAAAAAAGGAGCCGGAACAGCGTTACTTTTTCATCCGGATTTGATTCATGGAACATCATTAGGTAAGCACATTGATGAATATACTTTCTTTTCGTATGAAGTAAATGAGGCATTGCACTTATCTGCCAGAGAACGAGAAGTAATAAATGAGTGTTTTAAAAATATTACTTATGAGCTGGAACATGCCATTGACACTCATAGTAAAACATTAATTGTTTCGTATATAGAGCTTTTCTTAAACTATTGTAAGCGTTTTTACGAGCGTCAGTTTGTAACTCGTAACCATGTTAACAAAGATATTTTAGCGCGATTTGAGACAGTTTTAAAAGAGTATTTTGCCTCAGAGCAACCTCTTTTATCAGGATTACCATCGGTTAAATACTGTGCAGAAAAGTTATTTATCTCATCTAATTACCTGGGTGATTTATTAAAAAAAGAAACAGGAAAATCTGCTCAGGAGCATATTCAGTTGAAACTAATTGATGTGGCGAAAGAAAAGATTTTTGATTCAGAGAAATCTATTAGTGAAATAGCTTATGAATTAGGTTTTAAACATCCACAGCACTTTACAAGAATGTTTAAAAAGAGTGTAGGAATGTCTCCAAGTGAGTATCGCAATATGAATTAAGCTAATATTGATAAAAAAACAAAAACTCGACTTCTTTGATTTGAAATCGAGTTTTTTTATGCATTAATAAACAGGCTAATGTTTCTATCCTTATATTTTAAAGAAGTTAATCAATTTTGTTAAGGTATTGGAATTCTCAGAAAGCTTATCGATGTTATTTGAAATAGTATTGGCATCGCTTGCATTTTGTTGAGTGATATTATTTAATCCCTGAATAGCAGAATTAATTTGTTCAATACCTGAACTTTGCTCAATACTTGCAGCTGCAATTTCTTTAACTAAATCAGCTGTTTGATGCACCATTGGAACATGTTCACTTAACTTTACTCCAGCTTCCTGTGCTATATCCATACCCTTTTTCGATACCAGACTTATTTCGTCTGCAGCCAATCGACTACGCTCAGCTAATTTACGAACTTCGCCTGCAACAACAGAAAAACCACGACCATGCTCTCCTGCCCTGGCAGCTTCTACAGCAGCATTTAATGCCAATATATTGGTCTGGAATGATATATCATTAATTACAGTAACTTTTTGTGCTATTTCTTTTAAGTACCCAACACTTTCCTGCAATACATCACTGCTATTCTGAATATTATGAGCTGATTCATCTGATATAGAGGATGTTTTCTTAGCATTTAAGGTATTTTGCTCTACTGTACCTGTTATTTCTTCCATTGAGGATGAAATCTCCTCTAAAGAGGAAGCCTGGCTATTAGCACCATTGGCAATATTCTTTGATATTGATGTTAATTCAATGCTGGTATTATTAACTGTTTCCACCGTTGATGTAATTCCGGACACTGTATCTTTTAAAATCGTACTCATCTGATTTAAAGCAGATCCCAGTTCTGCCAGCTCATCTTTAGAATCAATAGGTATTGTGGAAGTTAAATCTCCTGAAGAAATATTTTTTGCATGATTTACCGCAATATCTAAACGGTTTGTAATGGTATTAGAAATCCATGTTATTACAAAATAAATACACAGAATCATTACTAATATGGCTATGATTATACCATTTCTTAATGCATAAAGACTAGTGAAAATTTCATCTGCAGGAATTTCAATCACCACATTATTGTAATTAACAGGATAATACTTATAAAACAAATATTTTTCAATACCTACACTGTCGTTAAGTACTACGTAACTTGCTTTATCTTCCATCTTTTCTGCAATCATTTCTTTAAATGCTGGTTTATCAACAATTGTAAAATTCTGAATCGTATGATGAAAAGTTATTTCACCACGTTGCGAAACCTGATAACAATGTCCTGTTTCATAGAATTTTTTGTGATAAAAAGCACTCCCTAACTTTTCTTCATCCCGCTCCTGGATTCCTGCAACTATGGCTCCATTGATGTTATTATTTTCATCTCTGGTAAACAAACGAATGGTTTGCACCCATTTACGGCCTTCCCAATGACTAAAAGTAAACACCGAGTCTTCTTCGCTGGCAATATGCCATAATCCTTCATCCCCAATTGGAAATGCAAAGGTTTCATTATTTCGCAGGGCGTCTCTGTTGTGACTACTATATATTTCAACCATGTAATCATCGGTTTTTTGGAAATAGATAAAAAACTCAACCCCCATACCTTTTAAAATCGGATAAATAGTTGAATCACCTTGTAATCTGGTTTCACCTCTGTACCATGCAGGAACGTTTATTATAGTATCTGTTTGGTCAGGTAAAGTGACCTGAAATTGAAATGTTTCTTTCCTACTTGTTTTAAAATCTCCCATTGAACTCAACTGGTTCAATGTTACTTGACCAAAATAACCTATTTTATCTTTGCTGGCATCAATTTCGTTTTGAGTAAATAATATCAAATCGTCAATGGTATCATAGCTATTCTGTTTTGCCTGTTCGAATATGATTCCTTTTTGATAGTTATATAATACTATACCGAGAATGATAATGATGATGCTTACTAATATGGATACTGAAAGTTTTATCCTTAATCCGATGGAAAGTGATAGTAATAAATGCTTTGGGTTAATGATGTTCAAACGTTTTTGTAAGATTTTTTTCATTTGATCTACTTTAAAATACCATTTTTTTAAGGGTATTTTGTTATTATAACAAGTAGTTTAAATACGATCTTACTTTACGTTAGTTTCATCTCAATAAAGATTCATCTGTTTGAATATTAGAGTCTAATGATTTACTATAAGTCTAATTCAAAACTAATATAGCCTAACAATTTCATGTTTTTATTACTTCTTCTAATGGCCACATGAAACTCGCTCAAATAGTAATCCACTTGTGTGAGAAAAACTTTGAATTGGTAGATCTCACGTTTTGGATTGTTCTTTTCTATTCAAAATGATACTTTTCTTCAATAGAAAAGGCTGTAAAGTAACCGAGTGCACTATTAGATATATTACCGGTTGGATTTGCAGGAGTTGATGCTATAATCGCAGCCAAATCTGATTGATCAATAATTTGCTGTGCCTGACTGATATATTCGTAGAAAGGTTGATCAATACTCAATAAATCTACTCTGTATAGGTTATTTGTCGTAGTATCGGTATCTGTCCAGATGGAAAAAACAGTATATAAACCGTCAAAATAATCGTCTGCATAATTCGAAAGATAACTACCTCCGCCATTTAGTAATTCTTCGCCTCTATACACTCTAACATAATAATAATTAGCAGTGTCGGCAGGATCTTTTATCTGGCAATTCATCATATTGTAGACACGGGTATGCCAGTTTTCTTTTGAAATCCAAACTGAATCAATTGGAACCGGAATAGGCATAGTGGATGATGCATGAAAAGTCTGATTGTCAAATTCAACGGATAGATCATAGGTATATCCGGGTGTTCCTGCAAAAACACTGATATATTCACCGTTATCAATTTCACTTAAGAGATATTCATTTGCCTGATCATCAGTTATGGTAACTGTAGCACCTGAAATAGCTGGACTTGCTGTAGGACTAAAATAATCTGAAGTATGCGAAACTCTCACTCTTACAGTATCATATTGATTACTCAAACTCCCTGTAATAACAACTTGAGGATTTGACTCATTAAGGTTAATATCTATAACTTCCTCGCAAGAGTGCAGAGCGATAAAAGCTATAATTACGGCAATCAAAAAGTAAAATATGTTTAAACATCTATGTTTCATATCCTCTAATTTATTTTCATTAACCTATGGAACATTCTATTTAGTCTTTCTTATTTGTAAAAATCGTTCTCATGGCTCATTTCATCAGAATTTAAAATTATATGTAACAGAAGGTACCATTCTAAATAAAGAGAGTTGAACAGCCTGCATTAATTCCGGGTTATTATCATCTTCTCTAAAATAAATAGAATAGGCATTTTTTCTTGCATAAGCATTGTATATAGAGAAATTCCAACTGCTCTCTCTGTTCTTCTTTAGTTTTTTAGTATACGTTAAACTTAAATCCAGTCTGTGATAGTCTGGCATTCTGTAACCATTTCTTTCGGTGTAATAAGGAACCTGGTGGTCACGATCTGTAATGGGCCACGAAATGGTATATCTGCCACTCGGAAAGGTTACTGCATTACCTGTATTAAAAACCCATGTTGCACCTAAATCCAATTTTTCATTCAGTTTTATAATTCCAACAACTGAAATATTATGTTTTTGATCATATCTGGCCGGAAATTCCTTTCCGCTATTTATTTCATCAAATTGATGGGCCGTTTTGCTAAGTGTATATCCTACCCAACCTGTTATGGGTCCATTATTTTTTCGAATTAAAAACTCTGCTCCGTAAGAGTATCCTGAACCTAAAAGAATCTGGGATTCCACATCAGGATTTAACATTAAATCCGCACCATTTTTATAATCTATAATGTTTTGCTTGTCTTTATAGTAAACCTCTACAGATGTTTCAATTGCATTGTTTTTAAAGTTTCTGAAATATCCCATGGCCACCTGATTTGATATTTGTGGTTTTATATTATTTGATGTTGGCAACCAGATATCATTGGGAGTTCCTGAAGTTGTATTGGATAGCAAATGAACATATTGACTAAGACGTGTATAGGATAATTTTAAAGAGGATTCCGGAGTTAAAATATAAGTTCCTGAAATTCTCGGTTCAAGATTAATATAGGTGTCATTTATGGAAACTCCATCTACAACAGTAGAGTCAATCCTGTCACCATTCAAATTATAACTATAAAAGGTTCCGGGACCAATTGTGGAAAATGCAGATAATCTTAAACCTGTATTTAAGGTTAGTTTTGATCCTATTTTTTGTTTTGCTGAGAAGTAAATTCCATTTTCAAGTGCACGGCGTTCATCAAGAATACGATTATTGACTGTGGAATCCTGAGATTCCAGACTTCCTGGTTTAAATGTATGGAAAACAGCGTTTAATCCAAATTTCAATGAGGTTTCTGATGATAAATAATACTGAAAATTAAATTTCAACTCCATATCTCTTATTCCTGAAGAGATATCAATATGCTGATCACTTGAGGAACCTTCAAGGGAATTAACGTAATCGTAATTACTATATATCAATGATAAATTGGAAAATAATTTATCAGAAAACAAGTGATTCCATCGTAAAGTTGTTGTGTAGTTTCCCCAATTTAAGCCAAATCGATCATCAAACTTAAAAACATCTCTGCCAAAATAACCCGATATAAATACATGGTTGTTAGGATTTAACTTATAATTGGCCTTTAAATTTAAATCATAAAAATACAAAGTAGTTCCGTCAACTGTAGAATCGTTTGATAATCCAAGAAATACATCAGCATAAGTTCTTCTTCCAGTAACGATAAAAGAGCCTTTATCTTTTACAATAGGACCTTCAACACTTAATCTGGATGATATTAATCCGATTCCTCCGGAAACCTTATACTTTTTATAATCTCCATCATTCATTCGTACATCTACTACAGAAGACAACCTCCCTCCATACTCTGCAGGAATTCCACCTTTATACACCTTAGTATCCTTAATGGCATCGGAATTAAAAATAGAAAAGAAACCCAATAAGTGCGAAGGATTGTAAACAGGAGCTTCATCCAGTAATACCAGGTTTTGATCTGCACCTCCACCTCTGACATGAAAACCACTTGATCCCTCTCCTGCTGATTTTATACCCGGTAATAATTGCAGTGTTTTAAGTACATCCTGTTCGCCAAATAGAACCGGTATTTTCTTTATTTCCTTACTATTCAACCTCGAAACACTCATCTCCGTTGAATAAACATTATGGTTTCTTTGACTACTTACAATTACTTCATCAACACTAAATGATTGTACTTCTAAATCAATATTTTGAACCATATCTTTAGTGCAGGATTGGTTAAAAGACTGAGTCTGATATCCAATCATACTGTAATTAACGGTATAATTACCTTCTGGTATTGTAATGGAATAAAAACCGTATGAATTTGTACTAGTACCTTTATTTAATTCAGATATATACACATTGGCTCCTATTAAAGTCTCGCCAGACATGGCATCCCGAACATTACCGCTAATAGTAATTTTACCTTGTGCAGAAACTAAATCAGTAATAATGAAGAATAGACTAAATAGAAGAATGCGCATAGGCAGTTATATTATGATGTAGACATGAATTCTCTTAATGTAATATTTAAAATAAAGTATTATTCAATATCTTCCCACCACTTTTTAAAGGTTTGGGTTGTATCATGAACAAATACTACTTCACCTATTTTAGGTGTAAGCGTTTTAATTCCATATGCCTTATGGTTTTCTGTTATCTTGTTTAATGGTTCAACCCAGGAATGATTAGCCAAAGCAAATCTTGAATTATGAACTGGTAATATACTTTGGGCTTGTAACTCTTGAGCAGCATCAAAAACTTGATCAGGTAAAATATGAATTAAATTCCAGTTTTGATCATATTGCCCTTGTTCAAGAATAGCAAGATTAAACGGACCGTATTTATCACCAATTTCCTTGTAAAACGCATCATAACCACTATCACCACCAATATATACATTAAAACCGGGTGTTTGTAGTGCAAATGAAACCCATAAGGTTTGATTTCCGGTAAAACCTCTTCCTGAATAATGTCTCGCAGGGGTTGCCGTCATACGCCAATCTTTGGCTAAGTCAACACCTTCATACCAATCCAATTCAGTGATTCTATTGTTCTCATATCCCCAGTACTCAAAATGCTGTCCTACACCTAAACCACAGATCACTTGATTTACTTTATGTTTTAAATCCAAAACGGTATGATAGTCAAGGTGATCCCAATGATCATGAGTAATTACTAAATAATCAATTACTGGGAAATCCTCTGCAGAATAGGTACTGGTTCCTTTAAATGCTTTATTAATAAACGAAAATGGTGAAGCATAATCACTGAATACAGGGTCAATTAAAAAGGTTTTACCTTTAATTTTCATGAAATATGACGAGTGACCAAACCAGATTAATACATCTTCATCAGGTTTTAGATCATTTAAATTTGTTTTTACTACGGGTAATTCATGGTTTGGCGAAAGGTTTATTTTCTTTCTGAACATGAAATCCATCATCAACTGAAACCTGTTTTTATCTGCTGTAACAACTGGTGTATTATGTATATTTTTAAATTCACCATCTCTGTAATTTGGTGAGTTTTTTATTCGCTCTAATCTTTCTCCTTTTGGCAACTGTCCAAATTTTGCTTGCTTCAATATCATCATACCACTTATTGTTATTAATAATACTACTGCTAATAAAATTCTAAATGTTTTTCGCATGTGTTCAATACTCTTTTATGGTCACTCCTGTTTACTTTCTTTAATCTCCCTCCTTTCGTGACACTGCAGAGGTTATATATTTTTGTGATTTTATATCACTATAATATGCTCATATGTGAGTTGCATCAGTAGTTGTAAAAAAGCATCGACCATTTAATGAATTGTAATTAGGAACAAGAAACGATAAAATAGCCTATTCATTAATGATCGATACTATTTTGTTACTACTATAGATGCAAAAACAAATTTGTTTTTGACCATACAAAAATTGTAATGTTTTTTGTATACTACCCTATCTGATTTACGGATTTACTTACCTCAATTACGGATATAGCCTTTTACTGATAAAAAAAACAATAATCTACTTATAACCAGAACCAGAGTATCAACTGCTCAATACGTCTGATTATATTGTTTTTTTGATAATCAGTAATTATGGTAACTATATCAGTAACACATATCATTTTCTTAAATGAATTATTGACAAATTTGCATTTTAGATATAAAAAAATAAATTGACTTAATCCTTAAACCACTGAAATAGAAAATACCCATAATAATATTAGAATATCAGACAAAATGAATTTTATTCAGCAAAAGAAACTCGGATTTGGTTGTATGCGTTTACCCCTTTTAGATGCAAAAGATCAGAAAAGCATTAATTATGATCAGGTAAATACAATGGTTGACGCTTTTATCAACAATGGTTTTACCTATTTTGATACTGCTTATATGTATCATGATTTTATTAGTGAAAATGTGGTTCAGGAATGTTTGGTGAAAAGATATCCAAGAGATGCCTATACTATTGCAACCAAGATGCCTACCATGTTTTTAAAAGAAGAAGGGGATTTGGAACGAATATTTAATGAGCAACTTGAAAAAGTAGGTGTAGATTATTTTGATTATTATTTACTCCATAATTTGTGTGTAGATAATTATGTGAAGGCAGAAAAATTTGATGCTTTTACTTTTATTCAGGAAAAACAAAAACAAGGCAAGATTAAGCATATTGGATTTTCATACCACGATAATGCTAAACTGTTGGATGAGATTTTGACAAAGCATCCGGAAATTGAATTTGTTCAGCTGCAAATCAATTATATAGATTGGGACAATCAGAGTATTCAATCTGGAAAATGTTACGAAGTAGCACAAAAGCATGGAAAAAAAGTTGTGGTAATGGAACCATTAAAAGGAGGAAGTCTGGCTAATGTTCCTGATTCTGTTGCGGATCATTTTAAATCATCAAATTCTGATTTATCTGTAGCATCATGGGGAATTCGTTTTGCAGCGTCTCTCGATAATGTGATTGTTGTTCTAAGCGGAATGTCATCATTTGACCAAATGGAAGACAATATGAGCTATATGAAAGAATTTCAGCCTTTAAATGATACTGAGCAATCTGTGATAGATAAAGCTGTTGAAATGATTAATGAATCCATTGCAATTCAGTGTACGGCATGCAGATATTGTGTTGATGGATGTCCTAAAAATATAGCTATACCTGAGTATTTTTCACTATATAATACTGTAAAACAAAAAACGGTAAGTGTTTTTGACATTGAAAAAGTATATTATGAAAATTATACTAAAAACAATGGTAAAGCATCTGAATGTATTGCCTGTGGCAAGTGTGAAAAAAGTTGTCCGCAACATATTGAAATTGTAAACTGGTTAAAAGAAGTAAGCAATACTTTTGAAAAACAATAAGATAGATGATTTATATTAGCCCTCTGAGATAAGTTATATCATTACATCAGAGGGCTATATTTTATTATCCGTAATTATGGTAAGTGATTTAGTAATTGATGCCCTATTAATCTGTTTTATTGCTGCTAGTTTTGCAGACTAAAATAAAATATATGATTAAACATTCTTATACTTTAAAAAATAGTAGTGTTATTTTATTGGGTATTCTGGGAGCCTTTATGGGTATTACATCCCTGTCTACAGATATCTATTTACCCGCAATGCCTCAAATGGAGATAGATCTGCGTGGTGATGTTGAACTTACCATTACAGGTTTTTTAATTGGATTTTCAATTGCTCAGCTTATTTGGGGACCAATTAGTGATCGCTTAGGTCGCTTATTGCCATTAACTATTGGTATTGTATTATTTATAATAGGTTGTATTGGTTGTGCTATGTCGCACAATATTACTGAAATATTATTTTGGCGTATGGTTCAGGCAGTTGGAGCTTGTACCGGACCTATGTTATCAAGAGCGATGGTTAGAGATATGCATAACAGAACCAAAGCTGCAGAAATGTTATCTACCTTAATGATTATAATGGCTCTTGCGCCAATCATTGGTCCCTTATTGGGCGGACAAATACTAAAAATATCATCGTGGCATACCATATTTTGGTTATTAACCGCATTTGGTGTAATCATGCCGGCTTACATAATTTTATTACCGGAAACATTGCCAAAAGAAAAGCGTCCTAATGCTTCTATTAGTAAAGCATTTGCCAATTATAAAATATTATTGACCCATCGCAGATTTATGATGTACACATTATGTGTTACTTTTTATTATGTAGGTATTTATGCTTTTGTTACAGGATCACCCCATGTTTACATCACTTATTTTGGTGTTAAACCTCAGAATTACGGATGGTTTTTTGCAGTAAATACTGCCGGAATCATGGCTTTAAGCATTATAAATCGCAAATTAGTTCGTAAGTTTAGTCTTAAGCGTTTGTTGCGTACTTCAACAACCATTGCCATGTTATCAGGTATAGCTTTAATCATTATGGTAAAAATGAATATAGGTGGTATCATGGGAATTGCAGTGCCTATATTTTTCTTTTTCTCCATGAATGGAATTGTATCTGCTTCAGCTAATGCGGCAGCACTTGATGATGTACCGGAAATGGCGGGAGCAGCATCTGCTTTAATTGGCTCTCTGCAATATGGAAGTGGTGTGCTTTCTTCTGTTTTACTTGCTATATTTAATGATGATACCCCATGGCCTATGAGCTGGGTTATTGGTTTATTTGGTATTTTATCGGCTTTAATGGTAATTGTTCAACCTGCAAAAATTAAGCAGAAGTTGCAAACACGTTAATACATTGTGGTAAGTTTTGAGGTGATTTAGATTGAATAATGTATTTATCCATTATTTAGACTAAATCATCCATTTTTATAGCTCCTGACCATATTTATATTAGTCATCATTAAATGAAAAAGCTATCTCAGGCTTTATTATTCTTAAAATCTAAAATATGACTAATAAAATTTTATTTCTTTCATTTTTAATTCTAAGTTTTACTCTAAAATCTCATAGTCAAACAAGGGAAGTACAATCCTTAGATGGCGCATGGATTTTTGCACTTGATTCTGCGAATATTGGTTTCGAAAGCAATTGGGAAAAAGGTATTCCCACAGATATCGCTAATAATGTAATTGTTCCCCATACATGGAATCTTGATAAAGAAAGTGAAGAGTATGTAGGATGGGCATGGTACGAAAAAGAATTTAATACAGACAGAAATTGGAAAAACAAGGTGATCCGATTAAAATTCGATGCTGTCTATCACGATGCTATTGTATATATCAATGGTAAAAAGTTAGGTGAAAACAAAAATGCTGGTTATACCTCTTTTTCCTTTGATATCACAAAATACATATCTTTTAATCAGCAAAATAAAATTGTAGTAGCAGTAAATAATGACTTTTCTAAAACCAATTTTCCTTATAATAAAGCTTTTGATTGGGTAAACGATGGTGGTATTACTCGATCTGTTAATTTGATTCTTACAGGTAAACCTTCGTTACAGTATGTACATGTAAAACCTGCGATTAACCTGAATGACAGTACAGGAAATACAAGTATATCGATTAAGCTATGGGAAAAGAATATTTCAAATGCTACATTTTCTTTTGCTATTAAAGATAAATCAACAGGAGCTGTAATACTTTCTGAAACAAAAACATTAAAAGCTATAAATGGTAAATTCCAATACTCTTTTAAGCTTGGTAAGATTAAGCCCTGGCATTTTGATGCTCCAAATTTATATGAGCTACAGACTACTGTAATTAATAAAGAAAGTTCAACAGACGAAAAGACTGTTGCGTTTGGATTCAGAGATATTAAAATCAAAGACGAACATCTTTATTTAAATGGAGAAATTGTACGACTTCCTGGTATTGAATATATGCCTGGTAGCAGCACAAAATATGGCATTACAGAACCTCGCAGCTATATGGATTCTATCGTTCGTACCATGAAAGATTTAAATGTTTGCATTACACGTTTTCATTGGCCTCAGGATGAATATATGCTAAGCTTGATGGATCAATACGGAATATTGGTTCAGGAAGAGTTACCCTGGTGGCAAAGACCAGCCAAATTGAGTCCCGAATTGATTCAATCTGCCAAAAAGCAATTAAAAGGCTTTATAAATGATCATTATAATCACCCAAGTATATTTTCGTGGGGCGTAAGTAATGAGGTAAATGGAGACACAGATAAAGAAACTTATCTGGAACTTAAAAAGTTTGTAAAGAATCTGGACTCATCAAGATTTACAACAGTAGTATCAAATAGAATCTGGCAAAAGAAGAAAGATGATGAAACGCTTTTGTTCGATATGCCTACCTGGAATGAATATATTGGCACCTGGCATGGTAAAGACAGAAATGAACTTTCGGGAAAATTGGATACGCTAAAAATGACCCTTGAAAACAGACCTCTTTTAATTACTGAAAATGGCCTATGTGAACCTGCTAATACAGGTGGTGATGCACGAAGAATAGATGATATGCTTTTCCATATTAAAGAGTGGCAAAAGAAACCATTTGTAATGGGATATATTTACTTCTGTTTAAGCGATTACCGAACTCATATGGGAGAAGAAGGTTTTGGTAAGTATAAAATCCGACGTCATGGAATTACGGATGTGAATTTAAATCCAAAACCATCCTATTCTGTATTTAAACAAATTGCATCGCCAATTAATATTACAAAAGTTGAAAGAATTAGTAATAAAGATGCTTTAATTCAAATTCAGGTTAAAAATGATATACCATCATATAATCTTAAAGGATATATAATTAAGTATACCAATAATAAAAATAAAGTTGTTGAAATTAAGCTTCCAATGCTTAAACCAGGAGATTTGTTTTCAACTAATTTGATAGATGTAAATCCTCAATTCAAATTTAAAATATTGAGACCGGGAGGTTTCTCTGTTATTGAATATTGAATTAATTACTGATAAGTATTTGCAAAAAAAAGAGTGTTGATTATTATTATTCAACGCTCTTTTTCGTTTGGAATCTATTTAAAATAGATCATATAAAACATACAACTTATAACTCTTTCGCTATTGCGGGAATGTATCTTGTACTCTTTATTATGTTTTTGATTAAGCCAGAATAGACACTTCTTCACTGGTGTTTAATTCCTCTCATCTATACTCTCGCTGGTGCGATATTGTATCTCGTATCTATTTACTATACACAGCAAACGTTCCTTTTAGGGAGCTTAAGCATCCTTTACTTCGGCTTTTTTATTCTTTCTCTGTTGAGCATAGTAACCCATTATGCCCATAAAACCACCCATAAAACCACTGATTGTTCCTGTAATACCATGTCCAATTGCATGATCCATTAATGTATCGGGTACCGGAGTTGTAAAATAATTCATAATAAAACTCATAATAAACCCCATTAACGCTCCAATAATTCCTTGTTTTAAAAAAGTGTTCATAGATTATTTTTTTAGTTATTGCAAAGTGATTGATATGAAGGGGATACTAATCCCCTTATGAACTATATATTCTTTTTACTTTTAATAAAAAAGTAAATTAATGCTACTACTGCCAAGGTGACTCCAACTACAATAAAGCTGTAATTAAGACCTACCCATTGTTGTACAGGTTGAATAATCATTGGTGAAAAGAACATTCCTAAAAATGTTGCAGTAGTTAAAAAACCAATGTATTTTCCTCTAACATGTACTGGCACTAAACTCATTACCCATAAATTACCATTGGGTATAAGTAATCCTAATCCTAAACCGCTGATTAAAACACCAGTTATTACCTGCCAATAAGTTTCACTAAAGCCAATTACTGAAAAACCAATGGCCATAGGAACAAATCCTAAACTATAAATGGCAATGTAATTCAGCTTCATTTTTACTCTTTTGTATAAGAATGAAGCAATGGCCTGAGCAAAAGGTAAACATCCCACTGCTAAACCTACTTTGTTACCGTTTATTCCTTCTAATTTTTGTAAAAAGAAAGGTAATTGTACCGGAATAAGGTAAAAACTAACTGTTGTTATAAAAGCACTTATTAATGCAAGCCACACCCATGGAGATACTTTTGCAGACTCCTTTGATCCTGCAGCACTTTTTTCTCTGCTAATATTGGGTTCGTGTAATGTAAATGGCGATAATATCAGTATAAAGGCAGAAAAACCATATACCAGAAATGTTAATCGCCAGTTAATATCGGTCAAAACACCTGCTGATGTAATAAATATTAGTCCACCTAAGGCTACAAATGCACCTTGTAAACCCATAAAGTGCTCTCGTTTTGAACCGGTAAAATAGTCGCCGATTAAGGTTGTTGAAACCGTCATAATTCCTGCCACACCTAATCCAAACACAATACGGCCTGCTAATATCGCATACAATCCACCTAACCAATAACCCGAAGTTCCTGCCAATAAATATATCAGCAATGATATATTCAATACCTTTAGTCGGCCTACTTTATCAAGTAATCTACCAGCTAAAGGGGCTATGATTGCTATTGTTAATGCAGGTAACGTTAACATCATTTTTGTTAATATTTCAACATTCTCCACATCTTTAAAAGCCTGGCTTATTAAAGGTAAAGAAGGTGCAATAATAGCATTGGCCAAAATGGTTAACATACTAGCCAATAACAATGTTAACTCTAACATTTTTGTATTTCTCACCCCTGTTTCTTTTGATCTCAAATTCATGTCCATCCGCTTAATAAATACAAAATCTAAATCTGCTAACCAAAGAGCAAGCCTTATAGAATTGTACTTATAAAAATCCCCCATTGATTGTCATCAATTTTCATAGGTCCGTATCCATACCAATCGCAGTTTAAGGCACATCCAAATGAGAATGCTTTATAACTTACACCAAGGCGGCTGTATAAATGACTACGGTCGTGCTCGCCAATTAAAGTATTTTGGCTATACATTCCCTGAACCTTGGTATATAACGACCAGGCTCCTTTAATTGCCGGGCGATATTCAGCCATAGCGATTGTTTCAAAATTCTTTGTTTCGGTAAGATGGAATCCTGTATTTACCATTGCCATAAAGTCTTTGGTATGATAGCCATACTGAGCTCCTGCAAAAGGTCTGAATCCCCAGTGAGAATTTACTAAGGCTCCGGAAAGAACACTTAAATTCTTGTAAATTTTATATTTAAACATGGCCAGGTTAATCGATTCTCTTAAATAAGCATCGTTATCATAGTTGGCTCTTATATAGGATAAAGCAAAGTAACCTAACTTGTTACTACCTTTAAAATTTCTGTCAAGTACTAATTGAGAAGTATACCCATCACTTCCTAAAAATATTTCCAATGGAATTGGTGCTGATTGATGTGGAGGTCCATCTTGTGGTGCTTGTGCTTTAAGCGCACTGAATGTAGTTGCAACAATAAGCAACATTACTGCTAATATTCTTTTCATCTTTTCGCTTTTAATATAATTTGAATGCTATCTAACTATGTTATTTGTTAGATGTGTTTAATGATAATTTATTGGGATACACTTACAACAAAGTGTATTTAGAGATCTCACAAGGACGTAATCTGCCCTATTCAGATTACAACGGAGGTGGTAATAGCACCCCGTTGTAATTGAAGAAGAATACAACTTGAATAATTACAAGTTGAATATCAATAAATTTAAATGATTCTTTTTTTGAGAATAAACCTATGATAGGTTATTAGAACGCCAAAGCTTCTTCTTTAGCTTTTTCTTTAGCTCCGCTAAGAAGTGCTTCTGTATCTTCTGTGATGATATCAAGACGATCAGTTGCGATAGTAGTATAATCTGTAATACCCATAAAACCAAAGATATTACGTAAGTATTTATCTGCCATTTCAAGAGATTCCATTGGCTGAGCTGAATAATCACCACCTCTTGTAATGATATTTACAGCTTTTTTATCTTTTAATAAACCAACAGGACCATGCTCTGTGTAAGCAAAAGTAATACCGCTGATTGCTACGTAATCAACATATGCTTTTAAAATAGCAGGAAGACCTAAATTCCAGATAGGTTCTGCAATAACATACTTATCTGCCTCAGCAAATTGATATGCAAATTTTAAAACAGGATGATCTTTATCGCCTTTCATTACAGCCTCACGCATTTCATTTAATTTACCTTTTGGTAAAAACTGTAAACCTGCATCATATAAGTCAAGCTCAATTATTTCATCATTAGGATTATTGGCTTTATAAGTTTCAATAAAACTGTCTGAAATTTGAAATGTTCTTGACTCTCCTTCAGCCTTTGCATTGGCTTTAATGTACAACACTTTGCTCATTATAATTTTTTTTAATTTGTTATTAAATCTTATTTCGTATAAAATTTATTTTGCCATATACTAAAACCGTTCCCAAGTACTTGTTTTACGACATTAATGAAATGTATAATATATGAATTATACTATTTCTTCTTCCTAACCTTTATTGTACTATGGGAAGGACTATGAAACAAAAGTATATGTACTGAAAAAGATTTCCTTTTACAAATGTTAAAAAATTACTTTTTAGACCGGATTCTACTCAAAGAAACTTGAGAAATACCTAAATAGCCTGCCGTGTCTCCAAGACTGATACGTTGCTGTAAATGACCATATTCCTTTATAAACTTGGCATAACGAGCGGTTGCATCCATGTATAATAAGCCCTTTAAGTTAGATATGGCAGTATATGCCACAATAGAAGCAAACTTACGGGCATAGCTTTCAAAAGAATGATGATTTTCACATAATCGTTCAAAATCTTCATATAAGAGGTAATGTAATGTTGTATCCTCAAGAGCTACCGTTGAATATTCAGCAGGCCTGTTATAAAAAAAGCTATCAGTGGCAATAAAAAACTGGTTTTCTTCAAAAAACCGAAGTACAAATTGATTACCCTTGTAATAATTAAAGTGTTTTACCAGGCCAGATTTAATAAAATACAGATTTCGGCAGATATTTCCTGCCTCATGAATCATCTCCCCCTTCTCGTAATTTTTTGTGGGTATGTTCAAAATTCTGTGTCAGAGTTTGTTTATATGTTCATTTCTTTTTTGAAATCAATATCAAAAGCTTTGAAGGCCAAGTAAAGATTCA
>NZ_JAPDPJ010000390.1 GCF_026013605.1 Plebeiibacterium sediminum
ATTTAATCGCATTTGAAATTAAATTTCTCAAAACTGTCTTGGTCATATCTATATCACATAGGATACATTCATCCAATTCAACCTCTTTAATAATTTTAATTCGTTTATGTTTGGCCAAAGACTTATGCAAATTTATCGCATGATTAAAAAGATCATCTATGCAAATGGTATTAAATACTGGTTGTATCAGGCATCTTTCAATGCGCGACCATTCTAAAATGTTTTCAATTAAAATAAGAGCCTGTTCTGATATATGTTCAAGACTGGAGAGTATTTCTCTAATATCATTATGATCAAGGCTACTGAATTCGATATTTAGAAAATTAGATAATTGAGTTATATT
>NZ_JAPDPJ010000391.1 GCF_026013605.1 Plebeiibacterium sediminum
ATAGTTTCTAACTGACTTTCGCTTATAGTTGATAGTATGTAAGGAAATAAAATACGCTCTTCCCTGAATTTAATGGCATGCATATTAAAGAATATATCCCCAACACATTTATTGAATGTTTTCAGGTCTATATTTCCTACCTGTAATTGAGTAATAACGGATTTAATATTTCTGCGAATATCATCGTGAAATGACCACATAATCTGTAAACAGCGATAGTCCGGCCATGTTTCTTCAATGATTGGGAATAGCACATTCTCCTTTATTGTATAATGCTTTGCAAATACTTCGAGTTGAGTAAACTGTTCTATAAGTTTTTTATGCAGGTCAGTATTGTCGGTT
>NZ_JAPDPJ010000392.1 GCF_026013605.1 Plebeiibacterium sediminum
ATACCAGCTGATGGTGGTTTACCAATCTCAACTACATTTAGTGCAGTCGTAACTGTTAAAGCAACAGGCTGTACCAGCGAAACAGAGGTAGTAATTACTGTAAATCCGGATCCTGCTTTACAAACAACTTCTGCAATATACTGTGCAGATGAAGCAGCCGGTTTTGATATCAATACCTTCAATGAAGATATTCTGACTTCCGGCAATGTAGACGATTATACCTTTGCCTGGACAGGCACATTGGCTATTCCAGCTGATGGTGGTTTACCAGTCTTAACTACATTTAGTGTTGTTGTAACCGATAAAGCAACAGGCTGTACCAACGAAACTGAGGTTGTAAT
>NZ_JAPDPJ010000393.1 GCF_026013605.1 Plebeiibacterium sediminum
GTGGTTTCCTCTGCAGTTGTTCCATCAGCTGGAATGGCCAATGTTCCTGTCCATGCAAATGTATAATCTGCTACACTGCCGGAAGTAAGGATATCATCATTAAAGGTATTGATATTGAATTCAGCTGCTTCATCGGCACAGTAAGTTGCAGATGTGGCTTGCAATGCAGGATCTGGATTAACGGTAATTACTACCTCTGTTTCACTGGTGCAACCTGTTGTATTATCAGTCACAACAGCTCTGAAAGTGGTTTCCTCTGGAGTTCCACCATCGACTGGAATGGCCAATGCGCCTGTCCAAACAAAAGTATAATCAGCTACATTGCCGGAAGTAAGGATATC
>NZ_JAPDPJ010000394.1 GCF_026013605.1 Plebeiibacterium sediminum
ACATCATCTATCGTTATTGTTAGTGGTGTATCTTCTGATGTGCTTAAACTACTTGTTCCTGTAATAACAGGTGCATCATTGACACTGCTTACAGTTACGGTTATTGTTGATGGTGCACTCGATAATAATCCATCGGAAACTACTGCTCCAACACTCAATGTACCATTAAAATTTGCTGTTGGGGTTATGGTATTGCCTTCGTGCGTATAATTAGTCCCATCCTGAATGATCAAGCTATAAGTCACTGAGCCTTCATAATTATCATCTGTATAGGTTACATCATCTATCGTTATTGTTAGTGGTGTATCTTCTGATGTGCTTAAACTACTTGTTCCTGTA
>NZ_JAPDPJ010000395.1 GCF_026013605.1 Plebeiibacterium sediminum
ATCGTTGCTGAGGCATTTGAAATAGATGGACTGTTGTCATTAACATTCGTTACAGTAATAGTAACAGTTGCATTATCAGTGTTTGTTCCATCAGTAGCCTGTACAGTTAAACTATATGAAGTTGT
This sequence comes from Plebeiibacterium sediminum, assembly GCF_026013605.1. Classification (GTDB taxonomy): domain Bacteria; phylum Bacteroidota; class Bacteroidia; order Bacteroidales; family Marinilabiliaceae; genus Saccharicrinis; species Saccharicrinis sediminus. Next base: position 126 of record NZ_JAPDPJ010000395.1, read on the forward strand.
TGTTTCATAATCTAACTTGCTGTTGTTAACTACGGTGATAGCTCCTGTGGATGAATTGATGCCAAAAATGCCATCGCCATTTCCTGCTGTAATTGAGTAGCTGATGGTCTCGCCATCGGCATCCAGGTCTGAAGACGTGTTGTCATCATCAATATTTACCACTGCACTATTGTTCGATGCATTTTCTGCTATCGTTGCTGAGGCATTTGAAAT
>NZ_JAPDPJ010000396.1 GCF_026013605.1 Plebeiibacterium sediminum
AAAAACAAGATTAGCTTGACGATTAAAAATCGTTTTTGTTTGAGTGCAACGAGTTTAAACGATTTCAGTCAAATAATCGTAGTTTTTTGAGAGAAATGGGTGCAGCCTAGCCTTTTTTTGCTTCCCGTTTTTTGTGGCAAGACAATTGAAGCGTAGCGAAAATCATGAACACATTAAAGAAACAGACCTTGTGAACTAAAAAATGAAGTCAGGTCTGGGCGAAGCACCAGTTGACAAATATAATTAGTTAATCCTTACGAACAAATAATTACTGGATCTATGCTATATGTTTTGATGTATATTTCCAGTAATATTTTTAGCCAAAGAACCTCTTCCTT
>NZ_JAPDPJ010000397.1 GCF_026013605.1 Plebeiibacterium sediminum
AAAGAAACCGAAGGAAACAGAACTTATATATACGATGAAGATGAAAAGTACGTGATTGTACTGGAGCCTTTAAGAAAGATAAATGAGTATTATTTATTATCTGCTTATCATGTAAGAGGCAAGGATGCAGCTCGTAATAAATTTAGAAAAAAGTATAAACGAAAGCTAAACGAAGTGCTATAAAACGCAAAAAACGCAAAGCTTCGAGGCTTGCGTTTTTCGATTTCCTTCCTCCGAACGGTAGGATGAACTCGGTACAAATATAAACTAGAAAAAGCGTTTAAACAAGGTTTTCTTGTATAATTTTAAACTGATAAAATATGCAATTGATATTTC
>NZ_JAPDPJ010000398.1 GCF_026013605.1 Plebeiibacterium sediminum
TCTAACAGTAAATGAGGAACGGTAAATACCACATGGTAGTATTTTACCGGGAGCAGATCTTGTTTACGATCTTCAATCCACAACTCTTTGTCAATACCCTGACACCTTGGGCAATGCCTGTTTCGGCAACTGTGCATCACATAATGAACTGATCCACATGAACTACATGCCAATACAGACCCTCCAAGTTGAGGCGTACGGCAAGTAGCCAGTGCATTTAAAACCTTAAGTTGATGTTCCGTGAATCCTCTTAAATTTAAAAGATCCGGTAAAAAACGTCTGATAACAGTAGCAATATCATTACGATCAAACATTAGGATACATTTTCGACAAGG
>NZ_JAPDPJ010000399.1 GCF_026013605.1 Plebeiibacterium sediminum
TAACAAGGTAGCCGTACCGGAAGGTGTGGCTGGAACACCTCCTTTCTGGAGAGAGTTTACAACACGTTTAATATTTATATTAAACACAAAGAACACAATTCCTTTTTGAGCATTTCAAATTATTAAAACAGTCCTGTAGCTCAGTTGGTTAGAGCACTACACTGATAATGTAGGGGTCCGCAGTTCAAATCTGCGCAGGACTACTTTTAAATAATACAAATGGGGGATTAGCTCAGCTGGCTAGAGCGCCTGCCTTGCACGCAGGAGGTCATCGGTTCGACTCCGATATTCTCCACCATTTTACATTAAATTTTAAAGCTGTTACAAAGGT
>NZ_JAPDPJ010000039.1 GCF_026013605.1 Plebeiibacterium sediminum
AAGTGAAAACTAATTTTTTTGTATTATTGTAACATCTTTCAAAGTGGCATGTTTTGACCGATAATACTGGCATGGTCACTCCGAAATAGCCACATACAACAAAACTCTTGTACTTTTATAAATTACGTATGAGATAGCAATAGAATTGCGCACTATGGGGGAGGTGTAATAGATGTGCAAATTGATAAAAATATTCTTAAATCTATCATGCAACTAAGCATGTAAGTTCTCCAATGAATATAAAAGCCAGATATTTGCTGTACTTGATGCATTTGTGGCCAAAAAAAAATCAAAATATTTTATAAACAATCAGGTTGCAAACTCTTATACATAAAACAAAAGCCGAACTCTAAAATGCGGCTTTGTTGTTTTATATACAGGCCAGAGGCCTTATGTGCTGCGACGTAGCCAGAGGCATACGCCGAACAATTTACATTACTTACTCGCTACGCTCAGCAAGGATAAATAAACCGTTATTAAGTATATTAATACTATGCTTATAAAAGCTACATTCAAAGACTTCTTTAATAAAAATATCGCTGCACTATAACCGGATTACAAATCCTAGCATTGTACAAAAAGAGTCACAACTTTTTAAATTGTGACTCTTGTATATGATTTACAGCTTGCTTATTGCACGGAAAACATTTCCGCGCTAACAGCCGTCGTGGTATTACATATCCGCGCGTACGGGGATAAACAAATCGTTATTAAGTATATTATTACTATGCTTATAAAAGCTACATTCAAAGAATTCTTCAATAAAAATATCGCTGCAAAATAACAGGATTACAAATCCTAGCATTATACAAAAAGGCCACAACTTTTTAAATTGTGACTCTTTTATATGTTTTACAGCTCGCTTATTTCACGGAAAAAATTTCCGCGCTAACAGCTGAGATGGTTAATTTATATATCCGCGCCTATGGGAATTTCATACGCTTGTAAATTTAATCCTTACAAGCTTAACTTGGTGTCTTGGTAAATATAGCAGTTCCAAAATGATATTTACCTTTTTAGATGCTTTTATTACAAAAACTAAATTGCAAGCTTTATTATAAAACAGCCGGGTTACAAACCCTCACAATATAAAGCAAACGCCACACTTTTTACAATGTGGCGCTTGTTATTCTTATGCTCTTGCTGCTTATTGCACGGTTTGCAAAACCGCGCTAACAGCCGTATTTAGTGATTTACATATCCGGGCGTACTGGATTCCAAACCAACTATCACATCGAACGAAGTTACAAACTTCGCTCAGCTTCTTTCGTCATTATGTGACTACGGCAAGCTGGGTAAGGATTATATTATTTTCTATAGCCATTAAAAATTGTAACTTTTTTATTCTCAGAATTACGATAGACAAAATAAAGCAAAAGTGGCATTGATAGTGCAACAGGAATAAGATAAACTAAATACAATGTACTTCTAGAATAACTAGAGATTAATAAATAACCACCAAGAACTTCAATTACTATGAGTAAAATGATAAATATCAAGTCAAATAATTTATTCGTATCTGCCCATACATCATTTACATTATATTTATTAGTTGCACCACAACTTTTACATACTAAAGAAAAGTCTTCTCCTTTTTCAATAGCCAATTCAACTCTGTCAGATGCCCAACTATGAACTCTAATGTTTTTCTGACATTTCTTACATGAAACCTCTCTTACCATCTGGATTATTTTGTGTTTCTATAATCTTTTAATGCTTTACTTAACCACTGATCTCCTTTATACCTACCCTTATTAATTTGTAAGAAACGAATCCATGGATTTTTTGATAAAGATAAAGACTGCGGCGTGGTAGAAGATGATGAAGGAGTTATAGGTATCTTCTTAAAAAAACTACTCCCCATAGTTCCAAAATTCTTTGTAAAAGCAGGAGATTGTAAAACATCTAATGCACTAGCTAAGACATCACCAGTTGGTAAAGGCATCATACCATATTCATGTGCCATAACAAAACTTGCATCTGTACCATATTTTCCAACAATATACTTGTAATTATCAGATGAATTCCAAATCATTTCTCTCCTATCCATCCCTAAAGCTTCTTGAGCCCTAATTGAATTAATCTGTGACTGATCTTGTTTGTTAGAATATACATAACGTAGTTTTAAATCCCAAGCCATATAATGGCCTTGATATTCATTTGGTATATCAGACCATAAATCTTTATTTGAAACACCATAAGTAAAACTACCATTATAATCTGTTGCCATTGGCCCTGAATAAATATCACTTCCTTCAAAAGATGTCGTACTATGTAAGACCTGTGAACCATCTTCATTAGTAGAAACAAAATTCACATATTGAGTTTCGTCACCACCCATATCACTTTGCCAAGTTAATTTTCCCGTCTCGACATCTAAATTCCATTCATCATAATTCATCCCATTACTATCAACAAACTTAATAGGATTGTTTCCAGAAAAGTGATATGGACTATCATTGTAATATGATTCAGATAACGGGTCAACAGCAGACCATCTAGCTAACGAAGGGTCATAAAACCTAGCTCCGTAATCATACCAATCCAAAATATTACCCCCTATAGCATCCTCTTGTAGCTCTTTTCCGTTATAAAGGTATTTATTATCGTTACCTCCTTTTTGATAAGCCATTCCAAATGGATAGTAAGATGATTGCTGCAACACTGTACCTGATGAATTAACTACCATACGTACATTACCTAAATGATCCTTAATATCAAATTGATACTGTCCGCTTCCGCTACTTAAATCATACTTTCCTTCACTATTCAATATATACTGTATGTTGGCTTCCTCATAGATGATATTACCTGCATAATAAGTGGTTTTACTATCTGCCGTTTTAGCCAGCTTTTGCCCATTAGCATTGTAAATATACGAAATTGTTTTGTTATCTTTTCCGGTAAGTTTACTTGGTAAGTTTAAATAGTTATAATCAACATTGGTTAACCCCTTATTATCATCCCTGATCATATTACCATTTAAATCACATTGGTATTCTACCGATGACGACGCTCCATCTTTAAAACCATAATCTTTGGCTAATTTACCATTCTTATCTTTGTTACTTGTACTGGCCGCATCACTTACTGATAGTAATTGATTACCGATATATTTATAGGTCAAATTATCAATTTCAAAGGCTTCAAAATTATTCGTGGTAACTTCAATACCTTTTTTTCTTGATAATCCTAAAATATTTCCATTCAAATCATATCCTGAAATATTTACAGAATAGTTGTTTAATGATGAATTTCGGTACATTTTCCCTAACATTGCAAACATTCCATATTTAGCATTTGTTAACCTATTTAATGCATCGTAATCAAAGCCATATCCTTGTTTTGCAGATGGGATATTACTCGATGAATTCTCTTGTGTTAACCATTCTATTGCTGCAATATTTCCATTATATTGCCCATCATCTTCCAAAACAGTATGTAGTCCGTAAGGAATATCAAGATAGCTCAAACGCATGGCAAATTTTTGCTTATCGCTAATGCCGGTATCAATATTATTAATATCTGTTAACCACCCCCTGATATTGTAACTATAATCTATTACCTGGGCACAACCGGCCTCTGTGGTTCCTCCTACATATTTTCTAATTAGTTCTCCCAATTCATTATACTCATTTTTTGCAAGTGTTACATCTGGGGCACCATCAATACTCTGATAAATTGCCAACAGTCTGCCTGCGTGGTCATAATCAAAATGTTCTTCTATGATTTTTGTGTTTCCCTCAAAAGACTGAACCTGTTTTGTTCTTATTACCTTATCTACAAAATCATAGTTAGTACTTAATATTTCCTCATTTGCAATATTTTTAGGATACAAATCGGTTAAGCATTGAATTGTTCTACCTTTATCATCGTAATAAATTGTTGAAACCAACCACTGGGCCTGTGTAGATGAAAACTCACTTCCATCCAGTACCTTGGTGCAGGTTCCTGTAATCATCCCCGATACCTGACTATTATAATTAGTTGCATTACTAATATTATGAGCTACAGAAAATGCTTTACTATCTTTATATCCATACGTATCATAATAGGCAATACTTAACCATCTGTCTATTCCTACCTCTGGAAAACTATTGCTTGTTGTATAACAGTACGTTCCGCTTAAGCTATTATCTCTTGTTTCATAATACTTGTTTGAATTATCTGCATAATAATCATCAATTACTGCCTGCATGGCATACTGAGTTTTGAGATTATTGCTTAACACTCCTGTTATTATCGGTCGATTTAATACATCATATTTAGTAAACACCCACGCTCCTTTTTCACGCATTTCTCCATCCTGTGTCGCCACTAACCGATCTCTATTGTCATAAACCATATATACTGGTGCTGCACCCGGTATTTTCTTTTCTATCATTCGCTTTCTACAATCATACTTATAGGCGTAAATTAAATCGCCATTACCAGCTCCAGCTGATATAGTCAGGCTTGAGCCGGATGACGCAGCAAATGAAAAATTAGATAGGGTTATACTGGATCCTTTTGTTATTAGATAAGTACTTGATTGCGAAGTTCCTGTTAAGGTTTGATCCTGATCTACAAGCTCAACTTCATTGTTAAATGCTACATTTGTATACAGGTTTTTCACCGCTTGCGGAGGAATTACATAGCGCAGTAATCCAAAATCATCATATACATAATAGGTTTCAACTGGGGTAATAATTCCATTATCAATTACATAGCTACGTTTTAAAACTACCTGACCTTGCTTGTTTTTATACTCTTCTGTGGTATGTAAATTTCCAGAAACCCAGTTTTCATCTTTTGATACTGTTTTATATAATTCGTAAGCTCCATAATAACCTAACTTTACTAATTGATTATTTGAAACTTCAAAAAGAAATACATCATTGCCATTATTTGTTTCATACTCCATTTTAACAGTATGCCCACTCTTAGGAATTGATGCATTGAAAGGTTGCCAGACTTCACCTGGAGCTCCTTGTTCTAACACCCTGTTTAATGGCGAATTATCAAATACTGTTTGCATATACGGCGCACTAGTTAATGCATGATCTGCATTTCCTTGTCCTGGTAAATAATAAGCCTTTTGTTCCTGTAATATTCCCTTAATATATGCCCCTTTTGCTGACGAGCGAGCATATGGTAAATATTTAATCTCTTCTCTTCCTAATTTATCATATACTATAGCTGTTACTATATCTTTTACAACTGAGTTTATATTTGCACCTCCTTTATATTGAATCTGCTGTTCAGGACGCCCCATAGCATCATAATAAGATATAACGGTTGATTTACTAGTGTAATCTAATGCATCAATACCATTCTCTGTATATACACCTTCTTTACAAACCGTTTCTACTTTTAAATAATTTACCCCAGAGCTACCTGTTTGTGATTTTAGAAGATTGGTTAACAATAACAAAAATAAAATTAACCATATATTATTATATTTTTTCATATTTAAATATTCTGATATTTGTATTTATTAATAACTATGATTACCGTTTAATTTTCGTATGTAACAGTGTATTCATTTATATTAGTATCACTCATATTATATATTGTAGATGGTAATCCCGAGGTTTCTTTAACCTTACTATCTCCAACAAACAATTTAACAATATAGTTATTTGCTTTTCCTATATTAAGTTGTATTTGTCTGCCAGATGCTACAAATAGATCATTGAATTCTTCATGATATATTTCAACACTATTTGCATCTTGACCAATAACCTCTATCCTGTATACTATAGGTATTAAATTTAATGCATCTATACTAGTATTATCAAAGTATGAAATATTTTTTATATTCAAAATGATTGGCCTTGATGATGGCACTTGTGGTATCTCGTTAAGATCTGGTTGCTTTGCATATTTAATTGTATATCTGCTCAATACATTGTCCAATCCATCTTTAATAAGACTTACTGAGCCAATTTCATCATAATAATACTGCTTTAAATTACAATTAGAATCAAATACCAACCAAGGTTTATTATTAGGCAAATAACTTGTTGCATTAAATGCAGTTCCTTCTGGAATAGCTATAAGCATTGCAGTATTTTCATCATATAACTGATTAAAATTAAGGTATTCTATACTATTAAAATCTACCAAACCTCTAAGATTTAACACCCCTTTGAAGATATGCTTATTAATATAAGATAGCGATAGACTTCCTGGAACTTTACTCCCATCCTTTTTAATTATAGAATAGTTGATAATTTTATTAGGATTTAAATTTTTATCCATAGAAGAAATGGTGCTCCAATAAACGCTTAAATTACATTTATTTTGAATTAAATTATTAACTCTTACAAAGGTATCCTTTTTATAATGCTCCTTTAAAACCTTTAAATTATAATATTTATCAAAACAATCTCTTGATGGAATCTGCATTGCACTTATATAAGCTTTTAGTTCAAAAATATTTACATTATGCGACTGAAGAAAAGTGAATACACTGTATTCATTTTCTGATTTAATTTGCATAAAAGACGGATCGAAATCTAAATTATTTGACCTCATTAACTTATTATACTCCCAAATACATCTATTTAATTCCTGTTGATTACTATCTCCTGCTATTATTTTAAAAAAATTAAATAAAATACTGAATAGAGAATAATTTGTATTATTCATCATTTGATTAAAACCAACTATATCAGTTGTTTTTATTAGATTAAATAATGATAGTATTTCATTGGCATATCTCCTATGATCAAAATATGGTAGTAAATCAGGGTATATTTTATTAGTGCTCCATGGGTATAAAGTATATGGAATAAATATACTTGATTGACCTTCAAAAACATCATCCTGCGGCTTTGTAAAAATACCATATTTACTATAAAATGGATGCGATTGTTCAGGAGAATAATCTTGTGCAACAATATTATCAGGAAATACATTATTTGCTTTAAGCAATACATTTCCATTTTTCAAATCCAATTTTAAAGCATTTAATGGTTCTCCATTTCTACCGATTTTACCTGAATTATAGATAAAACCAATCCCCTCCTCTACTAAATTAGTATATATTGGACTTTTATACAAACTATTATTATCCCAAAAAACTTTGGTATACGGATAGCTCGGAAGTTCATGGTCTAAATTTGTTGTTAAGGGATTTTGTAATTCTAATTGATATTTTTGCTCTAGATAATAATTATATTTTCCTTTTACTAAAGTTTTTCCATACTTATTTATAAATCCCGACAACAAGCTGTAACTTGTACCTTTATTTTTCGAACTCCATATTTGCTCCTCAACAAGATAATTATTACAATTCAGGCTTTGTAATTTAGAAATTACATCACTATCCTGTAAATTATAATCTACAACATATTTCTTTTTACAAACTGTAATATCCCCTTTACTATCTTCTTTCACAATTCTGGTTGGAAATAAATGTGCCTTATTATCATAAAACATAGCTTCTGTTTGTTCAAGTCCATTACCATTACTATCGTAAGTTGTAATAGTTGTTTTTGCAGGTAATATCAACACGTTTGTTTGTAATGTATAATTTATAGGTGGATATTTTGGTATCAACTTATGCGAGTAATTTGGTATATATAAATCTTTATATGTATTCATAAAATGATAAATCTTACCACTTCCATCATAACGCGATTCGATAAAAGCTAACTGATTTTCATCTTTATACATATTTTTCAAAGCTCTTTCATTCATTGAAACAGGACCTTTTTTAATTTGATCAACTAAAACAATATCCGAATAATCCGAATCCAAAAATTCTACATTAGCAATTTCCTTATATGGAGTTCTATTTCCAAAATCCTTAATATTAGTATAATAACTATAATTCTCCTTACTAACAATTTTACCTTCTGCATCAACATAACACTTTTCCAATAATAAATTATCCAAATAAGGATAATAGCCGATAAATCGTTGAGGGTCTAATGGGTTACTGTAGATTTCTGGTAAATACGGCTCAGGTGTAATACCTAAATATATATATTGAGTATATGATCTGTCATCTCTAATTTCTTTCACCGCATCATACAATACACCATTATTGGTTTTATCAAAAGGAGCAATCGATAAATCTATAAAATTTGAATATAAATACATATCAACTCCTTGATCTGTAATATAGGGATATTTAAAACATTTAGTATAGGGTTCTGCTATTCTTCCAGATGGCATTCCATCTTCATCTTCATATAAATAAGAAACAGTGTTTTTTGATTTGCCATCAGAAACAGAATAACTTTTAATGCGTAATCCTCCTGTTTTAAATGCCTTTAATCCAATCACGTGACTAAAAACTTGATTACTTTCATATTCAAAAGATATTTTACCTCCTTTTAAATTTTCTATTGACTGCAAAGATCTTACTTTACATGAATCTTCATTTATAACCCGATCACCATACTCATTTCCATCTGGATTTACATTTCCTCCTGGCAACAAATTATTAGCTGTCTCAAATATAAATGGATGTATACCTTGATAAGCGTTATTTTCACTGTTTATATGTATATTTAATTCCCTGGGAAGTGCGGATTGGAATATTTGTGAACCATTATAATATCCCCAGTAATCATAACCTATACTGCTACCACCTCCTCTATAATAATTAAAAGATAGCTGATCCTGCACTTTATTTCCATCACCCAAGATATCTAACCGCTTTAATAATGTTTTATTATCATTATAAGCAAAATGGATTTTTTTATTTACAATACCAATATCATTAATACAAGAAATATTTTTTAGTACATATCTATACTTTTTTTCTAGCAATTTATTGACCTCTAACACTAACTCTGTATAATCAAACTCTATTACTTGGTTACGAGTAATTATTTTTTTTAATTTTCTATGTGGAACGTACGACATTTGACCTGAATAAAACATTTCTTTATCTACACTTTTTGAAGTTGCATATAACTGTTTTACATATTCATTAATTCTACTATCTAATGCTGCCATTTCCCAATATGTAACATCTTCGTTTGCCCCTATTGCTAACTGCGCTGAATAGATTTCTTGCTTATAAAGTTCCTTTAAATGATTATATTCTTTTTTAAAAGAAGATGTATCACTGGGATCACATCCTATTGTCATAAATTTATAATTCCATTGTAATTGTTGATCCCACAATTTAGTTGATTGTTCAAAGCTTTCTTCCAGATCCTTTTGTCCTGCCTGTAGTTTCTCTATTTGAGATCTTATTTCATAATTATCCAAATTATATTTTGTATTTGGGGTGCTGTAATTAACTTGTGTCTCAATTGAAGGCCCATTAACTTTTTCATCATAACTATTTCCCCATTCAAAATTTATGTCTTCTCCATTTGGAATTGAAACTCTTTCAAGATACCATGAAAGTGGTGCTCTGTAATACTTACTATTAGCTGCCCCTCCTTTTAATATTAACAATTTTGAAGATTCTTGAGTACTAAAGTAATATACTATGCCTGATACATCAATAACTGTAAATTGTAAAGTACTTCTATCAAACTGGATATCAATATCTGATGCTTCAATCGTAGCAACTTCACCTTGATTAATAATAAAATGTACTTGTTGACCATTTATATTCAGTGTGAATATATCATTTTCTGAATCTCTATCTCCCTGTACTATACTTTTTTGGACTTGACTAATAGTACTTCCCCATTGAAGTGGCATTTTCTCAATAGGTAAACGCCAAATTCCTTTTGTATCTTCATCTGCATATCCTCCTCTAATAGTTCTTGTTATTACACCAGGCGTTTGAGACAAATACCAACCTAAACCTGCATTACCAGGATTTTGAGAAACTTTTATACCTGTAGTACTGTAACTTAATGATATTGGAAAACTATATCCATCTTGAGATATATTAATTAATGGAATCGAATAATTTAATATACCAGTACTTGGATTAACGGATGTATTTCCAATATTATTTTGTGCCATACTGTTCATTGTTCCAATATCTACATTCTGACTATATCCATAATTATAAACACAAAACAATAATATAAAAACTATAACCATTTTTTGAATAGCCAATTTATCAGAAAAGAAATTATTTTTTAATATCAACATAAAATTATTATTTATATAATTTATTATTAAACTTACTAAACTACAATATCTATATATACAAGCCATAATGTCATTTATTGCTCTATTCATCTTAAAATATGAATAGACAGCATAGAATAACACATCAATGACTTTATATCGGAATATATTGCAGATTAGATTGATTATTTTGTCATTTCTCCATTTATTATCAATTCCAATTTTGACAATCGATTTTCCAAAATCTTCCTCTCCAACTTTTCTTTTTGTAGTTCATCCTTTTGTTCAATGGTATAAAGCATCAACTCCTCTACCTTTTGCAACATCAACTTATTCATCTCGGCCAAATTTACTCCTGAAGCTTCCATTTCTTCAGCACTTGGTATATCTGGTAAATGCTTGTGAGTTTTAATGAAGTTTTCTACTTCGGTAAGGTCTTTTAAATTGTAGGTTTCGGAGAAAACGAAGTCTGCAGTATTGCCGTTGGCTTTTACTGTTATCTGGTTAGCGGAGATATTGCCATCTAATTGTAGATTGGCAGCAGCAATATCTTGAACTTTAATTTCGTCAGCCAAGATATCACCAACAACTTCTAACTTTGCTGATGGAGTAGTTGTTCCAATTCCTAATTTTCCTTCGCCTGTTAATCTCATATTTTCAGATGAAGAAGAAAAAAAACTTAAACCAGTAAGGTTACTATGTAGATTCTCTGTTGTAGCTGCAATACCTGCAAATTTTCCATATTCTCCCATATAACCGGTTTGTATTTTTATTCCTATAAAATCATCCTTTTTATATGCGGATCCTTTTATCGTTTGCAACCAACCATTTACTGGATTCTCAATATGAAAAAGAGATCCTTCATAAAAATTTCCGTTTCCAATTCCAACCTTTCCATCAAATGTTACATTCAATCTTTCATTATTATTATCTCCTGTCCCTACAAAATGTAAATATGCTCCCCTCCAATCGTAGGCCTTAATATAATAATGCCCTACAGATGGTGTTCCTGATGTATTATTATTTAACCAAATGGTACATGTTGGGTTATTAGTATAATTGAGGAAAAACTCATTTGAATCTGTATAAATTGAATTTCCACTAGATGACCATTGTCCAAATGAATAATTACCTATTGCAAAAAATAAAAACAATAGGATTACTTTACTTCTTTTCATTATAATCAATTGATTTTAAGATTAGTTCTTTAAATACTATAAATTCTGTTTTTATATTTTGTAATTCCAGTTCTAATTTTTGTCTATTTTGTTGATCTTTTACAATTTTCTCTTTTAAGCTATTAACTTGCTTATCCTTTTCTATTTGATACAGCGTCAACTCCTCCACCTTTTGCAGCAATAACTTATTCATCTCTGCAAGGTTTACTCCTGAATCTTCCATTTCTTTGGCACTTGGTATATCTGGTAAATGTTTGTGAGTTTTAATGTAGTTTTCTACTTCAGTAAGATCTTTTAAATTGTAAGAGTCGGAAAAGACGAAGTCAGCAGTGTTGCCATTGGTTTTAACTGTGATTTGATTGGCAGCTAGGGTGCCATTAAGACTTACATTGGCAGCTGCGATTTCCTTAACCTGAATTTCTTCAGAATTGATAATTCCATCAACGGTCATATTTCCACTCATGGTCCAATTACCATGATTATCTATCCAACTTTTATATGTTTCAACTCCTTGAGGTCGGAATTCTAACCTATTACCATTCCCAGTATTAGTTCCTATATCAAAAATGTTTGAGCCGGATTGAAATCTGGAATATGCCCATCGGTTAATATCTGATTGTACAAAAAATCTTGTATTACCGTCATGCCTGTAAATTCTAGTTTGGTAACCACCTACATTAACATCTCCAGCTACGTCTAGTTTGGCTTTAGGATTTGACATTCCAATGCCGACATTGCCACCTCCTGTTGATAGATATGTGTTTGAATTAATATAATGACTAATATATACTGCATCTCCACTTTCTGCTGGATCAATAACGATATGCCCATAAGTACCAGTATTAACACCTTTAATTGTGGCTTTCCCTCCATTTCTTCCAAGTTTTAGAGTAGGTTCATTTGAACTGGGATTAACCTCTAATGTCTGTCCCCAAACACTTGCACCTGCCAATATAAATCCAGCAATAACTAATCCTTTCATTATTTTTTTATGGTCTAAATAATTATTATATGTCATTTTAATTTGTTTTATTCTTTCCTTATCTTGTCTCTAACTCCCTATGAAAAACAACCTTCGCTCTATCTCCCCTCACCAAGATGCATGTCAAAGCCCCTTTAGGGGTTTAGAGTAATTTGTAACAAAGCCTCAATATTTGCGAGCTTGTCTTTCAAAATTTCTACTTCTTTTAACTTCGCATTCTGATCTTCTAGCCTTTCTTCCATAGCCTTACTTTCTTTCTTTTGCGATATAGCATAAAGCATTAACTCCTCAATCTTTTCCAATAGCAACTTATTCATCTCAGCCAAATTTACTCCAGAAGCTTCCATTTCTTCAGCACTTGGTATATCTGGTAAATGTTTGTGAGTTTTAATGTAGCTTTCTACTTCAGTAAGATCTTTTAAATTGTATGTATCAGAGAAAACATAGTCGGCAGTGTTGCCGTTGGCTTTTACAGTAATTTGATTGGCAGCAATACTACCTTCTAAATTAAGGTTAGTTGCTGCTATGTCTTCAACACGAATTTCGTCTGCAAGGATGTCTCCTGCTACCTGAAGTTTTGCAGATGGTGATGAACTACCAATACCAATACCTACATTACCAGTTATTTTATTAATTACAATTCTTTTATTATCATTCTCTCCAATATGAAAATAATTACCTGAGTTATCACCAATTCCAATAAACCAAGTAGTTGGTCCTTCTGCTCCCAATTGCAGTATTTTAGTATAATCTCTGGTATTATTAATAACAAGTTTAGCATTCCAACTTCCAGAATTAGTTGTCCCTATTCCAATTCTACCATCAGATTTAATAGTCAATTTTGTTGTAGGTTTGGTTTTGTTCGGGTTTAGAGAGGAAGGAGATTGAGTTTGAAAGATTAGATTTTCACCCCCATCTCCACAGTTATTCATTTGAGATATTATCTTAGAAGTAGGCACCCCTTTATATATTCCATTCCAAAATTCAATTGCTGTTTGCTGGTTGCATTTCCATGTTTCATTTCCCAACTTTAAAATACTCAAATATTCTCCTGAACCTAATAAATCAAGCTTAGCTTCTGGTGCGGTCGTTCCAATACCAACATTACCATTAGATTTCAATACTAAATTATTTCTCCAATCCCAGGTTTTATTATTTAAATATCTTGTTTGTAAAAACATTTGACCACTGGCATTCATATTGGCGGTGTTATCAGGTGTTACTATAATACGACCTTGCTGCCAAGGATTTGTTCCGTTAGTATTTGCTGGAATAACAAAACCTAAGGATGCACCTTCACTTATTTCTCTTGTCGTCCCATTTGCTTCTATTACAAGATTTGCATCTATTCTATCATTAGAATTTTCACTTGTTATGTTTGATTTTATATGTAAAGTAGCTTCGGGTGTAGTCGTTCCAATCCCAACATTACCTGTAGTTTCTATTTTATTAGTCTGTCCCCATACATTAACAAATCCAATAAAAAAAAAGCCTATTAGTCCAATTTTTTTCATCATTTATTTAGATCTAATTAATTATTTTTAATATTTCTATTTAGTATTTTCATGTGGCTTGCTAAAGGATAACCTCCATCGCTCGTTTTCGCCTCTCCAAGCTATAAGTCAAAGCCCATTGGAGTGATTAGGATAGTCTTATTTCAACAATAAAACCTTAATCTGTGCCATTTCTGCTTCCAATGCATCAAGTTTTTCAGTTAACTCATTCCTTTCAGCCTGTTCCTTATTGCTTTCGATTTCGATTTTAGCTAGCTTCTCTTCTTGTTTAATCGTATAAAGCGTCAACTCTTCCACCTTTTGCAGCAATAACTTATTCATCTCTGCCAAATTTACACCTGAAGCTTCCATTTCTTCAGCACTTGGTATATCAGGTAAATGCTTGTGAGTTTTAATGTAGTTTTCTACTTCGGTAAGATCTTTTAAATTGTAGGTGTCTGAGAATACGAAATCTGCAGTATTACCATTGGCTTCTACCAATATTTCAGTAGCACGTATCGTTCCATTAACATCTAATTTTGCATCTACTGAAGGCTTCTTATTAATACTCACATTACCATTTTTAGTATCAATAAAAAAGCAATCATTAAATTGATTAGATGAATATAAGCGACCTATTCCGAATATATTACTACCAAATAGTGTTTCATCAAATCCTATATTTATACCAAGCGTACCTCCATCTTGACGAAATTGCAACATAGGATTATCTGATTCAAAATTATTGTCTGTGTCCGCTTCAATCTTAACAACTGCATCACCACTTGTTAATGAAGAAATATGAAGTTTTGCTGAAGGAGAATTAGTCCCGACCCCAATACAGCCACTCTTAATAAATATAGGTGTTGATTCCCCATCCTCGTCAAGTACATTTGCTTGACAAAAGGTAGCTGTAACTATTGAAAGGTAAGCTACTAATAATACGAAAATACGTTTCATAAATGCTTATTGAATTTATAATGTGCGATTTATTGATTCTTAGTTTTTCTTAGCAGTATTGATTCCAGATAAGCCAATCTATCATCAATTTTGCATCTTTCCCTCTGCTCTTTATTTAATGCTTCTCTTAATTTCTTATTTTGAGCTTCCAATTTCTCTGTTAAAACTTGCCTTTCAATTTGTTCCTTTTTCCTTTCTTCTTTTTGCTGTATAGCATAAAGTGTCAACTCCTCTACCTTTTGCAGCAACAGCTTATTCATCTCAGCTAGGTTTACACCAGATGCTTCCATTTCTTCTGCACTTGGAATATCTGGTAAATGCTTGTGAGTTTTAATGTAGTTTTCTACTTCGGTAAGATCTTTTAAATTGTAAGTGTCAGAGAAAACAAAGTCTGCGGTGTTCCCGTTGGCTTCTACCAGAATTTCTTCTGCACGTAAGGTTCCGGCTACGTCGAGTTTAAGATCACCTGATGCTCTTTTCCCAATTCCTACATTACCACTAAATAGTACATTGCCACCACCTTCAAAACGAACAACTTGAGAAGCTGCATTCAGATCACCACACGAACCTCCACCGCAAGTTCCTCCCCAAATTGAAAAGGCGTCATTTCCATCATCTGTAATATATAACCTTAAGTCTGATGCATTATTTTTATAGACAGGAACAAGTAATGCTGCATCAGAAGGATCAATTCCATTGGAAAACCCAGTTATATCATCATTAATATAATTTCCATTAGTATTTCCAAATTGTAATCTATTTCTTAATAAAGTAGAACCATTAACATCCAATCTAGCCCAAGGATTAACTATACCAATCCCCACCTTTCCACTCCAATGAAAAATATTATCATTAACATCCATCCAGCCTCTAATTACATTTCCATCTGTTTCGTGAAAAGTAATCATTGCATCAGAACCAATTGTAGTACCGTTATTATAGTGCATCCCAGCTCCACCACTCATGGATTGAAGTCCTCCAATATTAAAACCAATTTTATACACAGTTCCTGCAGTGGTTGTAAAACCAATATATTTTTCTGCTCCCATATTTATATCTCCTGCATTAAGAAATAAATTTCCTTTCTTTATAACCATGTCACCACTTCCTTCTTTCCAGTACGTTAACCATGAGTTTTCTGCAGTTCCATAGAGTCCTAATGCCATTCCATCTTGAGCTTTAGTTCCAAATGCATAAGTATTAGTTTGTAAAGTTGGTGCGAATATTATTTGGCTATAATTGCCACTAAGTTTAATTTTTGAAAATTCTGTTTGTCCCCATAAATAAATATTAGAGCACAATAAAATAGCGATTAAAGTTAGTCTATTCATACAAGTACATAATTTTACACGGCTAACAATATATGCTAACCATAATTTATAATTTCACAATAGATAATGATTGATACTTACCTTAGATAAACACAATAACTAAATAATTATTAATCATTTATCTTAAGACTAGTAATAAAATGTCTAAAGCAAAGTGATATCGATTATAAACAAGACCCTCATTGATTCACTTCAATTCTCGAATAGGATACAATACCATGTTTTAGTAAAGTCTTGTTCTAATTTACTTTCAATGTGCCTTATGATTTTCTATACAATCCTGGTTTTAAAGAATAATATCTGATCATTTTGCTGGAGGGGGATAATAGGGTTAAGTAGTTAAATTTTAGCATAAAATATTTTTAGTTTTGTTTTTTTAGTACTCTAGATAGTAAAAAATATTGTTGTCTTTCACCTATTTATTTTAACTACTTTAGGTACATTAGTATTTTTTCGACTTTTCGACCCAAAAATAGTAATTTATTGTATTACTCTAGTAATCTAATTTGATAAAAGGAATAATTTTTATGACAAACAACTCTTTATGATATATTATTAATAACAGCAAAACCATCTTCAAATATTTAATCTATAATTTATTCAAGAAGCATATTTGAATTTTACAACAAAAGACAAACATTACTTCGGATAAACATCAATAGTTTATCGTATAAAAACGGTTTTTACTCTTTATATACACCTTATTTACCATTAATTCATCAATGAGCCTCCCAACTTAAACATAGGCAGATACATTGCAACCAATAATAAAGCAACCATTCCTCCCACAACAATTATCAACATTGGTTCTAAAAGCGAGCTCATTACAGTGGTTTGATGATCGGTTTCTTCTGTATATTGATCATAAAGACGTTTAAAAATTGAATCTAGACGATTGGTTTCTTCTCCTACTTTTATTAGTGAAACCATTCTAGAATCAAATATTGGATAATCTAACATTAATTCATTTAAAGGTTTTCCATGATATAAACCTTCTCGTATAGAAATCAATGCTTTTTCATAAGGATATAAACCAATCATTTTACTAACAAGTTCAAGGGATTGTACTAATGGTGTTTTAGCACTAGTCATTAGTGACATACTTTGGCAAAAGGAGGCTAAATATATTTTTTGCATTAATTTCCCGATTACCGGAATCCTTAACAACAGTATACCACTGTATTTCCTATACCATTCTTCATTTCTAAACATTCTCACTAGTACAACAATCAATCCAACAGAAATGGGTATTAAATACCAATAATTACGAAACTGATCAGATAAATAAATAACAGCCTTTGTTAATGTAGGTAAATCACTATTGAATCGTTTAAAGGCATCAGCAAACAATGGTACAATAAAATTCATCATAAAAAAAACAGCACCTAAAGCTGTAATAAAAATCATAGCCGGATAAGATATTGCACTTATAATTTGCTTTTTCTGCTTTACTTTTTTTCGAAAAAAAAGAGATAATTCTTCAAGCACCAAAACAAGACTTCCACTTTCTTCACCAATTTTAATACTGTAAAACTCGTATTGTCCAAATTCAGGTTGATCCTTTATTGCTTCTGAAAGTGACAACCCATGTAATATTTTTTGAGATATCAAATAATAGATATTTTTTACCTTTTCTTTCTTTTCTTCTTGTACTATAAGATCCAACGCTAATTTTAAATCCAACCCGGCAGTCATTAATATGACCAATTCAGAATAAAAAACTTCTTTTATTTTGTCTGTAAGTATTTTACCGAAGGATATTTCCTTCTTCCAAAAAGGAAGATCTTCCTTAGAAGGCAATTTTCCAGGGCTTACTTGTTGATTATAGTTTTTTATCTGGGATAGATCGATAGCCATTTTTCACTCCTTTATTTCCAGGTATTTACCTATTGGATATTGTTTATATATTGAAATTGGAACCTCTACTTTTTGGATATTACAGACTACTGAGAAATAATTAATTAATCCTGAAGATTCATTTGCATACGTAAAATTTGTATTTGTACAAGATAATCTAATAGTATCTATAGAATAGACTGACACTCTAGCTACAAAACTACTATCAAACTCATAACTAATCATTTCCCCAGCAACATCACACTGTAACTTGCCATTAAATGTTACAACTTCAGCTTTATCAAAGTCAGCTATTAACAATTGATAAAACTGATTTATTTCAGTTTGCGAATTACCTGTATCAACTATTTCAGAAAAAAGTTGATAATAATTTTGAATAACTGTATATGACAATAGAATCACAATACTTGTAATTATCATTACAATTAACAATTCATGTATTGTAAAACCGTTCATTTTTTTCATAACAATCAACTTATTCCAGTACTTAACTGAGTTCCATTTATAGATTAGAATTTAAACCTTTAATAATTTATTGATCGTCTACTTCAACATAAAATCTATAAAAAAATAAAGGTTCTTTTTTTTCATCCATAATACGATTATTAGTTACTTCTATTGCACTTAATTCCACCAAATACAAACCTTTTACTTCATTTACGAGTTCAACATTCTTTTGTATTTTATAATTGTGTTCAATTAATTCTATAGTTTCAGTATTTTGGGATTTAATGGTTTGATTTTTTAACAGATTTAGATCATACCATACCTTTTGTTTCTGAAATCGATTAAATTCATCCAACAACTGCGACAAAAATGTTCCTGTTAAGGCAATTGAAAGTGAAACAATTACAAATGCAACTATTACTTCAATTAATGAATTCCCTTTAATCTTAGCATTAATTATTGACATATAGCTACAAGCTTTAGTTTGAACACCTCATCATTTTCAAGACAGAACGATGCATATTCTTTTGGTAATTTTTCTCCATCAATAATTCCATCCACAATAAAATTCTCATAAAACGATCGCGATGTTGAATAGGCAAATCGATTACAGATTAAACTTCCAATTATATTTCCTTTAAAATATAAATCTCCGTTCACATACAACTTACCGTAAATAGTTGCATCTTCTGATAATGTAAATATAGTACTACCTTCTTCTGGATTTAGAGAATAGACAAATACTCCTCCATTAATCAGAACTCCCTTATCAACACTTACTTTTAGTTTTGATACATTAGACAGACAACCTAAAAAGGATGGATAAGAAAACTCACAACCAGATTCAACAATTAACTCTCGTGAAGCAAAAGCTTGTAAAGTTTGATGACAACCTGCTTTAAATATTATTGTATTCGCAAATAGTACAATATTTTTAAGTTCAATGCCAGGCCAAACTTCTATTGTATCTGTAGTTGATAATATTATATTTCCCTTTAGCAGACCTTTTTCTAATACAATTTTTCTGTTTGATTGCATAAACAATGTCTTTTCCTTAAAAGAATGGTTAATCTCAATATTTTTATATGCATTGAAATTAACGATACTATCATGACTACTAGTTTTTCCGTTTAGATAGCTCGTAATATAATTGCTCGCAGGTTCATTAATTTTTGGCATAATCTTATCACTAACATGCAAATTACCAGAATATAAATAAGGCCCCTCAAAATATTGTCCTTCTATATTCCCTTTTCTTATACCCAGCTCTGATAACGAACAATCTCCATTAATATAACTGTTACCAACAAGTGATACATATTTTTGATTATTAGGCATGTATAAACTATATCTTTTCTTTTCTCTTTCTGCTAATAAAACTGTTTTGGTTAATTGCAAATGTTTCCATCGGGTCGAAAGGGTAACTTTACTCAACATCCCCCACTGCATAAATGATGCGTTAACCAGTGCTGTATTATCTTCAAATAAATCTATATTAACATTATTGTTTATCCGAACCAATTCAGGTTGACAACAAATAAGAGAGATAGCTGATTCTATATTTAATGATAATTGATTCTTTTTATAAAAAATAACATCTTCCTTATTTTTCAAATCAAAGAAACTAAGGAGCAGAAGACATATCATACTTAATAATAACATTACAAAAATTGCATAATATAAAGCACCTCCAATAAGTCTGCTATCTTTTATACATTTACAATAATTCATTATATTCCAAAACTAAACATTACTATTGTCCTCTTTTTCATTCTTCTTCATAGGAACTTCATCTTCAGTATTTTCATTATGTAATTCTGAACTTCTTTTTTTAAAAATATTTTTAATTTTCTCAACAAATAACCTAGAACTGTAATCTTTATTTTCCTTAATTACTTCTACTCCATCCTTATATTTTAGGGTATATGTTGAATCATTGGTATAAAATGTAGTGTTGCCATTTAGCAAACCCTTTTTATATTCTTCCTTTTTTAAGAGTTTTGCATCTTCATAATAAAAGCATGTACCATCCTTTAATCCATTAACATACCTTGATTCTAAAATCATATTTCCTTCAGAATTCCATGTTGACCATGCTCCGTCTTTAACACCCATCTTAAAATACCCAGATTCAATCAACAAATAATCTTTTTTATATTTTTTGTAAGTGCCATTCAATAATTTACCTGAATAAGCACCTTGATTCTTTCGTATCCTATTAAAGGCATACCAATAATAAAAAGTCTTATTATCCTGTTTTATTGTAACTTCCTTATCAATTAAAATAGAGAACTCTTCAATTGTATCGTTTCTTTGTATTATTACCTCACGGGTTGCCTTATTCTGAGACAAAACAGGTATATCCATTACGAAAAAAAGCAACATAAAATAAAAAGTTATCAATAATACCTGCTTTATTATTTTTTTTCCAGATTTTAACATTAACTGTAAATTTTTTAATCAACAAACATTAGCGCTTTAAATAAAAGTGCCTAACATCATTTTCACATTGTAACTCAATTGAATCTCTTGCAATCTCTTGTACTACTATATTTTCTATATTTTGACCTTTTCTTACTAAATAATTTTTGTTACCGATATATAATATACCTAAACTTGAATTACGATTATGACTTGCTACCATGCCTTTAAACCTGATACTTGGCCAACGAACAACCTTTGCGATATTTTCAGTTTTAACCTCATTTATAATCTCTTCCTTTTCATTAAAATGTTTAATGTCTTTCAAAAAAGGATCTGCATAATCTAATTTTAATTGTTTTCGAATTTGTTTTTCTATTCTTTTTTCTTTGTCAATCTTAACTGAAGTATCAATTTGTTTATAATTGATTGTTCCTTGATTTGCAAAAAAAATCTTCCAAATAATAATTCCCCATATTACAAGTGCAAGAGGAAGAAGAATATATGTAATTTTCTGATTTTTCAAAAAAATAAAATTTTGTAATATCAATTAATTATTAACTGTAATAGTACGTTGCGTACTTAATTCACTTTGGTTTCCTGCCTGATCAACACTCTTAAGTTCCCATTTATATTCTGAACCAGGATCAAGAGTAATAGTAGTATTTTTATTAGATACCTTTTTTGCTTTAAATAACTCAATTGATGAACCTGTAATTTTATAAATAAACAGAGAGTCTGAAACATTTCCCCAGGTAGGATCTGAACTATTCCAAGAAAAATTTACATCAACATCTGATGTGGAAAAATTATCTTCAGGCATAATTGGGTTTGGAGTTAAAGGATTCGTAATATCAATAATTAATCTATTATATGAAAACAGGGATAAAGAGATGTCATTTATAGCACGCACACCCCACCAAAACTCACCTTCTTCAATATTTAAACCTAAAGACGACTCTACAACATCAATAGAATCTAACTCCAGATTTCCCAACCATCCACCTGAATACAACCTAACTTCATAGGTATCAACATTTGATAACGTATCCCATTTAAACGAAATATCTTGCTCATTTATAAATAAGTTATCTATTGGTGAACGAAGTCTAACTTTTTGGGCACCCAGGTCATTTGTATCAATAATAAAAAAGTCAGCATAACTCCACAAGGAATTATAAGCACTATTTTCTGCTCTTACCCTCCATTCAAATTGTCCGGAAAATAAAGTATATTCTAAATAATTATCAGTTAATAATGAATCAAGAACAACTGATTCTACTGAATCAAAACCTGGAGTAACAACCTGTATTCTATAGGACAACGAATCATTATCTGATTCCCACAAAAAGGTTTGCGTAACACGCTCTGTTGATATGTGATTTCCTGGTGCTAATAATGCTAATTGTTTATCTGAAATATCCTCTTCTTCTATTAAGGAGCAACTAAACAGTAAACTGATTAACAACAAAAAACAAGGTAATTGATTAAAATTAATTTTATACTTACTCATCTGTTTGACCTTCATATATACTTTCATTAATTACTCTCCTTTAATGACTGAAATAAATAACTCCCATACAAGAACTTCTTTTTCAACTTTAAATCATACTTACTCTCAAAACAAACCGACCTTACTTTTCCAATAATTGGCTGATCTTCTATTTCATTTAATAATTGTAATTGTCTCTTAAATGACCCTTCTATCAATACTTTAAATGTTACTACATTAAAATTTTCTTTATTAAAAACATGCTTTTGGGGAATTTCATTTAATACTAAATCATTCCTCTTGCAAAAATCACCTATTATATCAATTAAATACCCCCCTTTATCTATCTCAAAATTCACATCTCCAATCCGGGTATCAATTTCATCTAACTTTTGCTGTATCATATTTAACTTATAGGGTGCATTTTCTATTTTTCTCAGTTCTGTTTTCAGTTGCTCTAAATTATCCTTCAACAATAAGGTATTCTGAAATGCAAATTTATAGCTCAGGCATATCAACAATATTAACCCTATTATAATTCGATAAAACCGTTTTTTATATGATAAATTATTCCACATTTAAATAGATATTTAAAATAAAATCAGCAGGATCATTCATACTTTTATTTGCATAATAAGTCAACTCAACATCCTTTATCCATGTTACTTTTTTTAACGCTTTCATCCAATTATAAACATATTGTGTTTCATTAGAGTTGCCATTAACACGAATCATATTATAATCCAATAAAATGTCACTTCCCGGTTTTATCTTTTTTATAATTGGATTAACTTCCAACTTAACCAAAACTATTTCCAATGGCATCAATGATATTATATCGTCAATTTTACCGGATAAAACATTTTCATCATTTAAGCCTCCTCTTACAATTAGGTCTTGCTTTTTATTTAACTCCTTCTCTGCCAGATTTAGTTTACTTAAAATTGATTTATTTTTTGAATATTCACCACTAACAATATCCATTTCTGACCTATACATATCATTTATAAAGAAATTACAAGACAAAGCTGCTAAAAGCAAAATCATAACAGTCCAACCTGTTAAAACAATCAATTTCTTAAAAATAAATTCTGATAAATAATTCGCTTCTGAAACAGAATCATAATTACCAGAAAAGAAAGCTGCACAATCAGCAAAACTTAAAATATAAGTACTTTCTATAACTTCATCTCCCAATGTATATTGTTCAATCGTCTCAATTTTTCGTGATTTTATATTTTTAATTTGATTTTGCTCTATTAGTATATCCCAACTACTAAACACATGCTCCCGATCTATTTCTAATATCGGTAAAATACTACTTATTGTAAAAGGATTACACCTAATACCAACAATATCCATCTTTATTTTATCAAACTCTTTTTCTATACTATCTATTAAATCTTTACGTACGATAGATACAAATCCGGTTTCACCTTGATTATATACCTGTGTAATAAAATGATCTGAAGACACGGCAATTTGACCTTTTGGTAAACCATCCTTTATAAATTCCACCTTTTTAACTAATGCACCAATTCCAGTTAAATTTACTATAACAGGAACATGATTTGGTACATGTTTCTTCACTTCCTCATAAGAAGATAAGGCGCTTATTCTTTTTGATATAACAAGCTTTCCTTTTTTTTTCTCAACAATAATTATATCTATTGAAATAGTATCTTTTCCTAAAATAGAAAGCGTAATTCCTGCAACCTTACTAACTGTTTTTAATATTTTATGTAACCTTCCTGAATGCATTATGTTAGTTTATTATTGAAGGTTTGATAAAAATATTAAGTTTTCCCTCTGATTTTGATTTTGATTTTGATGAAAATATCAAGTTTATAACAGGAACTCTTGATAACAAAGGAAAACCTCTACGTGTATCACTTTTCTGAGCTTCTTCTAAACCTCCTAAAAGAATCATTTCCTGATCTTTAATACGAATCATTGAATCAAACTTTCTGGAAACTTTACCTGGAGGGGCATTTTCTTCAATACGATCTGTAAAATCACTTTGCTCAACACTAATTTGAAGTGTAATATCCTGATTTCCGGAAATAATTGGCTTTATATCTATTTTTAATTCAGCTTCTACAGGTTTATAAGTAGTTGTAGTTTGTGAAGAAGATGTAACTGACCCATATAAAGTATTTAATTCTTCTTTATAATATTCTGTTCTGCCAATACTCATCGTTGCTTTATGCCCATTCATCGTTGCTAATTGAGGAGTTGACCTGACATTAACATATCCATTTTCATCCAGTGCATTTAATGTCATATAAAAGTTTGACTTCACTTTTCCTAAATTAACCCATCCGGCACCATTTATCCCCTCCACTATCTTATTAATACTATTTGAACTTACAGTTAGTTCCGTAGAAGGAAATATGTTACCAGAGGTTGTGACCGTTTCATCCGTTAAGCCTGCAGAAATTCCGGTTGATAGTTCTTTTGAATTGTTATTATCAATAATAATCACTTCAATTAAAATTACAGGTATTAGTTTATCAACTTCTTTTAAAAACTCTTGTAACCTTTGTATGCGATCTTTTGCTCCTGCAATTATAAGACTATTCATATCCGGATAGTCAATTATTTCCATATCAGCTTTTAAATTTTCAGGAATAATATATTGCAATGAATCAATTGAACGATATCGCATCTGCACCATTCTTACTTCCTGCATTTCAAGAACATCTCTTGCTCCTATCCAATATGTTCCATTTACTTCCCTTATGGCACTTGATAATCCAGCAAATACATCCTCCAATATTTGCTTAAGACCTACTCCCTTAACTTTTGTTGAAACCTTATCATTGACTTCACCAATAACCTGATACGAAATATTTAACGGATCAAACAACTTTTGCAATACTTGCTGCAAGTCAGCATTCTCTGTATTGACATCTATCGAATCACGACTATACACATTAATATCAATTATTGATTGGCCATTAGTTTTGTTTTGAGCTCTGCTTGAAAATGAATTCCTGTTATTTCTGTTACTCCTAACTTCACTAGAGGCATTTTCGCCTACGTCATTAACTAAATCTAATACATAAAATCCTTCATCAGATTTTGAAACAGAAAGATTATTTGCAATTGCCAGTTTATGTAAGGCACTTTCTAGTTGCATTTCTTTAATATAGGAATTTACAATTGTATTTCGTGCTGTTGGTGTACTAGCAATATTAACACCTGTTTCTTCTGTAATTACTCTTAATACTTCATGTATAGGAGCATTATTGGCTTCTAATGTTAAAAGGTTGTTTTCCTTATTGTATAATACCGAACTTGAAATTGGTTTTTCATCAGGAATCAGAATCCTTGATATATTAAGTATATTACCAATTATTTCTATATTTACATTATAGTTCTTCTGTACAAAGACCAGCAGATCTTTTACCTGAACATTTGTAAAATTATTACTAACTGGTTCATTTAATCCCATATCCAGATTAACATTCAATCCGGCCTCGTTAGCAACACCTCTGATAAACTCGTGCAAAGGAATATCATTAACTGTAAAATCAATATTTTTATTTAGTGCTGGTAACGTTTTAGAAATACTGTCCAACTTAAATTCTAAAGACTCTTTTATTTGTGCTTGAGCGATAACTATAAATGAAGAAAATATAAAGAGTAAAATAATCCGGTTAGTTAACATATTGTGATTAGGTATTATTTTGTTAATCTGGTATTAATGTATTAAATATAATATTAGTTTTTATAAGCTTAACTCGATAAAATCGGATAAACTTCATCTAAAGAAGTAAGCCCTTCTTTTACTAAGAAAAATGCAATATCTGATAATTCCTGAATATTCTTTTCATTTAAATAATCCTTAACTTCAAATGATTCGTGACGTATATGCTCCTTTAAATTTCTATCAATAGGTATAATCTCATAAAGTGCTTGACGACCTTTATAACCGGTGTAAAAACACTGATCACAACCTACTGGAAGATAATGTGATTTTATGAACTCAGGAGCTGTGAAACTTTCTGGATATAAATCCGGATCTAAATCTACTTCCTTTTTACAGGAAGGACACAATTTACGAATCAATCGCTGTGCTACTGATAGATTTAATGTTGATGCTACAAGATATGAGGGAATTCCCATATCAACCAATCGAGTAACCGTACTCCATGCTGAGTTAGTGTGAATTGTACTTAACACCAAGTGGCCTGTTAATGCAGCCCTCACTGCCATACGAGCCGTTTCCGTATCTCTGATTTCTCCTAACATAATAATATCAGGATCCTGACGAAGAAATGTTCTCATAGCACTGGCAAAATCAAGCCCAATAGACTCTTTTAACTGAACCTGGTTAATTCCATCTAATGTATATTCAATAGGGTCTTCTATGGTTAAAATATTGGTTTCTTCTTTATTTAATTGCTTTAACGTAGCATATAACGTTGTAGTTTTACCCGATCCTGTAGGTCCACTTATTAAAACTATACCATTTGGCTTAAGCACGCCTTCTGAATAGTTTTTTAATTGCCTTTTATTAAAACCTAATAAGTTTAAATCAATTTGGGTGGCATCGCGGTTTAATAATCTCATAACGGTTTTTTCGCCATACAAAGTTGGTAAAACAGATACCCTGATATCAAATTTATGATCTCCTTCTGAAAATATTATTCTACCATCTTGAGGTAATCGTTTCTCCGAAATATCCAGATTAGCTTTTATTTTAATTTTATTTATTAAAGCAGGATAATCATGTTTAGTAACAATATATCTTTCAACCAGCTTTCCATCTATGCGAAACCTGATACGACATCGTTCTTCAAAAGCTTCAAGGTGAATATCACTACTCTTAATTCGTGCTGCCTCTTCTATTATCTGACTTAAAAAATCACTGTTGCTTTTTAAATTTAATTCCTGAGCATTATTTTCCTCCGTAGATTGTTCTATACGTGGATAAAACCTGTTTAACTGAGTAACTACCCATCCCTCTGTTTCTGCATATAATTCAACTTCAATACCTAATAAAACAAGTAACTCATTCTCTAACTCATATTTATCACTTATACCCTCACAGTAATAAAATGCGGTTATGCCATTTCTTTCTGATTTTGGAACTATTTTATAGTGCCAAGCCTGATTTGTGGTTAACTTTTGCTTTAATTCTGTAGTTAAGTCTATATTAGATGCCATATAAGTTAATTTTTAAAGCAACCTGATAAATCATGATTAATATTGAAGCTATTCCAGCAAAAGGAATTAAAGTATATTTATTTAATTTAAAATATTGACAAACTAATGTATATATAATTGAACTTATACCAGCAGCTATAATAAACCAAATAAATCTGATTGGTTCAAAATATAACGTTGCTATCATTAAAATCCATACATCCCCCCATCCAAAGGCTTTATTAAAAAAACGAGAAAACTTTTTTTTATACTTGAACCACAAATAAACTACCGTTAGTTGAATTATAAACAATGCCAAATTTATACCTGTGTTCAAAATGAACAATTGCCAATATGTAGTTGAATATAATTGCTGCGCAACTGAAAATAGCGTTAATAAAACAAATATAATTAAAGGAATAGAGCGGTCTTTAAAATCAAAAAAACTAACGCTTAACAATAAGATCCAACATAAAAATTCGAGCCACATTATTAATCTTTTGTAACTTCTACCATATTTTTATCCTGATCTATTTCCCAAACATTGTATATCCCATCACCATCAAAATCAGCAACTGCTGTAGCTCTTGCTTTAAATGTATTGGTACTTACTTCAACCATATCAATTCTATAATTTGCAGTACCGCCTTCACTTGCTAATCGTTCTTGAACAAAATCCACAGCAGATAAATCATCGGTATATGAAGAGTGCATATAAAAATAATTTTTTTGGAGTGTATGCAAATGACTTAGTTGCATTTGGGCTTCAGAACTTTTAGCCTTTGATATTAAAGGCATTAAGTTTGGTAAAGCTATTAATAATAAAATACCTATAATAACCAATACAATTAACATTTCTTGCAAGGTAAAACCTGTTACTCTGTTATTGAACAACTTTTTAATATTACTCATAGATTTAATATTTTAGATTGCAAAACTAATCATTTTGTAATGAACATTTGAAGATATTCGTCAAATAAATCTGTTATTAAACCAAATAGTAAAATAAAAATCATCATCCTCAATAATCCTTAACCTATATAGTGTAGACAAATAATAGTATGCTAACGCACTATTTCATCGTGTAGCTTATTTTTATTTATCTCCACATTCAAATGCTATAATTAGGCTACTTATATTAACTCTTAATAACTTAAAACGGCCACCATAGCATGCTTCTTAAGTAAAAAGACAGATATCTCTGTCTGGCTTTTTTAATTTCGCAATTTAATGTGTATGCTTTACTTATTTACAGCCTGAGAACACGATGCAATCGCAAACGAGCGGCTGTGACCAGATGAAGCCATCAATTGAAGTAGCTTCTAAAATATCTGATTTACTAGAAGTATCATTAGATGATCTGGTCGTTATAACAGATGTAGAGATTAATAAAAATATTCTTAAATGCATCTTGAAACTAAGCAAATTCTCTGATGAAGACAAAAGCCACATCTTTGCTGTATTGGATGCGTTTGTTGCCAAAAGAAAAATTCAAAGTATTTTATAATAACCCGGGTTACAAACCCTAACATTACACAAAAAGAGCCACAACTTTTTAAATTATGACTCTTTTATAATATTTACAGTTCGCTTATTGCACGGAAAACATTTCCGCGCCAGCTGGGGTTATAGCCGATTTCCAAAAACAATTCTAAACGCCTGGTTTGTGTAATGTAATTTCTCGATGGTTTGCTGTTGTTGATTGCTCCACGGAAGTAACCAAAGAGTTTTGTAAGCAATTCTATCTTTCCGTTTCTGCTTATTGGTTCTGGTGGTGCTTGGTCTTGGTGTGCTGTTGCTTCAATTGTGTTTATGAGTTCTGTTGCCTTTTTCAAAGCCTCGTGTTTATTGCATTTCTCTTTTAATTGAATAAATTCTATTGTATCGCCATTGGCTTTGCAGCCAAAACAATTAAATGTATTTGTATTTGGGTATACTTTTAGGCTTGGTTCTTTTTCTTCATGGAAGGGGCATTTAAGCATGTGGTTTCGGTTGGCTTGTAAACCGTAGTGTTTTAGAACTGTTTCGATGCTTAAACGCTGTTTTATTTCTTGGATTTCCATGCTGTGAAATATTAGTAATTTTTCTTAATTGCTAATATTTGGTACAAATCTATAAAATTTTATTACTCAATCGAAGAATATCTAATTTTAATCCGTAAAATATTAGCAGTATATTTGCCTATGCTGCTAAAAAGAACAGTTTTAATACCAAATATTATTTAACATGGAGACTCTTGGTAAGAAATTAAGAGAATGCAGGGAAGCAAAAAAGCTTTCTCAAAACGAACTGGTTAAATTAATTGAAGCCCATCACTCCATTATTGGCAAGTATGAGCGTGACGAAGTAAAACCATCTATTGATGTGGTTAAAAAAATTGCCAACTTTCTTGATACTACAGTTGGATACCTTTTAGGGGAGACACAAGACAAGAACCTATTAAAAGACCCTGCAATACTTAAACGATTGAACGAAATTTCCTCATTTAATGATTACGACAAGGAACATATTCTTTATGCCATTGACGGACTGATTAAGTCAGTTAAAATCAAAAATATTGCAGCTTTATAAATAAAGTTTTTTATCCTGCGAAATCATGCTGGAACCAACAAAGATTAGCTTAACAGACTGTACCTTACAAAGAAAATTTAAGCCCTTTCAAAACTTAGCACTTATAATACTAGGGGGACTTTGGTTAATCATCATTCTATTATTGCTAATTGACAATTACACTATACGTACTATTGCTAGTTACTTAATATTAATCAGCACAATACCCTTTTTAAGCTTTGTTTTACTTTCAGTGCCTTTTCTCTTTATCAAAGAAAAAGGCATAGCAGCCATAACAAAAGACTATTTAATAATTAATGGTCAATCTTATAATATTAATGAAGTTAAAATATTTATTAATATTGAAAATAATAAGCTTTGCAAGCTACCTATACAAGACTTAGTTAAAAAAACTCCTAAATGGGGTAACTTTTTAATCCTAAATGATAATTCCCAAGTTGAATTTATTCCTTCCCTTAATCTGAAGCTATTTGAAAATATTATTGGTTACGAAAAAAGGCCAGCTCTTTATGTTAAAACAGCTGACCTTTTTGACGATATCATGTCTATACTTTGGGGAGCATCTTAATTATAAAAGATACTCTACTAAGATTCCAATAGTGAAAAGTAATACTAACACCCTAATTGATTTTCTTGTTTTAACCCCATGTTGTTTCACCCAGGATTCATATTTATTTTGTCTATCTCCTCCAAAATTAACTTTCCCAACACTATAGTAATATGCCAAGCTCATAACACAATAAAAGACTATCACTAGGATTATTTTTACCCATATTTCCATGCTAATTCCCTCCATATCTTTTTAAAGGTTCAATGTATGGTTTAACTATCTGCCAACCCGCATTACCAATACTTCCAACCCGTCGTAACATATTTGGATTAGTAAAACCAAGCTCTGCGGCTTGAATTAACCTCCTTCTAGACAAGCCAAAATCACCTGAAAGTTCCATAAAAAACTGAACATCCCCTCCAGTTGTCCACTGACCAGCAACTCCACTATCAATTATAAACCCTACTGTCCCTAATATATTACCAGGTGCATTTTCAAGTGTTGTATTTCCAGTCCATGCACCATAAATCTGAATAGGAGCACTTATATTCCTTGCTGCTCCATCTGCTATAGAATAGGCTCCAGCAACTTGTGTTACTCCAGTCGGAGCTAACATCATGCCTATTCCTGCTTTTATTTCCTGAAAACCAGCATAAGCATTAAAACCTGCTCCAACAGTAACCCCAATCTCATGACCATGGTCGGCAACCCAACCTATAGATTTATCAATCCAAGTACCCCCTTGCGATGTGGCAACATTACCAACCGCATCTATAGTTTCCGATCTATTACCAATTTTATTTCCTGTATTTTCAAGTTTACTACCTTCCGCAGCATCACTAAGTGATTGTTGTAAGTCTGCATAAGTATTCCCTCCATTTCCTACCAAAGACAAATTGTTCCAATAAGTAATAATATCTTCATCAGTTACTACATAGCTTGAATCTGTTTCTGTTACAGCCATACCAGTCGGATCAATAAAATTAATAGGGCTATTTAAACAGTAACTATAATTTGATGAAGCAGAATACAAATCAGCTAATGGGTCAATACAATGCCACCTAGCGATGGCTGGATCGTACATCCTTGCCCCATAATCATACCAATCCAAAACACTACCTCCTATAGCATCCTCTTGAAGCTCTTTACCGTTATAAAGGTATTTATTTTTAGCACCAGAGTTAAATTGCTCTGCGGCCATACCAAATGGATAATAAAAGCTAACCTGATTGGATACATTGTTTTCGTCAACAACCACACGGGTATTGCCTAAGTGATCTTTTAAATGATACTGGTATATGGCACTGCTTCCATTCATGGTTATTGTTCCTTCGCTGTGTAATACTTGTTTTAAGGTGCTTTCTTCGTAAATAGCCGATCCTGCATAATAAGTAGTTTTGCCGCCTGCAGTTTTGGCTACTTTTTGTCCATCAGCGGTGTAAATATAACGAATTGTTTTATTATCGTCACCTGTTAATAATTCAGGTAGGTTTAAAAAGTTATATTGTACATTAGCAAGACCTTTGTTTTTGTCTGCAGTCATATTACCATTAAGATCGTAATTATACTCTGAACCACTACTACTCTTTTCTTTAAATCCAACATTATCATTAGCTGCATCGTTAACACTCAATAACTGATTACCACTATAACTATAGCTTAAGTTATCAATAATAGTTCCTGCCTTTGTGCGGGTTAAGCTACCTATGTTACCATTTAAACTGTAATTACCAATAGTTACATCATACATACCTTTATTCATATAGGGTTCCTCCCCTAGTCCGTAATTGGCTTTTGTAAGTCGATTTATACCATCATATTCAAAAGCATAGGCACACATTTCGTTTGTTATATCCCCTTTAGATTCCGTTCGCCAAATCATTGATGAAATGTTACCATTATATTGCTTATGTTCTACATCTATCAAACCAGTTACCAGGTTATCATAATCGAGCCTCATAGCAAATTTTTTATTGCCTGTGGCTGCAACTGTAGGGTCATTTATCTGGGTTAACCAACCACGTATGTTATATTGATAATCCATTTGCTGAACATTATCTTCTCCAACTTTCTTAGTAATTAATTTTCCCAATTCATCATATGTATTATCAACAAGTAATACCTCACCTTTATCATTAATTTTATGGTAATGTTTTAATAATCTTCCGGCATGATCATAGTCAAAGCGCTCATCAATAATCTTTGTGGTTCCCTGAAATACATTTACTGTTTTACTATCTTTAACCTTACCTACAAAATCATATTTATTACTTACCAATGTAAAGTTAGCTCCATTATTAGACGGATATAATTCTGATAAACTCTGAATACCCCTATACTTTTTATCATAATAGTGTGTAGATACAATCCATTGTGGTGTAGCACTAAACTCATTTCCATCTAAAACTTTTGTTCTTGAACCTGTTACTAGTCCTTTTACCTTTGCATTATTTGTAGTTTCATCACTTATATTATAATACAAGCCTGCTTTAAAGTCTTTTTTTCCTTCAAAGTCATAATCGTCGTAATAAGTTACGGTTAAGTAGGATTTATTATCAATCCCTGAAGGAAAACTCTGATTGGTATAATTGAAATTACTACCTATTGATGTTTTACTTTCCCACAGTTTACTTGGATAACTAGCATAATATGAATCAATTGAAGCTTGTAAATCAGCACGACTTTGTGCACTATTGTATATACCTGTAATAACAGGTCTGTTAAAAACATCGTACTTTGTAAATAACCACTGGTTTTTTTTACGGAATTCCCCATCTTGAGTGGCTACCAAACGGTCTCTGTTGTCATAAACCATATAAACAGATGCTGCTCCCGGAATCTTTTTCTCAATCATTCGCTTTTCCCGATCATATTTATAGGAATAAATTAACTCAGCTTCTCCATTACAAGCCGAAATGCTCAAACTATTGCCATGTGCTGGACTAAAGCTAAAGTTTTTTAAAGTTACACAAGCTCCTTTATATACAAGATATGTATTTGCTTCAGGCAAGTTTGAAAGAGTTCGATCTTTTTCTACAAACTCTACAGGGTGATTTATATCATAATATGTATAAATATCTCTTACTGCTTGAGGTGGTATAACATATCTTAATAATCCAAAATCATCATAAACATAATATGTATCAACAGATACCACATGGCCATCATTCTCAACATAATTACGTTTTAACACAATCTCTCCTTTTGGATTTTTAAATTCCTCTGTAGTATGTAATTTACCCGATTCTGATGTCCAGTTTTCATCTTTTACTATGGTTTTATATAGTACTTTCTCAACATAAAAACCTTTATATTTTAATTTATCATCTTCAATATCAAACAATTTGACTTCATCAGTATGGTTCATACGGTATTCCATTTTAATGGTATGACCACTTTTATATGTACTTTCTTCTGATGAATTCGGTTGCCATGCTTCTCCTGGTGCTCCTTGCTCCACTATTCTGTTAAGCGGGGACCCATCAAACACCGACAATGAATAAGTAGCTTGTCCATTGTTACTTCCTTGTTTTGATAAATAGTAAGAATCACAATCCTCTCTTGCCGGCAATGTTATAAACTCCACATTACACTCTCCTGTAGATGTAGATGAAGGATATGGTAAATGTACTTTTTCTTGAATATTAAGCCAATTTAAATCAATTGGCTGCCTGATGTCTTTACCCGAAGGTGAAGCTTGCCAATTTACCACCTCATAAGGCAAACCTAAGCCATCGTAGTACTTTATTTGAACACTCTTACCCTGTTTGGTTAAACCTTGTAAATCATTTAATGTTTTTACACCATTATCAGTTATTGTTGTTTCAATAACATAGTTTAGATAATTTGGGGACTGAGCGTTTAAACAAAGTGATGGCAATAGCAAAATCCCTATAATATATATATAATATTTCATAACAAAATTAATGTAAAAGTTCCCAGAAATTGTCTAAATCGTATTCATAGTGTTTTAATATATTTCCATCATTATCTGTAACTGTTGTTAAATGGCCAAATTTATCATAGTCAAAATAAGTTGTTTGACCATTTACATCTGTTTCAGAGGTAATCCCCGTTAATGGAGCATATGTATAAGTTGTAACCATTGCATTAGGTAGTAATTCTCTAAAAGGTATTTGACTTGCTGGGCACACCCCTTGTCTTAAGGCATCTAATATTGGCATATTCGAGTATGTTTGACCAGCTAAAGCATTTTTTACTTCTGAATAAGTGGCATTTTTTAATTTAGCAACTGGGTATGCACCTTCATATCCCCATACAAAAGCTTCTTTAAAGCCTTTTGAAATGATGGTTGTTGGTTTAAAGAAATCCTCATCGTATGAAATGTACTCTTCAATCAATTTAAAATTACTATCATAAATGACCTTTCCATATGAATCTACATAAGGATCTGCAACAGATGTGGCCTGTTGACAGTTTAATTCATATGTTGCTTCGGGTACAATTTTTCCATTAAATTGCTTATATGTTGTATATGTTCCTGAAATTACCTTATCATCTTTTTTCACTATTTTTTGAACAGGTACTCCTCGCATATTATTGGCAACCATTAATTGTAAAACTAGAGCTTGTTCTGATAAATTTGTAGTAGTATTATACCTTATTTCTTGTGGATATACGATTTCGGTTTTAATAACTTCTCCATCACCTAAAGTATTGATAGAATTATCGAGTACACCCGGATCAATGAAACTAAAACTACTTTCCAATTTGGTTGAGTCAACAACTGAAAAATCAGAATTATAAAAATATTTAGTTTCCTCTCTTTCCCTTAATGTTTTGCCATACATAACATTCTCTGATAGCCCTGCTAGTATTCTTTCATTCTCCCCTCCGTCATCATACTCTTCCCATGTTACACCATAAATCCTCCTATAATTATAACTGTATTCATTTGTAACCTTTTTAACAACATGGCGTTGATTATCTAAATAAACTTCTTTTTTGAGAGCACCTACAGCTGCTTTATTTAAAGAAAAACGGGGCAGTGGATATGCACAATGAACATGGTTATAATTGGCTTCCAGATATCTCACCTCTTCATCACAATGATCATAATTTAGTGCACCAAAAGTAATATTGTTGAAGGATAACACTAGACCGTCAGCTGTAGAGTGAGGATCTTCTCTATAGTTGGTTACAACTAAATTTGTTCCTGTATTTAATCCCAAGGTGGGATAATAATATATTTTAAATCCGTTTTGTTTTCCCGACCACATTGAAGTTATCGTTTCTTCAACTTCACTATAATATACAGGGGCACCAACACTCTGGTTTTGTGGCAGATACGATTCATATGCATAACCTTTTAACCGTGGCCTGTTATCAGAATAATATGGCTTATATACCGTTGTTGCATAAATGGGAAAGTTTACTAAAGTTCCACTAGAACGTAATCTAATTTCATTACCAAAACCATCATCTATTGGTTGGAAATTATCTTCATGCAAACAATATTTGTATTCTATTATTTTACCATCTCGTAGCGAAGTACATGGATTAACCTCCCTTCTCCAAACTCTTTTACCTATTACATCATTACCTCCACCACCAACGGATCCATACCTGCCAGTATATTCGTATTTATGATCTTCATAATAAAACTTTTCATAACCACCTGATGGATAATCAATTTTTGTCAAGTTATAATAATTATCAACCCCTTGGCCAACTTTAAAACCACTCACAGAATAACCGTTATAATCAATTCCTGATATTTGTCCATTATAGTAAATATATTCTGACCAGAGACAAGGTTGACCATTTAACCCCCAATCTACATGCCATGTTCTTGGTTGCATTGCCCAAGCTCGTTGTGGAATATATTGGTCCCAAACATTATCAGGATCCAATTTGTAATCATATTCAAAACTCATTGGCTTTAAATACTCTCTTTCACCATCCTTTTCACAAAATTCTGTAATACTATTGATCCCTCCTGTAACATCATACCCTTTAATCAACTCTCCATTGTTATTATATAAATAAAAATCATATGAGTCAGATATTTCCAAATAACCATAATCATAGATTATTTTTGTTAATTTAGCTATTGGAACATTTTCATACTGACGATAATTTGATACAGAATAAAATTTTTCATATCTCTTAGTTATTGTTTTATATTCAAAAGTTACTTGACCTCCTTTTGCTGTATTAATTTCACTTAAATGCCAGCATACTTCACCATCATTAACAATTCCATCATCTACAACATAGTTAAATAAATATTCGTTTCCGTATACATCTACAATGTAATACCCATCAATAGTTTTTTCTATTTTGCAATCATTATTTTGTACTAATTGTCTAGTAGTTGTCCCATCTGAATTATACTTAACATAAACATCTCCTCTATTTCCAAGAAAGGAATAACTAAAAAGATCTTGTTCATCAAAATGATTACCATTTAAGAAACTACGTATAATATCAGTCTCACTTCTACCAGAATAAATAGAATTTTGATATTCTCTAGCTATCGCATCTCGAATACCTGTATACCTACTTTTAAATCCCTCATAAGCTTGATCGCTGTATATTTTTCCTTCTACATCTCTTTTTTTAAGAATTGTCTGGGTAATAACACCACCTGCCAATAAAGACCAACCTAAACCAAGGCCATTATCGCGTGTTGAGTACGTAATTCCAGTTCCACTGAAGGCTAAATTAACTGGGATTTGAACCCCATTAGCTTCAAGATTAAACAATGGGATATTTACTGAAAGCTGCCCAGTGTGTAAACCAACACTGGTAGCTGCTTCAGAAAAATATTGTTCTGCTTGAGGATTTGTATCTGCTCTATCAAAATGTGTTTGAGCTGATATATCAATTAAACATATTATTCCTATAAGTATTAAAAATATACCTATTTTTAAGTTTTTTAATTTATTCATAATTTCTTGTATAATTTTTTGTTATTTATCACTAGTAATTAATCGCTCTATTTTCTCAAGACGTTCAGAAAGAGTTATAATAGTTTCCCCTCTATTTTTATCTTTTTTCTCAAGCTCAATAGTATAAAGCGTTAACTCCTCCACCTTTTGCAATAACAGTTTATTCATCTCAGCCAAGTTTACACTAGAAGCTTCCATTTCTTCTGCACTGGGTATATCTGGTAAATGTTTATGAGATTTAATGTAGTTTTCAACTTCGGCAAGGTCTTTTAAGGAGTAATCATCGGCAAAAACAAAATCGGCGGTGTTGCCATTAGCTTCTACCAGGATTTCTTCTGCACGTATGGTTCCGGCAACATCAAGTTTTGCATCTGAAGTAGGTGTTTTACCAATACCTAAACTTTTATTTATATAAGTTGCACCATCTCCTCTTACCCAAAATCTTTGAGTATTGGTATCTGGCTCTCCAACAATAAAAAAATCATTTGTTGCTCCTGCATCAAAATCATCTGAAGGATCAATCCATAACTGAGCTGAATTATTATTTTCAATATGACGGATTTCACCAGGATCATTAGTTTGTGCTGAAAATAAAATTTTACTTGTTGTTCCATTTTTTAAAATTTTAATATTTTCAGTGATTAAACTGTTGGTTCTTGTGGTGCCATCTACATCAAGTTTATATGAAGGATTTGAATAACCGATACCTACATAACCGTTTGACCCTTTTATAAACATCGATAATATTTTATTACTACTACTAAGGCGATAAAAATTAATATTACCTCCTGAAGGAGCTGAAGTACTTCCTCCTATTATGTCAATATTTCCACCAACAGGTCCTCTACCTGCAGCTATTTGTATATCCCCAGCATAAGTCAATGAATTACCTGCTGTTATATTTATTTTACCTCCATATCCAGAACCTGTACCTGCATCAATTATTATATCAGAACCATCCCCCACTTTACCATCAAGGAGAATACTTGCAGGTTGAGTCATAAATCCACTAAAACCACTTTTTATAATCCAATCGTTTGAATCTGTTCCTTGTTGAGAAGATGATGTACCCTCTTGTGCCTTAGCTGTACTAACAAATACGATAAGACATAATAACATTAATAAATTTTTCATAATAGTTTTTTTTGTTTTTAGAGTTGTTATTAAAGAGTAGCCGGGATATCCTATCATTATATAATACCACGACTACCTGTGATTTATTGGTTTATAATTTCTCTTGATGATTTATATTCATTGTATAATTCGGGTCGTGTATATTGAGATAGATTTAGCAATAAATCCATTATACGTTTAAGCAAATCATCTGCTTCATCAATTTGAATATCCAGCTGCTCACCTGCTGTTTTACGTTCTACTATTGCATTACGTATATTGTTTTGTTTATTGGAAAAATTGATCAGAGCATCTTGTAATTCAGTAATTTTATCAGGTGCTAAGCCATACTCATGAGCTTCAGTATGTACATTACAGGCATGCTCTAATACTTTTCGAGCATTTATTATAAGCTGGAAATCAGCCAAGTGTGATAATTGAGATTTTGTTATGTCAATATCATTTAGCATAATAAGGTTATCACTAAATGAGGTATATACCTGAAGAACTTGAATTATGTTTAAGGTAATATTTTCAAGTTTTTGACGCTCTTCTGCTTTATCCTTTGTTATACCAGTTGTTATAATAGAGGTATTTACACTAAGTTTTTCTATTTCTGATATTACTGATGCAAACTCATTGAGCGTTTCTGTGAATTTTGGAATTTTTTGGAGTTGACTTTGGTTTTGATTAAGCCATTTTAGTACAACTTTATACATATTGTTCTTTTGTATTGTTCTTTTATCCATAATATAAATAGCTTATTCCCATAAGCTATTTTGGCTTAGCTTTTAGGAATGGTTAATGATTCGTTTATATTTGATATGAGTACTGTATATTAATCACATATATAATTTAAGTTGTATTTATTTTAGGTAAATACTGATCCAGAGCTTGTAAAAATGGTTTCAGCCAATGTCAAGTTCATTAAATCCAATGTAAATACCGTTTCAGGCATTGTTATATCGGTTTCTGCTTATATAGTTATGATTTCAGGATATGTAAATGCGGTTCCTGTTAATGTAAATACAATTTCAGCTTATGCAAATAGTCTTTAACTACCTGCATATATATATGCTATAAATGTTTATGATATCTCATGAAAATGTAATTTGTTTATCGGTTTTGGATCGGTTTATTTTAGGGTTTGTATTTGATCGTTTAATTAATATTTTATCTTTTTGTACTCTTTCTTGGTTATTATCATACAGGATTAATATTTAGTGATGAAAAGAAGAGTTCAAAACTTAATTAAAAGGAATGCAATATGTTTTTAAAAATAAGAGGATATTACATTGTAGTTATGTGAATATGGATTTCATTTCGTTTTAAGTTAGGTCTGTTTAACATGTAAAAATAATTTTATCGCTGGATTATAATTGTTAATATTAGTCGATTTAATTCTAAACTTTTTGAACGTGTAACTATAATGAACAATACTTTATATATAATATTGTATTTATTCTATATATAACATTTACTTTTCGACCTAAACATACATCAAATACTGCTTTTACATATTTAAAAATAGATATTCTACTTTTAAAATTAGATATTTTACAACCATATGACTTGTATATTGGTAACATTTTATTCTATAATTAGTATAGTTTTATAGTATCATTGTGGAAAAAGGACAGATTGTTGATGACGTTAAAACATCAAGTGAAACCATGGCAAAACTGGAAAATTATTTTTCGGTTTGATAGCTATAAGTAATATCAGATCATAGAAAGAGCTGCAAGTTTTTACATCGCAGCTCTTTTGTATTAATTAAAGCTTACTGATTCCTACTTTACTAAATCCTTAAAAGCTGATCCAAAAATTAGATAACGAGTGTTCCCATTAATAGTTCCTTCATTTTGTCCCCATAAAAATGGCCAATCATCATAATTTTCAAAATGGTCGGGTTTTCTGAATAATAAGCCTGGAGCAACATTTCCCGGAATAAAAGAGAAATCAGCTCTGTTATTACCATAAAAAACTGCTTTTGGACGAGCTGCGCCAACTGCTGCCACTAAAGAATAATTATGGTAAGGATGACAACCAAATAACCAGTTAGCAGCCTTATATATTTGGCTTTTATCAATAATTTCTGGGAAGTGTGAATTTGCAAAACATATTGTAGTTCCAAAGCTTATAATACTTCCGCCACCGGCCCAGTTACCCAAACCAATTGGTACTCCGTAGGGATTGTCATTTTCTAATTCTTCAAGGTTTTCTTTATACTTTACAATATAAGGACGAAGCTTTTCTTTGTACGTTTTATCCAGGTGTGGTATAGCTTGTAATGCGATTAAAAGGTTATGACTAAGATTATCATCAAGTGCTGACCACAAAAGTTCCTGAAATTTATCGATATACTGTTGCTCCTCTGTTGAAATAAACAATTGAAGATTGGTGCTAATATCCGCAGAACGTCCCCATCTGCCACGTTTATCTTCTGGAATATTAGCCAGTAATTCGGTCGACTCTTTCAATAGTCTTTTTGACTGTTTCAAGGCTCTTGCTGATAAATTATCATTATACCCTTTTAAAGCTCTACTGGTTGCTGCAAACATAGCAGCTGCTCTAAGATCCAGACTTGGATTACGGCTTGTAAAAGCCCACATATCATCTTTTACTCCGCTCGACTTGCCATCAAGGGCTACCTCATAAGGTTCCAATTTGGGGTTATATGGAAGACCATCGGTTATTGAAGCTGCATCACCCAAGTGATTGTAATTATGAAGCACTGAATTAGAAAGCGTTTGTGCCATATGTCCAATGATTTCGGCCTGAGCAACCAAATTCATGGTTCCATGCTCAATAAACTGTAAAATATCAGGAGTTCCATCAGAACGGTGAAGTTCAACATAACGTTGCTTCTCATCAACAAATGTCTGATCGCGCAAAGGCTTAAAATATTCCCATGCCTGAACAAAGTTTTCCACTACTGAGATATTTGATCCTGTTTCAATATCAAAATCACCGGCATCGAAAAACCCACCGATATTGAGTCCCGGTATAGTTTCCAATGGTTTATACTTCGTATCGGTTGTTGGTCCTTGTCCATGAAGATCAAAGTGATCGGTATTTGGTGGTGCCTGAAGGTATCCTTCCTTAAAAGGCTCTCCATGCCAAACTCTGTATGCCTCACTTACAAACATGTGGTTCATGTGTATTGGAACCCACACATCGCTCGTAGCATCAGTCATCCAATCATAAACATTATTTTCAATTATAAAGTTATTTGTTTTA
Organism: Plebeiibacterium sediminum; assembly: GCF_026013605.1. Classification (GTDB taxonomy): domain Bacteria; phylum Bacteroidota; class Bacteroidia; order Bacteroidales; family Marinilabiliaceae; genus Saccharicrinis; species Saccharicrinis sediminus. The sequence goes on from NZ_JAPDPJ010000039.1 coordinate 41,742, forward strand.
AAGTTACCATACTGAATGTAATATATACCAGGTGTTTTAACCGATGAAAAATCAAATTTTGCATAACGATATTTATAATAGTCGCCCCAAAGTGCCAGATCATTACTGAAAACTTCATTTGAATTTCCATCCTCGTCAACTTTATAAATAGACGCTTTTTGAAGTGGTTTATCATTTTTATCCAGTTCAATAACTGATACTTTAGGTTGAGAAGGGATATATCCAACTTGGGAGAAACCAATATTGGGTTCCCTTATCCATCCAGGAATAGCATTAGGCTCTACTGTCCAGGTTAAAACCTTACCTGTTTTTTCGGCAGGCAGTAAACTTCTGACTACAAACCAACCATTCTGAGCTAACATTCGACCATCAAAAAGCATAATATCAGCATCATTTGAGGTAATCTTTACCTTATGTTCAGGATCTTCAGGGGCAAAAAGCATGCTGCGACCTGTTTCGAGTGGAAGAGGATCAATAAATTTTCCGGTACCCCTGTCATCATAAGTTACGTAACCTTTATATTGTTTTAGTTTTTCGCTGTTTGGCCTGACAATAGATTTTCCGGCTACATAGCGCGAAAACCGATTGATTCTACCATCCACCATATAGGTTTTACCCCAATATTTTGAAGGTAAAAATTCAAGGTTGAATCCGGCACTTCCTTCAACTGCTTTGGGAAGAGGCTTATCAAGATAAACAGATATTTCAACACCTTTACCCTTTGCTGATACAACCACACGAGACTCAAAATCGTAATCCTTATACCTTAATACTGTTTCGATAGAATTGGTTACGCTATCCACTGTTCTGCTTGGTATTTCAGGAACAAGATCCCACTGTTCAGGTGTATTTGAAAGTCGCACAGCACCGCCTTGTACATTTCTTACTCCGTGTTGAATGATTTCTATACCAGCATTTTTTTCATCGTTAAACCCTCCGTTAAAAAGGTTACTATATGCTAATACATTAACGCCCTGAGTCTCGAAATATCCAAGATCATTGAGAACCAGATCCTGGTTAGGTTCAGAACTACATGCCGCCAGCAGCAACATGAACAGTGAATAAAATGGTAGTCTTTTCATGTGTTTATTTTTTCTTTTAATTGCCACATGGAACTCGCCTTATTAGTCATTCTCTTGTGTGAGAAGTTTTTATCATAGCTCGTTTCATGTGTTTATAATTTGATTTATATTACCACATGGAACTCGCCAAATTTAGACATCCTCGTGTGTTCGGAGTACTTTCTTTCATGGCTTGTTTCATATTAATTATACATTAAGGTTAAATATCATTTTGTTGTATTAAAATAGGATCTTTTATATACCTGAAATCTCGTTCACCCCATAAAACATTAGGATATGTAAGCGTATCGCTTCCCCACTTCAGTTTATCAGAGCATCTCGCTTCGCTGTGCCTACAGGCCTCTGGCCTATTTCTGTATATTCGTCTCTTCTCATTCTTTCTTTTTACTTTCATCCGGACCCAAATAACTCTTTTTTAAACCTCCGGCATCAATAACAAACTTTTGAAAAACCAATCCTGAATCAATCATCCATATTTTTAAAATATGCTTACCAGCAGTAGCCATATTATGCTTTGATTTACGAATTTTTATATGATCTGCAACCGATTTTTGCCACCAGTCTCCAAACTTATAATCAGGTATTATTTCACCCTCATTAACATTAATAATTTGAGGTTCTTCATCATCAATGGCAATGGCATATTTTAACCCACCCATCTTTTTAAAATCCTGATTTGGAGACAGGTAAGTTTCAATAGTTATTTCTCCGGCTTCAAATGTTGAGAATTCATATTCCACTCTGGGAGTATTCTTTCCTACTGTTTGAGGCTCAGCAGTTGTGGGTTCAACAATCAGCGAAGAACCTGTTCGGCCAAGGTTTGGAACTACTGTCCAGTGAATATCCTTTGAATCGTATTTTCTGGTAAAGTGTGTTGCTTCAAAAGCGATTACACCATTATTTTCAATAAATCCCGACATCGACGCTATGTTATTATTTACAGGAACGACAACTGTATATGATTTTCCTGCACCAGAAATAACAATTTCACCGGAAGTAACTTCTTTGGGAATTTTATCCCAATCAATACTAACATAAACTTTATGATTGTAACGTGTACTCCCGGATTCTTCTGATAGTATAATCCAATCTTCTTTACCTTTTAGTGTGTAACTTAAAATATCTTGCCCCCGGTTTATAATATCGATATAATAATTCTGATTGTTTACAGGATCAAAAACAGGCAATTTTTTGTTAAAAGACCACTCTCCCTCTAGTCCAAGCCAGCCCCACTTGGGAGTAAGCCCATATTCAAGTAAATAACCCAATTCAGCAGTTTTAGCTAACTGTACATATGAAACAGCAGGCATAGTATTTAATGGCGGATGATTCCAAAAGGTATAACCAATGTGTGTTTGCGACATCATATGATTCCATTTTCCACCTTCTAAGGCATGGTATTTTTTGGTTAGTACTGCATCTTTTTCAAACAGTTCTTTTACTTTGTCAGCATAATAATTGGCTGAAGCTGCACCACGCAAACTATAATATCTATTTTTACCTGCAGCAACATACATTTCGTTCAAATTAGCACATAATTCAATGGGTGATTGAACAAGCTGATAATAAGCTGATTTATAATGCTCGGGTAATTCTTTGTAAACTGAGCTACTTTCTTTCAATAATTGATTGTAATCATCTACAACCCGGTCCGCTTCCCGATAGTTTTCGATACTGTATGTTTGTGCGTTTAACATTTCAGGTGTGCGACGTGCATTGTATTGCGTAAAGCCGGATATTAGTTTAGCAATTTCCTTAGCATACTTACTTCCAAACTGTTGTTTTGCCCAATTGATGTAATAATCAGGTAAATTGTGTGCTTGTATGGCATCCGGATCCCATGCATAATCAAGGAAAAAACTCATGGGCAGTTCCATTGGCTTAATATCGCCCACATTAACTATCCATAGTTTTTTTACTCCATGCTCATAGGTTAATTTCATTTGCTCCCAGGTTCGCTCTATCTGACTTACATTTAACCATTTGTAAGACACCGGAGCTCCTACATATTCAAAATGATAATACATTCCATATCCTCCGGGGCGATGAAGATCTTCCTTTTTTGGCAGATAGCGGAGATTACCCCAGTTATCATCACTAAAAAGAACCATTATATCGTCGTCAACACGCATGCCTTTATCATAATAATCCTGCACTTCTTTGTATATTGCCCAAACCTGTGGAATTTCATTGGCTGGTTTTCCTGTTACACTTGTTATGATTTCTCGCTGATCTTTTATAATCGTTTGTAGAAGACCCACAGCACTTTCTTCTGATAAGCCTTCATCTCCATCGCCACGCATACCAACTGTAAGAACCGTTTCGTAGTTTGCTATACGTTCAACACCGCCTCGCCAAAATTCCTGAAGCCTTTTTTTATTGGTATTGTAATTCCATTCGCCACCCTTATTGTAAGCCCACTCGTTATGTGCTCTTGTTAGTGGTTCATGATGACTGGTTGAAATGACAATACCATATTCATCAGCTGTTTTAGCATTAAGCGGATCATCCACATAAAACATGGATGGTAACCACATTGCAGGCCATAAGTAATTGGCCTTATTTCGTAAAAGAAGTTCATATACTTTCTCGTAACATGTATGATTGATACCTCCAAACTTTTCTTTAGCCCAATTTCGGAAAGCAGGAGCTTCATCGTTTATAAAAATACCACGATACTGTACAGCCGGACTTTTTGAAAGATAATTACACGCCTCAAGATAAATTTCATCGTGCTTTTCAACAGGCACATCAGCCCACCAGTACCAAGGCGAAACGCCCATATTTTTTGAGAGTGTAAATACGCCATATGCTGCACCACGCCTGTCGCTACCTACTATTACAATGGCCTGCTTTACTCCTGGAAAAGGATTTTTGATGGTCTGAATAATAAACCTTTCCCACTGACCTTTTAATTCATCAGCTTTAAGCTTATGCTCTGCTACCAGTTTATTTATTAGAGGATTATTATTTACTGTTCCTATAATAATCAGGCTTTTATCCAACAAATCATTCGAGCAATCAACTTTAAGAACTTTTCCTGATACTTTCTCTATGTCACTTGCCAAAAACTCAGCAACCTTTTGAATTAGAATATTTTCTGAAGAATCATATAAAATAGTAGCTACCTCATTCTTCCCAACAATTGAAAAATTATTCCCAGTATCAGCTTTGTAATTTACTTTAATTTGAGAAAATGATAGAATCGGCAAAAATACCAGTAATACTAATATGTTTTTCATGTGTTTAATAATTGTTTCATTTGGTCACATGGAACTCTCCAATTTAGCCATCCTCATGTGTGAGAAGTCTTTATCATGGCTCGTTTCATGTGTTTATTTTTTCTTTTAATTGCCACATGGAACTCGTATGAATAATTATCCTTATGTGTAAAAAACTCGTTTTAAGGCTCATTCCCAGCTTTGATAAGTAGTGTAATACAAGAAGTATCAAGCCCTGGACTGTTGCTTATATATATTCCTATTGATAAAACATACCCGATTTATAAGTTTTATTTGCAGCTTTGGAAGATAATCTTGTACCAACAAAAATATGAATACAGAGGCTGACCAATTTAGCTAACCTCTGTATATCATGGACTTATTTTATCTATTTTCTAATTATTAACTTGCGTGTTTCTGATAAACCACCAACCTGTAGCCTGTATATATAAACACCATTGGCCAATCCCTGAGGCTTCCATTCTCTTGTATATCCTCCTACACCTTGATTTTCATGTACTAATGTGGCTACTTTTTGTCCATACATATCAAATATACTTAAATCAACATTACCTGGTTTATTCAAATAATATTCAATTATGGTAGATGAACTACATGGGTTAGGAACATTTTGTAATAGTTTAAAATTCTTGTTTTTCTCTGTTTTTACTCCTAACTGATTACAATTACTTGCTGTTTCACCTATTCCCTGAGGTAAATCAGTGTATTTAGTAATAAAGAATTTATCCAGCTTAGCTCCGTCTTCTCTAATACCTATTTTCAAAGTATGTTCTCCTGCTGCCAAATTAAAATCACCGAACTTATACCATCCCCACGTGCTATTGGCTAAACCATTATAATATCCGGATGAAACACCATCCATTTCAAGCCAAAAAGAATCATCGTTATATGATGGACAATGAATGCGTGCGTATACGGCATAGCTATCTTCAGAAGATACTGAGAAAGACATCTCAACCATTCCACTTGCATTAGCAGGTGCCTGTGATACATATTCTCTTCCAGAAATTGCTGTTACATATTTTTCATTGGAAGCATTGGCATCATTAACTGTTTCCCAATCACTTCCAACAGTACCACACTCTGCTTCTAACCAGATTTGAGATGTTGCATAATCCCATTCATATATGATGATAACAATTTCAGAAGAATCTGTTTCTCCATCATTATCAGTAACCTCAAGAATAATATGATGTGTTCCAATTGAAAGATCTACAGTAGGATTTTCACCTGTTGCTATTTCATCAGCGCCTTCTCTCCACACATAAGATGCTATAACTCCATCCTGATCAACACTTTCGGAACCATCAAGAACAATAGATTCTGTTCCATTCTTATCCATATCAATTACTGATACTCCAAAACCAGCAAAAGCAAATGGTGGTAGATTAACCTTACAATTAAGATCTGGCCCACCTATCCCTGATGGAGTATTACCCGAATTAGTTACATATAATTTATCCAATTGAGCACCATCTTCATTATATCCCACTTTAAAAGTATGTGCCCCAGCTGTTAACGTATAGGTACCAATTTCAGCCCAGATCCATTCTGAACCAGTCGTTATATTACTCCACGCTACCCATGATTGTTCATCCATTTGCACCCAGAAAGCATTATCATTACTTGTTGGTGCTTTAACGCGTCCCCAAACAGTATAGGCTCCATCCGTATTAATATCAAACGCATACTCAATTTGTCCAGCTGAGCCAGAGGGAGCACTTCCTGCACTATTATTACCTGGTTGAATGGTTACATATTGATCATTAGAGGCATCTGATGCAGTATTCACTTCCCAAAGTGATCCGACTATTCCACATTCGGCTTCCATCCAAACATCATTTACATCTCCTGGTTCAACAACAATATGATCAAAATAGATGGGTCGCGCTCCTGTACCTGATGCAATATACTCTATTACATTTACACCTTTTTTTAGTTCAATGGTTTGAGTGTTTACAGCCCAATCACTTAGCGTTGCTGTTTGAGTAAATAGTGGTGTTGCTACTTTAATGTCATTCACATAAAGATCAATTGTACTAATATCACTTCCTGTAACAGCATACTTTGTTTTTAGCGTATATAATCCATCACCAATGACGGTTACTTCATCTCTTACACTAGCTGTAGCATTGGTTCCAAAATTCAGATACCCCTGCCCGGTATAGTTGCGTATGCTGCTAGTGGAGCCATTTTTAGTATATCCAACAATGTTCTTAAATTCAAAGGTTTCGGCTTCATACTGACGAGAACCTTTATATACCGGAGGAGCTACAGGCACAGAAATATTGGCGCTTTGATAAGATGTAAGTCGATCTGTTTTTGCTCCAGCACAATCGATACGAATATCAACTGGTCCGTTATGTTCAATCGTTAAAGTAAAAACCCCATTAGTCCATTCCTTTGAAACCATACTTTTCTCATCTTCTCCCCGTTCTTTTATGGAATATGAAGGCTCTGATGTACTTCCATATATTTTAATAACATCAGGTTTTAAAACAGGATTAAGCTCATCATCAAAATTACTTAAGTAAACAGTGATATAATCGGAATATTCCTTAATAACACCTGCTGTATAACGGGAGTAAGATAACTCCATATGATCGCTGGTATTATATTTAAATGGGATATTTCCACTAGCAATCTGTCCTGTTTTATATGGATTATAAGTTACCCACCCATTCTCATATCGGGCAGCATATATATCACCCGTATATTCTTCAGGAAAAAGATTATTAAATTCATTGACTTTTGCAGAAACTGTTGACCATCGGCTTGAGTACTCTGATTTTTTCACAATGGTTTCAAAGGTATTTGCTACAGCATCATTTAGTTGATAAACAATTGGAATAGTTGGATAACGACCTGTTTTCTTAAAGAAACTCCAGTTATCACCATAATCTCCATCGTTATCCATCCTGTATAGTCCTTGGTATAAGGACATAGGTGAGCTGTATTTATCATCATTTGTTCCAGAGTTAACATCATGCATAATAGCCATTTTGGAACGGTCAATAACTTCTTGACGATCAGGAATACGCACCGTTCCATCTAATACTTTACGGAACAAATCCACACTTACTTTATCAAACTGAGGAAATGTTTCCCATTTACGCGTGCTATAACCATCTGTAGTTGATGTATTATTTACTTCTCTGAAACACTGTGTCCAAATGAGTTCCGGACCATCAAATACAGTTAATCCTGTTAACATGGTATGTTCAAGAAACGGGGCTCCATAAGTAGCCATCGTAAAGTTCTCACGGTGAACCCTGTCGCCATCTGTCCATCCAGTATCATCATATCGAATACCATATTGACCGGTCATGCCTGAAAGGTAAGCCCCCAGAACCATACTTTCCCTATCGTGTAAATAAGACACTTGAGTATGTTTATCAAACAATATAAAGTTTTCGGGATAAGCAGAACATGCTGACCTAAACGAAGGCCATAGTTTGAGCATTCCTATAGGATTTACATTTTGCCCCCACTTGTTCCAACAAATACTAACATTTAAATAACCACCATACGTATTAGTAAGCTCCAATAAATTGGCCAAATGAGCCATTCGTTCTGATAATTCAGGTGGATTACGAACATCATCCTCGCCAAAGCCCCAGAATTGCTCAGCGTAACTAAAACCTAAAAAATTAGGGAAATCCTGAAAAAACTCCTCATATATAGTAAGATCATCATCAGAGAAATGTGAATACGCACCACTTGCTGGTTGAACCATTACCCACATTTGGTTCTGTGCACATGCTTTAATCCATGAGCGAGCAGTTTCGTAACCATATTCAACACGAGCATAGCGATTATTTACTTCGTCATAACTTATTGATAATGAAATATTCATTACTACATAAGGCCGTATATCCTTTGGAACTAATGCTATAATCTTTTCCGGATCCGGATAATTCCATGTATCAATGTGAATAAGCCACATGGGTTGATCTGGCGATATTGGTCGCCTCAATGTAGTATTGGAGTCTGCAGCACTTGCAAGGCCCGGTAAAAAGGCAAACAATAGTGTGTACAAAATAACTTTAACGATGTAGTCTTTCTTCATATTAACAAATTTATGATACACTGAATTTTAATTGGAGATACCAAACATCAATCAGTATATAAGGTCTTTAAGAATTAATAAAGTGTGCTAAATTAGAAGATTGATATTTAGAGAAAGGGTAAAATATTAGATAATAGGAGTAGATTTTTATATAATAACTATAAAACACCAGTTATGGATATAAATACCTTCCAGATTCAAACCGGAATACAATTCCTGTCATATTACCAAAGGAACTGCAACTTTTTTTAATGGCCTCTATTGTATTTTATTTAATGCTTATTTATTGCTCGGTATACAAAACTGCGCGAACAGATTGAAAGTGAAAGTTAAAACCTATAGAGTTGATGGATATTTTACTTACCACGAGAAGTAATTCTTTTATTAATCAAAATTATTATTCTTTGGACAAGATTAACAAGATTTACAGGACTATTTGTTTCATTTTTGAAACATGATTTACGAAATGCTATTCCAACATGTTAATCCTAAAATCTTGTCCATAAATATATTTAAAGTCCTTTCTTAGGTATATTTAGCATTGCATAATACTTTTAATATCAACCATGAAAGGCTACCTGCTATTTTGTTTTATATACAGGCCAGAGGCCTGATGTGTTAACGACATAGCCAAAGGCATACAAACGAATTGCATGATTTATTTGCAATATTGAACTATTGGGGGTGCTACACCTAAAGCTATGTTGGTGATTTATCTATAGGAATTTAGCAGAGGAATACATTAATGTTTATTTCAACTCTTTTCTTTGATAAAGTCTATCCTTTTGAAAGTCATAAAAAGATAATATTTTCAACGAATCCTGATTCTTTTCTAAGAAAAAAATCCAACTTGTATTTCTTGCTTTCCCTCTCCTGGACATACTATATATAAACTTATTATTACCAACATTGAATGGTTCAGAAAGTAAAAGATAGCTTTTATCAATCTTACATGTATCTGAAATGAGTTCAATATCTAAAACAGAAAGTTCATTAATATCATTTGGAAAAAAAAGGTTCTTCCTACTCTCTAAAATTTTGGTTGTCGAATTATTTACTTCATAATTATACAGATTACCTCCATAGTAATAAAATGCCAAAACAGAATCAATATTTAATTGATTATCATACTCATTATACAATAGTATTCTATTTGATGTAATACCTGACATTAAAATAGATTCTTCGAAAACTTCGACAAATTGCTTTGGATTTAACACATTACTTGTGTTATATGAATTACAGCCCAACCCTCCAATTAAAAATATAACTAGAATTAATTTATTCATTTTTAAATATTTAATAATCTTATTTTACTCTATGTTCAATAGAATATTTTGTTTAGTTGCTCAAAGGTGCAATTATAATTGCACCTTTGAGCATATTTCAAAAATAGAAAAAATTAAACTTAATATAATATATCAATTATTTAACAAGGTAGCCAGAGGCATACGCAGAACGAATTGCATGGTATATTAACCTGATTATGCTTATACAACTATTCTTACTTGATATAGTTATCAAAAACAAGAAGAGGTTGTTCCAAAATATATATGAAACAACCTCTTTTCTTTATGTAAGTAAGTTTACAATGGTTTATATTCAAAGTTTTTAAAGGTAACATTTCCTTTACCCATGGCGCATAAACCAATGCGAAGGCTCATAAAACCACTTAGTACATTATGGTGATAGGCTGATGCTTCAAATGAATTCTCTATTTTATTCCATTGTTCTCCATCTAAACTATAATACATATCTACGGTATTATTTATATTCTTTAGGCGAAGGAAAACATATCTTTTTAAAACATTTGACTCCGTTGCAAATTGCCATCCTCTCAAATTGGCTAAAACATTCTCTTTGTCGGCTAAAATGCCTGAAAAGGCTCTTTCATTATAGAATAAAACCATACCCCCTACGGCATCTCCTTCAACTTCTAATTCTACCTGAGCGGTGTAGGCATGATCTTCAGGAATACAAAGCATTGGAGAACAATCTGCTACAGAACCACCTTTTCCATTGATTACGATGCTGTTGTTCTCAACCTTAAATCTTTCTTCATCATAACCTTTAAAAAACTTCCACTGAGGTTTTAATGCACTTCCTGAAAAATCATCGTTTAACGAAAATTGGATATCTCCGGACTCACCTTCTGGTTTATCTGCAGGAGCATCAATCTGGTATCCTTCAGGCGTTTTAAACCAACCATCAGCTGTCCATTCTATAGGAGCAAGCATGGTTTGACGACCCATATTATAAAAATCTTTTTCATAACCGTGTAACATCATCCACCATTTATCATGCGTATCTTTAAAAGGGGTAGCATGACCAACAGACCACCATTTATCCTCATTGCTTTTTGCCCTGATAATAGGATTATATGGAGAATTTTCCCAAGGACCTAATGGCGATTTTGAACGGGCCGAAATTACCATATGTCCGGTTGCCGGACCAGCTGTTCCCCCTTCTGCTACCGTTAAGTAGTAGTATTCACCACGCTTAAAAAGCTTTGGACCTTCCATACAGAAACACTCAATACTCCAATCTCTGGGTATATCCCAACCGTCATAAACATGTTGAACATCTCCTGCTACCGACAAACCATCTTTACTTAGTGGCACATAACTACCACTGCTAAAATAAAGGTATCTATTGCCCTCTTCATCCACAACATGCCCGGGATCTATCATTGTAATATTTAACTCAACAGGCTCACTCCATGGACCTTCTATTGATTCTGCTGTAATCACATAATTGGTATTATCTGCAGGGAAATAAATGTAATATTTACCATCATACTTCACCAAATCGGGAGCCCAAACTGAACCAACATAGGTATATAAAGCGTTTGCTACGGGAGTCCAGTTTATTAAATCTGTTGAATGCCATATCAATAGACCGGGATAATATTCAAAAGAAGAATGAACTACATAATAATCATCTCCATCCACCAGAATACTTGGATCCGGATAATCTCCGGCAAATACAGGATTTAAAAACTGACATTCAGAATTGACTATTTTATCTTGAGAAACTGCTGTAATACTTAAACAAGCAAAAACAATTGCTATCAGGGTTTTACTAAAATTCATATAACAGTGCATTTAAATTATTTTAAAATGAAATCAAAGCTTTTTAAAACAGATCATAAAAACATCATTCTCCCGGATTGAAATCTGTTGTTTAAACTTACCTTTTGAATCGATACGTATTAATTCTGTTTTATCGGGAGTACCATTACTTTTATTTTTTAAAAACTCAACTTGTCGTTTGGTTAATTGAGATGGTTTACCCAACTGGCAATACAAGGTGTAAGGATCGTTGTGCATATACCCTATCGAATACATTTCCATTTGATAATTACCCTCAGGAATTCCACTGATTTCTAAGTCAACAATTCCCTTTGTTTTTGAGGGTAAATCCTGGTTAAAATAGTCCTGATTATTGACAGAATCTTTGGGTAAAGTATGTGTAAAGTCCCAAAAAAGGAGCTCAAAATCACCTTTTTTATTTTTACATGCCCAAGAGGCTTTATCTTTGTTAACCAACTCTGTTTCACTTAACTTATTCATTAGCGAATATGCATGATATGCAGACTTCTTAACTCCCTGCGTATTCATTAAACCAAATCCACCATGAAAAGGCGTAAACCTTGGACCTGCTTCTTCAAAAATATCGGTAAAAACCCAATACGACATGGAGTTTGCAGCCTCACCAATCTGCTTTAATTTGTTTAAAATATAAGGTGCTTCATGATAACTGTCGTGAATTGGATCAGCAGGTGTATAAGAGGCACTCCACTCTGTATAATGCAACTCAAGATTAGGTTTTGATGATTCAGATATTTCTTTTCGAGACTGAATCACATCCTGACTTACGCTATACTCATTGGGACTTAAAACAGTACCTGAACCGCCAAATTCATCTAAGAATCCCTGATCCACGCCATAGGAATGTGTACTAATAAAATCCAGAGGAACATGGTTCTTTTCACAAAACTCAATCATTTCTGGTTCCCATTCGGCACCTGCTGTAGCTGGTCCTCCCACCTTATATTCCGCATTTACCTTTTTAACTGCCTGAGCTGCATATTTATACAACTTAAAATACTCTTCCTGAGTCCCGGTCCAAAATCCTGGAGTTAAATTGGGTTCATTCCAAACTTCAAAGTACCAAGTCTTTACTTCCTCATATCCATATCGTTCTGTCCAATGCTCCACCAAATGGTAAATAAGGTCTTCCCACTTTTGATAGTCTTTTGGAGGTGTTACATTACCTCTCCACCAAAATATAGTTTCAGCACCACTGGCCATTGCTGAGGGCATAAATCCCAATTCCACAAATGGTTTCATCCCAATTTCGAGTATATAATCATACAAAACATCAATATATTGAAAATTATATACCGGATTCCCATTCCTATCCTCCTTATAAACAGCCATATCATCCGTTAGCAATCCATGCATCCTAATGTATTTAAAATCACAATCCTCCTTAACTATTTTGAGTTGTTGCTGCCAATCTGCTCTTAGTCCTTCATTGGCTCGTCCGGCTCCAATACACTCTTTATACATGGTATTCATGGCGCCCTTTTCTTTACTATAATCCACGGATATAGACCTGATCACCTTACTCTGTTGCGCAAATATTGCAGGGATCATTATAAAAAATAATAAAATACTGATTAGTAGGGATTTCATATGATAATAAATTTAATTTTAAAGGTTATATGGAACTCGCCAATTAAATCATCCTCATGTGTGAGAATTCGTTCTCATGGCTCGTTTCATCTTATTATAGATTTTTCTTCAATAATTTATAGCTTTTTAATTCACATGCATTCAAGCTGCTAAAGTGACTTATTTTATGAATTGCTAATATATGGGCAATAGAACAAAGGCGAAGGTCTGTTTTGTTAACAATTGGTGTACCTCTTGTTTTTCGGTTGTTTTCATTATCAATTGAAGTGATTATAAATCAATAGTTAAACAAAAAGACAAAAAAAAGACCATCCAAATTTTTGGACAGTCTTTAAAACTTACGAAGCAATTAACCAATTGCTTTATTTTGTTTCGTAGTATTTTTTCAATATAAAGAATGCTTTCTTTTTATACCCTTTTTCTGAAATCAAACCTTTACGATTCCAGCCATCCTGTATTTCAGGTAACTGGCGTAATGGTGATTGAAAATCTACTAAAATCCATGGAGTCATACCTGCCAGTCCATCAATTTTATCAAACATGGCAATACTCTCCTTATATAAATACTCCTGAAACTCTTCACTCCAACGGGTTAAACTATCACCATGAAATCCCTGTAATGCACCACCACCAAATTCTGTTACAATAATAGGTTTCTCTAAACCTGCTTTAAAAGACTTATTTCTGCATTCTTCAGGAAATCCACCATACCATCCCAGATATTCATTAAAACTAATGATATCCAGTTTTTTCATTAAGGGATCATTGTAAGTGTAAACGCTGTCCGGATGTCCATCTGCTTCCTGATCCTTTTTACAAGCAGCTGATATTAAACGAGTATCATCAATTGATCTGATGTAATCAGCCAATTCCGACAAGAATTTAGTTCTGTCTTCTGTTGGTGCTGTTTCATTGGCAACAGACCAAATGATTGAACTAGCGCGGTTATAATCACGATTAATCATTTCGGCATACTGAGCCTTAGCTTTTTTCAGCACCTCTGGATTTCCCCATTGAATTCCCCAATATAAAGGCAACTCTTCCCAAAGTAAAATACCCATTTTATCAGCTAATCGCACAATTTTTTCCTGGTGTGGATAATGTGCCAAACGAAGAAAATTACATCCCAATTCCTGTGCCCAGCTTAGTACCAGTTTTGCGTCCTCCATATTATTGGCCCGATCTTTACGCAATGGATTTTCATCGTGTAAACAAATCCCCTTTAAAAATACAGGTTTCCCATTCAATAAAATCTGCTTTCCCTTTGTTTCTATGGTTCTAAACCCTATTTCATCGCTGATTTTATCATCTCCGGCAGTTAAGGTAATATCATATAGTTTAGGATTTTCAGGCGACCATAGTTCCAGTTTCTTGACATCCAATTTAAATTCTGTATCACCGTCTTTATTTACTGTAACCTCTTTGTTTATATTTAGTTCCGGAATAATCACATTTACTTTTTCCGGTAATTCAGAACCCGTCAGCTGAATCTTACCCTTAATTTGTTTGGTTTTAAGATGAAGTGTTGATTTATCAAGTGCAATAAAATAGTTATTGATGAAAGTTTTAGATACTTCAATAAGTTTTACATCTCGCGTGATACCACCATGATTAAACCAATCTGTAACTTTTGAAGGTATATAATCCGCTTCTCTTGAGTTATTTACCCCTATAATAACGTAATTATCTTTTGCTTGTAACAAATTAGTTACCTCATAGGAGAATGGCGTAAATCCACCCTCATGCTCGCCTAATATTTTACCATTAAACGAAACTGTAGTTTTATAATTGGCAGCACCTACGTAAATAAAATACCTTTTATCCTTTGCTATATTTTCTTTGTTAAATGTTTTACGATACCATATAGAACCCTCAAAATAAGACAATTCCGGCTTTTGAATATTCCAGCTTCCGGGTACCCACAACGTTCTTCCTGATGTAAATCCATATTCTACCCGATCAGATTTTTCCTTAGGTTCATAATTTTTAAAAATGGGCATACCTCCCATTCCTCCCGTTTCATAAGCATCTACCACATATTGCCATTTACCGTTTAAACTGGTACATGTACGATTTGATGTGTTTGAAATAAAAATTTCCTGAGCCTGGGTATAGCTAATTGATAAGCATATAACCAGAAAAAACATGAACAAGTGCTTTTGTGTCGTCATAATAGATTTAAATTATTTTCAATTTGAAATATAAAACTACTGTTTATGATGTGATAATGTAAATGCAGCAGACTATTCAAGAGGCTTTTTACATTATAGTCCTCCATTTTATTCTTTTATCCACTATAGTGCGTAAAGCAAATAAAGCTGTGTATTCAAATTTCCTCCTATTTATAACGGATTTAAGTATAAGCTAACCGAGCCGTTTATAATATTTATTATTGAGATAAAGGCTCGCACCAGCAAAACATGTAGCAGAATAAAGTACAAATTCTGCGAAGATATATGGAATAAAACAGCACTTGTTCAGCAAAGCGTCTCGCTTCGCTGTTCAAAACAGGCCTCTGGCCTATTTATTTTAATGCAAATTTTGGCCAGAGGCCTGGTATAAACGACATAGTAAGACGCTATGCCGAACAATGAGGTCCCCCGATAGGCTTTAGCCTATCGGCAATCAAAAATTAGCATTCGTATTTATCTCGTCCATTCCATTAAAAATTCATTTTCACAGGTTTTCTCTTCTTCGCTTATAGCCTTTATTATAAAGCCCTGACTCTTATAAAAATCAATGGACTTTCTATTTTTCTCATAAACATTTAGTTTAATTCTTGTCCTTTTGTGTTTTACAAAATTTAGCAATGATTTTCCTATTCCTTGCCCCTGAAATTGATTGTCCACAAATATTGCAGCTAGGAAATTTTCAATCATAGCTACAAATCCAACAATTTCTCCATTTTCAATTGCTAAATATGTTTCAGAATTTGGCAGATATTCAAATGCCATTGCGCCCTTATTGTTCTTCCAATAATCACCGGGTATAAAATCATGAGCAATTATTGAGGTTTCATACCAAAGGTCAACAACTATATCAATGTCTTTTGAAACTAATTCTCTAATTTCCAAGGTCTATTCAATTAGTGTTTGTAATTTTTATTTCCACCATTCTTTTTGTTCGTTAGCTCTAGCATTATTAATATCATTATCTGAATATTCTTTATCTTCTCCAATTTTAGCTGAAAATGATTCAAAGTCTAATGGTATAATCAACCAGCGATTTAAACCTGAAATAGCATAAGACTCCCAGCCTCTATTAAAATATTTCTGATTTATTAAATAGTAACCGTTTTCCCAATATTTAAATAATTCACCTAACGATTCAGGAGGAACATTTCTACTCCAATTACATTTTTTAAGTGTATTTTTACCGTATTCTGTCCAAGTTCCAATAAATTTTGTTGGTTCAGAATCTGAAAGCCAACCAACATGATGTTCTATTCTTTTATCTATTTTATTCCATTGAATATAAAAGTCTCCCTCAAAAATTCCGACATGAGACTGATTTGGATTTTCTTTGAATCTATATTTTCCTTCAATAGTTCCGTCATAAATATCAGGTCCTTCACATAATTCATTTTCAGTATCAAGTCTGGTTGCTTTTAGTATCCAAAAAGTTCCTTCAAAATCACATATATTATTGTTCACCTTTGATTTTCCTTTTACTTGATAAGTTGATGGATTATTGTTGTCTTTAGTGGTTTCAATAAATTTAATCTCAATGCGTTGATAACTATTACCTATAATTCCTTGATAGGTAATTCCATCAAAAATTGAAGAAAAATCAATATTCTGCACGTTTTTTAAATCTTCTTTATAACAATCTTGTCCATTAACCTGTGACAAAATTGATAAGATGAAAAATAATATTCCAAATGCTTTATTCATAGCTGTTCTTCTTTAATATACACTAACGATTGCTAAACGAAGCGCATGGAGATTTAACCAACATACCTTTCAATACGCCTAGTAACCAAAGCTTTTATTTGTTTCAATCTTTTCATAATTAAATCCAGATCAAAGAATTGGTTGTATGCAACAGCACTACAAACCTCAAAATATATAGTTGAATCCGCAATGGGATTTATATATTGTTGCTTACTGGCCATTATATTTAATCAAATTCTTTTACAAAAGGTTCTATAAATTTTTCATTCTTTGAATAAATTGCAAAAACAATCTTATTAAACTTATTTGCAAAATTATTCTTTATAATTTCTCCAAAATATTTAGCTATTTCTTTAGGTTCATTTTGAAAAACGCCACACCCCCAAGCCCCTAAAACAATTGTTCTATGGTTATTTTCAAGTGAAATTGCTAATACTTTGTTTATCCTTCGCTTCATTACATTCTCAACTTCACTTAATTTCTCAGACTCTTTATTTTTCACAACTCCTTTATTTACAGCTGGAGCTGTTATTATTGCGCAGTATTCTTTATTGTTTAAATTCTTTCCTTCTTCATCTTTTATTATTGGAACGAACGGACTATAAATCATATAGTCTGTATACAAACACGTTTTTGTATTTCTATTTGTCTCATAATATCCATTTGTCTTGATTTGACAATTATAGAGTCCTGTTGCCCTTGCAATACTCTCTTCTTGGGCTTGACTCCCTCCTAGAAATCCTCCTCCTGGATTTTTTGCTGATGCAAAGTTTAAACAAACTACATCTTTATTTCCTTCCGCAATCAATTCTCTTACTGCTTCTAAAGTAGGTTGATTTTTTACTTTAATTTCAGTTTCTCCCTTTATGTTTTCAACTGATAAATTTTCTATTAATCTGTCTGTCTCTTCGGGCGTATAAACTTTTGTTAAATTTTCTGCCTTTTCTTGTAAATCGGATATATTAATTTGATTGCCATTTGAAGTATAAAAAAATCCCTTCTTTAAAATATCTAATGTATCTTCCGCTATTTGTTTTCTTATTTCTCTATTATTCATTCTAAAAAATTGTCAATTTAATATTAGGTTGTTACGGTCTTATTTTTAGGCTTGTAGACAACTTTTTCTATAAATGTCACAGACTACAGTTTATAATATCTATGTACTTAGTTCATTGTTTGGCTAATGTAGTTATTTTCTGCAATTAATATGAATTAACGGTTAAATAACTACTACAAAGAGCTTGCCTTTGCATGAGAAGAAATTAATATGAATTAGTATTAACAAGAACATTAACTTATTAACCTCAGTTCGATTCTTAAACCACAGTATATCAGTAAAATAATCTAAAATATAATCATATAATATTTTGAAATGAAAATGGATTTTGCTAATTTAAAAGTCTGACAAACAAATAATTAGAAGCAAAATCCATGTATTTAAGTAAAGATAAAATTACTGAAATTTTCGTTTTAGTCGATGAATTCTGCATTGAATTT
>NZ_JAPDPJ010000003.1 GCF_026013605.1 Plebeiibacterium sediminum
TACGAAAGTCAAGTTCAGCGCTTTCGACGAAGGCACCGTAGTTTTTTGAGCGAAGCAGGTGTAGCCGGCGGACTTTTTGTTTCCTTTTTTGACTGTAGAAAAAAGGAAAAGCCCAGCGGCTTGAGCGAAGAAGAGAACAAGGGAACAAGGAGAAAGGAAAAGGGTTAAAGGTATTTGAGCAGAGAGCTTAGAGCAGAGAGCGTAGTGAGGATTCTAAAAGGCTGAGGGAAATTGAGGTAGAATATTGCAATTAAAAAGATACCAGCAACAACCTTGCATCAGAGGCAACAGAGCAGAGAGTATGGTGCAATTAACTAATAGGAGAGTCCGGATTATAATCAGCTGAATTGCTGAATAAGCTATGCTAATATATGGGATGAGCAATAAATAATATATAAATAACAATAATATTCGTGTAATTATCTTAGTGTTTTTGTAACTTTTAGCTGCTGAATGAAGTAGGTATAAGAGTTGTAGATAATTTTGAGATGGTAGCATTTAAAGAGAAGCATCTTAAGCGGGTTGCAATATACTTGATCGTTGGAATCTTTTTCTTTTTATTGTTTGATTTTTTTCAGGAAATAAAGACTATAAAAAGACATAAGAACGAAATTTTAGAGAATACTGCATATCAAACATTCTTTAAGAATTTGTTGTACAGGCGTTGGATTGCTATGCATGGTGGTGTTTATGTTCCGGTATCAGAAGAAACTCCTTCAAATCCTTATCTTAAAGTTGAAAACAAAGATATTTATACTACAGATAGTGTGCACCTTACTTTGGTAAATCCTGCGTATATGACACGTCAGGCTTTTAATTTGAATAAAAGTTTGGGAAGTGGTGAAATAGAGAAAATTACCAGTTTAGATCCCATTAATCCCATCAATACTCCGGATGCATGGGAACAAAAAGCTTTAAAAATATTTAAGGATAGCATAATGTATTATGCTGAGTTTGATACGATCAATGGCAAAGAGTACTACAGATATATGCGTGCCCTGGTTGTTGAAGAGTCATGTTTTAAATGTCATCAGTATCAGGGATATCAATTAGGAGATGTTAGAGGAGGGATTTCTGTAGCCATTCCTATGGATCAATATAAAGAACGGGGACAAAGGGTTCTTTTTGCCAAAGGACGATCAAATGCAATTGTGTTTCTTCTGGTACTGGGCGTAGTTCTGGTATTTTATTGGTCTGTTCATCGTATGCTCAAAAAAGAGTTGAAGTTGAAGCGGGAAAAGGATCAGAAGAACGATGAAATAGAGCAAATATTTGAACATACACCCATGAGTATTTTTGTGGTGAATAAGGATCTTAATTTGGTTAATGCCAATACGCTGGGCAAAGAAATGATTGGAGTAGAAGATCTGAAAAGGAATCAAATGCAAATAGGTCAGGCTATTGGTTGTGCTTATTTTATAGACTCTATTGATGTAAATGATTGTTTTAAATATTGTGCAAAATATCAGAGTGGTGATTCTTGTGAATTGGCTGAATTAATAAAGTATTCGTTTGTATCGAATCAAAATCAGTTTAAAAATAAGCTGAATTTTGATATTAAAGTTCAGGATAGAATTGATGTACGTAACTATGAAGTTTCAACCGTTCACTTAACGCAAAATGAGCAGGATAGTGTGTTGCTCATGGTGGATGATGTTACTGAAATGGCAAAAAATGAGAGGGAGTTGAAACTAATAAATGCACGATTAAAAGGGGTTGAGAGTATTATTTATTACAAAGCAAAATCCACACATGATTTATTAAATAGTGCTTTAGAAGAAATTATTAATTATACAGGGAGCGATACAGGTGCCGTTTATTATTACGATGAAGTAAAAGGCGTTTTTATATTAAATAATTGGTCCGATTCATTTAGCTTATCGTTACCGGATGCAGTAAAACACTCTGCAAAATTGAATAATTTAAATTGTTTAACCAGTGCCGTAAAATTTAAGAAGCCTATTATAAGAAACGATTCCAATGAGCATTATTCTTTTTATAAAAACGGGGCAGAAAAAGGCTTGAAATCATTAACCATACCAATTATAAAAGATGGAACTACACAGGCTGTAGTTTGGGTAGCAAGTAAAACAAAAACATATTCAGACTTTGATGCCCAACAAGTATTATTGTTGCTCGATGCAGCATGGGTTCTGTTAGAGCGAATGGATTTAATGGATAAATCGCTTCAGTAATTACTTTAAGCTGCTCTTGGATCCGGAATAATCGGCATTTTAGCCATCTTTTCAACCTCGATGCTGGCAAAACCAAACTCTTCGGTAATTCTGCCTAATATCAGATACATTCCATAGCCTTTAAACGGATAAGCCTGTAAAGAAGGAGGGAAGTGTGTGGTATCGTAAAAGTTTCCATCCACATCAATAAAAGTGGCAAAATGCATCAATTGTTTTCTTACGGTTCTTACGTATTTAATGCATACAAGCTGACCAATCATACGAACTCTTTTGCCAACGTGAAAAATGAGTTCGGTAGCTTTTAACCCACCTCTGAAGTTGGTTTCCAGTAAATCAAAATACGATAGCGTAACCGGAAAGCCTATTAATTCAATTTCATCGTAGGCATCTTCTACTTTGCTTCGTGCTAATTTAGGTAGCTGATATTTTTTTTGAGGTAAAGAAAATAGGGATTGCGAGCTGGGCTTTTTTTTACCCGGAGTTAATAGTAAATGCATTTCCCACAATAGCTCACTCTTGCTTTTTCCGGTAAATCGTAGTGCTCCTGTTCTAATGAGTATCACCATGCTTTCTCGGCCTGCTCCGGTACGTTTTATAAAATCTTCCAGATTTTTATAGCTTCCGTTTTGCTGGCGCTCAAAGTCTATGAGTTGGGCTATTTTTGATTCCAGATTTTGTACATGGATAAACCCAAGATAAATATCTTTTCCGGTGATGGATGTGGTGTAAAAACTATTGTTAACACAAGGCTGGTGAATGATGGCGCCTTGCCGTCTTGCTTCGTTTACATATACCCATGTTTGGTAAAATCCACCAAAGTTATTAATTACGGCAACCATAAATTCTAATGGGAAATGGGCCTTTAAATATAAACTCTGAAAGCTTTCAACGGCATATGAGGCGGAGTGTGCTTTTGAAAAAGAATAGCCGGCAAAAGACTCAATTTGTCGCCATACCTCATGGATAATTTTATCCGGATAACCTTTTTGTCGGCAGTTGCTAAAAAACTTATCTACAATACGCTGAAACTCCTTTTTTGATCTGTATTTGCCACTCATGGCTCTTCTAAGCACATCGGCATCAGCTAAGTCAAGTCCTGCAAAATGATGACAAACTTTTAAAACATCTTCCTGGTAAACCATAACTCCATAGGTTTCTTCCAGTTGTTCTTTCATTACGGGGTGCAGGTAACTAATGTTATTGGGTTGATGAAAGCGTTGAATGTATTCGCGCATCATACCAGAACGAGCCACTCCCGGACGAATAATTGAGCTGGCAGCAACCAGGGTAAGGTAGTTGTTGCATTGCAGCTTTTTTAAAAGTCCACGCATGGCAGGACTCTCGATATAAAAACATCCGTTTGTTTCAGCATTTTGAAGTTGATCTTTAACCTTTTCATCCGCCATAAATTTTTCTACCTGATGAACATCTATATCAATACCTTGATTTTGCAGTACTATTTGGGTGCAATCTTTAATATGTCCAATTCCCCGTTGCGAAAGAATATCCAGTTTTTCAAAACCAATATCTTCGGCAATATACATATCCCACTGTGTGGTTGGGAAACCCTTGGGAGGCATGTCGAGAGCAGTGTAGCAGGTAATGGGTTCCTCAGATATTAATACTCCCCCGGCATGAATGGTTCTGAGGTTTGGAAAATCGGTCATTAACGATCCAATATGATTGATGTTTTGTTTAATCTGGTCGTCTTTGGCAGTTTCCGGATAGTCAATCATCAAATCAATTTCTTCCTTGGGTAAACCATATACTTTACCCAGTTCACGAATGATTGATTTTCCTTTAAATGTACTCATAGCACCAAGCAGGGCGGTATGTTTGGCACCGTATCTTTTAAAAATATAGTCCTGCACTTCTTCCCGTTCTTTCCATGAATAGTCAATATCAAAATCGGGCGGAGAGGTACGTTTGGGATTTAAAAAGCGTTCAAAATACAAGTTAAGTTTGATGGGGTCAACATCGGTAATTTTTAAACAGAAGGCCACAATGCTGTTGGCGCCGCTACCTCGTCCTACGTGGTAAAATCCCCTCGACATTGAGTAGCGAATAATATCCCAGGTAATTAAAAAGTAGGCAGCAAACCCTAGTTTATTAATAATATGTAATTCTTTCTCTATTCTTTCTCGTGCATGAATATTATTGGCACCATACCGGTATAACATGCCATCCAGCGCTAATTTCTCCAAAAGTTTTTTGTCATCGTAAAAGCTTCCGGTAAATGTTTTTTTATTACGAATTGCAGTAAAATCAAAATCGAAACTACATTCTTTTAACAGCTCTTCTGTAGTTTTTATAATCTCAGGAAACTGCGCATAAGTTTGCCGTATTTGATCCGGCGAATGCAATATGTCAGAGACTTGTCCGGTATCTTCGGGTGTTAGCTGACTTAATAAGATGTTCTTGTCAATGGCTCGCAGGTGGCGATGTAAAGCATAACCTTTTTCGTTAGAGAAGGTAGCAGGTTGCCAAACTACCAGCTTATGTTGCTGGTATCGAAATGATGAAGAAATAAGCTTACGAAGCTGTAGTGGTTGAATGCCTACAAATTCATTTTCTTGTAAGTCTTTGGGTTGTATACTTCCGTAAGGATAAATAAAATAAACGTGGTCAAAGGAATTGGGTTTATAGGGGAGTTCTGTATTGGAAAGATTATGGCGTGTCAGAAAATTATTGAGCTCCATGTAGCCTTGATTGTTTTTGGCTATCCCAATATACAGTAACTTATGGTTTCTTCTGAACTCAATGCCGGCTAAAGCTGTAATACCAACTTCGCGACAAGCTTTAATAAAATCAAACAATCCGGTACTGTTATTGATGTCGGTAAGCACCATAACTTTAATACCTAAAGATGAGGACTGCTGGGCTAAATCTTCAGGAGATAAAATACCGTATCGTAAGCTGTAATATGTATGTGTATTTAAGTGCATTTTTTTAATACTTAGTTCCAGGTTGGCAGTCTACAGTCTTCAGTTCTCAGTCTTCAGTCTACTGGCTGCCAACTGAGAACTGTAGACTGCCTACTACTTAACTTTCAACTTTTGACTTACAACTTCCAACTTCTACCGCATGGCTGCAGCTCTTCCAATAGCATTTTTACCATAGCGTTTTCTTATTTTGTCCATAGTTTGATACAGGTTTACCGTTTCCGGCGTATCCTCAAATAAATTAAGCTGTTGCGTTCCTGTAATTAAACTACTTAGTTTGATTCCTAGTAAACGTATGAGCATTCGCCTGGTATATACCCGCTTAAAAAGATCCTGAGCTACGGAAATAATATCATGGTCGAATGATGTATAAGGAATCTTCTTTTGCAGCGAATGTGTATCAAAGTTTGAATACTTTATTTTTACCGATATGCAGCCTGTTAACTTTTGTTTAGTCCGGAGTTCAAAAGCCAGTTTCTCAGCCATGCGAATAATTAATTCGTTTAAATAGCGAATGTCTGTTGTATCCTGTTCAAAGGTTCGCTCTGTACTCATTGACTTTTGTTCCATGTACTTAATTACCGGAGTGGGATCTATTCCGTTGGCTTTTTTCCAAAGGGTAATGCCGTTTTTGCCCAAAACCCGTTGCATCATATCAACAGGCACCTGACTTAGGGTTTCAATATTAACTATTCCCATAGAGCGTAATAGTTGATACGTTTTAGGACCAAGCATCGGTATTTTTTTTATGGATAGCGGATTTAAAAATGGCTGTACATGAGTAGGAATTACTTCCATTTCACCATTGGGTTTTGCCTCTCCGGTAGCAATTTTCGATACCGTTTTATTGGTTGATAATCCAAAAGAAATGGGTAAGCCGGTTTCTTTAATAATGGTTTGGCGAAGTTCTTTACTCCATTTTAAGCAACCAAAAAAACGATCCATTCCGGTTAAATCCATATAATGCTCATCAATTGAAGCTTTTTCGTAAACAGGTGCTCTCTCTGCAATAATCTCTGTTACAATACGCGACTGTTTAGAGTATTCATCCATATCACCTCTGATAAAATAAGCATCGCTACACAGCTGTCGAGCCATTTTCATTGGCATAGCTGAGTGTACGCCAAATCTACGAGCCTCATAACTACATCCCGCAACAACACCTCTGTCCGACATGCCTCCAATAATTACAGGCTTGCCATTTAAAACGCTGTTATGTAACCGCTCCACAGACACAAAAAATGTGTCTAAATCCATATGTACTATTTGTCGTTGACTACCAGACATCTTTTTTATATAAATGATTAGAAAATAATCAAAGTTGCGTTTATAATTTAATCAAAAATGATTATATTTGAAAATTAAAGCATGTTTTATTTTCTGTTTTGACTAGTAAATAATCGAAGTGAAGTAGAACATTCTCAGGAGATTTAGTTGTTCATATCTTTTTTATCAGGAAGTATGTTTTTTAGTTCAAATATTAAATTTTTGCGTAAGCGCCGAAAAAGGACCCAGGATGATGTGGCTGTAGCCTTAAATATGAAGCGATCTACATTGAGTGGGTACGAAAATGGTGTGGCACTGCCAAGTGTTACTGTTTTGGTCGCTTTTTCCGGCTATTTTAATGTAGCAATAGATACTTTAATAAAAGTGGATTTAACGTCGCTTCGAGAAAGTCAGCTTTCGCAACTGGAAAATGGATTCGATGTATTTTTAAAGGGGAGTGGATTAAGAGTATTGGTGTCAACCGTAGATTCCGAAAACAGAGAAAATATAGAGCTGGTGCCTGAGAAAGCTAAAGCCGGATACACTACCGGGTTTTCTGATCCTGAATATGTTAAGGAATTACCTGTTTTTCAATTGCCCTTTTTATCGAGCGAAAAAAAATACAGAACCTTTCAAATATCCGGCGATTCAATGCTTCCGGTTCCAAGTGGTTCGTGGGTAACCGGTGAATTTTTACTGGACTGGAGAAATATAAAAACAGGAACGCCTTGTGTTATCGTAACTCAGGATGATGGGGTTGTATTTAAAATTGTTGAGAATAAGCTGGATGAGGAAAAAGTGTTGCTTTTACATTCTTTAAATCCCCTTTATAAACCTTATAAAATACCAGCAGAAGGTATTTGTGAGGTGTGGCAGTTTGTGCATTATATCAGTAATATAATGCCCGAGATACAAGATGAAACACCCGATTTAGAACAAACTGTAGCGGGTTTACAACAAGAAATTATTCGTATAAAAGAGCGCATGGGCTGGAAAGAGTAAAAGATAAATGCCAACAAATTGCTTTTTTGTTATATTTTTACTCTATACAGTTATTTTAAGATGTACCGACGAATTTGTACAGATGTTTAACCTGATTGTGAAGTGCCAAATTCCGGTTGTTTGTTGCACGTTAAACGAGTATACTTTCTTTTTTAATCGACTTTTGGACAACTTTATTTAGTGTTTACTTGTTTAGAATGAGGAATATGCAATTTGTAGGTTAGATTCGTGGGTTTCTTAAATAGTAATAGATCGTGTATAATCTGAAATTCAAAAGAGACTTTGAGCTTCAGAGCCTTTGCACATAACAAATATATCATATGGGAAAAAACACATATAGCGAAGATGAATTAAAATACCTGAATTTACTTTCTCAAAAATTTCCAACCGTTCAGGCTGCTTGTACAGAAATTATCAACCTCGAATCCATACTGAACCTGCCAAAAGGGAGTGAGCATTTTTTAACCGATATACACGGCGAATACGAAACATTTAGTCATGTTTTGCGCAATGCATCAGGTATGGTGCGAAAAAAGATTGATTCCGTTTATCAGTATACTTTAAGTGAAAAGGATAGAAATCAATTGGCAACATTGATTTATTATCCTGAAGAAAAACTGGAATTGATTGTTAATGAAGAAGAAGATCTTGATAATTGGTATTCTATTACAATTCGTAGGTTAATAGAAGTGGCCAGAGTTGCTGCAGATAAATTTACCCGTTCTAAAATTCGTAAAGCAATGCCGCCGGATTTTGCCTATGTGATGGATGAACTTCTGGATGAGCATAAGGCCAAAAAGGAATTGTATTTTGATAGTATCATTAAATCCATTATAAAAGTAGAAAGAGCGAATTATTTTATTATTGCCATTAGTAAGTTTATTAAGCGACTATTGATTGATCGCCTGCATATTATCGGCGATATTTTTGATCGTGGACCTTATGCTGATAAGGTGATGGATCTGATTCAGGATCATCATTCTGTAGATATTCAGTGGGGAAACCATGATATTGTATGGATGGCTGCAGCTACCGGAATAAAAGCAAGTATTGCTGCTGTAATCAGAATAAGTGCTCGCTATAATAATTTATCTACGCTGGAAGATGCCTATGGTATTAACTTGCTTCCGCTGGCTACTTTTGCATTAAAGGCTTATGCCAATGACCCGTGTCATGAGTTTGTTCCGGTAAATACACCGCCCGAAAACTTAGGCTCCACACAAATTAGGCTGATCAGTAAAATGCATAAAGCCATTTCTATTTTAGAGATGAAGCTTAAGGGCGAAATTATCCGACGAAATCCTGAATTGGGAATGGATGATCGCTTATTGCTGGATCAAATAAATTACGAAGAAGGCACTGTTCTTATCAATGGTAAATCCTATGAACTAAAGGATAAACTATTTCCAACAATCAATCCTAAGCATCCTTATAAATTAACAAAAGAGGAAGAGGTTCTGATTGAAAAATTACGTTTCTCATTCCTGAATTGCGATAAGCTTCAGCGCCATGTTAAAACCTTATTTACAAAGGGAAGTACGTATTTGACTTATAACTCAAATTTGCTGTATCACGGTTGTATTCCTCTTGATGATAAAGGGCAGTTTAAGCAGGTTACGCTTCATGGTGAAAAGTATAGTGGCAAGGCGTTGTGTGATCAATATGATTTGATTTGCCGACGGGCTTATTTGAATCGTGAAGATAGGGATCGGGATATTAAAGATCAGGATTATATGTGGTCGCTGTGGAGTGGTGCCGACTCTCCGCTTTTTGGAAAAAAGAAGATGGCCACCTTTGAGCGTTACTTCATTGAAGATAAAGAAACGCATAAAGAGGAGGGAAATAGTTATTATAAATTACGCGATGATAAAGATACCTGTTGTCGTATTCTAAAAGAATTTGGTTTAGATCCTGAAGTGTCCCATATTGTAAATGGTCATGTGCCTGTAAAAGTAACCAAAGGCGAGAGTCCTGTAAAAGCAGAGGGCAGGTTGTTTGTAATAGATGGAGGAATGTCTCGTCCGTATCAAAAAGTTACCGGTATTGCAGGATATACGTTGATTTATGATTCTTATAACCTGATACTGGCCGAGCATGCTCCTTTTGAATCAAGGCGAAAAGCTATTGAGGATGAGGATGATATTGTTTCAATTCGTAATATGATTGAACATGCTAATGTAAGAATCAGGGTTGGCGATACAGATATAGGTGTAACTCTGAAGGAGCAAATTAATAATTTGAACAGACTGCTGGATGCTTATCGAAATGGAGTGGTAAAAGTAAAAGAGGTTTAGTCTTAAAATATTTTTGTTCTTATAAAATTTAAAATTCTATCCTTTTATTAGATAGAATGTCTTATATAGCGTCTTTGGGCGCTATATTTTTTCCCCAATATTAACTATTTCTCTATCTTTGGAAAGAATTTAAGATATTGGATAATAACGAATGATAACCGGAACAATTATAAATATTTCAACCGTGCTTTTGGGAAGTTTAATAGGTATTCTATTTCGCTCAAAATTGCCGGAACGGTTTATTAAAATTGTTTTCCAGGGGATCGGATTATTTACATTGGTGCTGGGTGTTGCCATGGCCCTTAAAAGCAACCATCTGCTCGTAATGGTTTTTAGCTTAATCATAGGTGGAATACTGGGCGAATTGCTTCGTCTTGAAAACCGGGTTGAGAATATTGCCAATCAGCTAAAAAATAAGTTTAAAATAGGTAGTGAACGCTTTTCTGAAGGAATGATTACGGCCTTTTTATTGTATTGCATGGGCTCCATGACTATTCTGGGAGCAATAGAAGAGGGACTGGGTAATGGTTTTGATCTGTTGTTAACCAAATCAATCATGGATGGTTTTGCCAGCATAGCTTTGGCTTCGGCCTTTGGTACAGGAGTCGCTTTTTCTGTAGTTCCATTATTGGTTTATCAGGGGGGATTAACTGTATTAACGGCCTTTTTAGGTGATTATTTTTCGGAAGTAATCACCAACGATATGACTGCTGTTGGAGGAGTACTACTGGTTGGTTTAGGTATTAATATTTTAGAAATAAAGAAAATAAAAGTTTTGAATTTACTTCCTGCTATACTTGCAGCTATTGGACTGTCGTGGTTGTATATGCAGTTTTAAGCATAAAATATGAAGTTAGAGAAACAACAGTTGTTGATGGAAATGTTTACCCAATGGTCGGGCGAAAAGGTAGAGTCTTTATCCTTGCTTCCGCCATCGGGATCATATAGAGAATATGTTCGAATTTGTGGTGGAGATAAATGTGCACTGGGAGTTTTTAATGAAGATGAGAAAGAAAATAGAGCTTTTATAGGCTTTACGGAGCATTTTTATGCCCGGGGATTAAAAGTACCTCAAGTGTTTTCTCAGAATCTGAATGAAGGGATTTATTTAATTGAAGATCTTGGACGTACTACTCTTTTTGACTTTTTGCAAGAAAACAGAACAGGAGAAGAGATGTCTCCTGAATTAATTGAATTATATAAAAAGACCCTTAAGGAATTAATCCAATTTCAACTGAAGGGAACTGAAGGACTTGATTTTGATTTGTGCTACCCACGTAAAGCTTTCGATCGTCAATCCATGCTTTGGGATTTGCATTACTTTAAATATTACTTCTTAAAATTAGCTCAGGTTGCTTTTGATGAACAGGCGCTTGAGGATGATTTTAACAAGTTAATTGAGTTTTTACTGGATGCTGAGCACGATTATTTTTTATATCGCGATTTTCAATCCAGAAATGTAATGGTAAAACAGGGAGAACCTTGGTTTATTGATTATCAGGGCGGAAGAAAAGGTGCTTTGCAGTACGATTTGGCTTCCTTACTTTATGATGGGAAAGCGGATATTTCTCCTTTAATGAGAGATGAGTTATTGGCCTTTTATATAGATGAACTTAAAAAGAATAAGGAGGTTGATGAGGAGTTGTTTAAGCAACATTTCTCAGGGTATGTTTATATTCGTATTATGCAGGCTATGGGAGCTTATGGTTTCCGGGGATTTTACGAAAAGAAGGAGCATTTCCTGAAGAGTATTCCTTTTGCATTGCAAAATATCTCTTATCTGCTTAAAAATAAACCTTTATCAATTGATGTTCCTGAATTAAACAGGGTTCTTGGCTCATTGGTTAATAATGAACGATTAAAACAGATCAATGCATTAACTGTTACTATTAATAGTTTTTCATATAAACGTGGAATTCCTTTTGATATGAGTGGTAATGGTGGTGGTTTTGTATTCGACTGCAGAGCTATTCATAATCCGGGAAGATATCCTGAATACAAGCATATTACAGGTAAAGATGAGCCGGTAATTGAGTTTTTATCAAAAGAACCTGAAATGAAACAATTTCTGGATTCTGTATTTTCTTTGGTTTCTCAGTCTGTAGAGAAGTATATTGAGCGAAATTTTAAACATTTGATGGTTAATTTTGGTTGTACAGGTGGGCAGCATCGTTCTGTTTACAGTGCTGAACAATTGGCTCAATACCTGAGTGCTAAATATCCGGTTACGGTTAAAATTCGTCATATTGAGCAAGAGATAAAAAAAGCTTAAAGTTATGAGTAAGATGTGTAAGAAGGATAAAAAGAAAGACAAAGATCCTCAAAAGCAAGAAGAGAAAAAGTTTAGATGTAAAAAGTGTAATCAAACATCAAACAAAGAAAAGAAACTGTGTAAACCAGTAAAAAACGATTAGTTTATTAAATGAATGCATTAATTTTTGCAGCTGGTTTAGGAACAAGATTAGCTCATTTAACAAAAGAAATACCAAAAGCATTGGTTGAGGTAAATGGAAAACCAATGCTTTTGCATGCCATTGAAAAAATGATTTCAATAGGCGTTGATCGTATCGTAATCAATATGCATCATCATGCTGAAAAGATTGAAGCTTATATTCGTACTTTAAATTTTGAAGGTGTTGAGATTTTGTTGTCAGACGAACGTGGTGAGTTATTGGAAACAGGTGGTGGTTTAATTAAAGCCGGACCTCTTTTTGATTTAACAAAACCTATTGTTTTATATAATTCAGATGTACTTACCGGGGCCGATTTAAATAAAATGGTCGAATATCATAATCAAAAAGGAGGTATTGCAACGTTAATGGTAAAAAACAGAGATACCTCACGTTATTTTCTTTTTGATGAAGAGATGCATTTGTCAGGATGGCAAAATATAACCTCCGGAGAGCAAATAATTACAAGAAATAAGAAAGATTTAGACTCTTTAGCATTTTCTGGAATACATATTGTGGAACCGGAAATCATTCAAATGTTGGGCGAGAAGCGAAAATTTTCTATTACAAAGGGATATCTGGATTTGTCGGAGCAGTATCATATTTATGGCTGGAAAGATTGGAGTGAATATTGGTTTGATATTGGAACTCCTGAGAAACTCAGTGCAGTAAATCAATTTTTTAAAGAGAGTAGTTAATTATATAATTTAGAAATTTAGTAAAGGGAAACAGAAATTATGACAAGTACTAAAAGTTTAAGTCAACAAAGCTTTTATCAACGTTTTTTTAAAGGTATTACAAGTGGAAGCTTTTTATTGATGTTTGCGACTTTGGTTGCCGTAATTTGGGCTAATGTTCATCATCATTCATACGAAGAGGTATGGCATGATTTATTTTCGTTAGAAGTGCACACGTTGAGTTTAAAAATGAGTTGGCATCATTGGATTAATGATGGATTGATGGCCATTTTCTTTTTTGTGGTGGGACTGGAAATTAAAAGGGAGTTTTTAGCAGGCGAATTAAGTTCAGTAAAACAGGCATCGTTACCTATATTTGCCGCAGTAGGAGGGATGGTTGTTCCAATTATTTTATTCTTTTCTTTTGGATTGGAAGGTGAGGCTGGTAATGGTTGGGGTATTCCTATGGCTACTGATATTGCCTTTTCGTTAGGTATACTGGCCATGTTAGGAAAAAGAGTGCCATTAAGTTTAAAAATATTTCTTACAGCGTTGGCAATAGTTGATGATCTGGGGGCTGTATTGGTTATTGCCTTGTTTTATGGAGGTGAGTTACAATGGACCTACTTATTTATTGCTTTTGCACTTTTAGGTATTCTGATTATTGCAAATTATTTAAATATACAGGATTTAAGATTGTACACATTTTTAGGTTTTATTATCTGGTTCTTATTTCTTGAATCAGGTGTTGATGGACCAGGCTCTGGATTGCATGCTACCATTGCAGGTGTATTAATTGCGTTTACAATTCCAGCGCGACCCAAAGTTCGTGTTGATCAGTTTTTGACGCGGATCAATAAGGAAGTGAAGCATTTTGTAAATGTACCTAAAAACAGCAATGCCATGGTATTAACTTCAGAGCAACTGCATGCTGCCGATGAAATAGAGAATGCTGTTGGCAGAGTTCGTAGTCCTTTGCAGTATATCGAACATCAGTTTCATGGATTTATAAGTGTTTTTGTATTACCTGTTTTTGCACTGGCAAATGCTGGTGTTGTTTTAGGAGGAGGTCATGAAGCAGATGCCTTTGGAATGGTATCATTTTCAATAGCATTTAGCCTTGTTTTTGGTAAGGTAATAGGTATTACACTGTTTTCGTGGTTAGCGGTTAAAATAGGTATTTCTGTGAAGCCTAAAGGGGCATCATGGCTTTCATTTGGAGGTTTAGGCCTATTAGGAGGTATTGGTTTTACAATGTCTATTTTTATAGCAAGTTTAGCTTATCCTAATGCTCCGGAAATTCTGAATCAATCAAAAATTGGAATTTTATTAGGTTCTATTGTTGCAGGACTGTTAGGTTACTTTACTTTAAAATATTCTCTTAAAAGAGATGAAGAGATATTAAAACGAGGAGATAAGTTGAAATAAATAATACCTCAATAAAATAAAAAAAAGGAGCTAAAAGCTCCTTTTTTCGTATTGTTTAATTTTTATATTCATGAACTTGTTTTTTTCCTTCTAATAAATCCTTTGCGTATTCTAATATGGTAGTATCGTCAAGTTCTACAATTCCACCGTCCGGACCTGGTTCTATGTGTATTCCTACACACTTACCCCGGTCGTAATTTTTACCACCAAAATAGTTTCGCACAGTTTCTACATTTAAATCTAAATCTTCAGCGATAGTTCTCATACTACCATTAGGAAGGCTGTCTTTTAGTTTCCTAAGTTGATTGAAAGTGATCGTTGTAGTGCTCATAAGCATTTAGTTTTTAAAAATTTGAAGTGTCTTAAAGTTAAAAAATATATTTTAATTTTAAAATATATTTAACCTTTAAGTAACCTCTTCGGGCATTGTTTTTGATACTAAAATGCTTATTGTGGCCTGTTATATTAAGGCATCATTACCTTTGCAGCCAATAAAATAACCACAAAACTAAATATTCCTGCAAAAACGATCAGCATTATTGAGGATACATCAAATTGTTCTGCGATACCTCTGTTTAATCCTTTTTTGTTAAAAAATGTCAATCTCACGAAGCGGGGAATAACTAATTTGTATAGCTTATAAACACCAAACCCTATTAATGCTCCCAAAATTAATCCTCCAACAACATCACCCGGATAATGAACTCCAAGATAAATTCTTGAGTATGATATTACCAGGGCCCAAATAAAGATAAATATAGAATAAACTTTATTTCTGAATAGTAAAGAAGATAAAACAGCAAGTCCCATGGTATTAGTGGCATGCGATGATACAAAACCATATTTTCCACCTCTGTATCCATGAATTATCTTTACAAAATCCTTGAGTAAGGGATCATGAGTAGGACGGAGGCGTTCAAATCCATGTTTAAAAACCTGGTGTGAAATCTGATCACATAAAACAACCAAAATAATAAGAGCAAGTATGGTAATCCAACTTTGTGCTTTTTGACTTTTAATAATAGCGTATAAAATAACAGCATATAGAGGAATCCAGATTATAATGCTCGATATCATCCAAAAAGCATTGTCCCAAAAGTCTGTATGAAAATAATTGATTAATTGTAGAAGTTGACTGTCGAATTCAATAAGTTTATTCATATGCGATGTAATTTCTTTCAATGATTTTTGAAACAATAAAGCGTTATAAGTTTCTTTGCTGTTTCATCTTTGTTAAGATGCACTCAATTAACATTTCCGGATGATATTATCTGTCGAGATACGTTAAAAACACAAATATGTTATATTAAAACAGTATAAAAATAGATCTTTTTTAAAACTTTTTGATATCCTCCAGTTAATTCTCTTTACTTTTGTAGCTTTAAGAAAAAAACGTTTGAATCTATTAACCATTGAATCAAAAATTTGAAAACCTTTTATGAAGAAAAAAATTTTGTTTCTTATCAATCCGGTTTCCGGAATTGGAAAACAAAAAACAGTAGAGAAATATATAGAATCTGAAGTTGATAAAAAAAGATTAGATGTAGATATCAGCTATACACAATATAAAGCCCATGCCCGTGAGTTGGCAGGTGAAGCTGCCGGTATTTATGATGTTGTTGTTGCAGTAGGTGGAGATGGAACTGTTAATGAGGTTGCATCAAAATTAGTGGATACATCAACTGCTTTAGCTATTATTCCAACAGGTTCAGGAAATGGATTAGCCAGGTATTTGCATATTCCATTAAATGTTAAAAGAGCTATTCGGGCTATTAATGAACTGAACATTAAAAAAATTGATTCATTAAAGGTAAATCAATATTGTTGTGTAAATGTAGCTGGTATTGGTTTTGATGCCCATATTAGCCATCAGTTTGAGGGTAAAAAGATGAGAGGTCCATTGGGTTACCTTCAGTTGATTACCACTGAATATGCAACTTATAAAGCTCATGATTATGTAATTAATATTGATGGTAAAGTTTATAAACGTAAAGCTTTTTTAATCAGTTTGGCAAACTCGTCGCAGTATGGTAATAATATACATATTGCTCCTAATGCATTAATTGATGATGGATTAATAGATGTTAGCATTATACATGATTTTCCAAAAATCATTACGCCTGCTATGCTGCTTAGCTTGTTAGATAAATCTCTGGATAAAAATAATAACAACGAAGTGATTCGCGCTAAAAAGATTACCGTAGAGAAGAAGACAGATATTCTTGCGCATATTGACGGGGAGCCCGTTATTTTAGGAAAAAAGGCAGAGATTGAAATAAAACCTTTATCATTAAATGTTATTGTTCCACCGGATAGTTCAGATGATAACTCCATTTGGGAACCGATAAAAGAATTAATTCCGAAGCTGAAAGAGGGAATGTCCTTAGAGCAAATATGGAACATAAAAAAGGAGAACTAATTTTAGTTCTCCTTTTTTTTATATCATCTGTCTAAAAAAGATTATTTTCTCTTTTTCTTTTGCATTTGTTGTTGTTGCTTAGCCATTTCTTCAATTCTAGCCTGGAAACCTGATTTTTTCTTTGGTTTCTTTTGGTTGGCTTTTAGTTTAGCTAAAATAGCTTCTTCATCTACAAATCTTCTGATTAATACAGTTTGTAAAATAGTAATTAATGTAGAAATAAAGTAGTAGTAACTTAAACCTGAAGCATAGTTATTAAAGAAAACAAGGAACATTACAGGCATCATATACATCATACCTTTCATACCAGGCATTTGACTTGTTGATTGAGTCATTTCCTGATTCATCTTAGTATAAACGATGTTAGTAATAGACATCAACAAACAGAATAAACTTACGTGATCACCGTAGAATGGAATATTCCATGGTAATTGCAAAATTGAGTCGTAAGTAGAAAGGTCAGTTGCCCATAAAAAGCTTTGTTGTCTTAATTCAATTGAGTTAGGGAAGAAGCGGAACATCGCAAATAAAATTGGCATTTGCAATACCATAGGCAAACATCCTCCTAACGGACTAACACCTGCTTTTTGGTATAAAGCCATTGTTGCTTTTTGGCGCTCCATTGACTTTTCTGCAGGAATCTTTTCGTTAATCTCATCAATCTGAGGTTTAAGAACTTTCATTTTTGCTGTTGACATATATGATTTATATGTCAATGGGAACAATCCTAACTTAATAATTAAAGTAAGAATGAAAATAATTAAACCATAACTAGCTATTGAACCTTCGAGCCAGTTAAAAATAGGAATAACAATGTATCTGTTAACCCATCCAAAAATTCCCCAGCCTAGTGGAATTAAATCTTTAAGACCTAAATCCTTATATTTTTTAAGGATTTTAAATTTGTTAGGACCAAAGAAAAACTGGAATGATTTTACGTTGTGAGCTCCACCTTCGTAAGGAATTACCAATTCCGTTTTGTTAGTACTTATATAAGGTGTATTTTCTTCTTCGCTATGAACAGCAATTGATGTTGAACCAGAGGAAAATGCATCTTTAGCAATAAGTACCGAAGAAAAGAACTGATCTTTGTAGGCAACCCATTTTACTGGTGTTCTAAAAGTTTCTTCTCCTGATTTTCCAGCTATATCATCAATTTCATCCTGATCATATTTAAAATATACACCAGAATATTGGATCTCATTCTTTCTCCCTTTTTCCTGAGCCAACAGGTCTAGATTCCAATTTAAATCAAAACCACCTCTGTTTGATTGAATAATATCATCCATGCTATTTTGCTCAAAATTGAAGTCAAGCATGTATGCATCTGCAGGCAGTTGGTAGTTAATCGCCATATACTGATCATCTCCTAAAGATAATTTAAAAGATAAAGTAGAATCAGTTGTAGCTGATTGATCTATTGTGTAATAAAGATCGTTTGTATTTAAGATTCTGTTGTTATGAAAAAAGTTAAATCCAAATACGTTTTTATCACCATCAAATAAAATTAACGGCTGTCCATTGTGAGCTTTAAAATCTTTTAATTCAACAGAATAAACTTTAGCACCTTTGCTTGAAAATTTTACTTTGATTTTACTGTTTTCAAGTGTATATAACTGATTTTCACCAGTAACAACATGAGCAAATAAACCATATTTGTTGGTTAATTCCTTTTGAATGGTACTGTCAGCAGTATTTTCATCAAAAGCAATTGTATTTTCAGCTTCTTTCTTTTTTTCAAATTCTAAGGCAGCTTTCTCTTTTGCAAGTTCTACCTGTTGAATAGAATCCTGATATCTTTTCTGAGCAGCTTTCTGTTCTTCAGTAGGTTGGGTCCACCACATAAAAACACCAATAATGATGCTGATCAGAACCAACCCTGTAACGGAATTTTTATCCATTTTAGATTTAAATTTTCAGTTTATTTATTAAAGTTATTTTTGGATAGCAGCATTAATAAATGCCATAAAAATTGGATGAGGTTTAAGTACAGTACTGCTATACTCAGGGTGGAATTGCACCCCAACAAACCATTTCAATTCCGGAATTTCTACTATTTCAACCAAACCAGTATCTGGGTTAGTTCCTGAAGCTATCATACCTTTTTCTTCAAATTGAGACAGATAGTCATTATTAAATTCATATCTGTGACGGTGTCTTTCATGAGTTGCTTTTCTACCGTATGCTTCAAAGGCTTTTGTTCCTTCTTTTAAAGAACAGTCATATGCTCCTAAACGCATTGTACCACCCATATCAGAAACATTCTTCTGATCTTCCATTAAATCAATTACCTTGTAAGGTGAAGAATGATCCATTTCAGCAGAATTGGCTCTTTCTAAATCAACCACATTGCGCGCAAATTCAATTACTGCACACTGCATTCCAAGGCAAATACCAAGAAATACTTTGTTGTTTTCTCTGGCATATTTTACTGCTTCAAGCTTACCTTCAATACCTCTGTTACCAAAACCTGGCGCAACAAGAATTGCATCAAGATCACTAAGTTTTTCAGCAACAGTTTCTGAAGTTAGTTCTTCTGAATGTATTAATTTAATTTTAGCTTTTCTGTCGTGATATGTTGCTGCGTGAATTAGTGCTTCAATAATTGACTTATAAGCATCTGCCAATTCAACATATTTACCTACCAAACCAATGGTCACATCTTCTTCAGCATTTTTAAGTTTGCTAAGGAAGCTCTTCCATTTTTTTAGATCAGGTGTTTTGTTTACTGGTAATTCTAACTTTTCTAAACAGATTTCATCTAAACCTTCTTCCTGCATTTTTACAGGCACTTCGTAGATTGTAGATACATCAATAGATTGAATTACAGCGCGTGGGTTAACGTTACAGAATAGTGCTACTTTCTTTCTGATATCTGCACCTAAGTCTTTTTCCGTACGTAATACAAGAACATCCGGTTGAACTCCGGCTTCAAGTAAAGTTTTAACAGAGTGCTGAGTTGGTTTTGTTTTTAATTCCCCTGATGCGTTTAGGAAAGGAACCAATGTTAAGTGAATAACCAATGCTCTGTTTCCTAATTCCCATTTTAACTGACGAACAGCTTCAACGTATGGTAACGATTCAATATCACCAACAGTTCCACCAATTTCTGTAATTACAACATCAAACTTGTGTTTACTACCTAATAGTTTAATGTTTCTTTTAATCTCATCTGTAATATGAGGAATGATCTGTACCGTTTTACCAAGAAAATCACCTTTGCGCTCTTTATTGATTACATTTTGGTATATTCTTCCGGTGGTAACGTTATTAGCCTGAGATGTAGGAACATTTAAAAAACGTTCATAATGTCCTAAATCAAGGTCTGTTTCTGCACCATCCTCAGTAACATAACATTCTCCGTGTTCATATGGATTCAAAGTACCCGGATCCACGTTCAAATATGGATCTAGCTTTTGAATTGTTACTTTATAACCTCTCGATTGTAATAATTTTGCTAAAGAGGCTGAAATAATTCCTTTGCCTAATGATGAGGCAACCCCTCCTGTCACAAAGATATATCTTGTATCCGGCACTGTATCAAACATTTAAATTAAACCTTAAAAACTCTTCAATTTTAAAGGTACAAAGGTAAAAATTAAAAGATAAATAAAAAGAAGATGTGTGCTTTGGATTAATGATTTAAGTATTGTTTTGATTTATTTTTAATTAGGTTAATGTAAGATCGTACGTTTTACATGTTTATCCAATCTATTCCTTTTTTCAATAGATCTTGTGTTTTTTCTTCTTTTGAACCGGGAAGTACAGCGAAATTATGTTCCCATTCTGCCATTGGAGGCAGACTGATTAAAATGGATTCTGTGTTTCCGCCTGATTCCAGGCCAAATTTTGTACCTCTGTCGTAAACTAAATTAAATTCAGCATATCTTCCTCGTCTGATATTTTGCCATGTTTTTTCATTCTCAGTGTAGGCCAGACCTCGTTTGTTATCCATAATGGTACAATAAATATCAGGATATAATTTAGCCAGGTCAATGGTGAAATTCTTTAGTTTTTTCAGTTCGCTTTCTGTTTGAGGTTGAATCATATCAAAGAAAATTCCACCAATACCTCTGGTTTCATTACGGTGTTCAATATAAAAATAGTCGTCAGCCCAATCTTTATATTCAGGATAAAAGTTAACATCGTATTTGTTACATACCTCAGCTAATTGTTGGTGAAACCATTTAGATTCTTCAATATCAATATAGTGAGGTGTCAGGTCAATTCCTCCACCAAACCAATAGGTACCATTGTCCAATTCAAAAAATCGCACATTCATATGAATAATTGGGATATGTGGATTTTTCGGATGGATGATGGATGAAATACCTGTAGCTTCGTATCTTTCAGCATTTGTTGTAAGGATAGATTCCATTCTGTCGGAAAACTTTCCTTTAACATGCGAAAAATTAAGCCCAGCTTTTTCAATAATGCTTCCCTTTTTCAGCACTCCGGTAACACCATAGCCAACTTCCTTTGACCATGGTACCTTTGCAAACTTTCCCGTTCCATCGCATAATTCAAGTTGGAGGCACATTTGCTGTTGCAACTCCATGTATATGTTTGCTATTTCTTCTGTTTTATTCATTCTTACAATGTATGTGTGCTTATATAAGATCGCTCTTAATGCTTATTTAACATCTGAATTATTCATTTGTTTATAGCTCGATAATCGAATTCAGAATAAAAAATTATACGCTTTGATTTATAGACTTATAAGGTAAGTATACCTTAGAAAAATTATTGTATACCCTCTGTTTTGGTTGTAACTTATATATAGCACTTAAATTTGTTAGTTATGAAAATGTTGGTTTTGTTGATGGGTATATGGATACTTGCACTAACTGATATAGCAGGGCAGGTTGAGGCTAGAAATAATACGAATGTGAATAAAGAGGTTTTTGAAGAGACTATGTTTACCATACAAAAGAACGCAGTTTACAATGAAGATTTACTTGGATTTGCTTATGAACGGTTAATACCATTGAGCAATAAGAATGCGCTAATTTTAAAAGGTGGATTTATAATTTGGGATCCTGTAATTCCAGTTGTTGAAAGTGCCTTTATGACGGGAGGGAAGAAGAATTTTTTAGAATTGGGAGTTGGTGCATTAATTGCAGATACCAATACTGATGAAGAAGGGGGATTTGACTTTGTGACATTTAGATTGGGTTATAGATATCAGGCTCCCAAAGGATTTTTATTAAAGGCATCGGTTATTCATTCTCCTGATAACTTTATTTTGCCACTAATTTCTTTAGGATATAGTTTTGGATTGAATTAGCAAGATGTTATTTGTGTTTTGATTTCCTGAAAAAACGACCAATGCTTTTTTTCTGGAAGTTGTAGAAAAATCGATATTGACCAAATAAGGTTCCAATAACTAAAAGAAGTATTTGGTATGATGGTAGTATTGTTAAAACATACATCGGAATTTTAATCCATAAGGATGTATCAGCATCAATACCAAGTAAATCAAAAACGATCTTCTTAACAAAAACAGCTGCACTACCAGTAACTGAAAATACAACCAGAATAATCACAACCTGAAAATTGGAATTTATTCCCCATCTGTTTTTAAGCTTCTCTAACATAAATCCAAGTATTTAATGGTTTTCAGATAAAAAATGCCGAAAATAGATTGTTTCCGGCATTTTATATATAAGATGATCATTATCTATCGTTGCCAATTGGTATTTTTAATCCAGTCAGCCAGAAATTTTGCATTTTCATACGGAATGTCAGGTAAAAATCCATGTCCAAGATTTATAATCCAATCATGATTCTTACTTCCAAAATCAATGTATTTGTTTAAACTTGATTCAATAGTTTTCTGGTCAGCATATAATAAGCGAGGATCTATATTTCCTTGTAATCCAATGTTTCTATCCACCATTTTTCTGGCCACATCAATAGGAGTTTGCCAATCAATGCTTAAAAAATCGCACATTTCAGGAGTAACCTCTTTAATACCACAGCCTAAATCCTTAGGGAAGTAAATAAAAGGAATACCTTCTTCGCGTACAGCTTGAGCTATTTTTTTAACTGCAGGAAAGAACAATTCTTTATATAAGTCAAAAGGAATTAATCCGGCATGTGTTTCAAATAACTGAAAAACTTTTACGCCATTATTAATTTGCCCTTTCGCATAAATTATGGATAAGTCAGTAATAACTTCAATAAGCTTTTTTACCGTTTCTTTATTTTGATATAAGTACTTCAGTGTTATAGGAAAGTCTTTACTTCTGCCAATTCCTTCCAACATATAGCACAAAACAGTTAAAGGAGCTCCACAAAAACCAATCAGGGGAATGTGAGCTGGTTTTGTTGCTATAATTTGTTTGATTACATCGTATATATAATTTAACCTTGTAGGATCTGGTTTTAAATCTGCCAAAGGATTTTCTCTTTGCGATAAAGGAATATCAAACTCAGGACCTCGATCTGTAAAATCTAATCCCATTCCCATAGCGTAAGGAATGACCAGTATATCAGAGAAAAGAATTGCTGCATCTACACCAAGATCATCAATAGGTAAAAGCGTAACTTTTGCGCCTAATTTTGGATCTTGCATCATCTCCCAAAAGGAATACTTCTCTTTTAATTTCATATACGAAGGAAGTACTCTGCCCGCCTGCCTCATAAACCAGAATGGCGGTCGTTCCGTCTTTTCTCCTGCAAGAATTTTTAATAGTAATGAATCGTTCATAAAAGTTTAATTCTTAAGCTGCTTCAATGCGTTAAAACTTGCATCAATCGTTTTTTGTAAATCCTCTTTTGTGTGAGCAATTGATACAAATCCGGCTTCAAATTGAGAAGGAGCTGTATAAATACCGCTTTCTAAGGATAATCTGAAATACTTTGCGAAAAGTTCTGTATCACACTTCATTACATCCGAAAAGTTTTGTACTTCATTTTCTTTTGTAAAAAATAGTGTAAACATTGAACCTACACGATTGATAACACCAGGAAACTTAAGTTGTTCAAGATTGTTTTGAAGTCCTGCACTTAAAAACTGAGCTTTTTCTTCCAATTGAGTATAAAAATCAGGAGTACTATTTAATAATTTGAGGGTAGTAAGTCCTGCAGCCATAGCCATAGGGTTTCCAGAAAGTGTTCCTGCCTGGTAAACAGGACCATTAGGCGCTAAATGATCCATGATCTCCTTTTTACCACCGTAAGCACCAACAGGTAATCCGCCACCAATGATTTTTCCAAGTGTAGTTAAATCCGGCCTAATACCTAATACCTCCTGAGCACCACCTTTAGCAACTCTAAATCCGGTCATTACTTCATCAAATATTAGTAAAGTACCATTTTCAGTACATGCTTTTCTTACGCCCTGAATAAATTCATCAGTAGGACGAACAACACCCATGTTTCCTGTTACAGGCTCCAGAATTACAGCGGCAATCTGCTCTTTATACTCATTAAATAAACTTAAAACAGAATCAAGGTTATTATATTCGGCAGTAAGTGTATCACTTGCTGTGCCTTTGGTAACTCCCGGCGAATTTGGTGTACCTAAAGTTAATGCTCCTGAACCGGCTTTAATTAAAAATGAATCACCATGTCCATGATAACATCCTTCAAATTTTATAACAAGATCTCTTTGGGTATAACCACGAGCCAGACGTAATGCACTCATGGTAGCTTCAGTTCCGGAATTAACCATTCTAACACTTTCAATAGATGGAATCATCTCGCAAATAAGATTTGCCATTTCAGTTTCCATAAGTGTTGGCGCTCCAAAACTGGTTCCATTAATTGCTGTTTGGTGCAAAGCCTCAATAACATCAGGGTGGGAGTGACCCAAAATCATTGGACCCCATGATGCAACATAATCAATATATTCGTTGTTATCGATATCTGTAATTTTTGATCCTTTGGCACTTTGAATAAATAATGGATCTCCACCAACTGATTTAAATGCTCTAACAGGTGAATTTACACCACCTGGTATATGTTTTACTGCTTCCTGAAAAGCTTTTATACTCTTTTCTGTATTCATTTTTATTAAGTCAAAAAGTTGAAAGTTAAAAGTATTTAAGTCAGGATGAAATCACCCTT
Organism: Plebeiibacterium sediminum; assembly: GCF_026013605.1. GTDB lineage: Bacteria > Bacteroidota > Bacteroidia > Bacteroidales > Marinilabiliaceae > Saccharicrinis > Saccharicrinis sediminus. Next base: position 24,747 of record NZ_JAPDPJ010000003.1, read on the forward strand.
TAATCTTTACCCTTTTAACTTTTATAGTGTTTGTTTTATTACAATTGATCAATTACATCCTGAGTGTGGTACGAAATTATTAAATCAGAACCAGCTCTTTTTATTGATGTTAAAATTTCAAGTGTAATTCGGTTTTCATCGATCCATCCTTTTTCTGCAGCAGCTTTTACCATTGAAAATTCTCCACTTACGTTGTAAGCTGCTATTGGCATATTAAAGTTATCTTTTACTCTTCTGATTACGTCAAGGTAGCTTAATGCAGGTTTAACCATAACAATATCGGCACCTTCAAAAATATCTTGTTCAACTTCTCTGAGGGCTTCATTGCTATTGGCAGGATCCATTTGGTAAGTTGCACGGTTTCCAAACTGAGGAGCACTTTCGGCTGCATCTCTAAATGGACCATAAAATGCAGATGCATATTTGGCAGAATACGCCATGATAGGCATGTTTGTAAAGTTGGCTTTGTCTAATTCATTTCTGATAAAACCAATACGTCCATCCATCATATCACTTGGAGCAATCATATCAATTCCGGCTTCGGCTAAAGAAACAGATTGTTTTCCTAAAGTGATTAAAGTAGAATCATTATCCACATCGCCATTAATTATTGTTCCGCAATGACCGTGTGTGGTATATTCACAGTTACAAACATCTGCGATAATATATAAATCAGGTAGTTCTTTTTTTATGGCTCTTGTAGCTTGTTGTACAATTCCATTATGTTCGCAGGCAACTAATCCATGCTCATCTTTGTGTTCAGGAATACCAAATAAAAGAATGGATTGAACTCCTTTATTGTATAGTTCCTTACATTTTTCAACTAATAAATCAACAGAGAGCTGATAGTTTCCCGGCATAGAGTTAATGGGGTTTTGAATTCCTTTTCCGGGACGAACAAATAAAGGCATTATTAAGTCATCACGTGTAAGACGGGTTTCCCTAATCATATTTCGGGTGACTTCAGATTGTCTCATTCTTCTTAATCGTGTAATTGGAAATGCCATATCTTTTAGTTTTATGTGATATTATAGTTTTTTGTAATAATTTTTAATTGAATTAACTATACCAATAGCATTGGGTTCTTCTGCAATGGCTAATGGTGTAATATTGTGTTTTAAAGTAGCTTCTGCTGTTACTTGTCCTATACAAGCCACTTTTAAATGATTAGAGGTAATTGGTACCAGGTTGTTAATGGCAGAAGGACTAGCCAGAACAATCATATCGTAATTACCTTTGTTTATTTTTTGCAGTACCTCCGGATTAAAATTGGCAGGTGCTGTGTTTTTATAAATATTGATTCTTGTAATGTTAGCAACCGTATTTAGCGTGTCAACTAAATTGTTTGGAGATAAATCTCCGGTAGGCCATAAAATATTGGCTTGTTTATCTTTTAAAAACGGTTTTAATTTGGTGATAAACTCTTTGCCGGTTTTAGCGTGACCATCAAACACAATATTTAATCCCTTAGATTTTATTTCTTCGGAAGTTTTATAGCCAATACTTGCAACTTTTAGGTGATTCAGAATTTCATCAGAATTTTCTTGCTTAGAAATAAGACTGTAAAAAAAACGAAAAGCATTAGCACTGGTAAAAATAACATGAGTAAAGTTCATTATCTGATTAAGGGAACCTTGTAATAAAAGATCCTCATCAGATTCTGTCAACTCAATCATAGGAAATTCAATTAAATCTGCACCTTCCTTTTCAAAAAGTACTTGTATATCTTTTGATTTACCAAGAGGACGCGTAGAAATAAAAACTTTACCTTTTAATATGCTATCCATTTTTAACATCTATGCGTTTCTGATGCTGTTTAAAATATCGTTGGCTCCCTGATCAATTAGCTTTTGAGCTAGTTCTTGTCCCATTTGATCTGCCATGTTTACACTATTTGATATCGTTTGTTTGAGATATTGTTTTCCATCCAGTGATGAAACAAATCCAGTAAGCGTAAGAGTTTCACCTTCAAGTTTACTATAGCTTCCAACAGGAACCTGACATCCACCCATCAGGGTTTTCATAAATGATCTTTCTGCAGTTACTTGGTTTAGTGTATTTTGATGATTGATTTTCTTTAGGAAATTATTTACAGATTCGTTATCTGATAAAGATTCAATAGCAATAGCTCCTTGTGCCACAGCTGGAATAAATTCAGCAGGTTCCAGAATTTCTGTAATATAATGATCAAGTTCTAATCGTTTTAATCCGGCAGCAGCCATAATCATCGCATCGCAATATCCATCTTCCATTTTTTGAAGGCGCGTATTTATGTTGCCTCTGATATCTACAATTTTAAAATCCGGATTGATTCTTTTTAAACCTGCAATTCTTCTCAAACTTGAAGTTGCAATGGTATGATCTGGAGTTAATTCGTTCAGCTTTAAACCATTTTTACTTACTAAAGCATCCCTGAAATCAGCTCTTTCCAACACTGCACCCACACAAAACTCAGAAGGTAATTCTGTTGGGAGATCCTTTAAGCTATGCACCGCGAAATCAATTTCTTTATTGATCAAAGCAACTTCAAGTTCCTTGGTAAATAAACCTTTATCTCCAATTTTAGATAAGGCCACATCAAGAATTTTATCTCCTTTGGTTTTTATAATTTTAACCTCTATTTGAATATTGCGGTCAATATTTTCTATCTCAGATTTTACTTTGTATGCCTGATATAACGCTAGTTTGCTACCTCGCGTTCCGATAGTTATTTTATTTGGATGCATGTTTATCAAAAGTGTTATTCGTTGATCTTATCCTCAAAATTAAAAAGTTGATTGATTACATCAAGAGATGCTGTTGCATTTCCGTTGTTTGTAACCTCTTTTAAATTTTTGATAAGCATTCGGATGTATTTTTGAGTCAGTAAACCTGTGTATTTTTCAATTTGTTCAATGGTTTTCTCGTCCATGTTTTTGCGATATTCAATCAATTCGTTATCGCTTAACTGTTGCATATTTGTGGTGATAGACTTAATTACAGGTCTTAGAGAACGGCTGTTTAACCAAGTGATCGATTCTTCAACAAGCTCATCGATGATAATATTGGCATTGTCAACACTGTTTTCTCTCATTTCCTTATGATCGTCCAATATTTTCTGTAAATCATCCACACAAATTAATTGAGTGTGATCAAGGTTTCCAATTTCAATATCGATATTACGAGGAACAGATAGATCAATAAACAATTGTTTTTTGTTTTTACGAATTTCCTGAATCTGTTCAATATCTTGTTTTGTAATTAAATATTCACCAGCGCTGGTTGCAGTTAAAATAATATCCGACTGAGCTAAGTGGTCTTTAAAATTCCTGAATAAAATAGGATTTACATTTCTGTTTTTAGCTACCTCTAAGGTTTTTTCGTCAGTTCGGTTGGTAATTGATATATCAGCAACACCTCGTTTTTTGAAATCTCTAAGTGCAAGTTGACCTGTTTCACCAGTACCAACAATTAATATATGCTGAAGCTTGAGGTTTTCAAATATTTTTTCGCACATATCAATGGCAACATAACCAACAGATGTGGCTCCTTGCTGAATAGATGTTTCTGTTCTGACTTTTTTACTGCATTCAAATGATTTTTGAAATAAACGCATTAAGATTGCGTCGGTTAAATTAGCTTCTGTACAAAATACATAAGCTTTTTTCATTTGATTTACAATCTGGTTTTCTCCAATAACCATGGAGTCAATTCCGGATGTTACCCTAAATAAATGTCTGATGGCATCAGCATTAGTATGGTGGTAAAAATTAGAACTATAATCGGTTTCAACATTCAAATAAGAATGTAATTCATTTAAAATATTGTCTTTACATTCTTTAGCTGAGCAGTTGTCTTTTGAGTAATATACTTCCGTTCTGTTACAGGTTGCCAATACAACAACTCCGGCAATTTCTTTAATTTGTAGAAATCTTTCTGATAATGGAATAATATCGTCGGCAGGGATTGCAAATTTATCCCTTATACCTAGTGAAGCTGTTTTGTGATTAATTCCAAGTACTCCAAGCATAATTTTATTTTAATCCAATAAAAATATTAATAACGTTTTACGATTTATGTATCGAATGTTACACAATAAATAACAAAATTAAGCTTGAGTTGGAGATGGACGTGTAATATTGGGCAACTGATAGTTATAGCTAGTCCATGATTTACAATCAAAGGTTTTTAATTTATGTTTGATAAACCTATAATTGTACGTTTTTATGGCGTGTTCTTTTACTTTTATTTCAGAGCAGGAATTGTGGGTGATTTTACTTACGTAAAAGGTTTTGACAGGTTTTGAATACGCAGGTTTTTGATAGGTAATACTTTTGTATTCAGTATGATCCTCACCTTTTTGTTTTTTTAAATTAAGGGCATAAGTACCATAGCCAAAAACATATATTAAAGCTAAAATGATGTATGTAATATGTGTTGAAAATACCCCTATAAAAAACACGATTCTTGTTTTAATTTCAGTTGGTAAAATTAGTTATTCTCCAATAAATATCATAACGATATTTGTCATACCTCTAAAAAAAAAAGATGATTCGTAAATATACAAATCATCTTTTAATTATTTAAATATGTTGATATGTTTTTATTCTTCCATGTGGTCTAACATATCTATTTTTTCTTGTAGCAGTTTGATGTTCCTTTTACCGTTTTCAATTTTGTGCTCAAAATCCTTAATTAAAGAAGCAGAGCTTTTACTCTTGGCAAAGAAACCAATGTTATTTTCCCAAACAGTAATGTCGTTTTCCAATTGCTTTAATCTATTTAAAAGCTTATGACGTTCCTGATTAAGTTTGTCGTCCTGATGATCAGAATTTTTCATGTTTTCTAATCTGTTTCTGAACTTTTGTACATTTTTATGATACTCATCCATATTCAGATTATCGAAATGTTTGTTTATTTCATTTCTGAAGTCCTGATTAATTCTGTCTTTATCCTTAAATGGAACATGGCCAATTTCAGAAAACTTTCTTTGGTAATCCTGAAGAAGTTTGAATGTTTCTTCGTTGTCGCTACTATTTTTGAAGTTTTTCAATTCATCAATAATAGCTTCTTTTGCTTTTAAGTTGTCATCTTGCGACTCGTCAACTTTATTAAAAAACTTGGATTTGTTATCAAAGAAAGCATCACAGGCTTTTCTAAATCTATGCCAGATGGCATCAGACTGACGTCTTGGTACAGGACCGATTTCTTTCCACTGTTTCTGAATTTTGATAAATTCGTCAGTAGTTTTCTTCCAGTCTGTACTATCTTTCATAGCTTCAGCTTTTTCACAAAGTTTAGTTTTTTCAACTAAATGATGCTGCTGCTCGTTTTTATAATCTTTAAAGAACGTTCTTTTCTCTTCAAAAAACTTATCACAAGCAGATCTGAAACGCTCGTAAATGGTGTTGTTATCCTTTTTAGGCGCAAAACCAATTGTTTTCCAGGTTTGCTGTAAGTTAATTAGCTTTTTACTTTTTTCTTCCCATTCTTTAGGTGAATGAGCTTCTTCTTTTAAAATTGCCTCAGCTTTTTCACAAAGGTCAGTTTTTAGCTTTAAGTTTTCTTTAAGCTGATCTTTTAAACCTTCAAAGTAAGCCTGATGTTTTTGATTAATAACAGTGGTAGCTGCTTTAAATCTTTCCCATAATTCATCTTTAACTTCTTTAGGTACCGGACCAATCTCGCGCCAGCGATCATGATATTTTTGAAGTGTTTTAAAGCTGTTTACTACCAATGGATCGTCAATTAGTTTTTCAGCTTTTTCACAAAGGTCAGTTTTTAATTCAAGATTCTTTTTTAAGTCAAGATCCCTTAATTCCTTATTGATTTTTACATAGTTGTAAAAGTTTTCAATGTGAAGGTTATATGTATCCCAGGTATCTCTTACTTTGTTTTGAGGGATAGGACCTATTTCGTGAAATCGTTGTTGAAGGCTTCTGAATTCGTTAAAGGTTTCGTTAAGAGATTCCTGACGATTTACTAAATTTTTGATAGCCTCAATAACTTCGTTTTTAGCACTTAAGTTTTTTTCTTTTTCTTCTTCAATCTTTTTAATAAGCTCAAATTTACGTTGTTTAAATTCATGAATAAGATCCTTAATCTCTAATTCTAAAGCATCGATAGGAGCAGCAAAATTTTCTTCAAGTTCTCCGGATTCAACAAAATTCTTTTTTAATACTTCTACTTCTTCATTGTATAATTTATAAAAGATAGATTTTATTTCATCTACTTCATCTTTTATTTCATGAAGCTCAAAGTTTTTAGTAATATATTTTAAACGTTTAACCAATTCTTCTCGAGATAAAGCTGTTAAATCAACTTTATCCAAAACAGGTTTTTCGTCTTCTGTATCTGTTGATTCTCCATCTGTTGATGTTTCTTCAGCAGTAGCAGTGCTTTCTTCTGAAGATGATTCAGGAGTGTCAGCTATTGTTTCTTTTTGTTCTGTAGTTAAATCACTTGTTGTTTCTAGTTGATTTTCAACAGAATTATTGTTTTCACTTTCCGTATTTTCAGGAGTGTTTAATGAATTTAATTCTTTTTCTTCTCCGGATTTGTTTAGATCATTTGCTTCCATCAGCATAAAAGTTCGTGGTACAATAAGCTACTTATTCAAGAATCAGGATCTTAAATTCCTGTCTTTCGGTAGTACGAATATATTATATATAGTTAAAACCTCAAATTTTTTTGGCCCTAACATCATATATAATTTTTAAAGTTTATAAAAGCTGTTTGGTTTTTAATGATAGTTATTCTGAAAGTACCAATTGTAAAATATTATATTTGCAGCAAAATTAAAGAGAATGCGGATTGATATTTTAACGTTATTTCCAGAGATGTTTCAGGGACCTTTTAGTGAATCTATTATCAAAAGAGCCCAGGAAAAAGGCACGGTTGAATTGGTATGTCATAACATTAGAGATTATTCTACCAACAAGCATAAAAAAGTAGATGATTATGCTTTTAGTGGAGGAGCAGGTATGGTGATGCAGATTGAACCTATTGCTCGTTTAATAGAAAAGTTAAAAGAGGAGAGGGAATACGATGAAATTATTTATGTAACACCGGATGGACAGACTTTAAATCAAGGTATATCCAATAAGCTGTCGCTAAAAGGTAATATTATGATTTTATGTGGTCATTATAAAGGTGTTGATCAGCGTGTCAGAGATCATTATATAACCATGGAATTATCCATTGGTGATTATGTTTTAACTGGAGGAGAATTGGCCGCTGCTGTAATTGCTGACTCTGTAATACGATTAATTCCCGGAGTTATTTCTGATGAAACTTCTGCATTAACAGATTCTTTCCAGGATAATTTACTGGCGCCACCAGTGTATACACGACCAGCAGATTATAATGGATGGAAAGTGCCGGATATTTTATTGTCGGGCGACAATAAAAAGATAGAGGCCTGGAAAGAAGAACAAGCCTATAAAAGAACAAAAGAAAGAAGACCTGATTTGTTAAAATAATTCCCAGTCTACAGTAACCAGTCTACAGTCCACATTTCAGTAGTGTTGTAGGCTGAAGACAGGTTACTAGTTACTGTATATTACTATTGTTTTCCACAGATGCCCTTGTAACTGCAAATTTTACAGTTGTCAGAATATTCTGTTTGTTTAAAAGGAATTTGAGGATCAAATAAAATATTCATCTGACTTTTAAATTCTGTAATATATTCATCTTCAATTAATTTTAAGGATAATTTTTCTTTACTACTTCGGGCTCCCTTTTTTAAAGAATAATCTGGCGAAGTGAATATTTTTTTTATCCATACCACACCAGGATGAAAACTGATGTTTTCAGGAAAATCTTTCTTTATGATATAACTGTAGAGCAAAGTCTGAAATATGGCTTTTTTGTTTTTATGTTTTGACTCTAAAAATAGTTCCTCGATTTCATTGAAAAAATCTTCACCAGATCCGGTTTTGTAATCAATCACTCTTACAATTCCATCTTTCTCGTCTAGTCTGTCAATGGTTCCACCAACATTTAAAGTTTTACCTTCGCTAATCTGAATTGTTGATTCGACCTGTTTTTCTAGTCCTTTAAGTATAAATGGAGCATGTCGTTGTTCTACAACTAAAAACTGCTGAATATATTTGATGATAATATCGTATATTAAAACGTTTTTTCCTTGAATATCAATAAAGTCACTTTGGTTTAGCTGGGTACTAAAATATTTATTAAAGCTTTCCAGTAATGCATTTTTAATTCGTTTTTGATCTTTTGCAATAGCCTTAATATCTTCCGGAGAAACTTCTTTTCCTAAATATGGTTTGTAAAGTTCTTCAACTGTTTCATGAAAAAGCGTACCAAATATTCTTGGATCAATTTCTTCGGTTATTTCATCAGGTTCAGAGGCTTTTAATATGTATTTGTAATAAAACCTCATTGGACATTCGAAGTAGGAACTTAAAGCACTTGGCGATAGTTTTCTACTTCCTTTGTTTAAATACTGATTCAGGATGTTCATTGTTTTTTCATCCTTTTCAATATAATAGGCTTGATGTGTTTGAATGTTGATGTGGTCAACAGCTGTTGAAAAACTTAATTTATCCTTTGGGTATTCGTATTTTAATTGAAATAAAAAACGACTCATTTCACCTGTTTGCATCCCCTGAGCAGATGAATTATATAATAAATGAACGTTTTTAGCCCGGTGTATTAACCTGTAAAAATAATATGCAAAAATAGAATCCTGATGCTCAATAGTTGGCAGATTAAATGCTTTTCTTAAACTAAATGGCACCAAGGAATTGGTGGCTCCTGATTGGGGGAATGTGCCTTCATTCATATTCAGAATGATTAAATTTTCAAAATCCAACGCTCTGGTTTCCAATATTCCCATAAGTTGTAATCCTTTAAGAGGTTCTCCACTAAAAGGAATGCTTTTTAGGTCAGCGGCTCGTTTAAATAACTTAATCCAGGTATTGATCTGAATGCTAACATTTAGTTTACTGATTAAATCGGAAAGTTGTGTAACGGTTAAAAATAACTGATATATAAATTCTTTTTCAATAATCTGACTGTTTTCAGAGTCCTGCAATTCTGTATGAATTAAGTATAACAGATTGGTCAGGTATTCCGAAAACTCATTACTGTCTTTTATGGGATGAAAAATTGAAATTAAAAGCTTACTTTTTTGAAGTTCATTAGCTTCGATATAGGTTTTATTTTGACGGGTAATATTTTTAGCCAATTCGGCATGAAGTTCATTGTTAAGAGGTTCAACATATTGATGCGTTAAAATGGGTAACACATTTCTAAAATAAAACCATGTTTTCCCGGCTTTGGTCTGCCTGCAGTTTTTTTGCAAGTCAAAAATAAGTTCCAATAATCCATAGGCCGGTGTGTTTTTAATGGGATATCCCATCGTAATATTGATCTTTTGATCATTTTGAGGAATGGCATGAAGTACTGGCAATAAGATGGTTTCATCAGTAAGAATTACTGCATTCCGTAAAGCTGAATCCAATTCTTCATTTTTGTCATATTGTAATGATTTTTCCTTTTGCTGAGTTAAAAAATCATTTACAATTTGAGTTTGCGCAGTGTCTGATGCTACCGAAGTAATTTTAATATCCGGTAAATTTTTATTTCCTGGCAAATTCCAATCCGAAGGAGAAGGGAAATTAATGATGTTTTCCTCAATAAAGCGAATGGCTTCATGTGCTTTGGTTCTTTCAAACGGATTTGGATTTCTGTTGTTAGAACTTAATAGCCATTCCGGTACATCCCAAATAAAATCAGCTTTATTGGTAATTTGTAAATGATTAAATAGCTTTTTTTCGCATTGGTTCAGTGCGTTAAATGCAACAAATACAATTTTAGGGTATTTGATGTTCAAAGGTGTTTTTTGAGTAATCTTATCAGCAATAGAACGATAAACTGCACCTTCGTAAGTAATGTTCTTGTCTTTTAATTGTTTGTTAAAGGTAGTATATACCTCATATAGTTTTTCCCATATCCTAATAAATTCCTCCTGATGCTCAGAAAGTTTATTGGGATTAAAGCTGTGCCAAAAACTTTGAATTGTTTCAATCTGTTCTTCTGTTAAGAAACTGTAGTCATCTTCTATTTCTTTTATGGCAAGTAAATTTGAAAAAACTTGTTTGGGATCTGCCAGATATTTATCAATATCATCAAAATCATTTAAAATAATTTCTCCCCAAGGCATAAATTCATCAAACGAAGTACCGGATTTATAGATGGATTCGTATACCTGATATAGCTCAAAAACTAAGGTAATTTTATCTGCAATTTGATCTTTGGCAAACTCCTGAATAAATTCGTTAATCGTAAGTGTTGTTGGTGACCAAAGTGGTTTATCTGTCAGCTTACTAAGGTGTTGCTGAAAAAATAATCCAGATCTTCTTCCTGGAAAAACAAAACAAAATTCCGAGATATTGGTTTGATATTTATTAAAATAGTATTGTGCCAGATGCTGAAGGAAATTACTCATTGATTTTTGTCTAATATTCTATGCATCTACAAAAGTAAAATAAACAAACAAATTGAGGTGTGAATACAACATGAGAATTTAAAATCAGTAAATCATCTTAAGGAGATTTGAGACGTTATGCAAAAAATCGAGTAAATAAAAAAATTTTATTTGATGTTATGAAAGTCTACAATTTGCAATGTTTTTAAAATCTAATTACTTTAATTTGATCATTCATTTACATATTTTATATCTTGTGTTAATAATATTCTCTTTAAAGAGTTAAGAGATACACCTATTATAAGAATTTAAATCTATGGAAGACTTTTCTTTTGTTGGGAATAGTGAAATTGGGACTATAGAACAATTGTACCAAAGTTATCTTGAAGACCCAGAGTCTGTTGATAAAAGCTATCAGTTGTTTTTTAAGGGATTTGATTTTGCTCGTAAAAATTATGATGCTCCGGTAAATACCGGTGTAGTAAAAGAATTTAATGTAGCCAACCTTATTCATGGCTACCGTCAAAGAGGACATTTATTTACAAAAACAAATCCTGTACGTCAGCGTCGTCAGTATTTTCCTTCTTTAGATGTTGAAAACTTTGGCTTAGAAAAAGCTGATTTGGAGATGGAGTTTGAAGCCGGATCTAAATTAGGACTTGGAAAGGCCAAGCTAAAAGATATTATTGCGCATCTTCAGCAAACCTATTGTGAATCAGTAGGTGTTGAGTATCTGTATATTCGTCATCCGGAGGTTGTGGAGTGGTTAAAGCATAAAATGGAAACGGTTAAAAACACACCAGATTTCGATGTTGCAAAGAAAAAGCGTATTTATGATCAGTTGAAGGCTGCAGCTGGATTTGAGAGTTTTATACATAAAAAGTTTGTAGGTCAGAAGAGATTCTCCATTGAAGGGTCTGAGGTTATTATTCCTGGGTTACAGGCTTTAATTAATAGAGGAGCAGAACTAGGTGTTGAGGAAGTCATGATTGGTATGGCTCACCGTGGACGATTAAATGTTTTGGCCAATATTTTAAAGAAACCATATAAAAATATCTTTAAGGAGTTTGTTGGAGATGAATACGCTGAAGGAATTTCATTAGGTGATGTTAAATACCATTTAGGTTATCAGAATGATGTTGAAACCCGCAGTGGTCAAAAAGTAAGAGTAAACCTGGCGCCAAACCCATCACACCTTGAAACTGTTGGTCCTATCATTGAAGGAATAACAAGATCAAAAATCAATAATAAATATAATGATGATTACAATAAGGCTATTCCTGTCGTAATTCATGGAGATGCTGCAATTGCAGCTCAGGGAGTAGTTTATGAGGTGATTCAGATGAGCCAGTTAAAAGGTTATAAAACTGGCGGTACTATTCATATTGTAATCAATAACCAGGTTGGATTTACAACTAACTATCTGGATGCCCGATCAAGTACTTATTGTACAGATGTGGGTAAAGTAACCCGTAGCCCGGTTTTTCATGTTAATGGAGATGATGCTGAAGCAATAGTGTATGCTTTAGAACTGGCTGTGGAATTCAGACAAAAGTTTAATACTGATGTATTTGTAGATGTTCTTTCGTATCGAAAATATGGTCATAATGAGGGTGATGAACCAAGGTTTACTCAACCAACTTTATATAAGGCTATATCAAAACATCCGAATCCAAGAGATATTTATGCAGATAAACTGTTGGAGCAAAATATTTTCTCAAAAACAGAAATTAACGATCTACAAAACAATTTCAATCAATATTTAGAACAACAGTTAGAAGATTCTAAAAAAATTGATAAGGTTGTTATACAACGATTTTTAGAAGATGACTGGGTAGATTACAGATACCCTGATCCGGGTGATTTTGTTACACCAATAAAAACCGGAGTTGATGAGAAAACAATTTTATCATTAAGTGAAAAGCTAACCAGTTTGCCTGATGATAAGCCATTTTTTAAGAAAGCGGTAAAAATATTAGAGGATCGTAAAAAAATGGTTGCCGAAGATCGTTTGGATTGGGCAATGGGAGAATTACTGGCTTATGCTACTTTGGTTACAGAAGGTAGTCCGGTTCGTTTAAGCGGACAGGATAGTGTAAGAGGTACTTTTGCGCATCGTCATGCAGGATTGGTTATTCAGGATTCTGAGGAACTTTATTTTCCGCTTAAAAACTTGTCTGAAGGTCAGGCTCCATTTCATGTTTATAACTCATTATTATCTGAATATGGTGTTATGGGTTATGAATACGGATATGCATTAGCTACACCTAAGGGATTAACAATCTGGGAAGCTCAGTTTGGTGATTTCTATAATGTAGCACAGGTTATTATTGATCAATATATTAGTTCTGCTGAGGAAAAATGGGGATTGATGAACGGTTTGGTTCTGTTTTTACCTCATGGATTTGAAGGGCAGGGACCGGAACATTCAAGTGCACGTATTGAACGATTTTTATCATTGGCAGCCAATAATAATATGCAGGTGGTCAACTGTACTACTCCGGCCAACTTCTTCCATTTATTACGACGTCAGGTGAAACGTGATATCAGAATTCCTTTGGTGGCATTTACACCAAAGAGTTTACTGCGTCATCCTAAATGTACTTCTAAAGTCAGTGATATAGTTGAAGGAGGCTTTGAGGAAGTAATTGATGATGATAATGTAAAAGTTGACAAAGTAAAAAGAGTAGTATTCTGCTCCGGTAAGATTTATTACGACTTATTGGCTCGTAAAGAGGAGTTGGATGCCAGGGATATTGCTTTGATCAGAATAGAGCAATTGCACCCATTCCCCAAAGATAAGTTGGATGCTGTAGTGGCAAAATATAAAAATGCCATATTGCACCTTTGGGTACAGGAAGAGCCTGAAAATATGGGAGCATGGAAATACATTAGAGGAATGTTTAAAGGTGTAAGCCTGATTCCTGTAGCCCGTTTAGCAAGTGGAAGTCCGGCAACAGGATTAAACGGTCTTCATATGGTAGGGCAGAAGGAAATAGTAGATAAAATATTTAAAAAGTGTCATTGCGAACTGCATAATAAATATTGTGGCTTACAATGTGTAGATGGAAAAGACCGCAAGGAAATCCTTAAACAACATAAATATTTTTCGAAAAAATCCCGTTTCTCTATTTAATGATACCCACTCTTTAAATTGCTTTAAAGACAAGGAATCAATTTGAGAACAGGTAATAATTGATAGTAAAGAAAGGTTAAATAAACAAGTCATGATAATTGAAATAAAAGTTCCATCACCAGGAGAATCTATTACCGAAGTTGAGATAGCCAGCTGGTTGGTAAATGATGGTGATATAGTAACACAAGATCAGGAATTGGCTGAAATTGAATCTGATAAGGCCACCTTAACCATAAATGCTGATAAAGCAGGAAAAATAAAAATTGTATTAGAAGCTGGAGAAACCGTTGCTGTAGGCGAAGTTGCCTGCACCATTGATACATCGGTGGCTCCCGAAGAAGGGACAGTTTCTGAGGTGAAAGAAGAACAAACAAAAGAATCGCCTGCTGTTGAATCAAAGCCTGCTGCAAAAGCTTCAAGTGAGAAGAAACCTGTATCTGAAGAATTATCAAAGGTTAAAGTTTCGCCTGTAGCTCAAAATATAATGGAGGAAGAAGGGTGGACTGTTGAAGATGTTATCAATGGTCTGCACCGCATTTCTAAAAAGGAAATTCAAGCCATTAAGGAACAAGGGACGAGTAATGATTCAGCCAATGTTAAAGGGATTTCATCTGCCCCAAAGGAGCGTGAACTGGACCGTCAAAAAATGAGTTCTCTTCGTAAAAAACTTAGTGCACGTTTGGTTGCTGTAAAACAGGAAACTGCCATGTTAACTACTTTTAATGAGGTTGACATGAGTGAAATTATGGCAATGAGAAAGAAATATCAAAATGTTTTTGTTGAAAAGCATGGTGTTAAATTAGGTTTCATGTCATTCTTTATCAAAGCTTCTGCTTTAGCCATGAAAAAACATCCAATGGTTAATTCAATGATTGATGGTGATGAAATAGTAACACCTAATTATGTTGATGTTTCTGTTGCAGTTCAAACACCTAAAGGATTGATGGTTCCTGTTATCAGAAATGCAGAATCGTTGAGTTTGGCTCAGATAGAAGAAACGCTAAAACAGTTGGCTGTAAAGGCTCGTTCAGGAAAAATTAGTCTGGATGAAATGACAGGAGGTACTTTTACTGTTACCAATGGAGGCGTATTTGGTTCTATGTTGTCAACACCACTGATTAATCCGCCACAGTCTGCTATTTTAGGGATGCATAATATTGTTGACAGACCTATGGCTGTTAATGGGAAAGTTGAGATCAGACCAATTATGTATACTGCATTATCTTACGATCATCGTATTATTGATGGAAAAGATTCTGTAGGATTTTTAGTTACTCTGAAGAAGATGTTGGAAAAGCCAGAGTTAATGCTTACAGGAGGTGATGAATTGGAACGTTTGGTTTTAGATTTATAACCGAAGTGTAAAAATTGTATCAAAATAATTATCAGTTACCAGACTTCAGTACATAGTTTATATTTAATAATACTGTGTACTGAAATCTGAGTACTGTATGATGTTTATCGTATTCTATCCATAGATCTTACTAAAGCCTCATCTTTACCAATAGCTCTAAGTGCTAAAAAGTTTAATATAGCTCCGGCAATAGGAAATACCATCGTAACACTATATGTAAGACTCTGAGCATTTAATGCTTTCATCCCTACAGTTCCAAAATAATAAGTTAATGCTGTTGTACCGATTAGTAAACCAATATTGGCTGCACATAATCTGATTTGGATCATCCTCTTTTTAAATAAAAATATAGTAACCAACGAAACGGCAGGAGTAAGAAATAATAAAATACTTAACGCTATAGCAGAAATGCTTTTAGTAGTTTCTGTTGCTTCAATGGCGTTTATTCCTTTAAAATTTAATACATAAATTGTATCAGCAATAAATTCTATTTGATTTGTGAAAAACATAGATAGCCCAAAAGCTAATGCTATCAATAAATAAATACTTTGAATTCTTTGTATCATATCTAATTTTTTGGCAAAAATAGAAAGAAAATTCTTATGGCATTTGTTTTTTCTGATTAATCCTATGTGTTAATTGTCAAATTTCAATGGTTTTATGTGTTACTTTAAAGAAGGAGCTGACTCAATTATAGATTATAAACCATATACTTATGTTTATCCATTCAAAGGCTTAAAGCTTCCACCTTCATATAATGTAAAGGTGAAAAGTCATACAAATGTATGGGGGATGGGGATCATTAAACCATAAATATTCAAACTATAAATACCATTAATAAAGCAACAATATAAGTACAGCTCCTAATTTTTTTATCAGATTGATAATACATGCTATTTTATTTTATGTGAAGCTTCAACAAACAGAATTAATTTCCAAACTTTGTTCTTTTGAACAAGGTTTGTTTTCAGATATAGTGTTTGCTCACCTCTGTAAATTGATAATTCAGATTTCATAATGTTGTAGTTTTAAGTTTATAGAATAGAGTGATAGGGAAGAAGTTGAAGCATAAAGTTACAATAGAAGCAGAGGTAAAGTCAAATATATTTTAAGAAAGAAAAAGTACGATAGATCGTAATTTATGAAAAAAATAATACCTTTCGATGGTAAAATAAAACACGCATTTAAAGAAATGACAAAACGAATTGAAGAATCAGAATTAATAATAAATAATGATGGAAGTGTTTTCCATTTACATTTAAAACCAGGTGAATTAGCAGAAAATATAATATTGGTTGGTGACCCAGACAGAGTTAAGGTTGTAGCTTCCTATTTTGATGAGATAGAATTAGAAAAGCGTAACAGAGAGTTTGTAAGTACTACAGGTAAGTATAAAGGTAAACGTTTTTCAGTTGTAGCAACCGGTATTGGAACCGACAATATTGATATTGTAATGAACGAGCTGGATGCTTTGGTTAATGTTGATTTTGAAACCAGACAGGTTAAAGATCAGTTAACTACATTGAATCTTGTTAGAATTGGAACGTCAGGTTCGTTGCAAAAAGATTTACCTGTAGATTCATGCTTATTAAGTGAAAAAGCGATTGGTTTTGACGGTTTGTTAAATTTTTATGCAAATCGTGATACTGTGTCAGATATAGCTTTTGAAAATGATTTTAAAACTGCAGTTAATTGGAACGAAAAGTTGACATCACCCTATGTAGTTGATGCATCTTCAGAATTATTAGATAAGCTGTCAAATAATAATTTTAATACAGGAGTAACTATTTCGGCACCGGGATTTTATGGTCCGCAAGGAAGAATAATAAGATTAGGACTGGTAGATTCTGATATCAATGAAAAAATCAGTAATTTTATATATGAAAATTTCCGTATTACAAATTATGAAATGGAGTGTTCTGCTATATATGGTTTATCAAAATTATTAGGACATAGAGCAGCTACAGTTTGTGCCATAATAGCAAATAGAAAAGCAGGCGAGTATAGCAAGGATTATAAGCCGGTGATAAAAACATTGATTAAAAAGGTATTAGATAGTCTGGCAGAATAGACTGTTTAGTGTTGCAGAGAGGAAAAATTGATATTGAGTTATGGACAAAGACAAGGTACATGCACTAATTACATTGTTAGATGATCCCAATGAGATAGTTTTTAGTTCGGTTGAAGAGGCGTTGTTACAAGAAGAACTTGATGTTATTGTTGAGTTGGAAAAAGCCTGGGAAGGTTCTGAAAATGACATATTTCAAAGGCGTGTTGAAAATATAATTCATACACTTCAATTAAAGGATGTAAAGAGTGAGTTGCGCAAATGGGTAACTAACGGTGCTGAGAATTTATTATACGGAGCATTTTTGTTGGCAAAATACCAATATCCAGACCTAAATTATGATGAACTTAATCAACAGATTGATCGTTTGCGTAGGGATATTTGGTTAGAATTAAATGATCATTTAACCTCTATTGAAAAGGTTAGAATTATTAATCATGTACTTTTTGATATTCATCAATTTATACGAAATAGTTCTAATTTCTTTTCACCTCAGAATTCGTATATCAATGATGTAATGAGTTCTAAAAAAGGAAATCCTATATCTCTATCTATCATTTATTCAGTAATTTCACAACGTTTAGGATTGCCTATTTTTGGTGTTAATCTACCCAAAAACTTTATTTTATGCTATGTAGATGAAAATGCCATTAAAGAAGATGATGATATTTTGTTTTATATTAATCCTGTTAATAAAGGAGCTATTTTAGGCAGAAGAGAAATCGAGTATTTTTTAAAGCAGCAAAAACTACCTCCTAATGTTGAGTATTTTACACCATGTTCAAATCAAGATGTTATCAAACGTGTTTTAGTTAATTTAATTTATTCGTATGATAACCAGGGAAATGAACATAAGAAACATGAACTTCAGGAATTAATGAAGATATTTGATTAAGATAAGTCGATATATAAATGGGAAACAGGCTTTTATTGGGCCTGTTTTTTGTTACTATTGAATGGTAATAAATAAAAGCATATGAATTCATTAAATAAATTAGTACCAACAGATATATGGGGATATTTTCAAGAAATATGTAAAGTACCCCGACCGTCGAAAAAGGAAGAGCATATTATCCAGTATTTAATCAATTTTGCAGAAGAACATCAGTTAGAATATAAGAAAGATGAGATTGGTAATATTCTAATAAAAAAGCCAGCTTCACTAAATTGCGAAGAGGCTCCTTCTGTAGTTTTGCAGAGCCATATGGATATGGTATGTGAAAAGCATTCACATGTAAAACATGATTTTGAAAAAGATGCTATTATTCCTGTAATTGAAGATGGATGGGTGAAAGCTTCCGGCACAACATTAGGAGCTGATGATGGTATTGGTATTGCTGCACAGTTGGCAGTTTTGGCTTCCAACGAAATTAAGCATGGTCCCATAGAATGTTTGTTTACAGTTGATGAAGAAACCGGATTAACAGGAGCTTTTAATTTAAAGGATGGATTTTTTGAAAGTAAAATTCTTTTAAATCTTGACTCTGAGGATGAAGGAGAACTTTTTATAGGGTGTGCAGGAGGTTTGGATACCGTGGCAACTTTTGATATTGAAAAGGAAGAGGTTCCTGAAAAATATTTTGCGATAAACCTTCAAATCTCAGGATTGAAAGGTGGTCATTCTGGTGATGATATAGATAAAGGTTTGGGGAACGCTGTAAAATTATTAAATCGCTTTTTATGGCAGGCAGGTAGAGAGTATAATTTGCGTGTATATAGTTTTACCGGAGGTAATTTGAGAAATGCTATTGCCAGGGAAGCTTCAGCAATTGCAGTAGTACCTGCTTCTCAAAAGGAACCGATAAGAGTTGCATTTAATATTTTTTATGATGAGGTTTGTTCTGAACTGGAACTAACAGAACCAGGAATAAAAATGCATTTGGAATCGTGTGATATTCCAGAGTATATATGGACAAAGCCATTTCAAACTAACTTTTTAAATGCCATTTATACTTGTCCTCATGGAGTGATTGAGATGAGTAGAAAAATAGAAGGATTAGTTGAAACCTCTACGAACCTGGCATCAATAAAACAAGTTGACGAACAGGTTGTTGTATCGACCAGTCAGCGAAGTTCAGTTGAAACAGCAAAAGAAAACGTTGCTGCAATGGTTCGAAGCTCATTTGAGTTGGCCGGAGCAGAAGTAAAACATGGAGAAGGTTATCCGGGATGGGAGCCAAATACAGATTCTCAAATTCTTAGAATAACCAGAGACTCTTACGAAGAATTATTTCAAACAAAACCGATTGTAAGAGCTATTCATGCAGGATTAGAATGTGGATTGTTTCTGGAAAAATATCCAGGACTGGATATGATTTCTTTTGGGCCAACCATTAAAGGAGCTCATTCACCTGATGAAAGACTTGAAATTGAAACCGTACAAAAATTCTGGGATCATTTACTGGATGTTTTATCTAAGATAGTACAGGAAGCGGTATAAGAATTCTTTACATATTTTGAGTTTAATCTTTAAATAATAAATCCTCAGTGTAGATTTTATATTCTGCCTGAGGGTTTTTTTATTCATTTTTAATGGGGATTTATGAATGAATTTACAATATGATTGAAATTTTAGATAATTTAGATTTTGAAAAAGAATGTTTATTAGCAAAGTAAATGAATCATAAATTCAAATATATATTTGATAGTAAATCCAGAGTTTTAACTAAACATTATTTTGGGCCAATTACTATTAATGATATAGAGTCTTCGTGGGAATATGCATTTCAAAATGCATTAATACCTAAAGAAACCATTGGATTTATTGTTGATTACCGAAACGCAAGTCTGCATATCAGAATAGATGAATATACTGCTATCTCTAATTTCTATAAAAAGCATCTGGAGGTATTTGGAGATTGTAAAATTGGCGTATTAACAGAAGTACCACGAGATGTTGTAATACCAATGTTAGTTCAAAGCGAAGATGAAGGATATAGTTCTAAACCCTTTAGTACATTGGAATCTGCTATTGAATGGGTGTTAAGTTGATGGTTTTACACTTTCATTTTATTGTAAGATGTATATATTTAAGTAATACTAGTTCTTAAAATCTTACCTTTGTGTAAAATCTAACGATAATATGAAGAATGAAAGAATAGCTAACGTTGCAAATTATTTAGCTGCAGCAGTTGCATTATATATGGGTACTCTTTACCTGACAGCAAATAGTTTTATGTCTTATCATAGCGAAGCTGTTTCACATCCATGGAGTGAAGTAGAAAGCAGTTTTCAATGTTTAATTTTAGCATTAATGAGAGTTGTGGCAGGGGGATTTATAGCTACTGCAATTGTTATTGCTGTACTTCAAAAAAAGTTTACTTCAGATAGAAAATTATGGATTAGCTCTTTAATATTAATACAAGGCCTTATTGTTACTTTAACAAGTACTTATGCAACACTTATAATTAGGCTGCATACACCAGGAAAACCTCCTACATATCTGGCTATTGCTATTGGTGCATTGTTAATTATTGGGTTTATATTTAATTATAGAACACTTAAAAGTAATAAGTAAAAAAACTGCTGTATGTTGAGTTAAATTCAACTCATTGCTTATTTTCTTTTAATAATAATTCAGAATATTGACTAGTCCAGTCGCAGAGTGTTTTTATTTGCTCTTCACTTAATTTTGCCTCATTATGAATTAATGAATAAGCTTTCAATGGCATCTTTTTATCTTTGACTTCTTCGCAGATTTCATCAAGAATGGCAATCTTATCATATACATCCATTGATTTCCAGTTTGAGAAATTAAGTTCCTCTTTACCTTCATTTATATGACCGTTAATAATCCATGATACTGGTGAAATTTTATGATACCAATGATAATTAGTTTGATTTGAGTGGCAATCAAAACAAGATACCGAAAGCATATTTTTAACTGTATCTGCAATTGAGGTTTCATTTATAATATGATTTTCACCAATACCCATTGAGTTTTTTGCAGGTTGAAAAAACTGAATCAATATAAGTATAACGGGTATGGCAAATAATTTATATTTTTTCAAGTTCATCTTTATCTATTTGAAAAATTAATTTACCCTCTACACATTATTTTTTCTAAGATAAATATATAGAGGTAATGTTAAATATCCATTTGATTATTCGCTTGTTAATTCGGAATTAATCCATTCGAAAACTATTTTTTTTTCATCTTCAGATAACTGTTTTTCCGGGAAGTTTTTTGTGTATTTTTTTGGAGGCATTTTATCTTCTTTAATCTCTTTTTCAATTTTTTTTAGAGAGGCAATTTTCTTAACGTCTTTAAGTTCATCTAATTTATCAAAGCTAAGTTTTCCTTTGGCAAGAATTTTTTTAGAATCACTATGATGACATTCAAAACATGATCTTTTTAATATAGATTTAGCATCAGTGGGGATTTCATATACTTCTGATGGTTTTAAATGAGAATCAGCTTTTTTATTTTCAACTTTTGAAAAACTAAATAACATCAATATTGCTATTGAACCACAAAATAATTTTATGTTATGCATATCTGGTAGTTTTTGGTTTGTAAACAGAATTATATTTAATACATGATTATTAAACTTAAAGAATAAGTTTGGTTCATCTAAATATAATAATATTAAGTAGATATGTAAAGAATCTATTGAAATCAATTACCATATGTGCAAATATGATTTTATGATAGATTTTAGGAATTGTGTCTACCAGATTTATTCGTATACAATTATAAATTACCCATTGTATATGGTGTTGTAATGGGATGTAGATTTAAGATAAGAACGGATTTTTATAATATTCTACCGAAAAATAGTAATCTATAACTTCATCAATTCTTACATCTTTGTGATATAGAAAAAAGAATAAAGCAAAAATATAATTATGAAAATTTTAATCGTTAAATATTTACCGTCATCAGAAAAATCAAATACGCTTAAACTTTTAAATCATTTAAAAGAACAATTAGGTAATCATGCATATACAGAATTGGATTTAATTCAAAATCCACCAATGTTCCATAGTGAGTTAAGTATGGATGCCTATAAAACCAGAAACTTTGGTGGTGAGAGCCTGAACTCAGCGCAACAACATGCGATTCAACCTATGGATGATATGACACAACAATTTGTTGAAGCAGACCTGATTGTTTTAGTAACACCAATGCATAATTTTTCGTTGCCAGGAATTGTTAAAACGTATTTTGATGCAGTGATGCAAAGTGGGCGTGCCTTTAAATATGAAGGAGAAAACCAAATAGGATTGATGGATAAATCGAAGTTTTTGACCATTTATACAAGTATGGGATCCTATAAAGGTGGATATGGTTTTATGGATAATTTGAGAACAATTACAAAAATTGAGCTTGATTTTATGGGTTTTAAAGAATATGAATTTATTCATGCAGCTACAGGTAATAAAACCACTTATGATTTTCATATTGATAAGGCTAAAAATAAAATTACTTCAATTTGTGAATTATGGTTGAATTAAAACAAGTTGTATAATACAACACAGCATTTTACTTTTACTCACATCAACTAAAAAAGAAGAAGCTGAATGTTCTTAACGAACATTCGGCTTTTTTTATACTTTATAATCAAGGATTGATCACTTCTCTCAAATTATTTTAAATTTTACCTAAATACCTTTAATGATTATAATTACCATTCAAATTATAAAGTGAAAAATTCAATAATATTCTGAATATCACTCGACAATATCTAATAATATTTTTAAATTTAGTTCAACCTAATTTGAAGATATGCTCGAAAAAATAATAAGTTTTAGTATACGAAATAAACTCATCGTAATCCTTTTTACACTTACTATTGTAGGATTTGGATTATTCTCAATTTATAAAATACCCGTAGGTACCGTTCCTGATATTACCAATAATCAGGTGCAGGTTATAACCACTTCAGGAAATTTATCAACTCAGGAAATAGAACAGTTTATCACTACCCCGGTTGAGATGGAGATGGCAAATTTGCCAGGGGTTTTAGAGATTCGTTCAATATCTAAATTTGGAATCTCATTGGTAACAGTAGTTTTTGAGGAAAATCTAGGAACTTTTTTACCCAGACAATTGATTGCAGAAAAAATTAAAAATGCATCAGAATTAATCCCGGAAAGCTACGGAACTCCTGAGATGGGGCCTATATCAACCGGATTGGGTGAGATCTATCAGTATATATTGGACGTGAAACCGGGTTATGAAAAAAATTACTCACCAATGGATTTACGTACCATTCAGGATTGGATTGTGAAACGCCGTTTGACTGGTGTTACCGGAGTAGTGGAAGTAAATAGTTGGGGTGGTTATTTAAAACAATACGAAGTTGCCATAGATCCTTTATTATTAAAAAGTCTGGATGTTAGTTTGATGGAGGTTTATGATGCTTTAGAAAAAAATAATAACATCAGCGGAGGTTCTTATATCGAAAAAAATAATCAAAGTTATTTTATACGAGGCGATGGGCAAATTAAAAGTATTGAAGATATAAAGAATATTGTTGTAACATCTCATGCCGGAGTTCCGGTTTATGTTAGAGATGTGGCAAAAGTGCATTTTGGTCATGCTAATCGTTTTGGAGCTATTACAGCAAACGGAAAAGGTGAAACGATCCTTGGACAGGTTATGATGCTTAAAAATGCCAATTCAAAAGAGGTTATTAATGCTGTTAAGGAGCGTGTTGATGAAATTCAAAAAAACTTACCTGAAGGCGTATTCATTAATCCGGTTTTAGAACGAGGAGAGCTTATTGCAAAAACCTCTTTTACTGTTGCTGAAAATCTAATTCTAGGTGCATTAATAGTTTTTATTACGGTTTTAATATTGTTGGGCAACATGCGCTCGGCTCTGGTTATTGCCTCAATGATTCCTTTGGCTTTGCTGTTTACAATTTCTATGATGTATATTTTTGGTATTGATGCCAATCTGATGAGTCTTGGAGCTCTTGACTTTGGTATTATCATCGATGGAGCTGTAATTATTGTTGAATATATTGTGCTGCGGATGAGTCAGATGACAAAGGAGGCTGCTGGTATTAATGGTGAGCAGCGCCGTGAATTTTCGGATCAGATTTCTGAAGAGGGAGCTTCCAAAATGATGAAGTCAGCCATTTTTGGTCAAATTATCATCTTAATTGTATTTATCCCTATTTTATCGCTTCAGGGTGTTGAAGGCAAAATGTTTCATCCTATGGCTTTAGCATTTTCATTTGCAATTATTGGAGCCATGATCATGGGATTAACCTGGCTTCCCGTTGCCTCTTCTCTATTTTTAAGACCAGGTGATCTAACTAAAAGAAACCTGTCCAAATGGATATTGGATCAGATTTATAAGTCATACTATCCGGTAATAAAATGGTCGTGTGAACATAAAAAGATAGTGCTTAGTGCTGCATTAATTTCATTAATTGTAACGGGTTTTCTCTTTTTTAAAATAGGAGGGGAGTTTGTGCCTACACTTGATGAAGGAGATTTTGTGATACAACCAGCTTTAAAAACCGGAACTTCTTTGTCGGAGACCATTCATATGACTACAAAAATGGAAAATATATTAATAAAAGAGTTTCCTGATGAGGTTGATCAAATAGTTTGTCGTATTGGTGCTGCAGAAGTTCCTACAGATCCCATGTCAATGGAGGAAATTGATATGATTATTAAATTAAAACCAAAGAAACAATGGGTAAAGGCTGGTAAAAAAGAAGACTTAGCTGTCGCATTTAAAGAAGCGCTAAGTATTATTCCGGGTATTGACTATGAGTTTACTCAACCAATAGAAATGCGCTTTAATGAATTGATTACAGGAGTGAGATCTGATATTGCAATTAAAATTTATGGGGAGGATCTGGATTATATAAATGAAAAAGCCAATGAAATAAAGAAACTGGTTTCTGATATTCCGGGTGCGGGGGATGTTATATTAGAAAAAACAACAGGTTTGCCTCAAATTAAAGTAACTTATAACAGAAGTCAAATAGCTTATTATAATGTTGATGTGGATATGCTGAATACCTATTTATCAACTGCTTTTGGAGGAGAAATTGCCGGTGTTGTTTTTGAGGGTGAAAGACGTTTTGATATGGTGATGCGACTTCAAAATACAAATAGAACTGATATTGAAGATATTCGTAATTTGTTGGTTACAATTCCTTCCGGAACCGAGGTTCCTATGTCAGAATTTGCAGATATTCAATATACTAAAGGACCTGCAAAAATATCAAGAGATAATACCAGACGCCGGGTGGTTGTAAGTGTAAATGTGCGAAACAGAGATTTGCAATCAGTAGTAGACGATATAAGATTAAGGATAGATGAAAATATAAAATTACAACCAGGAAATTTTATAGAATATGGTGGTCAGTTTGAAAATCTTCAGAATGCAACCAAAAGATTATTAATTGCAGTTCCTGTAGCTTTACTACTTATATTTATATTTCTGCACTTTGCATTTCAATCTTTTAAAGATGCATTAATGATTTTTACTGCTATTCCTTTGGCAACGGTTGGTGGAGTTGTTTTATTATGGCTAAGGGGAATGCCTTTTAGTGTTTCAGCAGGCGTTGGTTTTATTGCATTGTTTGGTATCGCAGTTTTAAATGGAATCGTGCTGATTGAGCATTTAAAAGAGTTACAGGAAAAAGGTGGAGCTACCATGAGAGAAATTATTATTCAGGGTACAAAAGATCGTTTGCGTCCGGTATTGTTAACTGCAGGGGCTGCAGCTATGGGATTTTTACCAATGGCAATATCAACAGGAGCCGGAGCTGAAGTTCAAAGACCTTTGGCAACAGTAGTTATTGGAGGTTTAGTTACTTCAACCATGCTTACAATGATCGCTTTACCTCTGTTTTTTGAAATTTTTTATAATATAATCGGAATTAAATTATTTCCATTTAAACTGATAAGATCAAAGGGCATGTTAGTGTTGCTTTTATTATTGCCCGTATCAGCGTTATTTAGTCAGAATAATGAATTAAATCTTCAGCAATTAAGGCAAATCGCTCTTGAAAATAACAAGCAATTAAAAGCCTATGAGTTAAAATCAAAAGAGGCTCAAGCCATATTAAAAACATCCTTTTCTATACCTAAAACAGCGCTTAGCTATGGAACGGATGAAAACAATATCGCTGAAAATAATCATCCGTTAAAAGTGTGGGCGGTGGGTCAAGAGTTTGCTTTTCCTACTTTATACACCGCACAACGTAATGCCAATGAGTTTTTTTCATCAATGGCACAAACTAAATATGAGTTGGAGAAAAACAGAATATATAAAGAAGTATCCATCTCCTATTATCAATGTGTGTTTATAAATCGTAAAATAAATATATATAGACAATTAGATAGTGTATATACGGATTTATTGAAGCAGTTTGAGAGAAGGTATGAATTAAAAGATGCCAGCAGATTAGAATACTTGAATATTAAATCTAAGAAAAATGAAGTTTCTTATCTTCAAATGGAATTGGATGCTGATTATTTAAAATCATATCGCCAATTAAAAATGTTGATAAATAATGATTCGGATTTTACATTGCCTATAATAATGGAGGTTTTAACTCAAGGTGAGATGGGGTCCGATTCTGTTTTGATTTATAATTTGCTGCAACAAAAAAATACCTATGCTGAGTCGCTTGTTAAGGTGGAGCAAAATAAAGTATTACCTGAGTTTTCTGTTAATTATTTTATTGGGTCTAACTCATATGAAAATGCTAAGAATTATCAGGGATTTGAAGTAGGAGTATCCATTCCTGTATTCTACAAGAGTTATAGAAATACCATTAAATCGGCAAAATTAGCTTACGATGCACAAAAATATTTTTCAGAAACAGAAATGGATGAGGTAAAGCAAAAAATGCAAGAGCTTAATTCTGATAAACTCAAGTATGATATGAAAATAAAGCAATATCAGGAAACAGATTTGCCTTTAGCTGAAGAAATAAAACGAACAGCAATAAAAGCATATCAATTAAAAGAAATAGATTTTATGCGATTAGCTAATAGTTTGGAATCTGCATTTAAAATTGAATCAGATTATTACGAAAGCATCAATAACTATAACAAAGCACTACTAGAGATAATTTATTTTACAAAATAGCAGACTATGAAAAAGGATGTAATATATATATGGGCAGGAATTATATTTTTAGTAATGTCCTCTTGTTCTACCAAAACTTCTGTTGATGAAAACTCAGATACAGATCTAATAGAGATAACTAAAGATCAGTTTCAATCTGAGAAAATGTTGTTTGGCAAACCCGAGCAGTACCTTTTTGAAGAGAAAGTTCATTTCACAGGAAAAATTGTACCCAAAACGAATGGAATGGCCAAAATTAGTGTACCAGTTGGAGGAATAGTGAAGAATATAAATATTCAACCTGGAGAGTTGGTGAAAAAAGGTGAAAAAATCATGGCTATTGGCGGAAGTGCAATTATTGATTTACAACAACAATTTGCATCCTCAGCTGCCAAAATAAAACATTTAAAAGCGGATTACGATAGAGCTCAAATTTTATATAACGATAATATTAAAACAGAAAGTGAATTCCTGATCATTGAAAGTAATTATAAAGCTGAATTAGGGATCTACTCAGCTTTAAAATTAAAGCTACAAAGTATGGGAATAAATCTGGAAGAGATTCAAAAAGGATTGTATCAAAATAGCTATTGGGTTACTGCTCCAATAAAAGGGCAGGTGGTAAATTTTGATTTTAGTTTGGGACAATTTGTTTCTTCAGATCAGTATGCAGCAGAGATTGTAAACAATCATGAAATACAGTTGCAAATTGCTGTATTTGAAAAAGATTTACAACAAATGGGAATTGGACAGAAGGTTGTTTTTAGTTTGTTGGGTGATTCTATAGAATATCAAGGCCAAATCAATTTTATGAATCATATAATAGATGCCGATACTAAATCCTCATCATGTTATGCAGAAATTTATGATAAGGGTAAAAGTTTTGCGATTAATCAAATGGTAAATGGAAATGTAATAGTTGAGGCGGATTCAATAATTGCAGTACCAAATCAGGCAGTGGTTAGTGCCGGTGATCTGAATTTTGTATTGGTGAAGGAAGATGAGAATGAAAATACATTCCATCTACATAAAGTAGAAATAAGAACAGGTAGAGCTAATCAAGAATATGTTGAGTTATTAGGTTTTTCTGAGAATACAGAAATACTTATATCCGGAGGTTATAACTTGTTATCATTTTAAAGGTTGATATGTTTTTCCGTTTTGAGAGTAACTTATTGAGCAAAAAAATATCTTATTTTAAATACAGAATTGCATATTTCATGCTATATTTCAGATGTTATAATACATAAATATACACTGATTAAGATTTAAAATATGGCTAGGTTTCTGAAATCCAAAAAAGAATTAATTGGGATATCTCCGGATGATATATTATTTAAAGGAGAACAGAAAGTAGATAAAACCCGCCTAAGGTTAATAGATTACAATTTAGATGAATTCCATGAAATGGAATTAAATAGTATTAACGAAACTATCGAGTCTCTAAACGAAAATAACACTTCCTGGATTAATATTGATGGACTTCATGATACTTCCTTAATGAAGGAAATTTCATCTCATTTTAATATAGAAAACTACATCATTGCAGAAGTTTTAGAAACCCATAAGAGACCTAAAATTCATGATTATGATGACTATATAATGTTGTCAACTAAGATGCTGCAGTATAATGCAGAAACTGAAAAAATATTCAGTGAAAACCTGTCTATCATTTTTAATAACAATACTTTAATATCATTTCAGGAACGAGTAGGAGATTTTTTTGATCCGGTAAGAGAACGTATTCGAAAAAATCGAAGACGGATTAGAAATTCAGGGCCTGATTACCTTGCTTTTGCCTTGCTCGATATTGTTGTAGATAACTATATTCATACAGTTAGTTTGTTAGGTGAAAAAATTGAGGAATTGGATGATGAGTTAATTAGACAGCCATCTACAGATAATCTTGAAAAAATAAATAAATATAAAGTTGAAGTTAGTTATTTAAGAAAGACAATAAAACCATGCAGAGA
Organism: Plebeiibacterium sediminum; assembly: GCF_026013605.1. Lineage (GTDB taxonomy): Bacteria > Bacteroidota > Bacteroidia > Bacteroidales > Marinilabiliaceae > Saccharicrinis > Saccharicrinis sediminus. Next base: position 53,758 of record NZ_JAPDPJ010000003.1, read on the forward strand.
GATGATTTTAGGCTTATGTAAATTAGATTCAGAATTAATCAGTGATCAAATTCAAAGTCACCTGCATGAACTTCAGAATAATATTGAATTGGCTAATGAATCCATTGATAACTATAGAGATATCCTATCTGATCAGTTAAATATTTTTCATACTACTGTAGCTTATAAATTGAATGATATTCTTAAGTTTCTGACTATATTTTCTGTTATTTTTATTCCAATTACATTTATTGCAGGTATTTATGGAACTAATTTCGATTATATACCGGAGTTACATTATAAATACAGTTACTTTATTATGTGGGGAGCCATTTTATCAACAGTAATAGTAATGATCACGTATTTCAAAAGAAAAAAATGGTTCTAGTTTTAGTTAATAAAGGAATAAAATACTAGGCAATATTGTTACTTTCTTTGTAAATTATAGCATATTAGTTTTGTAATTATGATGCAGATGCGTGAGAACATACAGCTAAATCCAAGAAAATTTGTAGCTCCGGAATATATCTACGGTGTAGATTCTCGTCTTATGGCAGGTGTTTTTTGTAAAAAACTTGGCGGAAGAAAGATTTTATTGGTTACAGATCAAATTCTTGAGCAATCCTTATGGTTTACGGAAGTTGTAGGAGAGTTAGAAAAGCATTCTATTGACTATATCGTATTTTCATCAATTTCTCCAAATCCACGTGATTATGAAGTAATGAATGGAAAAACCGTTTATGATGAGAATAAATGTAATATGATTCTTGCTCTTGGCGGAGGAAGTGTGATGGATTGTGCAAAAGGAATTGGAATTGTGTCTTCAAATTCGGGCCATATTTTGGATTATAAAGGAGTAGATATGATCAATATTCCTATTCCTCCGTTAATTTGTATTCCAACAACAGGAGGAACAGCAGCTGATGTATCGCAATTTGCCATTATAAATAATACGGTTGAAAAATATAAATTTGCCATTATTAGTAAAGCTGTAGTGCCTGATGTTGCATTAATTGATCCTTTTATTTTAACCAGCATGGATCCTTTTTTAACAGCATGTACAGGTATGGATGCTTTATCTCATTCATTTGAAGCTTTTGTATCTAATGCTAATTCGCCATTTACTGACTTATATGCTTTAGAGTCGATTCGATTGATTAATGAAAATCTACAGAATTGTATCATTAATCCCAATGATATACAATCCCGAGGTAAAATTATGCTCGCTAGTTTGTATGCTGGATTGGCATTTTCTAATGCAAGTTTAGGCTGTGTTCACTCATTGGCTCATAGTTTAGGTGGTTATCTGGATTTACCTCATGGAGAATGTAATGCTATATTATTGCCACATGTAGTTGATTTTAATTTTGATGCAGCAAATGATAGGTATTTAAAAATTGCAGAAATATTTAATATTTCCAAGTCAGGAAAAACAACTAATGAAGTAAAAAAACAGTTAATAGATTACTTGCTTCAGTTTAAACGTCAATTGGGAATTCAAACTTCATTAAAAGATAAAGGAGTAAGAACAGATTATATTACACCGATTGCGGCAAAGGCAATCAATGATCCTTGTAATGCAACAAATCCAAGACCTCCGGTAAAAATGGATTTAGAAGCAATATGTAAAGAAGCATTGTAATAAATGGAGAACGACTGGGATAAATATCGAGATAAGATTATTGGTTTAGGAGAACATTCTTTACACAAGAGTTATTATCCTGAATTACAGAAGAAGATAGATAGTTTGGAGGCTTCTCAAAACAATCTTCAAACTATTCTGAATAGTATTAGTGATGCTATTATAATTCATGATCCCAACGGTCGTATTTTATCAATAAACGATCAAACCCAGGCCATTTATAATATAAATAAACAGGAATGTAATAAATATACAGTTTTTGATATCACTTCTCCGGAGCAAGACACCAGTAATTTAAGAGCTATCTGGGATGATGTGATTGGTAATAAACCTCATATTTTTGAATGGATTGCTAAACCTGTAAATTCTCATTCAGAAATAGAAATTCAGGTATCGGTAAGTCCCACCTTATGGAATAATCAAAGTGCTATAGTTGCAGTTCTTCGTGATTTTACAGAACGAAAAAAGTTTGAACATGAACTTATCTTAGCTAAAGAAAAAGCTGAAAAAGCTGATCAGCTAAAAACAGAGTTCCTCAAAAATATGTCACATGAAATTCGTACGCCCATGAATGGAATAATGGGATTTTCTGAAATGCTGACAGAAAAAGATTTGCCTGAAGATTTGCGTGAATATTATGCTAAAATAGTACAGGAGAATAGTAGTGATTTGTTGCGAATTATTGATGATATTCTGGAGATTTCAAAATTGGTGGCAAAACAAATATCGGTAAATAAAGAAGTTTTTTGTTTGAATGAGTTATTAATTCGCATGCATGCAGAATATACTTTAATGTCGAAAAATGATCAAGTACCAATTCGCATTAAAGATGAAATTAAACACTGTAATTTTAGAATTTACTCTGATAAAATAAAGCTGACTAAAGTGATGCAGAAACTACTTGAAAATGCCATTAAGTTTACCGATATGGGCTTTATTGAACTCGGTTATACCATTTCTGGTGACGAATTGGTTTTATATGTAAAAGATACCGGCATTGGAATTTATGCGAAAAACAGAGAAATTATTTTTGAAAGGTTTTCTAAAGTAAATAAAGAACCATCCAGATCTGGTGGTTTAGGCTTGGGATTAGCTATATCTCACGAATATGCAAAGCTTTTAGAAGGTGCCATAACTATTGATTCAGAGGTTGGTAAAGGATCTACTTTTTATTTTAAAGTGCCTTATAAAAAGAATTAACCCATATGTTTCGATATTTTAAAGTGATTTAGTATCAATACCTGATCATTTTGTATAACCAATGGATGTAAATTGTAATCTTATGAAACAAACCATTATAAATCATTCCTATACAAGGAAATGATGATCTTAGGCGAATTCCCCCCCCATCAACATAAAAATGTTTAACCAGATGAAACGACCATGAGAGTTGTGAGATCGATGAAGTGAAAAGGTTCTCACATTAGAGAATGATTCATTTTAGGAGTTCTGTCTGGTATTAAAAAATAATAAGAGTTTATGAAAAAAGTTGCCTCAATCGATAAAGAATTAGAGCATGTAGAATTTCTGGATTTATTCGATTTAGAAATGATACAAAAATTACAAGATTCATTTTCTTCTGCAACTGGGGTAGCTTCAATTATCACCAAACCGGATGGAACACCAATTACAAAACCCAGCAATTTTTGTCGTTTGTGTAAGGATATAATAAGAAAGACTGAGATAGGTTTAAAAAATTGTTATTATTCTGACTCTATTATAGGAAGGCAAAATACTTCCGGTCCTATTTTTCAAAACTGTTTAAGCGGAGGTTTGCTCGATGGTGGAGCCAGTATTTCTGTTGGAAATAAGCAAATTGCAAATTGGCTTATAGGTCAGGTTAAAAGTGAAGATACAGATGATGATGAAATTATGTTGTATGCAGATGAGATTGGCGCAGATAAAGATGAGTTTAAAACAGCTCTGAAAGAGGTAAATACAATGTCTGCTCATCAGTTTGAAAATATAGCCGACTCTCTTTTTATTTTTGCAAATCAACTCTCGGAAAAGGCCTATGATAATCTTCAGCTCCAGATGAATAAGAATAAACTGGAGTTGTTGGTACAAGAAAAAACAGTGGACTTGGAAGCTGCCATAGAGCAATTAAGAGCTACGAACGAAGATTTATCATTCAAAAACAATATTATTCACGAGCAAAATAGCAAATTAAAAAAAGCACTTAAAAGGTTAAAAGAAACGCAGAAGCAATTAATACAGTCAGAAAAAATGGCTTCTTTAGGTGTATTAACTTCAGGAATAGCTCATGAAATTAATAATCCACTCAATTTTTTACAAGGGGCTTATATTGGTTTGGAGAATTACTTTGAAGAATATGGAAGTCAGGATCAAAACACCACTCAACTACTTCTGGAAAGTATAAAAACAGGAGTAGAACGAGCTTCTAAAATTGTAAAAGGATTAAATCAGTTTAGTCGCGAAAGCAGTACCTTGGATGAGGAATGCAATGTCCACCTGATATTGGATAATTGTTTAATTATGCTGTATAATCAATTAAGGTATAACATTGTTGTCCTTAAAGATTATTGTAACGAAAATCTGTTTGTAAAAGGTAATGTTGGAAAATTGCATCAGGTTTTTGTTAATATTTTATCAAATGCAGTTTACTCCATTAAGGATGAAGGAGAAATACATATCATAACAAAAAAGGAAAAGGGAAATATAATTATTGAAATCATCGATAATGGAATGGGAATTTCTCCTCAGAATATTTCTCATGTTACTGAACCCTTTTTTACCACCAAACCTCCTGGTGATGGAACGGGATTGGGCTTGTCTATCAGTTATTCAATAATCAAAGAACATCACGGAATTATAGAATTTGAATCGGTTATTGATAAAGGAACTAAAGTGATGATAATGTTGCCTGAGCAAGAATCGTAAAAAGGTACAGACAAAAAAATAGCTGGAAGTTACTTAACCACCAGCTATGAAATATCTTTTATTGCAGATTAGCAGTTTACTGTCTTTTCAACTAATTCTCCTTCAATTGAAAATCTTGCTGCACCTGTAACTTTAAGTTCAACGATTTGTCCAATTAAGCTTAAGTCATCCGACTCTAATCTAATTACAATTTTACCTGCTGTATGTCCTGATAAATAACCAGGTTTGCGATCTTTTTCACGGATCAAAACTTTAATTGTTTTACCTACAAGAGACTTGTTGTATTCGTAAGTATGCTTTTGAAGTTCATCGCTTAATACAGCAAATCTGCGTTTCTTTTCTTCTAATGGGATATTATCTTCCCATCTGTAAGAAGCTGCACCTGGGCGAGGAGAATACATGGCAATATAAGCCATATTGTATTTAAACTCTTCCATCGCTTTTCGCGTATTTTCAAATTGTTCTTCTGTTTCATCAGTAAAACCAACAATAATGTCAGTAAATACAGTGGCCTGAGGAAGAATGCTTCTGAATGATTGCATGGTTTTGCGATACTTTTCCAATGAATGATTTCTATTCATTTTAATCAGTACTTTCTCATCTCCACTTTGAATTGGGAAATGAATTTGTTTTCCTAAGCAATCGTATTTTGCAATGATATGGAAAATATCATCTGTCATATCGCGAGGATGTGGTGAAGTAAAATAAACCCAGAATTCTTTATTAACTTCTTCTCCAATTTGTCCCACTTTTTCAAGTAGTTCAGGGAACGTTAATTCGTCACCTTTTTTATCCAGTCCGTAAGAATTTACGTTCTGTCCTAAAAGCGTTATGGATTTATAACCCTTTTCGGCAAGACTTCTTACTTCATCAAGAATTTCCTGAGATGGTCTTGAAACTTCTCGGCCTCGTGTATATGGAACTGCACAATAGGTACAAAACTTATTACAACCATTTTGAATTGGAATAAAAGCTTCAAAATTTGAGTCGTATTTAGGTTTTACATTCCAAAATAATTGAATTTCATCAATAGTATTATTGGGTTCTGCTATTAATGATAAAGGATTTGTAACACCGTATTCTCCTAACATTTTAGGGAACTGGGGTAATTCAGGCATTGCAAAAACAATATCAAATAATTTTAAAAACTTTTCCTTGTCAGCAGGAAGAATACAACCGGAAATGAAAGTAATCAGATTTTTATTATTCTTCCATTTATTCCATTTTGAAATTTTATTGTAAACCTTGTCAATCGCTTTTTGACGCACCGAACATGCTAAAATACCAATAATATTGGCATCTTCTTCATTATCTACTTTAGTGCATCCTGCTGCATCCAGTACTGACGCCACACGCTCCGAGTCACTCAAATTCATTTGACATCCCAATGTCAGTAAAAAGTACTTCACAATTCTTTGTTTTGATAATTTATATAAAGAAAAATAATCTGAAAGAGGTTAATCTTCAGATTAATTAGTCTTTAGCATTAAAAATATACTTCTGCATGAATCTGCTCATTAGATATTCCTTTTTCCTCCAAAATATCATAAGCATCATGAATCATATTACAATTTCCGCACAAATATACTTCAGAATCTTTATCAATCATTACTTCTTTTAAATAATTTGTAATTCTGCCGGTATAATCTCCACTTTGATCTCTTGAAGAACAAAGAATATAGCGATCTTTCTTATATTCATCACGTTCGTATCCTTCCTGAGAAGTTCTTACCCCATGTAAAATTTTATAATCCAGTTCAGGAATACTTTTGGTCATTGAATGAAAAGGAGAAATACCTGTACCCGTTGCGATAAATAAAAACTTCTTTGATTTAATTTTTTCTTCCTGTAAAGTAAAATAACCTACAGGTTCTTCTACCACAACGTTTTGGCCAGCTTTTAATCCTTTTAAAACCGGAGTAACCAAACCGTTTTGCACCTCTTTTACTAAAATCTCAACAAACGGGTCATTTTCGGCACTATAAATAGAGTATTCTCTGGTATGGATTCCGTTTGGAGGTCCAACACAAACATGCTGACCAGCTTTAAAATCCATCCCGTTTTTTTCAAAACGTATTACAAAAGTAGAGTCTGTTAAATGACGAACTTCTAATATTTCGTGCAGATTTAATCTTTTACGTGACATATATTTTATTATTATTTATTTAAAACTCAGATAACTTGTCTGTCTAAACCCGAATATTAATAAAATGTTCATCGTAAATTATGAGTTTTTACTGTTTTCAATTGGCAGATAATTTCTATTTTTAATCTATCGAATAAGAGAATATAGATTTATTCCTTAAAACAATAAATTTGAGATAGGTATGACAATAGAAAACTTTAGAAGTAAGGAAATTAGCTGGTTATCTTTTAATGATAGAGTATTACAGGAAGCTTCGCGCAAAAATGTACCGCTAATAGAACGCATAAAGTTTTTGGGCATTTATTCTAATAATATGGATGAATTTTTTAGAGTTCGTGTAGCCGTATTAAAAAGAATTGTGCAGCTGGATAAAAATACAGTTTTTGAGGGAGGCGCTCCAAAGGATATACTAAAGGATATACATAATGAGGTAATCAGACAATCGCGTAAGTTCGCTAAAACTTATGACGATATTATTGAAGGATTACAGGAAGAAGGTATATATCTTATCAATGAAACTGATCTGACAGAGGATCAGGGAAATTTTGTCAAAAAATATTTTCAAAAGAAAGTGCGGGGTAATTTAATGCCTATCATTATTTCTAAAAAACGTGAATTACCTGATTTATCTGATAACGGAATTTATTTAGGTGTTTATTTGCAGGAGTTACTCAATGGGAAAGATCATTATGCACTGATTGAAATACCATCTTCGTTGGATCGTTTTGTTTTGCTACCTTCAAACGACGGTAAAAAATATGTAATGCTTTTGGATGATGTAATCCGATATGAGTTGAAGGATATTTTTTACATGTTTAAGTTTGACCGTATTTCAGCATTTACTTTTAAATTAACCAGAGATGCCGAATTAGATATTAATGATGATATATCAGAAAGCTACGTAAAGAAAATATCCAAAGGTCTTGAAAGAAGAAAAGAAGCAAGTCCGGTAAGATTTGTGCATGATAAAAATATGCCTGACGAAATGCTTTCGTTGTTGCTCAAAAAGTTAGATTATACAACTGAAGATGCAGTGATTAGAGGAGGGCGCTATCATAACTTTAAAGACTTTATTGATTTTCCTAAATTTGGAGCTAAGAACCTGACTTATGACTCACTGCCTACGATTTATCATAAGCAAATTCAACCTCAAACATCCTTATTTAAAATCATAACTAAACGGGATGTATTATTGCATTATCCTTATCATTCATTTTCTCATTTTATTGATTTTTTGCGTGAGGCCTCTATAGATCCGTATGTACGCGATATTAAAATAACAATTTATCGGGTAGCAAAAAACTCTGCAGTAATGAAAGCTTTAAGAAATGCTGCCAGAAACGGAAAACAAGTTGTTGCAGTAATGGAATTGCAGGCCAGGTTCGATGAAAAGGCAAATATATCTTATGCTAATAAATTAAAGGAAGCAGGAGTTAAAGTGATTTTTGGTGTGCCAGGATTAAAAGTACATTCAAAACTTTGTTTAGTTACACGTAAAGAAAAAAGTAATTTAGTCTGTTATGCGGGTGTTGGAACCGGAAATTTCAATGAGGATTCTGCAAATATTTTTGCCGATCATTTTCTGCTAACTCGACATGTAGGAATTGCAAAAGAGGTTTCTTCAGTTTTTGAATTCTTCAGCAAAAATTATAATATACCCACATTTGAACATCTTTTGGTTTCTCCTTTTATTTTGCGAGGTACAATAGAAAATTATATTCGTAAAGAAATGGAATATGCTTCAAAAGGTAAAAAGGCATATATATATATAAAGGTGAACAACCTGGTAGATTATGATTTGATTCAGTTGTTATATGAAGCAAAAAAAGCTGGTGTTGAGGTGATTTTAAATGTCAGGGGAATGTTTTCATTAGTTTCTGAATTTGATAAACCAGAAAATGCAATCGAATCGTTTGGTTTAATAGATCAATTCCTGGAGCATTCAAGAATTCTTGTTTTTTGTAATGGAGGTGATGAAAAAGTATATATTTCTTCCGCTGATTTTATGACCCGAAATCTAGATAGAAGAATTGAAGTGGCTTGTCCAATTTATAATAAGGAGTTGAAGAAAGAAATATTAACCATGCTTGATATGCAAAGGAAAGATAATTGTTCTTCAAGAATATTGAATAATGCTATGGATAATACTTTAAGAGGTAAAAAGTCCGATGAACCGGAGTTTAGGGCACAATTAGAATTTTATAAATGGTTAAGAGATAAATAGGGGATATGAATAGTTAATCATTGAGATTTATCATTGAAGTATGATTAACTTATACTCACCTTTACATTGTTGTATTTTATAAAGTTGTTTGCTTTGTATAAAATACTGAATTATTAAAATTTTACATTTAATTGTGCTAGGATATGGCAAAGATGAAGGCTTTGGTAAAGGCAAAACCAGAAAGAGGAATCTGGATGGAAGAAATAGATTTACCGGAAATAGGTGTAAATGATGTTTTAATTAAGGTTGCAAAATCTGCTATATGTGGTACTGATCTGCATATTTACCTATGGGATGAATGGGCTCAAAAAACGATTCAAACGCCAATGACTATTGGTCATGAATACGTTGGATATGTAGCAAAAGTAGGGTCTGAAGTAACTGAGTTTAAGGAAGGTGACCGTGTTACTGGTGAGGGGCACATATCTTGTGGACACTGCAGAAACTGTAGAAGAGGAAGACAACATATTTGTGAAAATTCAATAGGTATAGGCGTAAATACAAATGGAGCATTTGCTGAATATGTAAAAGTTCCGGCCTATAACGTAATGAAAGTTCACCCAAATATTTCAGATGAAATCGCTTCTATTATGGATCCATTCGGTAATGCAACTCATACAACTTTAAGTTTTCCTATTATTGGAGAAGATGTGGTGATAACAGGTTCCGGATTAATAGGAAGCATGTGTATTGCGATTGCAAAATTTGCAGGTGCCAGATATGTTGTAGCAACAGAAACCAATGAATATCGTGCTGAATTAGCTCGAAAAATGGGTGCTACTAAAGTTGTGAATCCATTAAAAGAGAGTTTGAATGATGTGGTAAAAGAGTTGAATATGAGAGGTTTTGATATAGGATTGGAGTGTTCAGGTAATTCCGCTGCTTTGAACTCTATGTTAGACAATATGTATAACTCAGGTAAAATTTCACTTTTGGGAATTCAACCATCGACCACGCAAATAGACTGGACTAAAGTCATCTTTAAAGGATTAACCCTGAAAGGAATATATGGCAGAGAGATGTTTGAAACCTGGTATCATATGGAGCAGATGTTACTTACAGGAATTGATTTAACACCAATGATTACACATCGTTTTCAGATTGATGATTTCCAGAAAGGTTTTGATGTGATGGAATCGGGCAATAGCGGAAAAGTAATACTAAACTGGGATTAAATTTTTTAGAAAAGCTAAATATCAACCTGAATTCAATCTAATATTGAATTCAGGTTGTTTTTTTATTATTTAACAGTTATTACAAGTCCGGCAAATGAGCCGTATAGAATACTATTCATAGGGTTTGATGTAATGGGACATGTACCTGAGTTACATCCAACAAAATAGTAATAGGCATACCCAGCCAATCCACCAATAACAAGTCCAAGTGCCAGCTTTTTAAAATTTTGCTTTTTTATTTTTTCCCAAATCTTCATAATTTCGAAGTATAAATATTTTTACAAATATATTAAAATATATAACAATGTATATATGTAGGCTGATTGTTTTGTTGTTTTTATTAGTAGGAAGTTCTTCTCATGCTCAGCTAAAGATGGAAAATCTGGAGAAAAGAGTAAGAGATATTTCCCATCTGGATGATCCACATGAAAAAGAATATCAATTAGCAGAATTTGAAAAAGTGTTTAGTACTTTTCTTAAAACTTATAATGAAGATACATCCATACCAGATTCCGCATATATTCAGGTTACAAAGTCAAGCGATTCAAAATACAGGGTATTTTATTATAATACCTACAAGGATGGGATTGTATATCGGCTAGATTGGTATATAGTATTTGGGGGAGTTTATAACAGACAGGTCTTACATTTTCACGACAAAAGTTTTTCGCATAAAGATAAGAGAGGAGTAGGTGAGTTCAGGTTACATTTAGCAAGGTTAACTGAAGGAGATATTGATTTATATCCATTAACCTTTTCATTTAAAGCTGACGGTAAAATCTATCGCGAATACCGCGACATTGCTTCTATATGCATGTTTGAACAGATACAACAAAGAGATACTGAAGAAGAGAAGTTGGCACTTAACGATTCGATCCTTAAACGGATGAATATTTTATGGGCTAATAAGGAGTATTTTAATGATAAATTTATAGGACTGACAAGGATATCTACTTTAATATCTGATGATAAAAAAGTTAAGGTTTGTACCTGGAATATTCCTTTACCAAATTCAACTCATAAGTTTTACGGTGCTGTAGTAACTAAAGAAAAGGATGGTGAAATTAAGTACTATGAATTGCAGGATGCATCTGAAAAAATGAGGTCTCCGGAAAAAGCTGTTCTTTCTCCACGAAAATGGTATGGAGCGGTATATTATGATATGGTTTCAGTAAAAGATAAAAACTATGGTGTGTATTATGCTTTAATAGGATTTAAACCCAATGATGAAATGACCAAGAAGAAGGTTGTAGATCCTTTGGTTGTGGTTAATAATATAACTCCAAAATTTGGTTATTCTGTATTTCAAAATGATAGAGTAATTGATAAAAGACTGGTTTTTGAGTATTCGGCAAGCACAAATATGATGTTGAAATATGAAAAACATAATGAACGATTTATCTTAGATCATTTATCTCCTCCAAGTAGTTTATATAAAGGTAACTATCGCTTGTATGGACCTGATTTTTCATATGATAGCTATGTGCTTGAAAAAGGGAGGTGGGTTCTGTATAAAGATGTAGATGTTCGGTCATCAGGAAACCATTAGGACATTATAGTGTTTATATTATTAAAGAATTGAGGAATTGAGCTGTAATTAATGCTTACAAGTTTTTTATGACTTGCGGTATTGTGCTCAGATCCAAAATTGAAAATGATTTTTTAAGTGAAAAGAAAATATGGAAGTTTTTGCAGAAAAATTTGACGATATAAAAATTCTAAGGTATGAGATACCTGGATTTGAAAAACTAGAGCTAAAAAAGAAATTATATATTTATTATTTAAGTCAGGCAACATTAGCCGGTAGAGATATTTTATGGGATCAGCATGGAAAGTATAATCTATACCTTCGCGATGTTCTTGAGGCAATTCTTTTAAATGTTAAAGATCAGGAAAATCCCGAATGGCAGGATTTCTTAGTTTATCTGAAAAAAGTTTGGTTTGCTTCGGGACCGCACCATCATTACAGTACAGATAAGTTTACACCTTCTTTTAGTCAGCAAACTTTTAAAGGTTGGATTGATCAACTAAAAGTTGGTAATAATAATATCTCACAAGAGCATTTAGATGCTGATAATATTCAAATATTGCTTCAGTTAATATTTGATCCTGAGTTTTGTGCTAAGAGAGTAAATACAAATCCCCAGTCAGATTTGATCACAACCTCTGCCAATAATTTTTATGAGGGAGTAAACCAGGCTGAAGTAGAGGATTTTTACAAAATGCAAAAGGAAAATGCTGTAAATAAAAAGATATCTTTTGGTTTAAATTCAAAACTTGTTAAAAGAATTGAAGTTGAAGAAGAAGTATATAAAAAAGGTGGTTTGTATGGTTCTGCAATTGAGGTGATTATTGAAAACCTGGAAAAGGCTAAAGATTATACAGAAAATGAGGAGCAGGTTCAAATTATAAATGCACTTGTTAATTTTTATACATCAGGTGATCTTGAGTCTTTTGATGAGTTTAATATACTCTGGGTAAAAGCTCTTTCTGGTGATATTGATTTTATCAATGGTTTTATTGAAACCTATGGTGACCCAATGGGAAGGAAAGCAACATGGGAAGGCTTGGTTCAAATTAAAGATGAAGAAGAAACAAAACGAGCCGAGATTATTGCCAAAAATGCCAATTGGTTTGAAAAGCATGCTCCGGTTGATCCTCAATTTAAAAAAGATGAAATAATTGGTATTTCATTAAAAGCGATTAATGCAGTAACATTGGGGGGTGATTGTTATCCAGCTAGTCCGCTGGGTATTAACTTGCCAAATGCAGAGTGGATCAGAGAAGCACATGGATCAAAATCTGTTACATTAACCAATATTTCTAATGCACATCATAAAGCATCTCTAAGTACTGGTTTTTCAGAAGAATTTAGCTTTTCGGAGAAGGAGGTGGAATTAGAAAAAAAATATGGATCTGTGTCTGATAATTTACATACGCATTTGCATGAATGTGTAGGTCATGGCTCAGGAAAAATGTTGCCCGGAGTTACCTCTGATTCGCTAAAGTCGTTTGGTTCTGTAATTGAAGAAACACGTGCTGATTTATATGGTTTATACTACATGTACCATCCAAAGGCTATGGAGTTGGATTTAATACCGGATTTAGATGCTGCGAAAGCACATTATAACAGTTATTTGCGTAATGGTTTACTAACTCAAATAACAAGAATTAAATTGGGAGATAAGGTCGAGCAGGCACATATGCGAAATCGCCAACTTATCAGCAAGTGGGTTTTTGAAAAGGGTAATAATGAAGTGGTTAAAAAGGAAACTAAAGATGGAAAAACCTATTTTGTTATACAGGACTATGATAAGTTACATGAGTTATTTGGAGAATTATTAAAAGAAATTCAGCGAATCAAATCAGAAGGCGATTACGAGGCAGCAAAAAATATTGTGGAGGGATATGGTGTTGAAATAGACTATGACTTGCATAAAGAAGTTTTAGAAAGATTCGAAAAACTAAAAGTTCCACCATTTACCGGATTCCTTAATCCGAACATGAATTTAGTGAAAAACGGCAGTGAACTTGTTGATGTAGAAGTAGATTATAATACAAATTATACTGAGCAAATGTTAAAGTATTCAAAATGTTTTAATACGCTCAAAGCTTTTTAAATATAGATATATAAGGTATGCAAAGGGATGCAGCGATTTAATTTCGGATTTTTAAGTCTTTTTTTGTAAGCGTAATTTTTGTTTATTTTAAAAAACTCGCTTTCTTTGCATAAAGATGTTTGATACAGAAATTATTAAAAGAAATACATATGGAAATTTCAAGAAACAAAATGGTAACTCTTTCTTATGTGTTACGATTGAATGGATTTGAGGGTGAGGTTGTAGAAGAGACTACTGAAGATAAGCCTCTTGAATTTATTTTTGGAACAGGAAGAATGCTTCAAATGTTCGAAGATAAATTGGAAGGTTTAAAAGTTGGTGAGGAATTTAAATTTGAACTTAAAGCTGATGAGGCTTATGGTCAAATTAATGAGGAAGCGAAAGTAAGTATTCCAAGAAATATATTTGAAGTAGATGGTAAAATGGATGAAGACTTAATTAAAGTTGGAAACATGGTACCAATGCAAGATGCTCAAGGAAACCGTTTGAACGGAATCGTATTAGAAATTACTGATGAAACTGTTAAAATGGATTTTAATCACCCATTAGCAGGTGATGATCTTTTCTTCTCAGGTTCTATTAACGAAGTTCGTGAAGCAACTGACGAAGAAATCATGGCTGTTGTAGGCGGTGGATGTGGTTCTGGTTGCGGTTGTGGTAGCGGCGAGCAAACAGGATGTGAAAGCGGCGCTTGTGGTTCTGATGGTTCAGGATCAGGTGGTTGCGGATGTTCTTAATTAGCAGAAAGAATATATGGTTTAAACATTCTTTTTTAGGATGTCGATCATGTAAAATATTAAAAAAGCCTGTTTTCAATTGAAAATGGGCTTTTTCATTTTTATAACCATTCGGACAGGTTATTATACAATAACTTTTTTATTTTTGTGATTTAAATCATAAAAATAGCTTATTTAAGCGTTCAATAAAGGTTAAGGATGATTACTGAGTTTGAATTCATATTGAATTCTGTAGTTTTTCATTAATCTATAATTTATAAAAATATGGCAGGTAATTCTTTTGGGCAGTTTTTTAAACTAACGTCTTTTGGTGAATCTCATGGTAAGGCTGTTGGTGGTGTAATTGAAGGTGTAATGCCTGGTTTGGAATTGGATATGGATTTTATTCAGGGCGAATTAAATCGTCGAAGACCAGGACAGAGTGCAATAACAACACCAAGAGATGAAAAAGATAAAGTTGAGCTTCTTTCGGGTGTTTTAGATGGAAAAGCAACAGGAACACCAATTGGTTTTGTTATTTGGAATGCCGATCAACGTTCAAAAGATTATGGCAATATTCAGGATGTGTATCGTCCATCTCATGCAGATTATACTTATCAAAGTAAATACGGAATTCGTGATCACAGGGGAGGCGGTCGTTCATCTGCTCGCGAAACTATTGCAAGAGTAGTGGCCGGAGCTATTGCAAAACTTATTTTAAAGAAGTACGGTGTTGAAATAGCTGCTTATACTTCACAAGTGGGAGGTATCAAACTTGAAAAATCTTACCAGGAATTAGATCTTACAAAAATTGAAAGTAACATTGTTCGCTGTCCGGATGAAGAGGTTGCTGATAAGATGATCGAATATATTGATCAGGTACGTAGAGATAAAGATTCTGTTGGAGGTGTTATTACCTGTGTGGTTAAAAATGCTCCAATTGGATTAGGTGAACCTGTTTTCGATAAATTTCACGCCCAAATGGGTAAGGCAATGCTGGGAATTAATGCTGTAAAGGGTTTTGAATATGGTTTAGGTTTTAAAGCTACAGAACTAAAAGGATCTCAGCACAATGATGAATTTTATATGGATGGTGATCAAATTCGTACAAAAACCAATCGTTCAGGGGGGGTACAAGGTGGTATTACCAATGGAGAAGATGTTTATATGAATGTGGCATTTAAACCTATTGCAACCATCTTAAAAGAGCAAAATACAGTCAATAAACAAGGTGAAGAAATTGTATCTACCGTAAAAGGACGTCATGATCCATGTGTATTGCCAAGAGCAGTACCTATTGTTGAAGCAATGGCTGCTATGGTTATGGTTGATATGATTTATTTGAATAAAATGTATTCTTAAAATAAAGACTTAAATACAGGAGATAATAGATATTCTATTATCTCTTTTCTTTTTTCTCAAAAACTCTGCAAATAATGATGAAGAACATACCCCTTTATATAAAAATAATTTTTGGAATTGTATTAGGAGCTCTTTGGGCAATATTATCAGGATATTTAGGATGGCAGAACTTTACGCAAGACTGGATTAATCCTTTTGGTACCATTTTTATCAATTTGCTAAAACTTATTGCAATCCCGTTAATTCTTTTTTCGATTATAAGTGGAATAGTTAGCCTGGGTAATCCTAAAGATTTGGGGAAGTTGGGAATTAGAACCTTGATACTGTATTTATTTACTACAGTGCTGGCTGTTTCTTTAGGCCTGGTATTGGTTAATACTTTTGCACCAGGAAAAGCACTGTCAGATGAGGTACGAACAGAAAGTAGAATTGCTTATGAATTATGGGCATTACATGAAGATGTGGATATCAGAGATGATATTAGATTATCGGAAAATCCAGTTTATAAGGAATTAGTAGAAAAGAAAACAGAACAGCTAAATCAGGAGCTAAAAGATGACCTTACTTCAAAATATAAATCAAATAAAAAAGAAGGTCCATTAGCTGCTTTGGTAGACCTGGTTCCGGTTAATATTTTTAATTCATTAGCTGGAAATGGATCCATGTTGCAGATAATATTTTTTGCTATCTTTTTTGGTATAGCCCTTCTGTATATTCCGTCTGATAAGGCTCAGGTGGTTATTCAGTTTGTTGATGGAGCTTCTGAAGTATTTATTAAAATGGTGGATATTATTATGAAAGGTGCACCATTTTTTGTTTTTGCTTTAATGGCAGGAGTTGTCAATAATATTGCAGGTGATAATCCTGCTAAAATCGTTGAGATTTTTAAAGGCTTGGGATGGTATGCACTTACTGTATTAATTGGTCTTTTGTTAATGGCATTCGTCATTTATCCAACTATTCTTAAGTTGTTGGTTCCTAAACGTAAGTTTTTTGATTTTCTAAAAGGAATAAGTCCGGCGCAAGCCTTGGCTTTTTCTACAAGTTCAAGTGCTGCAACACTGCCTGTTACTTTTGAGTGTGTTGAGGAGAATCTTGGAGTTGATAAAAAAACAGCAGGTTTTGTACTTCCTATCGGAGCAACTGTAAATATGGATGGAACCAGTTTGTATCAGGCAGTAGCCGTTGTTTTTCTAGCGCAAATGCATATGATCGATCTTTCTTTAGGACAACAAATTACAGTGGTTTTAACTGCGACTTTAGCAAGTATTGGTTCAGCAGCTGTGCCTAGTGCAGGAATCGTGATGCTAATGATTGTTTTAAATTCCGTAGGTTTAAATCCTGCCTGGATTGCTATTATCTTACCTGTTGATCGTATTTTAGATATGGTCAGAACAACTGTAAATGTAACTGGAGATGCTTCTGTCAGTGTAATTATCGATGAATATGCTAATCGGGATTAGATTTTACCATTTGCCATATTTTCTAAACGCTTGAATAGTTTGATAATATCCAAAAGCAACACCAATACGCCAAAGGTTACCCCAAAAATAAGCTAAAGCATATGGTTTGAAATCATCCATATATGTTATTTTATGAGCGGGATTTAGGTAAGTTATCCAATATTTAATTGTAGTATCTGTTACTTCTAGGAAGTCTGACCAACTAGTCCATCTCATAGAGAAATAACTTTCTTTTAATAGAAATAATTGTGGGAAGAATCCGATTACGGAGAGGACAAGTACAAAAGAAACACCTCTCCAAGGATTTAAACCATATTGATTGGACCATTTATTTAACCATAGGATAAGTTTATCTCCTTTGTTTGTTTTTTTTCTTTTTACCTCATTCCTATATTCTTCCATCTCTTTAGAATGATATCTTAATGCTTCAATCTTGTTATGAATTTTAATCATCTCATGTTTAAGCATACGATACAATTCTCGTGCTCCTTTTTGAATATTAACTTCATTTAGATTTATTGTGGAGTTAATTTCAGAAGATGATATATTTAAATAACCTAATTCGCAACTGTGGAAATAACAGTATGAATTAAACCGACATCTATCAAAGTATAATTCATCTATATAAAAACATGTAAATCTTACGTCACTTTCAAAAGATACATCTTGAAAAAGCAAACCCTTCACCTTTTCATTTACATTATGGAGTAGATAAAAAAAGGTAGGTTTGTAGAAAGTAACATTTTCACCAATGTATATTTTATGATCAATTGTTATATCGCTAAAGTTTGCGTTGCCATTAAAGTTAAGGTTGGAAAGGTTAAGCGAATTAACATGAATTTTACTAAATGTGAAAGTGCCATTTATATTGCCATGAAAGTGTATATTACTTGTGAAAGTTGAGTCAAGGAAATATATATCAGATGTGTCATCAAAATACACTTGTACAACTTTCTCAAATTTTACATTTCTACATGATAGGAAGTTTACTTTACCAATATGTGTTAAAGGAATTTTAATTATTGCATCTTCAATTTGATAACCTCTTGTGCCATTTCCCCATTTTTCAAATTTATTATTGAACTCATCTATTGTTGTTATTTCTACTCTACTATCTTTTTGAATCATGGGAAAAATAAAAAAAAGACAACTACCTAGTTGCCTCGTTAAAATCTTTACTAAGTTATGTATAGTTTTGTAATTGTCAAATTTTAGAATACATTAGCAATCTTAATTAATAACATTACTAAATGTACAATAGCAGATGCTTCTGTGGCTTGTGTTATTGATAAGTATACCACCGAAATTACAGACTGATATTTTAGTGCTAAAAACTGAAAAAATGACATTTAATTGTGTCATAAAGGCTTAGTTGTGAGTATTGTAGCTGTCTTTTTGTCGTTAATGAATTTTGTATTTTATGATTAAAAATGCAGATTTCTTGTAACGGATTGAAAAACAGATTTTTACTAAAATACAGGTGTTTTATCCTTATTTACGGCATTTAATTTGATCTAACATAGATGCGAATAACAATTAAATGTTGAATTAAATATTTGGAGGATTTAGTTATGACACTTGCAAAATTATCAAACAATTGGTTTCCATCATTTCCTTCATTAGTAGATAGATTTTTTGATGGAGAATTGATGGATTGGAATAGTTCAAATTATTCAAGCACAAATTCTACATTACCAGCTGTAAATGTTAAGGAAAATGAGAATGAGTTCTTAATCGATGTTGCAGCTCCCGGACTAAAAAAAGAAGATTTTTCAGTTAATTACGACAATGGTAGATTAACTATCTCTTCTGAGAAAAAGAATGAGAAAGAAGAAAAGGACGGAGAAAAAGTAACAAGACGAGAATTTAGTTATCAATCGTTCCAAAGATCATTTACTGTGGCTCAAAATATTGTAGATGCTGAGAAAATAGAAGCTCATTATGACAATGGTATTCTTCATATTAGTTTGCCAAAACGTGATGAAGTAAAACCAAAACCAACAAAACAAATTGAAATTAAATAATTATGATAGCTTCTATCTGGAGTAATGATAATGATTAAGGGCGGATTATATCTGCCCTTTCTTAAAATGAATCATATTTAATAATGTTTGTGTAAAATCAACCATAAAATTATATCAAAATGAAAACACTAATATCATGCTATAATCCTTTTTATGGTATTAGTCCTTTTTTTGACCTTGATATTTTTGAACCAGTAATATATGGAAGTTCAGTATTTGAAAGTATTAAAGAACTACCAGACTCCTATCAAATAGAATACGAAGTTCCTGGTTTTAAAAAGCGTCAATTAAATATTAAGGTTGAAGGAAATATACTTAGAATAGAAGGGATAAATAATAGTAAGAACAATGGTTTGTTCAGTAAGAATAAGCGCTATAATGAAGAACACTTTATTAGAGAAACATATCTAAGTAATGATATGGATGCTGATCGTATTTCAGCAAAATATAAAAATGGTATTTTACAAATTAGCATTCCTAAAAAAGGATATGATAATAAACACAGGCAAATTCCTGTTTACGGCGAAGAAATTGTAGAACCAGTAAAAAGTATAAAAGACAGATATTCTTTAAGAGATAAAATAAAGCGATTTTTCAAAAAATAGAATAAATAAAAAAGCTGCTTTGCATAATTAAATCAAAGCAGCTTTTTCAAATTATGGGGTGGATACTTTAGATTAACTCTTTTACAGCTTTTAAGGCTGCATCGTAATCTGGTTCATTTGTAATTTCAGGAAGATACTCAACATATTTTACGGTGTTATCTTTATCAATAATAACAGTACCTCTAGTTAATAATCTGAATTCTTCAATTACAAAACCATATTTTTCACCAAAGTCTAAATCTTTATGATCTGAAAGAGTAATGATGTTTTCTAATCCTTCAGCTCCGCAAAAGCGAGATTGAGCAAATGGTAAATCAACAGAAATTGAAAGTACAGCAACATCTTCTAAGCTGTTAGCCTCTACATTAAATTTTCTGTTTTGAGCTGCACAAACACCAGTATCAATTGAAGGATATACTACAAGTACTTTTACCTTACCATCGAAATCTGATAATTTAACAGACTCTAGTTTTTCATTTATAACAGTAAAGTCAGGAGCTTTGTCACCAACTTTAATTTCGTTTCCTAATATAGTTACTGGGTTACCAGCAAATGTTACGTTTAAATTTGTCTTGTTCATTGTATATTTTATTTGTTTGAAAGTTAAACATGGACGTAATGAAAAAGTTTAAGAAGTTTTGTGAATTTATGCTTTTTAACATCACTTTTTGTATGATTAAACTTTTATCGTGTAATTTAAGTTATTGATATATTGATTTATATGCTTCAATATTGTTTTGCAATTTTTTTATAATTTTTACTTAGAGTACTTCTTAAACAGATGCAATATTTCTTTGTTGTGAATTGATTGAGCAATATCTAAGGCAGTAATTTTACTATTTACTGTTTGAAAAGAAATATCTGCTCCAGCTTTTAATAGAGTTTTTAAAGTGTTAATGGTTTCCTTATTATTGATCAAATCTGGTTTTTCTTCCAGATTCTTCATAAATAAAATCAACGGAGTTAATTGATCTGTAAAATTAGGGTTGTTTTTGTACATATCCATAATAGGTGGTTCAAGCGCTTGATTAACATTAGCTCCATGTTTAATAAGTAGTTGTATGGCTTCTGTATTACAAAAGTGTATGGCAGTTAGTAATGGAGTAATACCTTTTTTATCTACCATATTCACATCCAGGTCATATTCCAGTAGGCGTTTGGTTAATGTTAAGGTGGAATCAGCATATATTGAAGCAGCCAGTATTAAGCCATCTGCAGGATCAATGTAAGCAAAATAGGGTAGGTGTTCTGTCTTTAAATTATGCGCATCAATTTTCTTAAATGATTTTTTTAACCATTCCGGAACATCTTCCGGGTTTGTTAACTCTTTTTCTTTCCAATATTGCATGCTTTCAATGTTTGGATCAAAACCATAGTCAAGCAGCATATTAAAGATATTCTCATGATTTTCTTTTTCAATTAACCAGTTTCCCACAGTACCGTATCGTGAAATAATGTTTGGTGAAGCGCCTTGTTCTAATAACCAGTTGATAAAAGTACTGTCAGGTTTATGGCATGCTAAGAAGATTGGAGTTACATTGTAAATAACAGAATTATAATCAAGGTTATTTTCTTTTAATATTTGTTTTAAACGGGTTGTGTCTTTACTTAATATAATGTTTTCAATTTCTGTATATGTATCATAATCTTTATTATCCTGACAATAAGTTTTATTGTTAACCAGGAGTAGGGTGATGATGAAAACAAAAGTGATTGTGTAAGGTCTTCTTTTTAAAGAATTCATTTAAATGCAATTAATGATTAATAAATGGAGGGGGCACGAATATATTGAATATAGAGTTAGGTTGATAAGAATTATTGATAGAATTTATCAACAGTCTGAGTCTGCGGGTATGTTAAATTCAATAATAAAATTAGATCCTTTATCCTTTTCTGAATGAACTGTTATACTACCATTAAAAATCTTCACGATTTCCGCAACAATAGCTAATCCCATACCTACACCCCTGTATATTTTAGTTTTATCACTGGAGTATTTGTAGAATTTTTTGAAAATTAATTTATGAAACTCCTTAGGTATACCGATGCCTGTGTCTTTAATCTCAAATCCCCATTTATTACTCTTTATAAAACATTCCATAATAATTTCACCTTTTATAGTGAATTTATAGGCATTGTCGAGTAATATTTTAAGAGATTTAATAACCAGATCGTAATCGGTGTTAATACATATGTTTGTTTGACTAGGAGGTAATATGGTTTTAAATGTGATGTTCTCGTTTTTACTGTCGAAAGGAGGAGTTAAGTTTTGATGTATCTTGATGAATAATTGATCCAGATTGTATTCATTATTTTTAGGATGTAATATACCTCTTTCTAGTTTTGAGAATGTGATGACATCCTCAACAAATTGCAGCAAGTTATCATTGTTTTGCTGGATGGTAGATAGAAACTCAGCTTTTTCAATTTTTGAAAAACCATCCGTATTTAATAACTCTGCATATCCAACTATTCCTGTCAGCGGAGTTCTGATTTCGTGACTTAAATTCTCAAGAAAGGCTGTTTTTAATTTATCAGATTCAATAGCTTTTTCCTTGGCTTTGGTAAGGTTAATTTCTTTTTCTTTTAACTGATCAATCATAGTTTGCATTTGCTGCAGAAAATAATTGAATTGATTACCCAGCTTTTGTATTTCATCGTTGGTTTTAAGATTACATCTTACCTCAAGATTACCATGTTTGGCTTCGTTAAATAATTTTCCAAGTCGTTCTATTGGAGAAGTAATGGTTTTACTAAAAAACATGGCAATGCCTATAGAAATTAATATAACTAAAACCAGAATGATAAGTAAGGTGTTCCCGGTATCATAAATTGGTTCATATATTTCTTTAAGTGGAACAACAGCCAGTAAAGCCCATCCGTTTGTTAAATTCTGAAAGGTCATTACTTTTTTTACACCGAATAAATCGTAGTTTATATGGCCACTTTTGTTTTTAAATACATTATCATTTAGGTAGTTATATACATTGCCTGGGATTGTTTCAATGGCATCGTCGTTATTGTATTGAGGATGAAGTATGAAATGGAAGTTTTGATTAATAAGAACAAGATATCCACTATTGTAAAGACTCATACCTGACCATTCTGCTCTTTTTTTTGTGAAATCAATATCAGATCCCACACATCCTATGAAAACAGAATCAACGTAAATAGCTTTAGAATATGAAATCAATTCCATATCCCAATCTTCCCAATAGTATGGTTCAGTCCATACTTCTCCATTTGTAATAGCATCTGTCCACCATTTCATGGTGTGAGATTCCAAATCAAAATTATTAATGTTATAAGGATCTGCTTTTACAAAATTACCATCTCGGTTTTTATCGTAAAAATCGATGTTTTGGTCTTGCGGAACTAACTCTGGATTAAAAACAACCCACATGCTAAGTGCTTCCATCTTTTTCCCAATCATTAACATGTGTTTTGTTAAGTCTTTCTTAACCATGTTAATGTTATTCTCATTTATACCTTCTTCCGGATAGATAGTAAGCAGGGATGCTTCAATGGATTGAGTGATAGATCGTAACTGGGCCAATTCTTGTTCAAAGGTGCTGGCTTGATATTGGGCCTGGTAAAGCATTTTTT
Organism: Plebeiibacterium sediminum; assembly: GCF_026013605.1. Taxonomy (GTDB): domain Bacteria; phylum Bacteroidota; class Bacteroidia; order Bacteroidales; family Marinilabiliaceae; genus Saccharicrinis; species Saccharicrinis sediminus. The sequence goes on from NZ_JAPDPJ010000003.1 coordinate 77,221, forward strand.
CAACAGCATCATCCTTTAAAATATGACTGCTCTTCAATAAAGCCAATGATGCAACTAAAACAGCAGCAATTACTGCAATTGAAATAAATAGTCCGGTTGTTTTAGTTTGAATTTTTGTCATTGCTTTTTGATGAAATCATGATGAAAATATAAGAATTAATCCAGTTATCAAGATGAATTTTACCAAACGCCATGAAATAATGGTGAAATATACAAAAAATGCTTATTTATGACTTGTATTTTATGATATAGATTGGCATAAAAAAAGCCTGCTGTAAACAGCAAGCTCTAATATGATATATGATTTTTATATTTATACCGTTTTTAGTTCTTCTACCTTTTTGCGGTAATTATTAATGGCAACATGATAATCCGGATCTTTAAGTACATTCACGTCACAGATTTTTTCAGCTTTCTTAATTAATTTAACGCAGTCAGAGGATAAATATCTAAGGTGAACGTTTGTTCCGATCAATTGATACTTTTCTGCTAATTTATTGATTGCCTCAATAGCAGATTGATCCATAATACGAGATTCTTCAAATGATATCACGACTTCTTTAGGATCGTTTTTAACATCAAAGCTATTGATAAAGGATGTAGTTGCGGCAAAGAATAAAGGCCCGTGAACAATATAGTGTTTAACGCCCTGATCATCCATTACACTTGAAACACGAATTTTAACTGCGTTTTCCCATGCAAATACCAATGCAGATACTACAACACCAGCAGACACAGCCACAGCTAAATCAAAAATTACAGTAAGTGCAGTTACCAAAACAATGACGATAACGTCAGCTAAAGGAATTTTATTGATAATTTTAAATGTACTCCAGGCAAAAGTACCGATAACAACCATAAACATAACTCCAACCAAGGCTGCAATAGGAATCATTTCAATATAACTTGAAGCAAATAAAATAAACATTAATAGTGCAACTGCAGCAACAATACCAGAAAGTCGACCTCTACCACCAGACTTAATGTTAATGATACTCTGTCCAATCATGGCACAACCACCCATTCCACCAAAAAATCCGTTTGTGATATTAGCAATACCCTGAGCAACACACTCTCTGTTACCGCTTCCTCTGGTTTCCGTTAATTCATCAACTAATGTAAGAGTCATTAATGATTCGGTTAAACCAATTGTAGCAAGAATTAATGAATATGGTAAAATAAATTTAATGGTCTCTAAATTAAAAGGAATCATTGGTACGTTAAAAGTTGGCAGACTTGCTTTAATTCCGGTACCACCTTTTGAAACAACAAATGATCTTACCGTTTCAGTTTCAATTCCACCTAATATCACAATTAATGAAACAACTACAATACCAACTAAAGCTGCAGGGATTTTTTTGCTAAACATAGGCAAGAAATACATGATTCCCATTGTGAGTGCCACTAATCCTAACATGATAAATAAAGGAGATCCACTTAAAAAATCGCCACCAATTTTAAACATTCCTAATTGAGAAGTGAAAATTACGATGGCCAACCCATTAACAAAACCCATCATTACGGATTGAGGAACCATACGAATAAACTTTCCCAGTTTTAAGAATCCTGCAGTCATTTGAAATAACCCGGCTAAAATAATAGTAGCAAAAAGGTATTGAATACCCATCATGTCACCTGGTGCTCCCATTGCATTACCTTCACTAACAAGGTTAACCATTACTACTGCAAGAGCTCCGGTAGCTCCGGATATCATTCCAGGTCGTCCTCCAATAATTGCAGTAACTAATCCCATCATAAATGCTCCGTACAAACCAATGATAGGTGAAATACCTGCCACAAAAGCAAAGGCAACAGCTTCCGGAACAAGTGCAAGTGCAACCGTAAGCCCTGATAAAATATCATCCTTAACAGAACCTTGTCGCTTGTCGATAAAAGAAAATGTAAATTTCATATGATTTATTATTTATTTTCAAAAGTCAAAAGAATCGAAAGTATGATCTGCACGAATGGCAGATTAGATTGTTGATTTTTATGGAAATACGATTCTTATATTGTGTTTTTTTACAACGATTAATGATAAAGGTGCTTTTAAACCTTATAAAAACAGCCGGCAAAATTAGCAAATTCGTATGATATTAATCAGTGATATTGAGATTAATAGACTAGTAAAAAAATAAAGTATGTTAAAATATGTTTATTAATCATATGGCTATTGGATTAGTTTAAATATTGTGCTTAATTGGTTTTCAGTGTTTTTATGGTTATATTTTTCTCCCAAATAAGAGGGTTATGGTTTCAGATGGTGATGACTTTTTAATTGGAAAATTGAAGGATGAGTTAAGTAAGGTTCAGGAAAAAATACCTGAAGTAGATTTAACTACTGTTTTTTCTATAGTTGATCAATTGAAAGAAGCAGCCAAACCTAAAAACAATCGTTTGCATGTTCCTAAAATACTGATATCAATATTAGAGCACGTTAATCTACAAGTATATATTAAAGATCAGGACTTTAAATATATTTTTGCGAATAAAAAGTTCCTTGCAACTTTTGGTTTTCAGTCTGTTAATGAAATTATAGGTAAAACAGATTATGATTTAGAGTTTGATAAGAATATTTGCAAGCGTTTTAATAAAATGTATCAAAAGATGCAAGAAGAGAAGCTGCCTGTTAAGCGAGAAATCAGCTATTATTTAAAAAGTAGCGGCAAGGTAGTTTATATTGAAACTCATAAGTCTCCAATTTTAGATGATAATAATGAAGTAACGGGATTTTTGGGAATTATAGAGGATGTTACTGAAAGGAAATCTTCTATTCAGGCATTAATGCATAGTGAAGCCAGATTAAAAAATTACTTTTTAAATACCAATGATGGTATTTTTATTTTGGATTATAAGTTTGATATTGTTGATGTTAATCCTGCTGCATTTAACATAACCGGTTATGACAGGCCGTATCTTATATCTAAAAATTTCTTTTCTTTATTTGTAGATAATGAAGATTTAGCACATTTTAAAGATGCTTGTAGTTTGGTTGATGTAAATTCAGAGTCGCACGAATGTGCTTTAATATCAAAGAATAATGAGGCGCTAAAACATCTTAAACTGGATTTGTTGAATGTTGAAATAGATCATTATATCTGTTTTGCATATGATATTTCTGACCTGAAAAGAGCAGTAAAAAAAGCAGAAGAAAGCAATAAATTAAAAACCGCATTTCTTCAGAATATTAGCCATGAAATACGTACTCCATTAAATGCCATTATAGGTTTTAGTAATATTCTGGTTCAAAAGTTATATGATACAGAAGAGGATGCGGATAGCTATAAAAAGGTGATTTATACAAATTCTGAATATTTGCTTGGATTGGTGAATAATGTGTTGGATTTGAGTAAAATTGAAACGGGACAAACAACTTTGTATCCAGAAGATATTATTATTATTCCATTTATTCGAAATGAAGTTCTTCCTGTAATTGAATCTGAAAAGAATCGATTAGATAAGAATAATGTAGAACTGAAGGTGGATTTACGTGAGGTTTCCAGTGATTGTGTAGTTTATACTGATTCAGGAAGATTGAAACAGATTATTACCAATTTGATGCATAATGCCTTAAAATTTACTGCTGAAGGTCATGTGTCATTAAAAATTTCAGAAACTGATGATTTGCTTTGCTTTGTAGTTTCTGATACAGGTATTGGGATTCACAATGAGCAAATAGGTCGAATTTTTCATCGTTTTTATAAAATTCAGGGGGATGGCAAAGGATTACCAGTTTCCAGTCAGGGTTCTGGATTAGGATTAGCAATTGTTAAAAGATTATTGGGCTTAATGGGAGGTAATATAAAGGTGGAATCGGAAGTTGGTAAGGGATCAAGCTTTTATTTTGAAATTCCCAAGCATTTATAAGTAAAAATAGTCAGTTTTGATAGTAATGTATTAATGAGAATATTCTTATATTTGTACACTTAATATTTCCAGAAAGTAAATAATATAATAATATAACTTATGAAGAGAGTAGCAATACCTACTAAAGGAACTTTGATTGATAGTCATTTTGGTCATTGTGAAAAATTTACCATTTATACATTATCCGAAGATAATAGTATTGTTAAAACAGAAGAGTTTAAAGGTCCTGAATCGTGTGGTTGTAAAAGTAATCTGGCCAATGATTTAAGCGAAATAGGCGTTAATGTTTTGTTGGCAGGAGGAATGGGACAAGGTGCAATTAATACCCTAAAGAGAGCTGGTATTGAAGCATATATTGGTTTTACTGGAGAAATTACAGATGTATTAAATCAGTGGCTTGCCGGAAGCAAAGGAAATTATTCTGTTTGTACCGCTCATGGAGATGGCGATCATGAATGTTCGCACTAAATGTTTTTAGTTATTCTAGTGATGAAATTTATATAGCCCGTGATTTTTAATATAGTCATGGGCTTTTTTCGGTATTAAGTAACTGTAATCTTTATCCTCAGAAAGTCCTTTTCGTATCAATGTTGATGAAATATTGAATACAGGAGCATCTATTATTGAAATAGTATCCGTTAACAATTCTTCTGCAATGGGATATTCTGGTCTTGGATATATTTTAATGGTGCATAATCTCATAATCTCATCAATATTTTTCCAACGGTTTAAATTGATCAGATTATCAGAGCCCATTATAATTGAAAAATGAAAATTTGGGTGTAAAAAAGTCAATTCATTTAAAGTCTTATAAGTATATGATGGCGTAGAAAGTTTCAGTTCAATATCACATACTTTAAACTTAGGATAACTACCAATACTATCCTCAAGCATATTTACCCGGTGTTTAGCATCAACAAGCTCACTAGTGTTTTTAAATGGGTTTTGAGGGCTCACTACAAACCAAACTTCATCAATATCGCTGTTTTCAGCAATGTAATTAGCTAAAGCTAAATGCCCCACATGAACAGGGTTGAACGAACCAAAAAATAATCCAATATGCTTATTGTGATCAAACATTTAAAAAATCAGATAAAACCGTTTCAACTTCACTTATAGCTTGCTCAAGTTTATCATTTACAATAATATGATCAAATCCATCAGCATAACTAATCTCTTTTTCAGCTTTATCCAACCTTTGCTGTATTACATCTAAAGAGTCCGTTCCTCTGATTAGTAGTCGGTTTTTTAGTTCCTGAACCGATGGTGGCTTAATAAAAATAGCAATAGCTTGTTCGCCATACATCTTTTTAATATTCAGTCCGCCAACCACATCAACATCAAAAACAATATTATTTCCTTGTGAAGTTATTCTTTCTACTTCACTTTTTAGTGTACCATAATATTTATCTGTATAAACCTCCTCCCATTCAAGTAGGTCTCCGGCATCAATTCTTGTTCGGAACTCATCGGGAGTTAAAAAGTAATAATCAATACCATGCTTTTCTTGTCCCCGGGGATCTCTGGTGGTAGCTGAAATCGAAAACTCCATATTAAAATCTTTTTGTAAAAGATGCTTAACAATTGTTGTTTTACCTGTACCCGATGGAGCAGAAAATATGATTAACTTTCCTTTTTTTGTCATTTACCTGATGTATTTTATAATTATAATTTTTGGATTATTGTTATAATCCGCTAAGTATTTGTAATGTTTTAATTGTTAGATATGTCTAGATCTGATAGGTGAGTGAGTAAAGTACTTATAATAAATGCTTTGCAAATCAGTCTATCGTCTTTTATCTAACATCTAATAATCTACTGTTACAGTATATTTAAGTTTTGTTCTTTAATCTTTTCCAGTTCATCTTTCATCTGGATAACCAGTTTTTGAACTTCTGAATGGTTTGCTTTTGAACCTAATGTATTAATTTCTCTTCCTATTTCCTGGGTAATAAAACCTAACTTTTTACCTACCATTTCCTCATTAGCAATGGTTTCTAAAAAATAATCCAGGTGATTTGCCAAACGTACTTTTTCTTCAGTGATATCGAGTTTCTCCAGGTAAAAAATCATTTCTTGTTCAAACCTGTTTTGATCTACCTTAATTTTTTCTTTTAATTCATTAAGCTGATCAAGTATTCTTTCTCTTATTTTTTCAATACGTTCTTTTTCGTATGGCTCAACTTGTAACGAAAGGCTTCTGATATTTTCAATTCGTGAAGTAATATCGTTTTTTAAGGTCTGGCCTTCCTGAGTTCTGAATTCATTTAAACAATTTAAAGCTTCACTAAAAGTCTTAGCAATTTTTTTCCATTCTTCATCATCCAGTTCAGCTTGCTCTGTTTTAATGGTGTCAGGTAATGGCATTATAGCCCTTAATATATCTGTTTTATCAATTAGTCCAAGCTTGTCTGCAATAGGTGACAATTGATTAAAATAATTTTCAATAACATGGGCATTTATGGAAGTGTTTTTTTCATTTCCTAAAAAATCAATATAAAAACCAACGTCAACCTTACCTCTTCCTAATTTTGTAGCAATCTCATTTCTCAAAATTAAATCCTTCTCTCTGTAGATATTCGGCAAACGCATGCTTACATCTAACTGTTTGCTATTTAAAGATTTGATTTCGATACTGATCTTTTTTCCGGGTAGTTCACATGTGGCTTTCCCAAAGCCTGTCATTGACTTTATCATAATTTGTTTTTTCTTATTCAACGCACAAAGTTAAACTTTTATCTGATATCGAAATCTTATATCCTTTTTAGTTTTTAATTATACGTATTGGTTGTAAGTGGTTAAAAGCAAGTTGTTAAACGTTATGTATATCCTTGTTTATGATTAAATGTTTGGTTTTTAGTAAAATATAATGATGTTTTTGCTGAACATTTTGGCCGTCTTTATGAACAAAACTTAAAGTACTCGGTTAACAATTATGAAAAGAAGATGAAAAAGTATTTATATAAAATACAGTATTTGATTAAAGAAAATATAGCAAGATGGGAGTTTACTCAATAAAAGATTTAGAAAAGATTTCTGGTATTAAAGCCCATACTATAAGAATTTGGGAGAGGCGATATAATATCGTGGTTCCTAACCGGACAGAAACAAATATTAGGTTGTATTCAGATACTGATTTAAAACGACTGTTAAATATCGCCATTCTAAACAAAAATGGTTTTAAAATATCGCACATTGCCAATTTGGGCGATGATATTATAAAGGAAAGGGTACTGGATTTATGTTTGGATGTTAGAAAGTCTGATATTCAGATAGAAAGTTTAATGATTTCGATGCTGGAATTGAATGAGAGTAAGTTTAATAATGTGTTGACTCATTCTATTATTAAACGAGGATTTGAATGTACCGTAGAAGAGATTTTATTTCCTTTTTTAGACCGCATTGGAATTTTATGGCAGGCAGGATCAATTACTCCGGCACAGGAGCATTTTATAAGTAATTTGATACGACAAAAGCTTATTGTGGCTATTGATAATGAAATGGAAAATGCTAAAGTGGATAAATTGATTATATTTTTTCTTGTTGAAGGGGAGGTTCATGAGCTGGGATTGTTGTTTTATAGTTTAATAGCACGAAAAGAAGGATTTCATGTATTATATCTTGGAGGTTCCGTTCCTTTAGATGATTTAATTAAAGTAAATGATATTCGTAAAGCCGATGCTTTTTTTAGTTCGTTTATTTCGCCTCCGGAGAATAATGATTTAGAAGCAATACTATTAACTCATAAAGAAAAATTTCCATCAACTCCTTTTTTTGTAAATGGGTTACAGGTTAGAAATTATAACAAAGAGTTGCCTCAAAATTTTACTGATGTTTCTTCTGTTGAGCAGTTTAAAAAAGCACTGAAAGAAATATAAAATTGAGTTGTAAATTTAGTGACGTATTAATGAATTTCATGAATTATTACCTTATATTGCACTCAATTATTTCTATTGAATTTATTACTAACTAAAATAAATATGAAGGACATTTTGATTGGTAAAGGGTATGGTGATATTCGATTTGGTATGACCCGCTCTGAAGTAAAAAAAGTTTTAGGTGAACCAACTGAAGTTGACCAATATGCTTCTAGCGAAGAATCTGATGATAATACAGAAGCTTTTCACTATGATGAAATTGAGTTGTCAGTATCTTTTGATGAGGTTGATGAATGGAAATTAAGCTCTATTGCAGTTAGTGATACGGAAGCAACTATTGAAGGAATGAAACTAATTGGTGTTTCTGAAGAAAAACTATTGGAAAAAGTTGAAAAACTTGATTTAGGTGAGTATGAAAAAGAAGATGTTTCATCTCCTGAAAGTCCGGATAATGAGGTGATTACTTTTTTTGAATCTAGTATTAATTTCTGGTTTGAGAATGGTGAAGTAACAGAAATTCAGTTTGGCCCATTTTGGGATGAAGAAAATGAAGAATATATTTGGCCAGAATAAAACAGGTCATTATTAAATAAAAATAAAACCCCAATCAATTCTAATGTTGATTGGGGTTATTTATTTATAATAAAATCTTTACAACCACTTTTTTAACTGGTTTTGATTCACCAATTTTAATTCCCGGAGCATGTATGTCATTTGGAAAAAAGATGGCAAACATGCCTTCTTCAACTTTTACATTGCTCACTTCTGCATTGTAAAAAGCCACATCTTTTTCGGGGTTATAAGCCTGAGAAATCTCCTGATCTTCAAGTGGTGCATAACCCATATATTCAGCACCTTTGTCTACATATTGTATGTCAATATATCTTTCATGTGTTTCTGGTCTTGCATTTTCAGGTTCTTTAGTATCATACTCCTGAACCATTGCAAAAATATTGTCACCATCAATATTATATCTACCAGGCTCAATTTCGCTAAAGTCAACTTCTTCAAGAAATTCAAGTCCTTTGTTGATTCTTTCACTTAGGTTGCGATAATGCTTTACATTATCAAGGCTATCTATAATCATATCTTAATGCTTAAAAATTGATGAGGTAAATATACATCTTTTACTTTTTAAATTTATTGAAGCACTTATGATTTAAATTTGAGAATGTATTATCTTCGAATATTATTTAAATGATATTGGAAAGCTATGATACGAAAGGATTACATATTAAGAATGATTGAAGAAATAGCTAAAGTTATTGCAGCTATTTTAGGATTGTTGAAGAAAGGTGACATAGAGCAGGCTCAGAAATTATATACAGGAGCATTAAACAGAGCTTTTAATTTAGATGAAAATAAAATACTTGAAATGGATGTGGAACAACTACGTGCCATTTTCGAAAATCAGTTTGGTGAGAGTTATGAAGGTCTTGAAATAATTGCCGGTTTATTGGTTAAAGGCGGCGATATTCATCTGGAAGCAAATGATGAAGACAAGGCTGAGTTGTGCTACATGAAAGCTTTATCCCTTTATAATTTAGTTGAAATGGAGTCGGGAACTTATTCATTAAACCGTCAGGCAGAAATGAAAAAAGTTACCCAGTTAATTGATGCTTTAAAAAATCGAGTTTAGGAGGCTGGTTAAATTTATTAGTCTTATTTTACCACATCAGCCGATTCGCGAAGTAGTTTGTTACTTACTCCTGCAATATTATATAATAATCTAAGCTGTTGTTTTTGTTTCGAATCTTTCAAATTGTCAATCTGATCCCTTAATTTAATTAGTAATGGTTTAAGTAACGGCACCTTAACTTCTGCATCTTTAGGTTGAATATTGCTTATTCTGCTTGCTGCTTCTTTTAGAGTCAGGTTTATAGTATTGATAATACTTTCTGTATCTAAAGGTAAGGCTTTTAGTTCATCTCTTTGAGCCCCAAATGCAGATATGTAAGATAATAAAACGTGGTTCAGATAAGTTATTGTAAAAGCATTATCTAATGCTCGTTTTCTTTTCTTAGGTTCAACACGCATACTTTGCCACGATAGCGTTAAAGCATTATCTGATTTATGTGCCAGACGTCTGGCTAATCGGTAGTTATAATCATCTTCTTTAGGGTACTTGTATTCATCCCATATCTCCGATAAATAAAAAGCGTTGTTTTTTAGTGCCGAAGATAGTAGAGTGGGTAATTGTTTATGTTGCCAGTTTGGCCATAAAAAGCGTATGGATAAAAAGGCAAGTGCAGCACCAATAATAGTATCAATTAATCTTGGTAACATCACTTCAACACCCATATTGGCAGTCATGTTATTGCCGGCTAAAACATATATGGTTATAAAAACAACTGCATAAGAATAGTTTGAATTTTTAAAGTAAAAGAAGAAATAGATACTTAAGAGGATTAATAATATTTGTCCTGCAAAGGTAGGCATAAAACTTACCAGTGATATTCCAAGTACTACACCACTTAGTGTTCCTAATATTCTTTCAAAAAGTCGCTTTTTTGTTTCGCTATAGGTCGGTTGACAAACAAATAGAGAAGTAAGAATAATCCATTCTCCTTTTTCCATATTGTTGGTTATTACAATAATATAGCCCACTAAAAAACACATGCTTAATCTGATGGCATATCTAAATCTTGGGTGTTTAATAGTAAGCTGATCTTTAATTCGTTTCCAAAAACTTCTTTCATCCTGACCTAAGCGAGGAATTGAAGTACTGATTTCTGGATTATACAGGTTTTTTAAAGATGTATGTGAACGTGTTAAGTTATGAAGCAATAATTCAAGTAACTCCCTGTCGTAATCCGGCAGCTTATCAATTTCAAATTCAAGTGCAGAAATAATCCAGGCTATAGACACCGGATGGTTATATTTTTGACCGGTCAGCATGCTTTCAGCCAAAGTTTTAGAAGCATGTGATAGTTGATGTAGCAATTCCGCAAAGCCTTCCAGAATCTCTTTGTATTCTGTTTTATCTTTTAGTTTTTCATAACGTTCATGACTGGAGGCAGCTCTTTCATGTAAACTTTGTAAAAGCATAAATCGCTGAAGAAAAGGAGCCAGTTCCTTTTGGTCTTTCACTTCTTCTCCATAGTTGTTGATTACTTCTTTACATTTTTCAAGAGAGGTAACCACATTTACATTAAGTATGGCTAATTTACTGCTAATGTTTGATTCTTTATTTTCACTGATTGGAAAAAACTTTGCTTTCTCTTCAAGATAAGCAGAAAGCGCATTAAAGCCTCTGGAAAGTTGCTCTTCAACAAGTCTGCCAGGCTTTTTATATAATAAAAAAAGTGAAATGGCACCATAGAACAAAGCTCCGGAACATAAAAGAAGAGGCTGTAAATACCAGTCCATATTTTTGTCTAAACCCAGCATGGCGTAGATGCCAATCAGTATTGCACCGTAAGAAATACCTCTGTATCGTTCACTAACTCCCCCAATTAAAACAAACAGGATTGTAGAAGAGATAAAACCAACTCCGAAAATGATAGGATAGGGTTTTAATATTGCTACCGATGTTGTTGTAATAGCAAAACTTATTATTGTAATAATTAAAGCTTTTAATCTTCCTTTGGGGTGGTCATCAGTTTCAGCTAACGCAGCGGCAACAGTTCCAAGAGATAACGTTGTTCCCCAAAAAGGATTGATAAATATAGAGAAAGGGATAACTTGCACAATACAGGCAATTACGACTTTAAGTGCAGTTAATCTACTGGGTTTTCTCCAAAATTCTTTTCTTAAAGACTGATACCAACTTTTTTGTGCAAGGTTATATGTAATTGAGTGCTTTGTCATTGCCTTAAATGCTTTGATTAATTTGTGGGTTAATCTACAAGGGGGATGTTTCAGACTGTAATGTTATGAAAATTTTCAATGGATAAGTGTATTGATTGTTTGAATTTTGTGAATCTATGTTAAAAATATGTAGAGAGTTTGAGGTTTAGTAAAATATATACATATTTGCATATATGAATTATATTGAGTTTAAAATGTAATTTGAACTTAAGGAAAACAAGAACTATATATGGAGCAAAATATATTCGTTGAAGATCAAATAAAAAATGCATTTAAAATAAATAAAAAAGATGAGGAAAAGGAAAAAGGGTTGTTTTATACCAAAAAGGAACCCAAAAAGTCTTTAACTAATTTTCAGAGAAATCAATATCGGGCATTATTTAATTCAATGGCATTAACCGATAGAAAATCAATGATTTTAGTTCGGATAAATACAACTTTACTTTCTGTTTTAATAGTTTTTAATCAATATGTGGTGGATCATGTTCCTATGGGTGCATATATTATTGTTACAGCATTGGTAGGAGTTGGTTTGTCTTTAATATTGAGTATGTTATCCTCAAAAACACCCGGTTTTTTAATTAAAAGAACATTGAGTAATCAAATTCTACCAAAGTATCCGGATTTAAAAGATAATATGCTGATTACTTTTTCAAATCCAACTTTGCAGGATTATGAGGAGGCAATGGATGAAATTGTAAGGAGCCAGGAGTTGCAGATTGGAAATCAAACACGATCCAGTTACTTATTTAATCGCATATTAATGCGTCAATACAGAATGTTGGATTTATCCTATAATGCTTTTATTATTACTATTATAGCAGTTGTTTTAATTTTTATTGCTGGTTTTGTTCATACTAACCTTATAATGTAAAGTTTAGCTTTTGGGGTATTTCTTTTGAGAGTATAACATCAATGTAATAGCAGAGATTAAGAAAAGAACTCCTACGCCATAAGTTATACTAAACCCAAACAATTCGTATAGTTTAATACCTATGATTGGGGCAAATAAAGCTCTAGCTCCTGTTAAAAACAAGTGTACAGATTGATAGTCGGCAGCTTCATGAGGTTCACAAAAATAACTGCTTCCAATGCCCCATAAAAGTGGCATGCTTCCCATAAAAAAGCCGTTGAAAATTACCGCAATTAATAACATGTGGTATAATTTAAGGCCCCATATTTCTGAGTAGGTAGGAATGTGTTCTGAGAGTGCTGTAAATACAATAAAAAGCATTAAAGAGCCAAACGTTATGATACCAAATCTTCTGGGATCTCTTTTGCCAATCAGTTTTCCAAAAATGGGCAAAACACCAATAGCAACCAGGTTAAAAGCATTGTTGTAAAAAGAAACAGAAGAGTAGTTTAAATCCAGTGCATCTTTATAAAAAATGGTAATAACAGCGTGGGTACTCATCCATGCAAAACCGTAAAGCATAAAACCTAATTCAAGATGTTTAAATGGTTTGTTGTTTTTTAAAATGTTGAAAATTCGTATAAATGAATCTCCCAAAGCTTTACCAATTGGTTTTACAACAGGATCAAGTTTCTGTTTAAACTCAATTTTTGTAAGTTGAAAAATGGAAACAACACCTAATATACCTACCATCGGGTAGAATATCCGATATGAATTTGGGTCAATATCAAGCAAAATACCAACAGTAAAGGTACTTACCATTGTAAGTATTTTATTTATAGTAGTTGCATAGCTAAATAGCTTTCCAAAATTATCATGTTGATAATTCCCTTTTAAATATTGATTTATTGAAGGTACAACCGCTATTTGTGAGGTGTAAAAGAGTAAAAATACACCCAAAAATAAAAAATGGAATTTAGGTGACAGGCCAGTCGTTTCATTAACAGCTGGAAAAATAGAAAAGATAACCAATGGCAAACGTGTTAATATTCCAACTGTTCGAAGTAAATTTTTTCTGTTTGGGTATCTGCGCATGATTTCATTTGCAAGCATGGCAAACAGAAATACAACCATGCTAAACTGAAATAAAAACGACAATTGTACATTTGATCCTTTTAAAGACTTTATGAAAATGAATTCGTTAAGGATTAATGCTCCTCTGGCAATTCCATCAATACTACTATAAAATAGGTGCAGTTTAAAAGCTTTTTTTTCACTGCTATCAAGTTGTTGAAGTATGTTCATATTTAAAAATGAGGCTGCAAAATTACGATAAACAATAATATGCTTTGTGATCAACCTCTTTAATTATCGTTAAAATGTTACTTTTGAATTAATACTGTTTTTATAAAGCATTGAAATTCGAATTATTTAATTCGATACACTTAATTGTATTAAATAATTCTTTACAACATAAAAAAACTGTTTGTGTTTAATATTTAGATCACTTGATGTTATTAATAAAATATAAGCAGATAAAGCAATTAGACTATTTTGAGAGGATTAGGTTCACATATGCCTATTGAAAAAAGGCGTTTTATACATAGTTTGGTTTTTCCAATACTCTTTGTGTTAATGATATTTTTTATTAAGCTCATTGAACAGCTTGAAGGAATCAGACTGACGGAATTTGGAGTTCGTCCACTTAGCAAAGAAGGTTTAATCGGTATTTTAACATCACCATTGATACATGGCGACTGGTCGCATTTGTATTCCAACTCAGTTTCCTTTTTAGTGTTAGGTGTTACCTTGTTTTATTTTTATAATAAGATAGCATACAAAGTTTTTTTTCTGATATATATATTAAGTGGCTTTGGAACCTGGCTGGCAGCAAGAGATTCATGGCATATAGGGGCAAGTGGTGTAATTTACGGTTTGACAGCATTTTTGGCTTTAAGTGGAATTATTCGGAAGTATTATCGGTTAATAGCAATATCGTTTATTGTTATTTTCTTTTACGGTAGCTTAATTTGGGGTGCTTTGCCCTTAAAAGTTGATTTGCCATACTCCTGGGAAGGTCATTTATGGGGCGGAATTGTGGGGTCAATTTTAGCTTTTGTATATAAAAATGAAGGACCGCAAAAACCTCGTTCTCCAATTGAAGATGAGGATGATTTGGAAGAAGATGAGGATGATAATCCATATTGGATGAATACAGATATTGAACCATAGTAAATAAAATATAGTTATTAATATTAATTTTGTTCTTGAAACCTAAATATGATTAAATAGATAAAATGAAAAATTATTGGAAACAAATAGTGGCATCAGTTATTGTTGTTACTGCAGTTGTAGCATGTTCAACTGTGCCTATTACAGGTAGAAAACAAATTAACTTATTACCATCCTCTCAAATGACTGAGATGGCATTAACCAATTATAAATCGTTTTTGGATAGTGCAAAAATTTCAATAGATAAAGCCAATACAGCATTAGTAAAGAAAGTAGGAGGAAAGATTGCTGCAGCAGTTGAAAAGTATATGAAAGATAACGGATTGGAAAGTGAGTTACAGTATTTTAGCTGGGAGTTTAATCTTGTTGAAGATAATACACCAAACGCATGGTGTATGCCTGGTGGTAAAGTTGTTTTTTACACAGGTATTTTGCCTTTTACCAAAGATGAGGCTGGTATAGCTGTTGTTATGGGACATGAAATTGCTCACGCTATTGCGCGTCATGGTAATGAGCGTATGAGTCAGCAAATGGGCGTGCAGGCTGTGGCTGCCGGATTACAAGTTGCATTGAGTGAAAAACCGGAACAAACACAAGCGCTTTATATGGGTGCTTTTGGCCTGGGAGCTCAATATGGCATGTTGTTACCTTATTCACGTACACACGAATCTGAAGCTGATAAAATGGGATTGGTATTTATGGCTATGGCGGGTTATAATCCTGAAGTTGCTGTTGATTTCTGGACAAGAATGGCACAGGGAGGAAGTAGTGTTCCTGAATTTTTAAGTACCCACCCTTCTGATGATACACGTATTCAAAATATCAAGGCTTTTTTACCAAAAGCTAAAAGCTATATGCCAGCCCAATAGTATATAGTATATATTTAAAATTTATAGTAGAGGTTTTTATTTTATATAAGAACCTCTTTTTTTTGAATGGAAATGGTTATTCCACTCACTTGATAAATCTATCTAATGTCATAATCTAAAATCTAGTGATCTAATGTTATATTGGTCTCAAATCTTTTACTACATTTGTGCTCATAGATTTTTGCAACAGAATAGATGAAATGCACAAGTGTTTTTTCTACAAAGAATAAACAAATGTGCGTTCAATATATAAAAAGAAGATAAATTAATTATATCAGTGAAAGAATTGTCCAAATTTAAAGTATTAAGCATTACGCTTTTAGTTACCATGTCATCATGTGTAACAGGGACAATTGATCTCAATGCTGAAACATTGCGTTCCTATGGTTTTGAGTTTGATATATCTTCTGTGGATAAAGTTCAAACAGTTCAACGCTACAAAAAATCCAAATCACAAAATAATAATAAGTTTCGTTTTAATCGCTTAGTTGAATCGGGACGAAAGCATATTGTTTACAGGGGATTAACTATTGATTATGTCCCTGTTACGGTACATTTAAGTTCTGCTTATTTTGCTGAACCATTGCTGAATCAGCGGGTTCTGTATTCAAAAAATATATATAAAACATTATATACTGGAGCCAGTTTCTTTAACAGAGCAGGTCCATCTACACTTCTTTAATATTCAGCTATAATTTTATAGGTTGGATTCTGATTTATTGATTAAGATTTATTTAATCATTTTTTTACAATAACCATAGTAATTCGGTTATTGATCCGTTTTGTATATAGAAATAAATAAAAATAATAATGGCATTAATTAATAATATTGTTACTAAACTATTTGGTAGCAAATATGATAGAGATTTAAAAGAATTAAATCCTATTGTGGATTTGGTGAAGGCAGTTTCTCCTGAAATTGAAAAGCTTTCAAATGACGAATTACGTCAGCGATCAGAAGGTTTAAAAGCTAAAATTCAGGCTTCTGTTAAGGATGATCAGGATAAAATTGCTTCATTGAAAGCTAAGATTGAAGCAAACTCAATTGGTATTGCTGAAAGAGAAAAAATTTACAACGAAATTGATAAGATTGAGAAAGAGATTGAGGAGAAAATAGAAGCTGTTTTAACAGAAATTCTTCCTGAAGCTTTTGCTATTCTTAAGGATACGGCACGTAGATTTACTCAAAATGAAACAGTAGAAGTGACTGCTTCTGATTTTGACAGAGATTTAGCAGCAAAGCATGACTTTGTAGAAATTGATAATGATAAGGCAATATGGTATAATTCATGGGAAGCCGGAGGTAATACAGTTACCTGGGAAATGATTCATTATGATGTTCAGTTGTTTGGTGGTGTTGCTTTACATCAGGGTAAAATTGCTGAGATGGCAACTGGTGAAGGTAAAACTCTTGTGGCTACTTTACCTGTGTTTTTAAATGCATTGGCAGGAAGAGGTGTTCATGTGGTAACAGTGAATGATTACCTTGCAAAACGTGACTCCGAGTGGATGGGGCCTCTTTATCAGTTTCACGGTTTAAGTGTTGATTGTATCGATAAACACCGCCCAAATTCAAATGAGCGTCGTAAAGCTTATAATTGTGATATCACTTTTGGTACAAACAACGAATTTGGTTTTGATTACCTAAGAGATAATATGGCCACTTCTCCTGAAGATTTGGTTCAACGTAAACATAATTATGCTATTGTCGATGAGGTTGACTCGGTGTTGATTGATGATGCCCGTACACCATTGATTATTTCAGGTCCTGTACCTAAAGGCGATGATCAGTTATTTGAGGAATTAAAACCAAAGGTTGAACGTTTAGTTGAAGCACAACGTCAATTGGTTTCAGGAATTTTGGTAGATGCCAAAAAGAAAATGAAATCAGACAATAAGAAAGAGGCAGAAGAGGGTGCTCTTGAGCTTTTACGTGTTTATAAAGGTCTTCCTCGTAATAAACCATTGATCAAGTTTTTAAGTGAGCCAGGAATAAAAGCTCATATGATTAAAACTGAAAATTACTATATGCAGGAAAATAACAAAAACATGCATATTGTTACTGATCCTTTATATTTTGTAATTGATGAAAAACATAATTCAATAGAACTTACTGAAAAAGGTATTGATTTAATTACAGGAGATTCTGATGATCCGCATTTCTTTGTTCTTCCTGATATTGGTTCTGAAGTGGCAGAGCTTGAGAAATCATCAATGGATGAAAAAGAAAAACTGGCTAAAAAGGATGAATTACTTCAGAGTTATGGAATTAAGTCGGAAAGAGTTCATACCATAAACCAGTTGTTAAAAGCATATACTTTGTTTGAAAAAGATACCGAATATGTGGTAATGGATAACAAAGTTAAAATCGTAGATGAGCAAACAGGGCGTATCATGGATGGCCGTCGTTATTCAGACGGACTTCACCAGGCTATTGAAGCTAAAGAACGTGTAAAAGTAGAGGCTGCAACACAAACTTATGCAACCATTACTTTACAAAACTACTTTAGAATGTACCATAAGCTTTCGGGTATGACAGGTACAGCTCAGACTGAAGCTGGTGAGTTATGGGATATCTATGAATTGGATGTAGTTGTTATTCCAACAAATAAACCAATTGCTCGTGATGACCGTGAGGACAAAGTTTATAAAACCAATCGCGAAAAATACAATGCTGTTATTGAAGAGATTGTTGGATTGGTAAAAGAGGGACGTCCGGTATTGGTTGGAACAACATCTGTTGAAATTTCAGAGTTGTTAAGCCGAATGTTGAAGATCAGAGGCATCAAGCACAATGTACTGAATGCGAAACTACACCAACGCGAGGCTGATATTGTGGCTGAGGCCGGAGGAAAAGGAGTTGTAACTATTGCAACAAACATGGCAGGTCGTGGTACCGATATTAAACTTTCTGAAGAAGTGAAAAAAGCAGGTGGTTTAGCTATTGTTGGTACAGAACGTCATGAGTCTCGTCGTGTTGACCGTCAGTTAAGAGGTCGTGCTGGTCGTCAGGGAGATGTGGGTAGTTCACAATTCTTTGTTTCTCTTGAAGATAACTTAATGCGTTTATTCGGTTCTGACAGAATCGTTAAATATATGGATAGATTAGGCGTTGAGGATGGTGAGGTTATTCAGCATTCAATGATTACTAAATCTATTGAAAGAGCTCAAAAGAAAGTTGAGGAAAATAACTTTGGTATTCGTAAGCGATTATTGGAGTATGATGATGTGATGAACTCTCAACGTGAGGTGATTTATACCAAACGTAAGCATGCTCTTTATGGGGAAAGAATTCAGGTTGATTTATCAAATATGATATATGATACTTGTGAGAGTATTGTGAATGATCATCATCAAAATGCAGATTTTGAAGGCTTTGAAATGGACTTGATCAGAGTATTTTCTGTTTCATCTCCTTTTGAACAGGATGATTTCTTAAAAGGAAATCCTAGTGAGTTGGCTGATAAATTGTATAACGATGTTTGGAATGCTTATACAAGAAAAATTGATACAATTAAGGCGCAAGCAATGCCTGTAATTAAAGACGTTTATGAAAATAGAGGTCAGCAGTATCAAAATATCGTAGTTCCATTTACTGATGGACAAAAGATTTTCCAAATCAATACAAACCTTAAAAAAGCATACGAAACAGAAGGTGCTGAGTTGGTTAAATCATTTGAGAAAGCCATTATTTTAATGACCATTGATAATGCATGGAAAGAGCATTTGCGTGAGTTGGATGACTTAAGAACAGCAGTTCAAAATGCATCTTATGAGCAAAAAGATCCTTTGTTAATTTATAAGTTCGAGTCATTTGAGTTATTTAAATCAATGTTGGAACAAAGTAACAAAGATGTTGTTTCTACTTTGGTTAAAGCTAGTATCCCTGTTCAGGATCCAAATGAAATTAAACAACAGGAGGAGCGTAAACGTCAGGATTTAAGTAAATTGAAAACCAGTAAAGATGCTTATCCGGGAGCTGGTGGTGCTGAGGCTAAAGAAAAGCCAAAAGCCGAACCGGTAAGAGTGGAGAAAAAAGTAGGACGTAACGAACCTTGCCCTTGTGGTAGTGGTAAAAAATTTAAACAATGCCACGGAAAAGGTCAGGTTTGATATTAACCTGCGTTCGATTATTAAAGAATTAAATATAAAATGAAGAAAAAGAGACAAAGGATGATTTATTTTGTCTCTTAGATTAATAGCTTATGGTACTTGATTTCATTACATGGGGGGTAAAACCTGAAATTTTTCATTTAGGCCCTTTTTCAGTTAGATATTATGGTTTGTTTTTCGCCATTGCATTTTTGTTGGGCTATCAGCTTATGGAAAAAATGTTTAAGTGGGAGAAGATTCCATTACCCTGGTTGGAAAAGCTTTTTATGTATGTAATTATTGCTACTGTAATTGGTGCCCGTTTGGGCCATGTTTTCTTTTATGGTTGGGATTACTATTCTCAAAACTTAGGTGAAATCATAAAAGTGTGGCATGGTGGATTAGCCAGCCATGGTGGTGCTTTAGGAATTGTAATTGCGATTCTGATCTATTCTAAAAAAGTTTCTAAAAAATCTCCATTGTGGACACTGGACCGATTGGTTATTCCAACGGCTTTAGCTGCTTTTTTTATCAGAATGGGAAACCTGATGAATCATGAAATTTATGGACATCAAACAGATTTGCCATGGGCTTTTAAATTTGTGGAAAATGTGCATGAATGGATGGCAGGTGGACAGCCAATATATTCTTTGCCATCGCATCCAACTCAAATCTATGAAGCTCTATCTTATTTAGCTTTATTCGGAATCATCATGTGGATGTATTGGAAAACAAATGCAAAAGATCGCACAGGTTTAATCTTTGGTGTGTTCTTAATTGGAACTTTCCTTTCACGATTCCTTATTGAGTTTGTAAAAGAAAATCAGGAAGCCTTTGAAAAAGATATGCTTCTTAACATGGGGCAGCTATTAAGTATTCCTTTTGTATTAGCAGGAATTTATTTTATAGTTAAGGCACCAAAGTTAGATAAATCAAAGTCGTAAATATATTTATACAAGAAATTAGAAACCGTTCTTTATATACTTATGGTGGTTAAAGAACGGTTTTTTGCATATATAACTTTACAAATAAGTAAATAATGTACACAACAATATTTTATATAATAGTTGCAATTATTGTTATCGAGTTTATTTGGGATCGCATTTTATTGTATCTGAATACAACACGATGGTCTGAGGATATTCCTGCAGAATTAGAAGGAATTTACGATCAGGAAAAGTATGCCAAGCAACAACGTTATTCTAAAGTAAATCATCAATTTGGTTGGCTAACCGGTATTTTTAATCTGGTATTGGTGTTAGTGATGCTTTTTGCAGGTGGTTTTGCCATTGTTGATCATTGGGCGTTGGGTGTTTCTGATCATATTATTTTAAGAGCTTTGGTGTTCTTTGGTATGATCGGTTTGGCTTCAACTATTTTAAATCTTCCGTTTTCAATCTATAGTACTTTTGTAATTGAAGAGCGTTTTGGATTTAATAAAACAACCGTAAAAACATTTGTTGGTGATATGATTAAATCACTGGTAATTGGAGCCATTTTAGGAGGCGGGATTATGTCCTTAATTATTTGGTTTTATTCCATAGCTGGGGCGTATTTCTGGTTGTATGCATGGGGATTGGTAACAGTTTTTATGTTATTCATCACAATGTTTTATACATCAATTTTATTGCCCTTATTTAACAAACAAACACCTTTAGAGAGTGGAGAACTAAAATCTGCGATTGAGGAGTTTTGTAAAAAGGTAAACTTTAAATTGGATAATGTGTTTGTTATGGATGGTTCAAAACGAAGCACTAAAGCCAACGCTTTTTTTAGTGGATTAGGATCTAAAAAGCGAATTGTGTTGTATGATACATTAATCAATGATTTAAAAACAGATGAAATAGTTGGTGTGTTAGCGCACGAAATTGGTCACTATAAAAAGAAACACACCTTATGGGGA
This sequence comes from Plebeiibacterium sediminum, assembly GCF_026013605.1. GTDB lineage: Bacteria > Bacteroidota > Bacteroidia > Bacteroidales > Marinilabiliaceae > Saccharicrinis > Saccharicrinis sediminus. The sequence goes on from NZ_JAPDPJ010000003.1 coordinate 98,725, forward strand.
ATGATTACCGGTATTTTACAAACAGGTATAATGTTGTTTATTTTTTCTGTATTTGTTGATTCTCCTGCCTTATCCCGAGCTTTAGGAGTGGATGAACCTGTTTTTCATATTGGATTAATAGCCTTTGGTATTTTATATAGTCCAATATCTGGTATTACAGGGTTAGTAAGTACCTTGTTGTCCCGTAAAAATGAATACGAAGCAGATGAATTTGCAGCTAAAAATCATAATTCAACATCTTTAATTAATGCTTTAAAAACAATATCAGTAAATGCATTGAGCAATTTAACGCCACATCCTTTGTATGTGTTTTTTCATTACTCACATCCGCCTTTATTAGAGAGAGTAAGAGCCTTAAAAAAGTTTGGCAAGTAAAATTTGATTTATAAAAGACTATAATTAAGACTAGGGAAAAGTAGCTTGATTACCATTGTTTTAAGTTGAGAAATAATTTGAGAAGATTTTGAATTTAGATGTTATCCACTTTTGACATTGAACCTTCAACTTTGAACTCAAATTTTAATACTTTATAAAAAATGAAAATAGAAATAGTAACCATAGGAGATGAGCTTTTAATTGGTCAGGTGGTAGATACCAATTCAGCCTGGATGGGACAGAAGTTAAACGAGGCAGGTTTTGAAGTATCCAGAATTAATTCAGTAAGTGATACGGAAGATGAGATTCTGAATATTTTAACTGAAACATCAAGTAGAGCCGATGTTGTTTTAATAACAGGTGGATTAGGCCCAACAAAAGACGATATAACCAAGGTTACTATGTGTAAATTCTTCAACACCGAACTAGTTTTTAGTGAGGAAGTTTTTGAAGATGTTAAATCATTGCTTAAAAGATATGTGCCTAATATAAATGAGCTAAATCGGGCTCAGGCTTTGGTTCCGGCAAACTGTACGGTCATTCGAAATCCTGTGGGAACAGCACCGGTTATGTGGTTTGATCATGAAGGAACTATTTTTGTTTCAATGCCAGGTGTGCCTTCGGAAATGAAGCATACAATGGAGTACAATATTATTCCACGTTTACTGGAGCGTTTTAAAATTGGAAGTATTGTGCATAAAACCGTGCTAGTCCATAATATTCCCGAAGCTGTTTTAGCTGAAATGCTGGAGGATTTTGAAGAAACAATTCCTGAATATATCAAGTTGGCTTATTTGCCTGCACCCGGCAGAATCAGATTAAGATTTACAGGTAGAGGAAGTGATAAAGCTATGCTGGAATCAAAAATTGAAGAATTGGTTCTGGGATTACAACCCATCATTGGTGATAATATTTTAGCATATGATGATGTTTCAACAACAGAAGTTATTGCAAAATTATTTACAGATAATAAATTGACTTTGGCTTCTGCAGAAAGCTGTACTGGTGGAAATATAGCCCATATGATCACCTCTTTATCCGGTAGTTCTGTTTACTTCAGAGGAAGTGTGGTAGCCTATCACAATGAAGTAAAACAACAGGTTTTAGGCGTAAAAGAAGAAGATTTATTAGAGAATGGAGCTGTAAGTCAACCTGTAGTTGAACAGATGGCTGAGGGGGCTAAAAAGATAATGGGAACGGACTATGCAGTTTCAACATCCGGTATTGCAGGTCCTGATGGAGGAACTGATGAAAAACCTGTAGGAACAGTCTGGATTGCTGTGTCAGGCCCAAATAAAACGGTAAGTCAAAAATTCCAGTTTGGAAATATTCGCGAAAGAAATATCATACGTTCGTCAGAAATGGCTATGGTAATGCTTAAAAATATGGTGGATAAGGATTTGAGGTAAATAATTCTCATAATCTAATAAAATAAAAAAAGCTGTGATCATTTAGATTGCAGCTTTTTTGTTTTATGTATTAATCATTGAAATTCAGATTGCTATGGAATAATATATTGTTTTTATGTAAATTTAAATGAAATAGAAAAAGGAGTTGTAATTGTTTACATAAATTTCACTATTTTAACATATATAAATTTATCAATCAAGGAAGCCATTTTTGACTCCACATTAAGTATAGTTCTTAAAACGAAATTATATGTCTGAATTTTATATTAGGATAAAGTTGCTTACATCTGTGTTACTATTTGTTTTTTGCGCTATAAATGGATTAAAGTCACAAGAAAGAAGAATTAATTTTGAACATATCACTACCGAAGATGGCCTAAATCAAAACTCAGTATTAGATATTTATCAGGATAAAGACGGTTTTTTGTGGTTTGGGTCTTATGAAGGTATCAATCGTTTTGATGGCTTTAACATTTCAGGATACACACATAATTATATAAACAATCCTAACATTGCCGACATGCATGTAAGGAGTATTTGTGAAGATACATCCGGAATCTTCTTTGTTGGTACTATGCTAGGGTTAAATCGATTTTTTCTTGATACAAAAGAAAATGTGAACTATAATCACAATCCTAACGATCCTGAAAGTCTAGCAAATGATAAGGTTTTTAAGGTTTTTAAAGATTCGGATGGAGATGTTTGGCTATGTACCATGGGTGGAGGTTTGGATCGCTTAGAAAGGATAGATAAAGAATATGCATCAGAGCAGGATGTTCAGTATCGTTTTATTCATCATCAGCCATCAGAAAATAAAAATAGTATTAGCTCTTTGTTTGTATCCAATATGTGTGAGGGTAAAAATGGTATATTATGGATTGGTACGCAAGGTGGCTTAAATAAATTGCACAAGGCCACTGGTGAATTTGAGGTATTTAAACATGATCCCAATAATGCAAACTCCTTATCAGCTAACGATGTTAGTGCTGTGATGGAGGATGAGAATGGAATTGTTTGGATAGGAACATGGGGGGGAGGCCTAAATATATTTGATCCGGCTCATAATCTTTTTTATAGATATCATCATGGCGATGATAATGAAAATGGCATTAGTTACGATGTTATCACTAAAATTTTTAAAGACAAACAAGGAAATATTTGGATAGGAACCTGGGGAGGAGGATTGAATCAGGTTGTTTATTCAGATCTGGAAGATGACACATTACAACTTGAACATTTAAAATTTATTCAATATAAAAATAACAGTTCCGATCCGCGAAGTATTAGTGGTAATTCCATCTATTCCATTTTTGAGGACCAAACTGGCTATATGTGGGTTGGTACAGATTGGAGAGGATTAAATAGATTTAAACCTGGAGGAAGGCAGTTTAAACATATTTATGCGGAAAAAAGAGACGTTAATAACATCGTTAGTAATATTATACATTCTCTGGCTATAGATGAAAATAATAAGGTTTGGATTGGTACTGATAATGGTTTAAATGTATATGACAGGGAGAATAATATTTTTAAGTTATATCAACATAAGGAGGGGGATAAAACTTCGTTGTCCGAAAGTATAGTTCGATCAGTATTAAGAGACCACAAAAATAATATATGGATAGGCACTGAAGATGGCTTAAATAAATACGATAAAAAATTGGATCGTTTTATTCATGTGGATTACATTTTTGACGGGTTAGAAAAGAAAATGATCAGAACGATGTATGAATCCGGAGAGCGAGAATTATGGATTGGAACAAATGGAAATGGAGTTATTCGATTTAATCCTGAAACTAAAAAGTATACGAGGTATCAAAAAACATTAGCAGATACACTGTCCGGCCTACAGGGAAATACTATTGAGGCTTTTATTGAAGATCGGTTCAATAACCTGTGGATCGCTTCTGAAGGTGGTTTGTGTCGATATGAGAAGTACAAAGATAAGCTTACATCATTTATGTTTGATGCAAATGATTCAACCAGTTTAAGTAATAATCTTGTTTATTCTTTATATCGCGATAGTGATGGTAACGTATGGGTTGGTACCAGGAATGGCTTAAATAAAATGGTTTATGATGATCGGGGTCAGGTTCGTTTTATTCGTTATAACACAGAAGAGGGCTTATCGTCAGAAACGATTATGGGAATTGTTGAAGCTAAAAATAAAGCCTTATGGATTTCAACTTCATATGGGCTGAATCATTTTGATACTAAAAACAATAGATTTTCAAGGTATTATAAGGCAGATGGACTACAGGATAATCAATTTACAAGTGCAATAATATATGATGGCCGATCTAATGAAATTCTTGCAGGAGGGATAAATGGGCTTAGTATTTTTAATCCGGAAAGTATTAGTGAGGATGAGGTATTGCCTAATTCAAAAATAGTTGATCTTAAGTTGTTTCATCAGTCGGTTAAAATTGGCCAGGAAATAAATGGTAAAGTAATATTGCACAAAGACATTTGTTATCAGGAAGAAATTGAATTTAATGAGAATGATGATCGTATTATTTCATTTGAGTACACGGCGTTAAATAGTGTGTCAAGAGAAGGGAATCTTTTTGCTTATATTCTGGATGGGTATGAAAAGGATTGGAATTATGTTCAGGATCAACGGGTGGCAACGTACCGAAATCTGCCTCCGGGAAATTATACATTCAAAGTTAAAACAGCATCAAAAGGAGGAGAATGGGAACAGGAACCTGCAGTATTAAAAGTTTATATTAAGCCTTCGTGGTGGAATACGATTTTTTTTAAGATAAGTATTGTTTTGTTGTTGATTTATCTTGTTTACAGTGCCTATCTGTTTCGAATCAGTTTTATGAAAAAGCGTCAGTTGCACCTTGAAGAAATGGTGGCACAACGAACTGAAGAATTAAGTAATGTAAATGTGCTTCTCGAAGAAAAACAAGAGGAAATTACCATTCAGAATGAAGAGCTGGTGCGACATAGAAATGATTTGGAGTTAATGGTTCAGGAAAGAACTTCGGAACTGGTTAAGGCTAAACGTAAGGCAGAAGAATCTGATAAATTAAAATCGGCATTTCTGGCTAATATGAGTCACGAAATACGAACTCCAATGAATGCCATTATTGGTTTTTCGAGCATTTTGGTTGATGTTGCCGATGATAAAGAGGAGCGTGAATATCTGGCTAAGATGATAAAGAATAGCAGTGATAGTTTACTGACTTTAATCAATGATATTATAGATATTTCACGTATTGAGGCCAATCAGCTGGTATTATATAAAGAAAACTTTTGTGTGAATGATGTTCTAAAAGAGATTATCGCCTATTTTAAAATTAAAAATAGTAAGGATATCGATATTGAGCTGGTAACATCAGGTGAGGGAGTGTATTTACACAGTGATCTTGTTCGTTTTCGTCAGATAATGATAAACCTGATCGGTAATGCCATAAAGTTTACAGATAAAGGTTATGTCAGGTTTGGTTTTAATGAATCTGACAAATCATTGGATTTCTATGTTGAGGATACAGGTATTGGTATTAATGCTAAGGATCAGGAAAAGATTTTTAATCACTTTTATAAGTTAGAAGATAAAGTCCGCTTATATGAAGGTACAGGTATTGGTCTTTCAATCAGTCAACACCTGGTGTATTTAATGGGAGGTAGACTAAAACTAAAGTCTGAGCCAAAAAAAGGATCTCTGTTTTATTTTAGTTTACCCAAAGCTGCAAATGCAGATAGTAAAGTAAAAAAGCAGGATTCTCATAAAAATGAAATGGTGTTGCTTGAAGATCTTATTATTGTTGTAGCAGAGGATGAATCTAATAATTATTATTTATTAGAACGCTTATTAAAGAAAACAAAGGCAGAATTATATTGGGCACACAATGGCCAGGAGGCTGTTGATTACGTTTCAAACCTGTATATGAAGAAAAAGTGCCTGGTTTTGATGGATATTAAAATGCCGGTAATGAATGGTAAAAAGGCCGCCAAAAAGATAAAAGAAATCAATGAATCAATTCCAATTATTGCGGTAACAGCCTTTGCTCAGGTTGGGGATAAAAATAAACTATTGGAAAAGAGTTTTGATGGTTATCTCTCTAAGCCAATTAATACTGAAGAACTATTTGAAATGCTTCAAATGCATTACTCTAAGTTGTAGAGGAATAAATAATATTGTTATTCTGATGTAATTGATCATTTCATGTACAACTCAAGGGGAGCTGTACATGAAATGATTATTTTTAAGCCTTTACTTGTCGCTCAATTTCTTTTAAATTACTCATCTTCTTAGTTTCTAAGAAATGGTTGATATCACCAAGATGTTCTTTCACTTTTTTATTGCCAAATTCATAAACTTTTTCAGCTAAGCCATCCAGAAAATCTCTATCGTGAGAAACCAAAATAAGTGTACCATCATAAGCTTTTAAAGCACTTTTCAGAATATCTTTGGTTTTTAAATCAAGATGGTTGGTAGGCTCATCAAGGATTAGCAAGTTAACTGGCTCAAGCAATAGTTTGATCATGGCTAAACGGGTGCGTTCACCTCCTGATAATACTTTTACCTTTTTAGTGGTATCATCTCCACTGAACATAAAGGCGCCCAGAATATCTTTTATTTTAGTACGAACATCACCTTTGGCTACTTCATCAATAGTATCAAATACAGATATTTCTTCATCAAGTAATGACGCCTGATTTTGTGCAAAATAACCAATCATGGTATTGTGTCCCAATTGAATCTCACCATCAAAATCAATTTCACCCATAATAGATTTAACCAGGGTGGATTTTCCTTCTCCGTTTTTTCCTACAAAAGCAATCTTTTCTCCTCTTTCAATAGTAAGGTTGGCCTCTTTAAATACCAAATGATCGTCGTAGGTCTTGGCAACACCTGTTGCAATTACTGGATAATTACCAGATCGTGGCGAAGGAGGAAATTTTAGTTTAAGGGCACTGTTATCTACTTCATCAACCTCGATAATTTCAAGTTTTTCAAGCATTTTTACTCTTGACTGTACTTGAAGGGTTTTTGAATAGGTGCCTTTAAAACGTTCAATAAACTCCTTGTTTTCAGCAATCATCTTTTGCTGATCGTTATATTGCTTTAATTGTTGCTCTCTTCTTTCTTCGCGTAACTCTAAATAGCGACTGTAATTTACTTTGTAATCGTAAATACGGCCCATAGTTACTTCAATGGTTCTGGTAGTAATATTGTCAACAAAAGCCCTGTCGTGACTAATAACCACAACTGCCTTGCCACATGAAATTAAAAACTCCTCTAACCATTGAATAGACTCAATATCCAGGTGATTGGTAGGCTCATCCAATAAAATTAAATCCGGTTTTTGTAACAGAATTTTAGCAAGCTCTATACGCATTCTCCAGCCACCACTAAATGTTTCTGTTGATTTACTAAAATCTTCGCGTGTAAATCCCAAACCAAACAATACTTTTTCAACATCAGCATCAAAGTTCGTTTCTTCAATAGCATAAAATTTTTCGCTAAGGGTAGAAACTTTTTCAATTAAGGCATAGTAACTGTCCGATTCATAATCGGTACGTGTAGTAAGTTCCTGATTCAGTACCTCAATTTCTTTTTGCATATCAAAAATATGGCTAAAAGCTTGCGAGGCTTCATCAAATACCGAACGGTTACTTTTATTCATCAAGTGCTGTGGAAGATAGGCTACAACCCTTTCTTTAGGTACCGAAACGCGACCACCCTGAGGAGACTGTGCTCCTGCAATAATCTTTAGCAAGGTTGATTTTCCCGCTCCGTTTTTACCCATAAGAGCAATTCTGTCTTTTTCGTTAATAACAAACGAAATATTTTTAAAAAGAGTGGTTGCTCCAAACTCCACCGTTAATGCATCTATCGAAATCATCAGCTTAAATAAAAATTTGGCCGCAAATATAATAGGATTCACTCAGGTAAAAAAAATGGAGGAGTAATTAAACTGATTTTATTTTCTATGGGCTAGCGAATATGATAATTAACTGAGTGTTTGAATATAAAGTCAGAATGTTTAAAAAATAATTTAAATATAACTACATTAGCCGTTAAGGAAAAAGCCACAATAGGATAATGTTAAGGTTTTTGAGTTTGCGAGAATAAAGATGGACAATTCTAATGTACTAGTAAACTATGAAAAGATATTTATTACTACTAATTACTCTCAGTTTATATTGCACAATTTCATATAGTCAGAAAGAAGAACTCTGTTATGCTAAATTGGTTAGAATAAATGATGGGGACTCGACTTTTTATTGTAAGACATTTGAGATAGATGCTCAAAAGAAAAGGGTTTTTACCATAAATCCAATTATCAATTACTTAGACATTAAAGGTGGAAAACCAAAGTATAAAGTAAAACTGAAAAAAATGACATGGAATAGAATTGAGGGACTACTCAAAGAAATAAACTTATCCCATTATGAGAAAGTTGAATTTGATTATAGAAAATATTCAATAACATTATTTGATGACAATTTTAAAAGCCAAACATACACAACTCAATTAAAATACGAAGAGATAAAGCTAAAAGAGATTGTTAAGTGTATAAGAGAAAATTAATTCTATCTACAAAGAGACCTTTCAATAATAAATACAAGGAATTCGTTTGACTTTTTGATTTCAATTAGTAGCGCTTATGCACCAAGTAAAAACAAACAGGTACATATAATCTGTCAGAAGAAAGAGCAAAGTTTGTATTTGATTTTCTAATTAAGAATGAATAAGTAAGGATAGGTTTTCATATAAAGGATTAGGAAACAAATTACCAACAGGTAATGGTTGAAAATATGATAAAAGATTATAAGTCAAAATATTAGAAAACTAATATTTTGATTAATTTGCAGAAAATATTAACTCAAGACCAAAAAACTATGAAAACAAACCTTAATAACCTAATAACACTATTTATTGTAATAACTGTTTTTATTGGCTGTGCCACTCAAAGAACAAGTACAATTGTTGGTGGCGAATACAATGAAGCAAAAAACGAAACAGATTATTTTGTATTCCCATATGGGTCAGTTAAAATTCCGGGTAAGTGGGAAAAGACCAAATATAACTCCAACAGTCGTCAACAGTATTTTCAAAATCAGGATTCTGTATTAATAGCCATTGCATTAGGAAAAATTGATAAATATGAATTTAATATGGATGGAAAGAAGGTGGGGGCTGAGTTTGTGAAAGCATTTTACGAATGGGATTCCAAATACTTTATGGATACCTACGGATTAAAAAGACAAGTGTTGGAGCAGGATAGTACCAAAAACTTTATGATTTATCGGATTTTTGGACCAATAGAAGGTAGTAAATTGGATACTTATTTTCTTGTTGGTGAACATAAAGGATTTACAAGTAATTTCTCAATTTCTAACACTGATAAATGGAATGAAATTGAAAAAGTATCCTTTTTAAAGAGCTTGTTTGTAACATGGAATGAATAATAAAAAGAATGAGGGTTTCTTTAAAGCAGATTTTTTTCTTTTAGCACTTCTTCAATCTGATTGTGATCTTTCCAAAAGTTCTTTTCTATTTTCTTCCAGACTTTATCAAAATCAGGATGTTTTTGAATTTCTTTTGATATAGGATCGAGTTTATAAAACAGAATAGTCCAATAGTGATAGTGCTCATATTCAGAGAACTTTTTCAAATACTCAATAGCTTTATTTAAATCACCTTCAATAATATAGCTTGCAGATAACATGACGTCTTTGTAGATGGATTCGTCCTGAGAAGCTCTGGTTTTATATGTTTCAAATAATTCCCTGGCTCTTGCTGTGTCACCGTTTTTATCAAAAACATAACTTATCTTGATATTCTCATACCAAAAAATATCCATTTGGTATTGAATGCGCTTATGTTCAAATTTTTTGTAATACTTATACGAGGATTTGTAATCGCCGAGCATATAGTATAATTTACCCACTTCCTGCAACACATCAAGTCTGGTCGTATCCATTTTATAAGTTTCCAGTAACAAGTCTTTGGTTTCATTCAAATCTTTATGAATGCCGAAAAGAATATAAGCCTTTACGTAATAGGCCGAAATATTATCGGGGTTGTAATCCAGTGCTTTGTTGATGTATTTTAAAGCCTGATCTACAAATGCATTTTGAATGAGAGAATTGCTAAGGTGTAAATAAAGTATGGATGTTGTTGCAGAATCATTTGCCGCAACATGAAGTCGTTCGCCTTTTAAAGCATACTCAAGGTATTTTTGTGTGTCAGGTTGATAGGTAGTATAAAAATCAGATAAAAAGTTAATGATCCATGCCGAATTAGGACTGTATTTATGGGCTTTTTCAAAATGAGGCAAAGCTTTAGCATACTCGCCCGAATTCATATAAAAAAGACCTTTGGCTATTAAACTTTCCGGAATACCAGAGTTGTACAACATGGCTTTGTCGGCATATTCATTTAACTCCTTCAGGTGTTGTTTGTCAGTCTGGAAAACATCCATGTAATAATAAGCAATGGCAATATAGGCATATGCTTCAGCAAACTCAGAATCATGATCTATAGCTTTTTTAAACCATATGATGGATTCTTTTAAACCAGCACCGGTTTCGTTTCTTATATATTCTAATCCCTTTAGGTAATTATCATAAGCTTCCATGTTATCGGTTGGTATGCGTTCTATACGTTGCTTTTCTTCGGGAGTAATTATAACCTGAACTTCGTTGGCAATGGTTTGGGCAATGTTATTTTGGAGTTCAAATATATCTTTTACTTCTCGTTTATATTGTGCAGCCCATAAGTGTTTATCATTTTCGGCGTCAATAAGCTGAATATTTAATAATATTTTGTTCCCTACTTTTTGGCCACTTCCTTCAACAAAATAGCTAACGTTTAATTCGCGTGCTATTTCAGGTATTGTTTTTTTTGAATTCCTGTATTTCTCCACTGAAGTTCGGCTAATAACCCTCATGTTTTCAATTTTTTGAAAGTTATTTAAAATGGCCTCCATAAGTCCGTTGACAATATATACATTGCTCGAATCGTTACTGTCATTAATAAATGGCAAAACAGCGATGGACTTTTCTTTTACAGGTTCCTTTTTCTGAAATGGATTAATAAGAAATAAAAGTGTCAGTATTATTAATCCTGCAAAAGTAATGGCTATAGTAGTGTAATTTAATTTAGGCTTTGGTTTTTCGATAGGTGTATTGCTAATATCCTGTTCTTTTTGCTTTGTAAATTCACCAGGCGAATAGCCATATTGTTCGCGAAAACATTTAATGAAGTAGGATGTACTTCCAAAACCAACTTCAAAACCAATTTCCGAAACAGTTAAACTACCTTCATCTAATAGGTCAACAGCTTTTTGTAGCCTGACCCGGTTTATAAATTGACTTGCAGATAGATTACTTATTTTTTTGACTTTTCGGAGTAGATTAGATCGACTCATTCCAATATGATCAGCTAATTCCGCAACTCCAAATTGTGAATCGGCTATTTTATCCTCAATAATTTCTTTGAGTTTTATCAGAAAATCATCTTTAAAAAGAGAGTCGTTATCCATATTAAAAAGTATTGATCGAAAGATAAAATATTTTGGTAAAAATACCGCATGCATGATGGTTTGCATCATAATTTATATGTATGCGTCATAGTTTTTATTGAGTGTTAAAACTTTATGCTATTGTCTGCATGATTGATTAACAGTGCGTCACAGCATTATAGAACTTTACAGTATCAGATTAAACGTTCAAAATCAATTAAAAATTATAATTATGAAAACAACAATTTTAATTACCGGAAAAGTTTTATTAATGATGTTAATCGCAAGCTCTTTATTAATGTCATGTACATTTAATTCTACAAATAATCTGGATGCTGAAAATGTTACAAAGGTAGTGAAAGCTCCGGGCATCGATTTAAATACAGCTGCATATATGGGTAACCTTGCTGCGGTACAACAACATATTAAGGCAGGTACTAATTTGAATACTAAAGAACCTTTAGGAGGGTCTACACCACTATTAACTGCTTGTGTTTTTGGAAAAACAGAAATAGCAAAAGCACTCATTAATGCCGGAGCAGATCTTGACATGGTTAATAATGATGGCTCAACACCTTTGCATGTGGCTGCATTTTTTTGTCACACAGAAATTGTACAATCATTAATAGCAAATGGTGCCAATATTAATGCGCTAAATGGTCAGGGAGCAACTGCACTGCAGTCTGTAGCCGGTCCTTTTAGCGAAGTAAAACCTGTTTACGACTTTCTGCTTCAGCAACTGGGTTCGTTAGGTTTAAAACTGGACTACGAACAGATTGAAGCAACCAGACCTGTTATTGCGCAAATGTTGCAAAATAGTAGTGTAGAGTAGTTTTTATGGTTGATGTGCGGTTGTATATATTTTACAAAGTATGATCAATTTACATATCAACCATTCATCTTGTTCACTTTTAAATTTACAATAATGGAAACTCAATACAGAAGATACGATATAGATTGGTTAAGAGTAATTGCTATTGGTTTACTGCTTATTTATCATATAGCCATTGTTTTTCAACCCTGGGGAATGTTTATTGGTTTTATCCAAAGTCCTGAACCTATTGAGGGATTATGGAAGCCTATGACTATGCTTAATATTTGGAGAATTCCATTGCTGTTTTTTGTTTCCGGAATGGGCGTATTTTTTGCCATGCGAAAACGAAATATAAAAGAATTGTTGTGGGAAAGAACAAGGCGTATTTTGGTTCCTCTTATTTTTGGTGCTGTGGCAATAGTGCCCATACATATATTTATCTGGCAAAAGTTTTATTTGCAGGATTTTAGATATATGCCAGGCAGAGGTCATTTATGGTTTTTAATGAATATTTTTATTTATGTACTGGTATTATCACCCTTGTTTTCTGTTTTGCAAAAGAATGCGAAAAATAGCTTGAAAAAGATGCTATCCAAAGTATTAGGTAATCCGTTTGGATTACTTTTAATAGCAGGGCCATTTATGCTCGAAACAATATTGATAAAGCCAAATCCCTATGAATTGTATGCAATGACCTGGCATGGTTTTGCGCTAGGTTTCCTTTCTTTCTTTTTTGGGTATTGCTTTGTTATGGTGGGTGATATATTTTGGAAAACGATTTATAAGTATAGGTTTGTCAATTTATTGATAGCCCTATTTCTTTATGGGATGCGATTATATGTTTTTAATCTCAAAGCTCCGGGTTATCTGATGGCGCTGGAATCTATTATCTGGATATATGCGATTTTAGCTTTTGCTTATAAATACTTGAACAAGCCAGGTAAAATATTAACTTATTTGAGCAAAGGAGCCTATCCGGTTTATATTTTACATATGATATTTTTATACCTGGGATCTTTAATTATACTTCCTTTGGCATTGAATGTGTTTGTTAAGTTGCTAACTATTATTGTATTTAGTTTTACAGGTTGTTTTGCCAGCTATGAATTAATCAGAAGAACTAAAATACTTCGCCCTCTTTTCGGACTTAAATAGAAACAGGAGAAGAAGTAAGTAAATATTAAACCTAAATATATGTTTTGGGAGTCTGCTAGGATATGGCTTGGGGTCGCGTTCGGGTCACGTTCGGGTGGCATAGGGTTCTGTTCGGGTTGTGTTCGGATAGGCGTAGGATTATAGCACCCGAACACATGGCAAACATGTTTTGCAAGCAAATCAACAATGCCTCAAGGTTGAATGCAGCTTAATACCTACCTGACTGCAATAGAGGTTTCTTATTTTGATAGTTAATTCAGCTTCAATGTAGAAATCATTTCAGAAAAGGTTTCAAACAAAGGAGCCTCCAGTTGCATTGTTTCGTTGGTATAAGGATGCTTAATCTTAATTTTTTGAGCATGTAAAAGCATGGTTGTCATATTCCATTGCTCCTTAAATAACCTGTTTTGTTTGTTACATCCATGCGGACGATCACCAATAATCGGGTAGCGTAGATGGTTTAAGTGTTTACGTATTTGGTGCATTCTACCGGTTTTGGGGTAAGCCTCAATCAGTGAATAACGAGATGTTGGAAACTTTCCAAAAGGAATATCAAGCTCGGTTCTTTTTAGTGTTTTAAAAGAAGTAAAAGCATCTTGTGTTTTACCTTTGTCGTTAGTCAAAGGATGATCCACTTCAATTTCATCAGGGAAATATCCTCTTACAATAGCTAAATATGTTTTTTGAGTTTCGATGTTTTCAAGATGAGATTGAATCTTTTGAGCAGCCTCACTACTTAAACCAAATAATAATAAACCCGATGTTTTACGGTCGATACGATGAACCGGAAATACCTTTTGCTGAAGTTGGTCCCGGAGCATTTGCATGGCAAATTCTTCTGCATCAGCAGCTATAGGACTTCTATGAACCAATAAACCATGAGGCTTATTAATTACAACCATAAATTCATCTTGATATATTATTTGTAGCATTGGGCTTATGACTATATTTTGTAATCAGGCCGCAAAGATAGAAACTTTACAATCAAGATGAATTTGTAATTACTCTTTATGCTAATTGTTGTAACAATAGATTGTTTAGATTTTTTAAAATATCGATAATTAGCAAGTTGCTAATAGATAATCTAAATTACTAACCTGTTGAATTTAAGTATCGTGTAAATCTGTCTTTTGTCTCCAATCTAACGATCTATGGTGTAAGCAATCTCTTTAAAATGAACTAGGCGCTGTCTTTTTTCATCCCATAAATGTAATTTCAATGACTTTAATGCAGAAAAAAATGTAATGGGTTTTATCTTTTGAAAAAGCTCATTCTCTTTATGGCATTTTGGTAAATTATAAAATGGAATAATTGGCGATAGATGATGTATATGATGGAACCCTATGTTTCCGGTAAACCATTGTAATAAAATGGGTAATTTAAAATATGAAGAACCCTCCAGTGCCATAGTTTTGTAATCCCAGTTTGTTGCTTTAGTCCATACTACACCTTCAAACTGGTGCTGTACATAAAACAACCAGACACCATGACTGGTAGCAATATATAAAACAGGTAACTGAATCAATAAATAGGTTTTCCATCCCAGCAACCAAATTAAACTACCAACAAGAACTGCCAATGCCAGATTGGTAAGATGAACATATTTCTTAATCTTTTTGGGTAAACGTTTAACGGTAAATCGGCTTTGTAATCCAAAATGTAAAAGAGGAGCAAGGCCAAATAAAAATATTGGGTGTCGGTAAATACGATATCTAATTCTTTTCCATTTCGATAGATTTAGATATTCAGTAACCGTTAAGGTTTTTACGTCGCCAATGCCACGTTCATCTAAATTTCCAACAGTATTATGGTGTATTAAATGATCGTTTTGCCACCTGTGAAAAGGAGTAAAGGCAAATAGTCCTAAAAATACACCCACATATTTATTGTACTTCCTCTTTTTAAAATAGGCTCCATGTACACAGTCATGAAAAATGATAAAAATTCTGATTAAAAAACCAGCAGCAAATACAGAAAGCAATAAAGTTAGCCAATAAGATACTTCAATGCTTTTTACCATCAGAAACCATAAAACTACATAAGGAATAAAAGAGTTTATGATTTGCCAAACGCTCTTTGATATGGATGGTTTGTTGTACTTCGAAATAATTTCGATCCAGTTAGGTAGTTTAGAATTGTTTTTTTTCTGTTCTTGTTCCATCTTAAAATTTTGTCTCAGTTTTTACAGTGCAATAAATAAAGGTCTTTATGTCTGAATAGAAAGACGATTTGTTAATGCTTCTTAAAGTAATGTACCTGTATAAACATTATTTGATGCTACTTGTTTAACCTTGATGTTAATTTTTAAACCGTTATCAGAAAAAATAGGCGGCGTTTTAGGAAGGGTATTTGTGTAATGTGAAGTAAATTAGGTTGATGTGAGTTTTGTATAGAGCGAAAATAAGCATCCGGATGTGTGAAAATTTTATAGATATACCGTTTCAATCTCTCGTCCGGAACAACCTTTTTTTCGAACTCTGGCTTTTAATTTGTCGCCCATAGTTAAATTTGGAACCTGAACAATATGAGCTTCTACAGCTCTTAGTTCTCCTTTATGGTTTTGGAATACCATAAATTTCTTTTCTTCAAGCCAACTTTCTTTTAAAAATGTAAGTTCCTCTAATTCTGTCTTCATCCTTATATTGTGTTTACAAGCCTGTTTACATAAATTGAACCATTTTTTAATGAGTAGATTCAAGTCGTTTGTAGATAGTTAATTAAAGTAATAGTATTGCAGTAAAGTTCTACTTAAATGTAGTTTTTCATCCTTACAAATAACAAAAGAGTTATTTGTTGCAGGTTAAATCTGCTAAATCCCTGCTTTTAATAAAGTTTAATACAAAAAACGAATACGTTTTATCTCAAAACTATAATTTTGAGGCTAAAATTTTAAAATATGACTGATATAATACCAGCTTCAGAGTTGAAGGTGAGAATGAATCGTTTTTGTCAAATTATGGATCAGCAACATCCGGAATGGGAAATGGCTGTTGTTTTTAGCAAAATTAATATGCTGTATTTCGCTGGTTCTATGGCAGATGGTGTGTTGATTATTGAAAGAGGTAAAGATGCGATTCTTTGGGCTCGAAAAAGTTATGAAAGAACCTCTAAAGAATCTGAATTTGAAGATATCAGACAAATAGGAAGTTTTAGGGATGCTGCTGAAAATTATGCTACACTACCTAAAAATGTTTATTTAGAGACTGAATTTGTTCCGTTGGCGGCCTATCATCGATTTCAGAAGCATTTTCCGTTTGAATCTTATAAATCACTAGATTTTCAAATTGCACAAACTCGTTCGGTAAAGAGCAACTGGGAGGTGAAGCATATTGAAGAGGCAGGAGCTATACACCGCAGGGTTTTGGAAGATATTGTACCAACCATGCTTAGAGAGGGTATGACTGAAACAGATTTGGCTGCTGAATTGTATCAGGTAATGGTTAAAGAAGGGCATCATGGTACGGCTCGTTTTGGAATGCATGACACCGAAATTGTAGTAGCACAACTAGGCTTTGGAGATAGTTCATTATATCCTACAAATTTTGATGGACCGGGAGGTAACAGAGGTTTAAATGCAGCAGTACCAAGTTTGGGAAATCGCAAGCGTAAATTGAAAAAGGGGGATTTGGTTTTTGTGGATATGGGTCTGGGAGTAAATGGGTATCACTCAGATAAAACCATGACTTATATGTTTGGTGAATCGTTGCCGCAGGAAGTGATTGAAATACATAAGCAATGTGTTAATATTCAGGACAAGGTGGCTGAGATGTTAAAGCCGGGAAACATTCCTGAAGTAATTTATGAGTCCATTATGGAAGACTTAAGTCCGGAGTTCCAAAAGAATTTTATGGGCTTTGGAAATCGCCAGGTAAAATTCATTGGTCATGGAATTGGTTTAACCGTGGATGAAATGCCTGTTTTGGCCAAGGGATTTAAAGATCCATTGGTTGAAAATATGGTGTTTGCAGTAGAGCCGAAAAAAGGCATTGAAGGTATTGGAATGGTAGGTATTGAAAATACTTTTTTAGTAACTCCGGAAGGTGGTCGTTCTTTAACAGGGACCAATCCCGGGTTAATATTTGTGAAGTAGTTTGTGCTTGAAGTATTAAATATTGAAAAAAATAAAATATTTCTTACTTGTTTATTTGTTATTTACGATAAAAATAACGTATTTTGCGCTCTGTTTGAAAAATGTATCCGAAAAAACGATTGAAAAATGTCAAGAGTTTGTCAAATAACTGGAAAAAGGTTCATGGTTGGGAACAATGTTTCTCACTCAAAAAGAAGAACCAAAAGAAGATTCGATGTGAATCTATTTAAAAAGCGTTTCTTCCTTGTTGAGGAGGAGCGTTGGATTGATCTTAGGGTTTCAGCTTCCGGGCTTAGAATGATCAACAAAGTTGGTTTGTTAGCAGCTTTGAAATCCGCTCAGGAAAAAGGTTATATAACTAAATTTTAAGGGGGATTAAAAGATGGCTAAGAAAGCAAAAGGAAACAGAGTTCAAGTAATTCTTGAATGTACTGAGCACAAGGAGAGTGGAATGGCTGGAACAAGCAGATATATCACTGTGAAAAACAGAAAAAACACTCCTGATAGAATGGAACTAAAAAAGTATAACCCAATTTTGAAGCGTTATACTATTCATAGAGAAATTAAATAAATCTTTGAATCATGGCTAAGAAAGCGGTAGCAACACTACAAAAGGGAGGCGGTAAAGGTCACGCTAAAGTGATTAAAATGGTTAAATCGCCTAAAACTGGTGCATACTCTTTTAAAGAAGAGATTGTAACCAATGAAGAAGTGAAAGATTTTTTCAAGAAATAATTTTGCATTGCAAAAGACTTTTTATCAAAAAAGCTTCCTTTAATTTTTAAAGGAGGCTTTTTTGTGTTAACAACTATAGTATAGGTTGTTATTTTTTATATATTTAACTCATTCATTCAGCAGTAGTTTGATTAGTTAATAAGAACCTGATTTTAGATTTATTTATCCTCAGGTTAATAGTTAAGTTTGGAGTCTCACTTCAATATTTAATGATTTCTATTCTCTATTGTCTCAAAATCTAATATTCTATTTTAATTAAGATATGGGATTATTTGGAAGTTTTACAAAAGAAAAAAAAGAAAGCCTTGACAAGGGGTTAGCTAAAACAAAAGAGAGTGTTTTTAAAAAGCTGACCAGAGCTGTTGCAGGTCGTTCAAAAGTAGATGATGTTGTTCTTGATGAACTGGAAGAAGTATTGATTACCTCAGATGTGGGTGTGGATACTACTTTAAAGATTATCGAAAGAATTGAAGAACGTGTGGCTCGTGATAAATTTTTAAGTACTTCTGAATTAAATAGAATCTTAAAAGAAGAAATAGTTGACCTGTTATCTGAAAATCAAATTGAAGGTGAAGGTGATTTTGAGTTGCCAAAGAGTGATGAGCCTTATGTTATCATGGTTGTTGGAGTAAACGGTGTTGGAAAAACAACAACAATTGGTAAGTTGGCACATAAGTTTAAAGCTGCTGGTAAAAAAGTGGTTTTAGGTGCTGCCGATACTTTTAGAGCGGCTGCAATTGAGCAGCTTCAGGTTTGGGCCGACAGGGTAGATGTTCCTTTGATAAAGCAAAGTATGGGTTCAGACCCGGCATCTGTTGCTTATGATACTTTGTCATCAGCAAAATCTCAGGGAGCCGATGTGGTTATTATTGATACAGCTGGTCGTTTGCACAATAAGGTTAACTTAATGAATGAGCTAACCAAAGTAAAAAAAGTGATGCAAAAAGTTGTTCCTAATACTCCAAATGAAATTATTTTGGTGTTGGATGGTTCTACAGGGCAAAATGCTTTTGAACAAGCAAAAGAATTTACAAAAGCAACTGAAGTTAATGCATTAGTAATTACCAAGTTGGATGGTACTGCAAAAGGTGGCGTTGTGATTGGTGTATCTGATCAGTTCCAAATTCCGGTAAAATATATTGGAATTGGGGAAGGAATGGACGATTTACAAGTATTTAACCGTAATGAATTTGTAGATTCTCTTTTTAATTAGTACAAATTTATAGAACATTATATTGGGCTGCCTGTTTAGAAGGTGGCCTTTTGTTTTTTTAGATAATGGAATTTTGGTTAGGTTGTTATTATGAGGTCTTATTGATTGAACTCCATTGTCATAAACTGTAAATAATGAAGAAAAAGATTGATGTTGTAACCTTAGGGTGTTCAAAAAATTTGGTGGATTCAGAATCCTTAATTAAGCAGTTTGAAGCTAATGGTTTTTCAGTAGCTCATGATGCTTCAAATCCGGAAGGGGATATTGCTATTATTAACACGTGTGGTTTTATTGGCGATGCAAAAGAGGAGTCTATTGAAACTATTTTGAATTTTGCTGAGGCAAAAAAGAGGGGAGAGATTGAAAAGTTGTTCGTGATGGGGTGTCTATCCGAAAGGTATTTTCAACAACTTAAAATGGAACTTCCGGAGGTAGATGCTATTTATGGTAAATTTGACTGGAAAAAAATTGTTACAGATTTAGGGCAGTCCTACAGAGCTGATCTTCGAAATGATCGAACCTTAACAACTCCTGATCATTATGCTTATTTTAAAATTTCAGAGGGTTGTAACAGAACTTGCTCTTATTGTGCAATACCTTTAATCACAGGTAAGCATAAATCTCGTCCTATGGAAGAGTTGATTGATGAGGCTCAAAAATTGGCTTCGTCAGGTGTTAGGGAGTTACAAATGATTGCCCAGGATCTATCGTTTTACGGATTAGATAATTACAAACAAATGCGTTTGGGGGAATTGGTGCGTAAAATTGCTGATGTGGATGGTATTGATTGGGTGCGTTTGCATTATGCTTATCCTGCAGGTTTTCCTTATGATGTATTAAAAGTGATGAATGAGCATCCTAATGTTTGTAATTATCTGGATATTGCATTGCAGCATATTAGTGATCCGATGTTAAAGATCATGCGAAGAAATGTGACTAAGGCAGATACTTATAAGTTGTTGGAAAGAATGCGTAAGGATGTTCCGGGTATTCATCTGCGTACAACACTGATAACTGGTCATCCGGGAGAAACAGAGCAGGACTTTAATGAAATGTTTGAATTTGTTAAGGAGATGCGATTTGAGCGTTTGGGTGTTTTCCCTTATTCGCACGAAGAGGATACACATGCATACAGAACCTATAAAGATGATGTTCCTGAAGAAGTAAAGCAAGAGCGTGCTGATATTATTATGCAGGCGCAAGAGCAGATTAGCTGGGAAATCAATCAGGAAAAGATAGGTAAAGAGTTTAAAGTAGTTATAGACAGGAAGGAAGAGGATTACTATATCGGGAGAACGGAGTTTGATTCACCGGAAGTAGATCCTGAAGTTCTGATTCCAGTAGATTCAGCTGAGTTAAAAACAGGGACGTTTTATCAGGTAAATATTACCGACGCTGAGGCCTACGATCTGTTTGGAGAAGTAGTGAAGTAGTAGTCAGTAGACAGTCGGCAGTAGACTGAGAACTGAAGACTGGAAATTTTGGACTGTTGATTAATAAATGATGAGATATTTTATTGAGCTGGCTTATAATGGTAAAAATTATCATGGGTGGCAAATTCAGCCTAATGCTATTTCTGTACAAGAAGTGTTGAATGATTGTATTAGTAAGGTGGTGCGTGAAAAGGTAAATGTGGTTGGTTGTGGAAGAACAGATACTGGTGTTCATGCATCTTATTTTGTTGCTCATTTTGATTGTGAAAATGATTCCATTGATTCATCTCAGTTCTGTTATAAGTTGAATCGGTTTATCCCTAAAGACATTGCTATTTATTCATTGACAAAGGTTGAAGGTGAAACGCACAGTCGTTTTTCAGCTGTTAGCCGTACTTATGAATATCATTTAGTAGAAAAGAAGAATCCATTTTTGCAGGAATTAGCTTATCAGGCACCTGTTGCTCTGGATTTTAATTTGATGAATCAGGCAGCTCAGGTATTACTTGATTATATTGATTTTACTAGTTTTAGTAAACTGCATACGGATGTGAAGACTAATAATTGTAAGGTTGTATATGCTAAATGGGAGTTGTTGAATGGAAAGTGGATATTTACTATAAAAGCAGATCGGTTTTTACGAAATATGGTTCGTGCCATTGTGGGAACTTTGCTTGAAGTGGGTAGGGGGAAAATGACTATTGAACAGTTTAGAGATGTTATTGCAACAAAGGATCGGGGTGTGGCAGGAACTTCAGCTCCCGCTCAAGCATTGTACTTGGTGGATGTGGGATATCCTGATGATTTATTTGTTTCTCAGATTAAAAAGATATAAGATATAAAAAAAGCGACTTATTACAGTCGCTTTTTTTATGATATGTAGTATAGTAATTTTCTTGTTATTTATTCCAGATTTCCCAGGCAGCTTCAGCTTGAAGGTGAAGCATTTCTAGTCCGTTTTTTATAGCTGCTCCCTGATCTTGTCCGGCTTTTAAAAATGCTGTGACTTCGGGGTTATAGACTAAATCGTAGAATAAATGATTTTCACCGCAATAGTGATATGGAATTTCTGGCTTTGCTTCCATATTCCCATACATACCCAGAGGTGTAGTGTTCACAATTACAGTATATTCATTCATTATAGCTTCATTTAGTGAATGATAACTTATTTGATTGTCACCCTCCGGAGTTCTGGAGACTAATTTGTAATCAATATTCAAACTTTTAAGTGCATAACCTACAGCTTTAGCAGCTCCTCCGGTTCCTAAAATCAGTGCCTTTTTATGGTTGGATTTTAGCAGAGGTTCTATAGATTTTGAAAAACCTATGATATCTGAATTATATCCAATTAATTTTGGTTTTGTAGGATTTGTCCAATCTACTTTGATCACATTTACAGCTCCGGCTTCTTTCGAAATTGGATCCAAATCATCAAGGTATTGAATTACTTTTTCTTTGTAAGGAATGGTAACGTTTAACCCACCTATGTATGGATGGTGATTTATTAACTCAGGAAATTCGTCAATTGAGGCAATTGGAAAATTAAGATATCTTGCCTTAATTGTTTCTTTTTCAAA
The DNA here is from genome assembly GCF_026013605.1 of Plebeiibacterium sediminum. Classification (GTDB taxonomy): domain Bacteria; phylum Bacteroidota; class Bacteroidia; order Bacteroidales; family Marinilabiliaceae; genus Saccharicrinis; species Saccharicrinis sediminus. The sequence continues at coordinate 121,014 of NZ_JAPDPJ010000003.1, forward strand.
TTTTTCGGTGAAATACTTCTGCGAAAATGATTTTGAAAGAGGGTATCCAATTAATCCAAATGTTTTCATTTGTTGAAATTTATCATCATTCAGTTATTAAAACATATAACAAGGTATCATTATCCCAATAAGTTTGGGTTATGATGCTTGAGGATGTTTTGTAACCTTATAACTTTAATTAGTAATTAAGCGGCTTTTGATTTTTTAGAACCAAGTGTTTCTGTAAGCCAAATGCTTGCTATTCCTAATATAATAAAAACTACAGCAAAAAGAAACTCGCTGTCAGCTTTTGGCATAAACCAATCGTATCCAATTGTTTTTACCTTTTCTCCAAAGGTTTGAGTAAGCGTTTCTTTCCATGGCCATAAAATACCTAGTGAACCTAAAACAAAGCCTGTTAGCATAGCTATGGTCTGATTATGGTATTTCTTTAATAACCATGAAAGGAAATGAGAGAACCCAATTAAACCAATTCCTGCGCCTGCAGCAACTGGTAATAGTACTTTCATGTTGAATTCACTCACTGCATTTATCATTACCAATTGGTAATTTCCCATTAAAATCAAAACAAAGCTTCCTGATAATCCGGGAATGATCATACTACAAATGGCAACTATTCCACAGATAAACAGATAAATCATAGAGCTATTTTCTGATGCCGGAGTTAAAACGCTAATGGAAATAGCAATGGCACTACCTATTATAAATGAAATGATACTGCTGAGATTCCATTTTTGTACAGACTTTCCTACGAAATAAACGCTGGCTAAAACCAGTCCAAAAAAGAATGCCCAGATATAAACCGGGTAATTTTCAAATAAAAATTTAAATAATCTGGCTAATGATACAATGGCAACTCCAACACCAAGGAATACTGAAACAAGAAACCATAAATCAATGTGTTGGATAAGTTCCTTGAATTTGCCCTTGAATAGTAGGTTGATGGCTTTAAGATCAAATGATTTAATGGCGTCAATTAGTCTTTCAAAGATACCAGTAATCAAGGCAATTGTTCCTCCGGAAACACCTGGAATTACATTTGCAGCACCCATGGCCATGCCTTTAAAAATATTTGAAATAAATATTTTGGAGTTGTTCTCTTTCATCTGTTTTAGAATTATTTTTTTGAATGGCTTGTTTATTATTCCCTAATTGGTGTTTAGAAATAATACTGTTATAATTGAGAATTAATATATTCTGCAATCTCAGGCATTGAAACTAAAGCTGGATATTTATTTAAAACAAGTTCTAAATCTTCAGGTAATAATTGACGGGCAATTATTAAGTGATTTAATGATTCTTTTTGCTTGTTGAATTTGTTGTAAATAATGGCTGCCAGATAATGTAATGCTCCATTCGATTGATCTTTGCTTAATAGTAATTCAAGAAATGGTATGGCATTAAAATCAGATTCATTCTCCTCTAAAAACTGATACATTTCAATCCAGTTTTTTGTGTCCTGGTGCTGGTTAATTAAAGCTCTCTTTAAACAGCGTTTGGCTTCTGCCGGTTTCTTCACTTTTTTATAGCTTTTCCCCAATGCTCTCCATAATTCGGCAGATTTGGGATCTATGCTTACTGCTTTGTCAAAGGCATAAATACTTGTTTCATAATCCTGAACGCGATATGAAGTTCTGCCAAGTGAACGTAATGATTCAATGTGTTCCGGATCCAGATCAACAGCAGCTTTGTAAAATTGAGTAGCTAAATTATAGTTGCCTAAGTTTTCCCAACAATCACCCATGTAAAAATATGAAATGGAGTTAGGATGTGAATGGGATAAATACTCTGCGTAAGCATTTATAGCCTCAATGTAATCGCCCGTTTGAGCAAGGCTGTTTGCTTTATTAAAATAAGCTTCGGATAAATTTGGAGCAATGGCAATGGTGATGTTGTATGCCTCGATTGCATCCGTATAATTTTCTTGTTTGTTGTATAAAATACCCAGGTTATACCAGGCATTTTCTAAATATGGATTGAGGTCTAAAAGTTTATTATAGATATCAATGCCATGGTCAATGTCATTTAATTTGTCGTATGCATAGGCGAGTTCAAACAGGATATTTTCGTTTTTTGAAAACTTCTGTTTGTAATATTTAATCAGGTTTTTAGCTTCAACATAGTAGCCTTCCTGATTAAGATTAAAGCTGATTTCGAATACGTAATCTGCCAAATCTTCTTTTGTACAGTGTTTTAAGGCTATTTGAAAATTCTTTAAAGCCTTAGGTTTTTCGCCAAATCGTGTTTGTATTATTCCCAGATTTAAGAAAACCTCGGGATTATTTGATTCTACTTGTTTTAAATACTCTAAAATTTCAATAGCTTCATCATCTTTATCCAATTCAAGATAAAGTGTACTAAGTTTTAGTTTTAAACAAGTGGAGTCGGGATGCTGCTTTAGCCCCATTTCAATGGCTAATTCAGCTTTGTCGAGCATGCTCTTTTGGTGATAGTAATCAAATATAGATTCAATTTGGAACACGTCAAAATAGGATTCCTGGTTTAGTTGAACCAGTTCCTCAAATCTGTCAACAGTCTCTCTTGTCCCTTCTTGATCTGCGTGAGAGTATTCTTGCATATATTCACTTTGATTTTAAGTGACAAAAATACCATTAATTTAGGTTTTTACAATAGGATGTTTATAATTAAAGGGCATTGTTAATAACTATTTAATAAACAATGCCCTTTGGTATTTTTCTTAATGTTTTTCAACGCCTTCCGGCTGGTGTTGAACACGTAGCAAATCGTTTACTGTTTTTACCGGGTTGAAGGTGCTGATAGGTACTTCAACAAATAAAGTAGTCCAATCAGACATGGCACCATTCCATAGTCCGGGAAGTTCCAGAGCCTTTAATTCTTTTCCATTAAGTGATTTGCTAGAAATAAATCCAGTTTTTGGATCTACATAATCAAGTAAATTAAATTTCTGGCCTGCATAATTTTTTGTGCTGCAAATTAAATCTACAGGATTGAAATGAGTGCTTTGTTGTAAAAGCTTCTTCTTGGTTTCGTTATTTAAGTCGATTTGAGAGCTTTCAACAACTTGTAGTGATATTTCGTTGTTTTTCCCAATTCCCCAGAATGGACCACCACCGGCTTCACCTTCATTTTTTACCATTCCACATACTCTGACCGGACGATTTAATTTAGTTGTGATGTATTTAAGTTTTTCCCCTTTTGATGTAAAGCTCTCAGGATTGATGATGAATAGTTCAGCTTGCATAAAATCTAAAATCTCATCGATTAGATCATCATCTGCTGTTTCATTTTCAATTGCTTCAAGAAAATCATAAATTCTTTGTTGATAAAAATACAATACTCCGGCAAGAGCTTCTTTGTATTGAATTGTGTCTTTTAATCTGTAGGAAGGTACTACGTTATCAATGTTTTTAATAAAGATAATGTCTGCATTCAGATCATTTAAGTTTTCAATTAAAGCACCATGTCCGGCCGGACGAAATAATAATTGATCATCTTCCAGTCTGAATGGAGTGTTGTCTGGATTAACAGCAATTGTATCCGTATATGACTTTTGAGTTGAGTATGAGATATTGTATTTTACATCATATTTGGCCTCAAATAAAGCAATGTTTTTATCTACGATTCCTTTAAATAATTTAATATGATCTTCAGAAACAGTAAAGTGTAAATTTACAATGCCTTCATTGTCTTGTCCATAAAGAGCTCCTTCAATCATGTGCTCTTCGATTGGAGTGGTGGATTTATCTCCGTCGTTATGAAATTGTAAAACTCCTTTAGGATAATTGCCATAGTTTAATCCTTCAGGTAAAAGTAGTTTTTCAATAATTAAGGCTCCATTTTCAAAAACTGCATTCTCATCTGAAAAATCAATATTACATATTGCTTCCAAATTCTTGGAAAAAGCAAAGTATTGAATGTGAGTTAAAAAATCATTTATTGGGCCTGATTTTTTGAGTTCCTCCTGTTTTGATTGATCTGCATTGATAAAGCTAAATAAGTCTTTAAACATCCGTGTGGCAGCTCCAGAAGCAGGTACAAATTTTAATATAGATAAACCTTCATCAATACCATTTCTATACTGATCGGTAAACATCAGTTTTTGTTCTTCGTCAAGGGTAATAATTCCATCACCGATTGAAGCGGGTTTTTGGATGTCCATAAAAGGAAATCCATCTTTAAAATGATTGAGTTGTATGTTTACTTGTTCCGGGCTAATGCCTTTTTTGTTAAGGAATTCGTGGTCTGTTTCGTTAATCATATGTATGTTTTTTGTTTTAGAGTACTATAAATATAGAAAAGAATTTGTGTATATATCATGTCAGGTACAGATTTTTAGTCTGTAAGTTTTTTATCAGCATAAGTCTATTTTACTACATTTGCGTGCTAAATATTTAATAATGAAAAGAACCGGGATCTTTCAGTCCCGAAAAAAAATGATAGGGTGGTTTTTAAGATTTCGCCGGATAGTGGCAGTTTAAAAACATCCATGATGTAAAAAGTACATTTATGATATATTCTTGGGGGCATTCCAGAAGGTTTAATGATTATAGTTCTTATATAAAAAGGACTTTTGAAGAAAGAGTGCAAAAGGTTTCTGTAGATGCTGGATTTTCGTGTCCCAACAGAGATGGAAGCAAGGGGCGTGGAGGCTGTACGTTTTGTAATAATTCCACCTTTAATCCATCGTATTGTGGTGATGGAAATTCAATAACTCAACAAATTGATACAGGAATTAATTTCTTTTCTCCAAAATATAAAACGCAACATTATTTAGCCTATTTTCAGGCTTATAGTAATACTTATGAAAGTATTGAAATACTTCAAAAAAGATATGCAGAAGCTTTAGATCATCCTAAAGTAATTGGTTTGGTGCTGGGCACCAGACCTGATTGTATTAGTGATGAATTGTTGGCTTACTTAAGTGAATTGAATCAAAATCATCATATTACAATTGAGTATGGTATCGAATCAACCTTAGATTCAACTTTGGATAGGATCAATAGAGGTCATCATTTTGAGGAGGGTGTAGACGCCATCAAAAAATCAGCACGAGCAGGGTTGAAAGTTGGAGCTCATTTAATATTAGGTTTGCCGGGAGAGACTGAGGAGGATATTTTGAATCATTCCAGAAAAATGTCGGAGTTGCCTTTGGATTATTTAAAACTGCATCAGCTACAATTGGTCAGAGGGTCTGTAATGGGGGAGGAATATTTAAGAAACCCATCTCAAATGAAATTATATGATGTTGATGAGTATATTGATTTGGTGGTGAATTTTCTTGAATTGCTCAATCCTGAAATTGTAATGGAGCGATTTATTAGTCAGTCACCTAAGGAGTTGTTGATTGCGCCTAAGTGGGGATTGAAAAACTTTGAATTTGTAGCTAAGGTTGAGAAAAGATTAAAAGAAAGAGATTCGTGGCAAGGAAAAAAATATGGCTGTTAGTTGTGATCTAACAGCCTTTGGTTTTTATTTAAAAACACGTCTTAATATCTCTGTAACACGGGCGGCCGGATCTTTTCTGATTTTGCTTTCTTCGTTTGAAATTTTCAGAAATAAGCCATCAAGAGCCCTTTGGGTTAAGTAGTCGTTTAATTCAACTTCTACTTTGTGTAAGTCTGCCATTTGTCCAACAAAGGATCCTGCAAGCTGATTGTATTTGCTGGTTAATGATTCCCATGTTTGACCAGCAGAGTAACCTGCAATAATCTTTTTATCGGTGGATTGCTTTATTTTTGGACTGTATAAAGCAAAAAGTTCCTGATATGTTTTTGATTTAAAATATTCTGTGGCAGCATTATCTTCACCACCTAATATTTTTACTGCATCAGTTATAGTCATTTCGGTGATGGCTTTAAAGAATATTGGTCCAGCCTCTTTGGCAGCATCTTCTGCAGCCCTGTTAATGCTTAAAATAACATCGTTGATTAATTTTTCGCCTCCCGGAATTTTTTTTGCATTGTCCACAATAATATTGGCTTCCTCAGGAAGTAATATTTTTACAGCTTCGTCACTAAAATAACCGTTTGTAACAGATAGTTTGTGAGCTGCAGAGTCTGTTCCAACTCTTAAAGCTTCCTTTAAGCCCTGAGCTATTTCGTTTTCGGTTAAAGGAGTTTCAAGTTCAATGCTGTTGGCAATCTGAATTAATTCAGCGCACGAATACATTCCAAGTAATGAAATGAAGGTAAATAATTTTAGAAATCGATTCATTTTCTTCTTTTGGTTGTGTTGTGTTTATTTTTCTTTCGATAATCTGGTTTTGGTTTGCTGTCGCTCTGAGGTTTTGTAGACTCTTTTTTTTCTTTGTAAAAAAGTTTACTAACCAATTCAACCTGATTTTTTTGTTCTAGCAATCGTGTTATTTGTTTTTTATATTCAGGTTTATACCAGAAAAGGAAAACTCTTTGGTCCAGCTTTTCTTCTTTTGATTTTGCGGTATAGGTTTCTTTTAGTGTATATGGATGAACTCCAGAATAGAAAATGACTGTTGCAACGGTCATAGGTGTTGGTGTAAAATCCTGAACCTGTTCCAGTTTAAAATCTAACTGTTTTGTTTCAACAGCAAGGTTTGCCATATCTTCTATTTTGCTTCCCGGGTGACTGGAAATAAAATACGGAATGATTTGCTGGTTTAAATTATTGCGTTTATTAATTGCCTCAAAATCCATCTTAAATTTATGGAATAGTTTAAATGACGGCTTACGCATTTGTTTTAATACGTCATCGGATGTGTGTTCAGGGGCTACTTTGAGTCGGCCTGAAACGTGGTTCGAGATGAGTTCTTCCATATATAATTTATGGCTTTCCTGCTCTTTGGTAGAAGCCATCTTATTATAAAGCATATCGTATCTCACACCACTTCCAATAAAGGCTTTTTTAATATCATGCATTCGATTTACTTTTTTGTAAATCTCAGTCATAGCAGTATGATCTGTATTTAAGTTGCTACAGATGTTAGGGAAAATACATGAAGGACGCGTACATCTTTCACAAATCTTTAAATCTTTCCCTTTCATTTGATACATGTTTGCACTAGGTCCGCCTAAATCAGAAATGTATCCTTTAAAATCAGGCATTTGGGTTATTTGTCTGACTTCCTTTAGTATTGATTTTTCAGATCGGCTGGCTATAAACTTACCTTGATGGGCAGAAATGGTACAGAAACTACATCCACCAAAGCATCCTCTGTGCATATTTACCGAAAACTTAATCATCTCAAATGCCGGAATATTTCCTTTTTTATGGTATTTGGGATGTGGTAAACGTGTGTATGGTAAGTCAAATGAAGCATCCAGATCTTTAGTTGATAATGGTGGATAAGGAGGGTTGATAATGATATTGTTGTCTTTGTCACAGCCTTGTATTAACCGAGCTGCTTGCCATCTGTTCGATTCTTCTTCAACGTGTCGAAAATTACGAGCGTATTTAATTTTATCTTTTAAGCATTCATCGTGCGAAAATAAAGTAATATCGCTCCAGATTTTGCTTGGTTTTGTTTCGTTTTTATTACAGATATATGCAGTCTGTGGAATGGTGGTTAGTGAACTAAATGGTACACCTTTATTTAATAACCTCAAAATTTCTTTTAAAGGTTTTTCTCCCATTCCATAAACTAATAGGTCAGCTTTAGAAGAAGCTAAAATTCCGGGTTTTAAAGTGTCCTGCCAGTAATCATAATGGGTAACACGTCGCAAAGAAGCTTCGATACCTCCGATAACAACAGGGATGTCAGGAAAAAGCTCTTTTAATATATTTGTATATGTTATGGTTGCATAATCCGGACGAAAGCCTGCTTTACCTCCTGGTGTATAGGCATCGTCTGAACGTAGGCGTTTGTTTGCGGTGTAGTGGTTTACCATGGAGTCCATGCTCCCAGCCGAAACTCCAAAGAATAATCTTGGCTTACCCAGCTTTTTAAAATCCCGGAGGTCATCTCTCCAATTAGGTTGTGGAACGATGGCAACTTTTAATCCTTCGCTTTCAATAATTCTACCAATTACGGCTGCACCAAATGAAGGATGATCAATGTAGGCATCCCCACTAAATATAATCACATCCAGTTCTTCCCAACCTCTTTGTTTTACTTCCTTTAATGTGGTAGGAAGCCAATCGCTAACTTTATATGGTGTTTCCAATATTTTAAAATTTTGGCAAAGTTAATTAATAAAGATATACATTAATATTATGAGCTGTATGTTTAAGGATTATAATGCATAAATGTTTAAATATGAGGCTTTATTTATTGTGTGATGAGGTGTTTAAGTTCGGAAGAAAAAGGACTTGGCTTTGGTTTCAATAAATTTCTTCTAATTTTGACTTGAATTTAAATAATTATATATGGCTAAAATTGCAAGAGAAGTAAAAGTAGGAATTATTGCTATTTCAGCACTTTTTATAATCATATGGGGTGTTAGTTTTTTAAAAGGAAGAGATATTTTTCTTCCGGGATATAAGTTATATGGAGTTTATTCCCGGATTGACGGATTGACAGAAGGAGGTCCCATCTACTATAAAGGTTTTAAAATTGGAACGGTTCGCACTATTGATTTTGAGGATGCGGGGCTTGATAAGATTATTGTAGTTATGTCTGTTGATGAAGATGTGAAATTTCCCAATAATACAGTTGCTCAAATTTATAGTTTGGATTTAATGGGAACCAAAGCTATTCGTTTTGTTGCCGGAGAAGGACAGGGAAAATTGCTGATGTCAAACGATACCATGCAAACATCCATAATGGGCGGATTGGCTGATCAGGTAAGTCAGGAGGTTTTACCATTAAAGGATAAAGCAGAAAATCTGGTTGTAAAACTGGATTCTGTAATGACTAATTTAAATTCGTTATTTGATAAAAAGAATAAGGAGAATCTTACAAGTGGTGTTAATGATTTTGGTGAGATGATGAAGAATTTAAATGAGTTAAGTGCTTCTTTAAATGAAAAAATGCAACCAACTGGTTCTGTTGGTGCAATGTTGGCTAATCTCGATTCGTTTGCTGTAGCTTTAAATGGAAATAGTAAGTCGATAACCTCCATGATGAAAAATCTGGACTCACTCTCCGGACAATTGGCAAAGGCGCAAGTTGATAGTTTGGTTTATGAAGTTAATCATGTTATGACCTCCTTTAATGGCGTATTATCATCTATGAATGATAAAGAAGGTTCTTTAGGCATGTTATTGAAGGATAAAGAGCTTTATAATAATTTAAATGAAGCAGCTATTAGCTTAGATCGTTTATTAAATGATGTTCGATACCAGCCTAATCGTTATGTGCGCTTTAGTGCTTTTAATTTTGGAGGAAGCACTACTGTGGTGGATAATTGTGATCAGGAAACCGTTTTTAAGGTATTAATTGAAAAGTCAAAATCGCCATTGGATTTAAGAGGTAAAGAAATTATTGATGGTGAATATGTTTATGAAGGTAGAGACGGAAAATATTATTTGTATACAGTGGGAGAGGAAAAAGATTACGATAGAATTTTGGTACTAAAAGACTCAATAGTCGAATTTTATCCTGATGCTCAGGTTATTGCATTGCGCAATGGTGTGCCGATAAAATTAAAGGATGCGATTAAGTAGTTTTCTACTGTAATTTGTGGTTATAATGTTAAATTAACAGGGGTTAAAATTTTGTGCAAAAAAATTCAAAAAAAATTCAGGATTTCATAAATGCTTAGTTTATAAGACTTATATAATCTAGTCGATATTAGTAATAATTTATTTAATGCACTTATAATGTGTGTATTAGTTGTTTGGTTAAGTGAAATATTCTAAACTATTGAAATAATTGGGGTTTTAAAAATGCAAGCATTTGAATGTTTTTTTTTCAATTATTTTTTCACAATTTTTGTCATCGGAAAAAACATAGTATATAACATAAGCACCTAGCAGAGAAAACAAGAAAATGAAGCCCAATTACGAAAAAGTTTGGAATAACTGTTTAAATGTAATTAAGGACAATATTCCTCAGATAAGTTTTAAGACTTGGTTTGAGCCTATTGTTCCACTAAAAGTTGAAAATGATATTTTAACTATTCAGGTACCTAGTGCGTTCTTTTACGAATATCTTGAAGAGCATTTTATTGATCTTTTAAGAAAAACGATTCGCAGAGAATTAGGGGCGTCTGCCAAATTGGAATACAGCGTTGTTGTAGATACTCCACATCAAAAAAATCAACAACCATTAACACATCGATTACCATCTAATAATAAAACAGATTTACGTAACCGTCCGGTTTCAATGCAAATGAATTCGGAGAGACCAGTTGTAAGAAATCCGTTTGTTATTCCTGGAATAAAAAAGTTAAATGTAGATCCACAGTTAAATTCTGATTATTCATTCGATAATCATATAGAAGGTAATTGTAACCGATTGGCTAGATCTGCAGGTATGGCAGTAGCTAAAAATCCCGGGAAAACGGCATTTAACCCGCTACTTTTATATGGTAAACCTGGATTAGGTAAAACTCATTTAGCACAGGCTATTGGTATTGATATCAAAAAATATTATCCTGAAAAGACTGTTTTGTATGTAAATGCAAATAAGTTTCAAACTCAGTTTACAGAGTCTGTAAGAAATAATACTCAAAATGATTTTCTGAATTTCTATCAGATGATTGATGTATTAATTATTGATGATGTGCAGGAGTTTGCAGGAAAAGAAAAAACACAAAATACATTTTTCCACATATTCAATCATCTTCACCAAACGAGTAAGCAGTTGATATTAACTGCAGATAAAGCTCCGGTTGATATGAAAGGTATGGAAGATCGCTTGCTTTCAAGATTTAAGTGGGGATTGTCTGCTGATGTTCAAATTCCTGATTACGATACAAGATATGCTATACTTAAGCATAAAGTGTATAAAGATGGTATTACTATATCAGAAGAAGTGTTGGAGTACCTTGCAAGTAATGTAGATAATAATATTCGTGAACTTGAAGGAGCATTAATATCATTATTGGCACAGGCAACTTTAACTCAAAAAGAAATTACCATGGAAGTGGCAATTTCCATAGTTGATAAACTAGTGAGAAAAACTCAAAAAGAACTGAGTGTGGATTATATTCAGCAAATTGTTTGTGATTATTTCGGTTTGGCTGTTGATTCATTACAATCTCGTTCAAGAAAAAGAGAGTTGGTTCAAGCCAGACAGGTTGCCATGTATTTCTCAAAAAGTTTAACAAACTCTTCTTTGTCTACTATTGGTTCAAAGATTGGAAAAAAAGACCATGCAACAGTATTACATGCCTGTAAGCAGGTAAATAATCTGTTAGAAACTGATAAAGATTTTAAGAGTCAGATGAAAGAAATTGAAGCTCAGATTAAAATGTAATTATTAGATATTAATTTTTTAGGAAAAGTTGTTGGAATCATATTTCAACAACTTTTTTTTTATTCTATAATATAGCTTTGTTTTGATGGCTCTGTTTTTATACTTTTGAAGGCGATAAAAATAAATGATAATGAATAAATTAGTTTATAAGCATATTGTATTGATAATATTTCTTTTAATTGGTTCATATACTGTGTTTTCACAGGATGCTGATAAGGTTATTATTGATGGCAAAACTTATTATTTACACATAGTACAAAAGGGTGAGGGCTTTTATGGTATAGCCAAAAAGTATGGCGTTTCGCAAAAAGAGATTCATGATGCAAACCCAAAATCAATTTTTGGTTTAAAACCTGGTGATGTATTGCATATCCCTGTAATAAAGGGACGAAATAATGATAGCTCTCAAATTGAGGATAGTAATGAGTTTGTTTACCATACAATTGAAAAAGGGCAAACCTTATATTTCTTATCGCGAAAATATAACGTAACTATTGAGGATATTAAGAAATATAATGTTGGAGCTGACCAGAATTTAATTATTGGAAGTATTTTTAAAATTCCGGTTAATAAAAATGTAGATAACAGGATAAAGAACACCTATGTGTTTCACAAAGTAGAACCAAAGGAAACATTGTATGGTATTTCCCGCAAATACGATGTAGCTATTCAGGAAATTATTAAAAGTAATCCGGCTCTTCAGAATGGAATATTGGAAATTGGTTCTACTATTCGTATTCCTAAATCAGCCTTTGCAAAAAATGAAACAGAAACAGTTGAAAAAACTCAGAAATTAGAAGATGAGCAATATATTTACCATCGTGTACAGGCAGGGGATACATTTTATTCTATAAGTAATAAATATAATATCACCAAAGAGGCAGTATATAATGCTAATCCGGACTTAAATCCGGATGATCTTGCCCTTGGGTACTTAGTCAGAATACCAAAAGCAGAAATATCAAGAGAAGAGCAAAGAATAAGTCAGAATGACGATTTTAAAGTTCATATCGTAAAAAGAAAGGAAACCGTTTATTCTATAGCAAATAAATACAATATTAATGTTGAAGATATTGAAATGGCAAATCCAACATTGATATTAACAAACATTAAAAAAGGAACAAAGCTAATTATTCCTTCTCCTGAATATATTGCAAGAATAAAGCAGGAGGAAGTTACTGAAAAGCAAGATTTAACTCAGGAAAGGGTAGTGCGTAATATGGATTCCATATTTGTAGATTGTGGTTCTTATGATTACAATACTTTAAAAGAAACAATTTCTGTAGCTGTAATGTTGCCTTTTGATGTGGAAGCAACAAAAAAAGCAAATATTATAACTAAGATTGTTGATGATGAAGAGGTAGAAGTAGATAGAGACGAGCCTATATTGTCAAGCCGATCCCGTACTTTTGTTGAGTTCTATGAAGGTATGTTATTGGCATTGGATTCAATTAAAAAACAAGGCGTAAATGTTCAGGTGTTTACTTATGATACAGCTCCGGATACCAATAAGGTTAAACAAATATTAGCTCAGCCGGAATTGAAAAGTGTTGATTTTATTATAGGACCAGCTTTTACCAGTAATTTAAAATTAGTTTCAGATTTTTCTTATGAGCATGGAATTAAACTTATTTATCCATTGTCAAATAAAAATCCTGAAATCAAACGAAATCCATACTTAATTCAGGTTAATACACCGGATTCTTTAATGTATGATAAATATGTATCATATATCGTAAATAAGAGTCAGGGTTCAAGGATTTTAGTGTTAAAGTCTAAAGAGCCGGAATCACTTGAAAATCAATTTTGTAGTGCTTTAAAAGATAAGCTTTATATGGATTATATTCCTAAAGGTTTGTCTCCTAATTATATGGAAGTGTCATTTTCGCAACAAGATGTGCAGGCTATTGATGCTTTATTGGATTCTGAAATACCAAATCTTGTAGTGATTCCATCTCCTAAAGAAGCGGATATTTCTAAAATACTTACCACATTACATGGTGTAGTGGAACTATCTTCTGACAAGCAGGTTAAATTAATTGGCTTTGGTGATTGGTTAAAATATCAAACCATTAATGCAGAAGAAATTCATGATTTAAATACGGATATATTAACTTCTTATGCTTTAGATTATGATGATACCGTAACAAATGAGTTCTTGACCAAATACAGAAGTTGGTTTAATACAGAACCTTTTGCAGTAGCTCCATATTTTATTCGTCCCGGAAAAAATTCTAAGTTCTCTAAATATGGTATTTGGGGTTTTGATGTGACTTATTACTTTATGAGTGCAAGAGTAAAGTATGGAAAAGAGTTTGAGTATTGTTTACCTGATTTTAAGTCAAAGCAAGTTCAATTTAATTTTGATTTTGAAAGAATAGAAAATTGGGGTGGAATTTATAACAGGGGATTATGTGTTTTAACTTTCAATTCTGATTTGAAAGTACTTAGAAAAAAATTATAAGATTTTTTAATCGTTATATTTAGTAGATAATTTAAGTTGTATATTTAATGGTTTCGGTAAATCAGTTAGCCGTAGAGTTTGGAGGTTTTTCTCTGTTTAATGATGTTTCATTTTTAGTAAATCCTAAGGATAAATTAGGATTGGCAGGGAAAAACGGAGCAGGAAAATCAACTTTATTAAAAATATTGGCTGGAATTCAGTCGCCTACCAGAGGAGTTGTTTCTATACCTAAAGATATTAAAATAGGGTATCTGCCTCAGCATATGAAGCATGATGATACCGGTACTGTTTGGGAAGAGGTAGAAAAGGCCTTTGGAGAGTTAAAAGTGTTGGAAACTGAAATTGAAGATTTAAACCTTCAGTTAGCAGAAAGAACAGATTATGAATCTGAATCTTATTTGGATCTTATTCATAAACTCACAGAAAAGAATGACCGATTGAGTTTATTGGGAGGTGGTAATTATGCCTCGGATATTGAAATAACGCTTAAAGGATTAGGTTTTGAAAGAACTGATTTTGAGCGATTAACTTCCGAATTTTCTGGTGGATGGAGAATGCGAATTCAGTTGGCAAAAATTCTGCTTCAAAAGCCGGATGTATTTCTTTTGGATGAGCCAACCAACCACCTTGATATCGAATCTATTCAATGGTTTGAGGACTTTTTAAAGGGTTATGGAGGGGCTGTAGTTTTGGTTTCTCACGATAGGGCTTTTCTTGATAATATTACTAAAAGAACCATCGAAATTCAGATGGGGAAAATATATGATTATAAGGCATCATATACTGAATATTTAAAGTTAAGAGAAGAACGAAGGGAGCAACAACTGGCAGCGTATCGTAATCAGCAAAAATTGATTGAGGATACGGAAAAGTTTATAGAACGATTCAGATATCAGGCAACCAAGGCTGTTCAGGTTCAATCCAGAATTAAGCAATTGGAAAAGATTGAGCGCATTGAGGTGGATGAATTTGATAATTCGAGTTTGCGAATAAAATTTCCTCCGGCTCCGCATTCAGGATCTATAACAATCGACGGAAAAGGAGTTTCAAAAAGTTATGGTTCACTGGATGTTTTAAAAGATGTAGATTACACCATTGAACGTGGTGAAAAAGTAGCTTTTATAGGTAGAAACGGAGAAGGAAAAACTACCATGGCTCGTATGATTATGAGTGAAATTGATTTTACGGGTAGTTTAAAATTAGGACATCAGGTTAAAATTGGATATTTTGCACAAAATCAGGCTGACCTGTTAGATGAAAATCTTACAATACTTGAAACAATTGATCATGTAGCAGTAGGTGATATCAGGTTAAAAATTAGAGATCTACTTGGTGCATTTATGTTCAGTGGAGAGGCTGTAGAAAAGAAAGTATCTGTACTTTCAGGAGGTGAAAGAACGCGGTTGGCCATGGTGAAATTATTGCTGGAACCAGTTAATTTATTGGTTCTGGATGAGCCTACAAACCATTTGGATATCAGATCTAAAGAGTTGCTTAAACAAGCAGTTAAGGATTTTGAAGGTACTGTAGTTGTGGTGTCTCACGACCGTGAATTTCTAGATGGTTTGGTAGATAAAGTTTATGAATTCCGTAATAAACAAATGAAAGAGCATTTGGGCGGTATTTATGAATTTTTAGAGCGTAAAAAATTAGAATCTTTGCGAGAGTTGGAAGCTCAATCTTCAAATAAAAATGCGAAGGTAGAAAAAGTAGACGATGCAAAGAAGACGGCAAGCAAATTGTCTTATGAGGAACGTAAAGAGATTAGTAGAAAACATAAAAAAGCGCAGCAATTAGTTGAAAAATGTGAGGAAGAAGTTGCCGCAATAGAGCTTTTAATTGAGGAATTGGATGAGCAAATGCAGGATGTTGCAAATGCCAGTGATCCTGATTTTGTAAAAAAATACCAGGAAGTGAACGCCTCTTTGGAAGCGAAAATGCAGGAATGGGAAGATTTGCATGAAGAGCTGGGTAATATGGAAGAATTAAAACAACAATTAGATTGAGAGTATTAAATGCATTTTAGCATATTAAACGATAAAAATTATGGCAGGCAAAAGTGATTTTTTATTTGGAATAAGATCTGTAATTGAAGCAATTCATTCAGGTAAGGAAATTGAAAAGGTATTAGTAAAGAAGGGGTTACAAGGAGAATTGTACGAGGAGCTTATTGAGACAATGAAAGAAGCCAGAATTTCCTGGCAAACAGTGCCTGTTGAGAGAATCAATAGAGCAACCCGAAAGAATCATCAGGGAGTTATCGCTTTTGTTTCTGCAATTACTTATCAGGATATGGAAAATACCCTGATTGACGTTTTTGAACAAGGAAAAAATCCTTTAGTATTGGTACTCGATGGTATTACTGATATCAGAAATATGGGTGCTATTGCCCGTTCTGCCGAATGTGCTGGTGTTGATATGATTGTGATACCGGAAAAGGGAGGAGCGCCTATAAATGCAGATGCAGTAAAAACTTCAGCTGGTGCATTGCAACATATTCCTGTATGCAGAACTAGTAATCTATTTAGATCTGTTGATTATTTAAAAAAATCCGGATTGCAAATTGTTGCTGCTACTGAAAAAGGTAGTGAAGATTATACTAAAGTGGACTTTAGCGGACCAACGGCGATTGTAATGGGGGCTGAAGATACCGGAGTGTCTGGTCAGATATTGAAAATTTGTGATGCTGGAGCTCGTATTCCAATTGTTGGAGCTATCGGTTCGCTAAATGTATCAGTGGCTGCAGGTGTTTTAATTTACGAGGTGGTTCGTCAGCGTTCACTGTAAAATCCTTGTTTCAAGTGTTTTACTTTGTTAAAAAAGGCAATCATTTATCCTAATTTTTTTGTTTTTTGTCAAAAACTTTATAATTTCGGAAGGTTTTACTTGGAAAACTTGTGATAACAATAGCCTAAAAACATCATTTATGAACCACAAAGAAAGAGTGTTAAAAGCTCTTAACAAGGATGTTCCGGACCGGGTTCCATTTTTCTACTGGGATACGCCGGAATTTGGTGAGAAAATGATGTCCTATTTAGGTTTTACCAACAGAGATCAACTTCTGGAACATTTAGATGTAGATTTTAGGTGGGTAGAGCCTGAGTACATAGGACCTCAGCTTGTTGATGACGCGATGAAAAAAAAGAAGGATATTTGGGGAGTAGGATATTCGCGAATTCAAACAGGGGATTATGAATACTGGCAAGCTGATCATTTTCCATTACAGGGTTTAACGGATCCTGCTGCACTAGACGATTTCGCCTGGCCAACAAATGATTTATTTGACTTCACAACACTTGAAGACCAATTAACACGTTACAAAGATTACGCAATCATGACTGCACCTGGATATTCTTCTCCGGGATTGTTTCGTATTGTGCAAAGGTTAATTGGAAGAGACACTTTTATGGACGTGATGATGTCGCATCCTAAGTTTTTCGCAGCGTTGTGTAGTAAAGTTACCGAATTCTATAAGAGTTTTATTGATGAATTCTTTGACGTAGCGAATGGTAGAATTGATTTTATCAGGGTAGCTGATGACTTTGGAAGTCAAACCGGCTTAACGATTGGTCATGATCATTGGGAAAATTACAT
Source organism: Plebeiibacterium sediminum (assembly GCF_026013605.1). Lineage (GTDB taxonomy): Bacteria > Bacteroidota > Bacteroidia > Bacteroidales > Marinilabiliaceae > Saccharicrinis > Saccharicrinis sediminus. The sequence goes on from NZ_JAPDPJ010000003.1 coordinate 138,389, forward strand.
TCGTCCATCAATTGATGCATTTGTAAAGAAGCCAAAAGAAATGGGAGCTCACTTTTACATGCATAGTTGTGGAGGCGTTCGTAAGCTGTTGCCTAATTTTATTAGCGCAGGAGCGGAAGTTTTGGACCCAATTCAAACACGAGCTACAGGTATGTCGCCTGAAGGACTTAAAAAGGACTTCGGACAATTAATTACTTTCTGCGGAGCCATGGACGAAGAGTTACTTCTAAGGCAAGGAACCCCAAAGCAAGTAAAGGATGGAGTTAATGAATTATTAGATGTTATGGCACCTGGTGGAAGATTTATTCTTGGGCCAAGTCATAAAATCAAAGTTGAAACTCCGGTTGAAAATGTTCTTGCTATGTATGAAGCGGCAAGGCAATGGCAACCGGTGAGTGTTTAGAAACGAAAGTTTTTAATTTAGTATATAAGCCTCTTCTTTTTTTAGGAGAGGCTTTTTTGTAAGTACCTGTGCTCGACCTTGTTCTCTGATTTTCTATTTACTTCAGAAAGAATAAGCTCCAATAAAGGCAGCATGTGTTTTAATGCACCGGTTTGAATGATCAGATTCCATAATTTTTCAAATTTTTTCCATCCTCCGGTATATGCAAAGTGCTTAATAATATGTTTGATGTTATTGTGTTGTAATGATGCATTAGCAATACTAGACCATTTATAGAATTCTTTGTATGCCCATTGGTATCCTTGTTCTAATTCATGAGGAGTAAGGTTTTGAGGTTTAAACACAGTATGTCTTGTATCATATAAGGTCCAATCTTTTGTTGTAATTCTATTTTCTTTTTCCATCAATTGGTATAATTGAGTTCCTGGGTAGGGTGTTAAAACATGATAGGTTGATGTGGTTATTCCATTTGAAACACCCCAATCAACAGTTCGTTTAAAAACATCTTTATCATCATTATCTAGGCCAAAAACAAAACTACCATTAATCATTATTCCCAAATCATGTAAGCGTTGAACAGCAGCTTCGTATTTGTATTTTTGGTTTTGTAATTTATTACTCATCTGCAGGTTTTTATTTGAAAATGTTTCAAAACCCACAAATAGACTTCTAAGTCCGGCTTTAGCTGCTTTTTCAATTAGATCACCTTCTAAAATTGACTGAACTGTGGCCGCGCCCTGAAAAACCCGATTCATTCCTTCCATGCCATCAAAAAGCTCGTAGGCTAGTTTGGGATTTCCCAAAAGGTGATCGTCTAAAAAGTATAAATGTTTACCAGGAAGTCGATCAATTTCATCTAGAATTTCGTCAACCTGTTGAGTGTAAAATGATTTACCACTTTTGAAGAAGGAATCCTTATAGCAAAAATTGCAATGGTGTGGACAACCTCTTGAAATAACTAATGAGTTAGGAACAAGATATTTATTTCTTTTGATTAAATCTCTTCTTATGTAAGGTTGATTTTGAATTGTTCTTCCATCGGTGGAGATGTATCTTTTTTGAACTTGTTTTTTCTTTAAGTCAGCTAAAAATAAAGGGAATGTCTGTTCTCCAGGACCGATAAATATTGTATCTGCATGTTTCGAGGCTTCATCAGGAAGTGATGTCACATGTAATCCACCCATAGCTACATATATACCTCTTGATCTGTAGTGTTGTGCTATTTTGTAGGCTCGGTAGGCATTAGTTATATAAACCTGAATAACCACCAAATCTGGTGAATCGTTAAGGTTTATATCCTCTACATGTTGATCCCTGATTTCGGCTTCGTCATCCTTATCTAAATATGAAGCTAATGTAGCCAATCCAAGAGGAGGAAATAACGAATATTTAATAGGGCGCCAAAGTGGACTTTTAGCTTCAGTAAGAGAAGGAAGAATAAATTTTACTTTCATGCTTTATAGGTTGAAGAGATATGTATATAAAGTAAAATGGAGTATGAAGCTTTTATATAATTGAATATACAGAAGAGGCGAACTGTATTCGTCTTTCTTATATTGATTCATTCTCCATGTTATAGTGATTTGTTTTGTTATTTAAGCTTAATTTTACTGCTTACTTTCATAATTATGGCCAAAATGATAAACAGACCAATATTTCCTGCCAGGAATGCATAATCGTTTAATTGAAGAAGGACAAATAAAAAGGTGTACAAAGAAGTGATTAATCCTCCAATCCAATAAACAACCTGCTTATCATTAAGTAGAAGTTTTGAGTAACTGGTGATTAATGTAATTATGGCTACCGATGCAACAATGTAGGCCCAATTAAAGCCAATGTGTTCACTTAAAGCGGTGAGAATCGAGAAAAATAAAACCAAAGCCAAAGATACCAGAAGATATTGTAAGTAATGGATTTGCTTTTTCTTGTATAGTTCAATAAATAAGAATATAAGTGTAGTAAGAATGATAAAAAGGATTCCATATTTTGCAGATCTTAGTGATTTTTGATAATGATTATTAGGGACATATAAGTCTACTCCAAAAGAGCTGTTGAAAATATTGTATTTACTGCCAGTCCATTGCTGAGGAAAGGTTCTGTTTAGGTTTGTTATTTCATAATGGGCAGAAAAGCCTTTATCATTAATAGTTCTGGTTATGGGTAAAAACGAACCTGAAAATTTAGGATCATTCCATGTTGATGTAATATCTGTTGTTGTTTGTTTTCCAACGGGAAGAAATTGTAAAGAAGTTGTTCCTGAAATTGAAAAATTTAAGTCATAGCCTATTTTTTTATTATTGATTGTATCAATTTGATTGAGTTTAGCGTTGATGCCATTTTTCATTAAATCCTGACATATTAATCCTGGTTCAATTTGTAATGGAGTTTTATTTACCGAAAAATTAATTTTGCCTTTAATGCCTCTGTTATCTGTAATGCCGAGTGACAAAATAGCTTCATTATATAAAACTTCACTTTCCTGCTCATAATTGTCTAGTTGTGGCTTAAAAAATCCACTCATGTTTATTTTCGCAGTATAAACAGTTGATTTAAATATGCCTCTTTTGCGTGTTTCCGGAATGATATTAGAAATAACACTAAGTTCTTCTGGCATAATATGAATCCATTTTTTTAAATGCTGTATTTTACCATCATTGTCTTCGTATGTGTATTTTACAGGAATCTGTAAAATAGGACCAGAAATATTTTGTTGGTTACCCCATGATTCCAGCATTTCTTTGTCTACTTGGGCATTTGATTCTTCTCTTTCAATAATAATGTCTTCTACCATGTTTAATGGAATTAGTAACAGAAGTATCATAACACCAATAATGGCAAGTTTAAGAGTTAGGTTGTGTGCCCAAAAATCCTTTGAAGTGATTTCGTCTATTGTTTTCATATTATATGTTTTAAAAGTACTTTGAAATGCAAAGTGTATGCATAAAAAAAATTAACTTCCTTTAATTAGTTTTTCTAACGCATCTAAGTGATTTGAAAATTCTATTTTACCAAATGCAGTTGCTGAGTAAGTAGTATTAGGTTTTTTGCCTATAAATTGTTTATTTACAGATATATATTCGTTTTTTTCTAAAGCTTTAATATGACTGGCCAGGTTTCCGTCAGTTACCTTTAATAATTCTTTCAAATTATTAAAATCTAAAGAATCATTAACCATTAGGGCAGACATGATACCAAGTCGTATACGGCTTTCAAAATTTTTATTTAATCCTTCAATTAAGCCCCGCATCTCTCGTATTTTAAATACATTACTACACCATAAATAATATGAAAAAGTCCAAACCCAATGCTCCAGAAAATTATACCATACGATAAATATATGCCAGCAAAAAGGCCTAGAATTGCTTCCGCATATCCAAGATATTTAATATCATGATGTGTGTATTTTGCAATTGTAATTAATGAAATTCCATAAAACAGGAGGGTAGCAGAAGCAACTAATCTTAAATCACCCTGAAAAATCAAGATAATGCAGAATACTCCTCCCAAGAAGAGTACAGTTCCCATTTCAGTTAAAATTTTCTTTGCTGTGTTGGACCAAAATTGAGTACCTGCTTTTTGTGCCTTTTGTTTTGATAAGATAAAAGTACTGATTGTTGCAGATAGAAATACAATTGCAGCAACAACTAAAAGTGAAATTCGGAATTCATGAGTTGGTTTTCCTGTAAGAGAAATCATAAATTCGTTATAAAAGTGTTTTCCGCTATCGAAGATGAAAAAATAGGTGTATCCGGCACCAAGGAGTGCGTATATACCTGCTAATACACCAGATAATCCGCTTAATGAAAGGAATTTACTTGAATCCTCCATCATTTGTCTGATGGCTTTTAGATCTTCTAAACTTTTATTGTTGTTGGTCATAACAAAGAACTTTGAAAGACAAAGTAAAATCAATTTTATAAATTATACAATAGTCTATAGTGATTTATGAAAAAAAACATTTGGGAATTTTGTAAAAGCTGCTAATTCTGGTAGGATATATTTTGCTTTGTATGATATTTTCTATTTTATAGCCTGTTATTATTTAGTATTTTCGTGCTCTATTTCAGAGGAATATTTTCCGATTGAAAAGCTAAATGAATATTCAAGAATTTGAGAAAATAAAGGTTTGAATAATAGAAAGATAATTGACTCTTATTTGTGTAATGGTTAATGTCTGGCATCTTGATTCCTTTGTCTCAATACTAACTACAAATGTAAATGAAAGTTACAAAAGAACTACTTGATAAATATAATATTCCAGTACCTCGTTATACAAGTTATCCACCGGCAAATTATTTCACAAATGATTTTACTTTAGATAACTATCATGAGTTAATTGAATTGTCGAATACAGATGATCCTAAGCTTGTAGCATTTTATATTCATATTCCATTTTGTGCTCAAATATGTTATTACTGTGGATGTAATGCTTTAAAAATGGAAAAAAGTGATGTGGTATTTCAATATGTGGAAGCAGTAAAGAAAGAGATCTTAATGCTTTCAAAACGTATTGATAAATCCCGTAAAGTATCTCAAATTCATTATGGAGGAGGAACTCCTAACGCTATTAAATCAGAATATCTGAAAGAAATCAATCAAACGATATTTAATGAATTTGATTTAATTGACGAGGTAGAAATAGCTATTGAATGTAATCCGGCTTTATTAAGTTATACCTATTTAGATGCGCTTATAGAAGCTAAATTTAATAGGTTTAGTTTTGGTATTCAGGATTTTAATAATGATGTACTAACTAATGTAAATAGAAAACCTTCCGCTTTACCAGTTAAAGAATTGGTTGAATATGTAAAAGAGAAGAATAGTAAAGTTGCAGTGAATCTGGATTTTATTTATGGGTTACCTGGTCAATCATTAGATAGTTTTAAAGATACAATTAATAAAGCCATTGAAATCAAACCGGATCGATTGGTCACTTTTTCATACGCTCATGTTCCCTGGTTAAAAGAAAATCAGAAGATACTGGAAGAGAAAGGTTTGCCAACAGCCGACGAAAAGATGGATATGTTTATGGCGGCCTATGATTTACTAACTACTGCAGGTTATATCAGTATAGGATTAGATCATTATGCATTACCACAAGATGAACTATGTGTTGCACTTGAGCAACATCAATTACACCGAAACTTTCAGGGGTATTGTACAAAGAAAACAACAGGTCAGGTTTATGCAGTTGGAATTTCAGGTATAAGTCAGTTAGCAGGTGGATATATTCAAAATACAAAGGAACTTTCTTCCTATACAAAATCAATTGCTGATGGTGCCTTTCCTGTAGAAAAAGGTATTGTAGTAACACAGGAACAAAAGGTAATTCGTATGGTAATTAATGAGTTAATGTGTAATAAAGTGTTGGTTTGGAATGAGATAGCTGATATATTTAAACTAACTGTAAATGAAGTTAAAGCTATAGTTAAGTACTCAGAAAAGGCCATGAATGATTTTAAAGCTGATGAATTAATTGAATTTGAGGATAATCAAATACGCATTAATGAATTAGGTAGTTTGTTTATTCGTAATATTGTTGCAGCTTTTGATCCTGCCTTAAAAAATAATGAAAAAAGGTATTCAAAGTCGTTATAGATAAGTTCTTATAGAGTCAACTAAATCCTTTGAAAAAGTTTGAAATAAATGATACCAGCCATCCCAACTGATAAAAATTAAATAAATGAATAATAATATAGATGTTGTAGTGATAGGTTCAGGTTTAACAGGATTAACCTTAGCTTATTATTTGAATAAATACGGTAAAAAGGTATTGTTGCTGGAAAAGAATCCAATTGTTGGAGGAGTTATCCATACACATCATAAGGATGGTTTTACTTTTGAAGGTGGTCCAACTACAGGTGCACTTGGTTCTGAAGAGATGGTGGAATTGTTCGATGAACTTAAAGGCGATTGCGAATTTGAAGGCACCAGTAATATTGCAAATGAACGTTGGATTTTAAAGAATAACAAATGGAAACCTATACCTGATGGTTTGATTTCAGGTATTAAGACACCACTTTTTTCATGGAAAGATAAGTTTAGAATCTGGGGAGAACCGTTTCGTAAAAAAGGAACCAATCCCAATGAGACTTTGGCGGAAATGGTGAAACGGAGATTGGGGCAAACATATCTGGATTATGCTATTGACCCGTTTATATCAGGAGTATATGCCGGTGATCCTAATTTGTTAATTCCTCGTTATGCTTTACCTAAATTATACAGAATAGAACAAGACTACGGAAGTTTTATTCGCGGAGCAATAAAAAAACGTAAGGAACCAAAAACTGAATTACAAAAAAGAGTAACGCGTGAAGTGTTCTCTGTTAAAGGTGGTTTGTCCAATCTAATAAATGCTTTGGAGAAAAATATTCCAACAGAAAGTATTCAGTGTGGTATATCCGATATAAAAATAAATCCTGAAGGTAATGGATATGAGGTTTCTTATATAAATACTTCTGGTGAACAGTGTAAAGTTGATGCGAGTAAGGTTGTTACAACTGTTGGAGGGTATGCATTAAAAGAGATGTTAGCGTTTGTAGATGGTATTGATTTGGATGCTGTTTTCAACGTTAAATATGCTAAAGTAGTTCAGGCTGCTGTGGGTTATAACAAATGGGATGGTCTGCCAATTAATGCTTTTGGAGGTCTTGTTCCTGGCAAAGAGAAAAAGGATTTTCTTGGAATTTTATTTCCCGGGTCTTTATTTCAAAACCGTTGTCCCGAGGGGGGAGCTTTACTTTCTGTTTTTATGGGAGGAATTAAACGTCCTGATATCATTGAAAAAAGTGATGAAGAACTAAAAAGTATAGTTTTAAGAGAGATATCTTCAACTTTGGGTGAACAAAAAACACCGGATTTACTTCATATATTCAGGTATCAGCATGCCATTGCCCAGTATGATATAAGTACTGAAGAAAGATTGGAAGCCATCAATAGGGTAGAAGCTAATTATCCGGGTTTGATTTTGGGTGGAAATATCAGAGATGGAATTGGAATGACAGATAGAGTTAAACAAGGTAAATATATTGCAGATCAATTAATTAATTGATGCAATAAATGTATTTAAAGGAATGAAAAAAGCACTGGTTATAATTAATATAGGAACTCCGGATCAACCTGAAAAAAAAGCGGTTAAGAGGTATTTAACAGAATTTTTGAACGATGGATTGGTGATTGATATTCCTTGGTTATTGAGAAAAATATTGGTTAACCTTATTATCATTCCTTTTAGAGTAAGTAAGTCTACAAGTTTATATAAGCGATTGTGGACTAAAGAGGGTTCTCCATTGTTATCGTATCAAACTAATTTAGCCAATAAATTAGATGAAAAGTTAGGGGCTGAAGTGGATGTGTTTTCTGCTATGCGATATGGAAATCCTTCTATAAAATCTGTTTTTAATCAAGTAAAAAAAGGCAATTATGATGAAGTTGTGGTTTTACCTATGTATCCTCAATACGCTACTTCTACAACTTTATCTACTGAATTAAAGGTTAAAGAAGTTGTTCAGGAACTAAATCTGGATGTAAATATTCGATTTATAGAGCAATTTTATAATCATCCATCTTTTATAAAAACTTTTACTGCTAAGATCAAAGATTGTGATTTTGATAGTTACGACCATATTATTTTTTCCTATCATGGATTACCAGAACGTCAGGTAAATAAAATTCACCCGGGTATTGAAAGTCCAACTTGTAGCTGTCATATACAAATGCCCGAACATGGTAAAATGTGCTATAAAGCTACTTGCTACGAAACAACTCGTTTAATGGCTAAAGAATTGGGTATAGATAATTCATTTTATTCTGTTTCTTTTCAAAGCAGGCTATCGAAAAATTGGTTAACACCATTTACGGATCATAATATTGAGGAGCTTTTAAAAAAGGGAAATAAGAGGATTTTGGTTGTAGCTCCGGCTTTTGTTACAGATTGTTTAGAGACGATTGTTGAAATTGGTTTTGAGTATAAGCGGGATTTTATTCAAAACGGAGGTGAGCAACTTAAATTAGTCGAAAGTCTGAATGATGATGATCTTTGGGCAGATACCATTATTGAAATAGCCGAATTGAATTAGCAGTTGATGCTATAATAGTCATTTTTAACAGATGGTATAACATGATTGAGGTAATACTTTAAGTGGTTAGTTTTAAACATATCCACATCCCAATTTAATTGTTTTGCCAAGCTGTATTCATGATTCCATACATAAACAAATACCTCCATTTGAGTTTTATCAGAAAGTGAAATAGGCTTTATAATTCGTTTATATTCATCACCTTCATAAAAATCAATAATTTTAAGACTATCGTCATCAATATCAAACAAGACTTTCCCTTTAACATTTGAGCCTGATTTTTCTATTATTGCAGGATATTCTTCATTACTGTTTTCAGTTGTAACCTTGTATCGGATGTAATTATCAATAAATGCATCCATACTTTGAAAACGATTCCCAGTTAAGGCAAAAACCAATTCAGTAAACATCAATGTGCCGTATGTAAATATATTGGTCATTTAAGTAAAAATCATTTCGAGCATTTGAGATTTGATTTTAATTGCTGAACGAAACAGGCTATCATTATTACTCTATTACACGGCAAGCTCTTTCATGTAAGATTTCTTCACTTACCTCAGAATAATACTGATTGTAATAATTGAAGGTAACCATGCATTCCATCCCTGATTTTAATTCCTGGTGGTATTTTTCATCAATAACAAAAGAGATAGCATAATGTAAATTTACTTTTGATATTTTATGTATTTCTGCCTTAATGTTGTTAATGCGAGTATTAAAAATACTAATGTGTATGCTGTTGATTTGTTTAATTTGATGATAGTCTTTTTTATGTACTACAGTTAAAACTTCAAAATTTGTTTTTAAACCTATCTCTTTCTTTTGTACAATTCCAATTGCTTTTAGTTCTTCTTGCATGTCTATATGTTTTTTGATTTTTCTTTACATCGCTCTTTAGCTCCATAATAGCATATAAAACCAACAACAATTATGGATAAAGCAATTCTAGACCAAAGAATTACAGTTTCATTCATCAGATTATAAGTTTAATTCCATATCAAAAATATGATAATTATAGTTTTGGATCTGTTTAAATTTGGTGAACTGATTATTTATGAGTCTGAATATGAAAAAATCTTAACTAAATGATTTTAGAATATTTGTAAAATCATAAGTGGGATAGTTAGATATCTTTTTTACAAAAAAAACCTAAATTATAGCAAAGGTGTCTGGTTGCTTAATCAAAAAAAAGCTGCAATTTTTGTAAGTTGCAGCTCTTCGTTTTGTATCTTCTTTATTAATTTTAGAAATCTCTATACAGGTTTTTTAATGATGTTCTAACAGCAAACCAAACCATTTGTGTGTTTTGAGTTTCAACATCGTTACTTTCTTTTCTGTATCGGGCACCCAAAGCAATATTAAAGTTGTTTCTTGGATTAATCATATAGCTGATGTTTCCATCGAGGTATTGTAAGTTTGTTTTTAAGCCTTGCCCAATTGTATTACCATATTCATTAGGGCGTGTATCATTATCCAGGAAAATATTACCTCCATAACTTACCTCGTCACTAAAATCTTTTCCTTTCATAGCAGCCATAAATTCAAGGTTAAAATGCCAGCGCTTGTATTTATACCTTAAAAATGAAACCCCTTCTCTGAAATTAGCTCCCAGTGGATGAGCCAACTCCTGATTATAATGTGCATAATTGGAAATGGTTTCTCTGTGAGAGTAGGTGTAAGGTCGAACCTGATTATACTCTGCCTGGAAATATAAATTATTGATGCCAAACAGGTTAAAACACTTCATACCCAATTGAAACCCTTGTTTATTGGCCCACCATTTATTTCCTGAGAAAACTTCATCAGATTTAAATTCACCCATAACAAATTGGCCATATAATACGTTGTGTTGTCCAACTAAATATTTAATATTAGCACCCATGGTAATATTATCCGGCGAACCAATAGAGTATTCAACAGGTCGGTAAAAAATAAACGGATTCATGTAAGCCCAATCAAAATTTCTATCTCCAGCAGCATCCTGAGCAGCCCAAACAACACTTTCAAAAAGACCAACAGACCATCTTTTACCAATATTTACAGTTAAATAATGTGATGCAGAATATTTAGTAGGATATCTCATATCCCTGCTTTCATCAGCAGGATCAATGTTAAATAAATCTCTGTGTTGTCCCCACATCACCATATAATGTACTTTTTTAAACTCTGCACTAAATTTTAAGTAAGGATAACTGTATGAGTTGTCAGATAAAAGTAGTGATCGATAACCATCTCCAATAAAGTTTTTTCCTTGACCCAATTGAACATTAAACCACTTTATAGGATTAAATGAAATGAATCCGGTTGATTGACCATAATCGTGAGTGCGTTCACCTTTACTTCGTGTTTTTCCTTGTCCAGGAACTACTTTTCGTTCAAATACAAAATCGTTGTAATAATTAGGAAATACTGCCTGGTTTTCAAGAAAATCAGTATAAAAGTAAAAATACTTACCAATGTTTCCTTCAATAAAAAGCCCCCTGGTATTGGTCCATGTTTGCAGACTTTCATCCATTTCATTACCTACTTCAAAGTCAAAAAGTGGATTTACTCTAATAGAAATATCTTTATCTTCCCATTTTAACAAGTGATCCTTAAATATTCTACGCCAGAAATTTAAATCGCCACTAGGTTTTCTTATTCCATCATAAATAAGTGAATCAACATTTGCAATTGCATTTATTTTGTCAATTCTAAAAGGTTGAACAGAGGTATGAAAATTATTACCGGGCTGATAAACTGTTTTGTAAAAAGGATTGTATTCCTGATTTTGATAATAACTGATTTGTTGAGCAACAGATGTGCCTGATACTACAAAAAGTAGAATAGTTATTTTAAGAATACTGAAGTATGTGGTTTTAAATTTCATTTTATTAGGTTAAATGTGATAAACTACTTTTTAAAAAACTGAGGTATTTTGGATACATTTTTCCAAATGAGTGTTGATACGCCGCCTATATTATTTTGTTTCAAGGCCGAAATATCTTCCTTTGACTTTTGAATAATGTTTTTAATGCTTTTGTTACTTGCTCCTCCAACTCTCATTTTAGTAATGACTTGTGGTATATATTTAAAAGAATATCCAGGAGTAGAGAATAAACGAAGGATAAAGTCGTAATCGGCCGCTATTTTGTATTTTAAACTGTAATTACCAATGTTGTTAAATACCTCTCCTTGTACAAATAGAGTAGGGTGAGGAGGCATCCATCCTGTTTTTAAAAGTGATGATTTAAAGTCACAACTCTTCCAATATCGAATTACCTTGTCGGTATTTTGAGCATTTACATATTGAAGATCTCCGTAAACGGCATTGTAATGACCTTGTTTAAACTCCAGAGCAATTCGTTTTAGAATGTCGTTATCATAAAAAATGTCATCGGCATGAAGTACTCCAATTATATCGCCTGTTGCCAGTGATATACCTTTGTTAATAGCATCGTAAATGCCTTTATCTGGTTCAGAAATAAAATGTTGAACCTGATCATTATATTTCTCTATAATTTGTAATGTATTGTCTGTTGATCCTCCATCAACAATAATGTATTCAATGTCAGAATAATTCTGATCAGATATAGAGCGAATAGCAGATTCTATAGTTTTTTCTGCGTTATAAGTAGCTGTTATTATCGAAATAGTCATTTTTTTCAGGCTTCATTACTGCAAAAATGATGCTTTTTATTGTAAAAACCTATTTAGTAAATTTTATACCAGAAATGATGTATGTGAATATCTTATTTTAAAAATTCTTGAAACCAGTATCCTGATTGTTTTATTATACGTTCCTGAGTGTTGAAGTTATTGTGTACTAATCCAAAACGTGGACTAAAACCTTCTCTCCATTCAAAGTTATCAACTAATGTCCATATTAAATATCCGTCAACAGGTATCCCTTTCTTTTTTGCTTTTAGTATTTCTTTCAATATTTTTTGATGATACCTTAATCTTTTTGTATCATTCACTTCTCCATTAATGATCTGGTCGGGATAACAAACTCCACTTTCGGTAAGGATAATTTTTTTTATACCATGGTATTGATTATAAAAGTTCAGGACTTTAGATAATCCTTTGGGATGGACTTCTAAATTCATGGCATTTAAATTTTTTGTTCGATCTTTGGGTGGAATTTCTGTGGCAAACAATACCGGTGGGAAAAGACTGAATTTAGTAACAACTCTAAAGTAATATTGTAATCCTATAAAATCGAAATCAAATTTTATTAACTCTTCATCTCCTTCTTCGAAATATTTAAGAATTAATGATAGTCCGGGAATGTGATCTGAAGGATATCCTAACCCTAATGCAGGTTCTATAAAAAATCGATTTAAAAGAGCCTCAACACGACTTGCAGCTCTTTTATTTATAGATCGTTTATCTACTGCTTTAACATTCGAGCAACTTAGTGCCATTCCAATCTGAGCGTCTGAAACATTCTCTCTTGTAATTCTTCCTCCAATAGCATTACATAGTGTTACATGGTGAGCTGCTTTTAAAAAATTATTAAGTCCGCTTTTTGCAGGGGCATGATATGCATTATAATACCCCAGTCCTGTAAACGACATGGGTTCATTAATAACAATCCAGTGTTTTACCTTGCTACCAAATTCTTTTGTGCAAAAGTCTACGTAATTGCTAAACCAATCTATAATTGCTCTGTTTGTCCATCCCCCACGATCTTCCAGTTTTTGGGGTAAATCCCAGTGATATAAAGTAATCCATGGAGTTAATCCATTGTTTAAACAAGAATCAATGACCTGATGGTAAAAATCAACGCCTTTTTTATTGATTTGACCAATTCCTTCAGGGAATATTCTTGACCATGAAATAGAGAAACGAAAAACATTAAAATTTAAAGAGGCTGCCAGACTGATATCCTGATTATAGTCCTTATAAAAGTTGGAGGCATTACCTATTTGATCCTGGTTTTTGATGAGTTTACTACCAGATGTAAATTTGTCCCATATTGATTCTCCTTTACCGTCTGCAGTTGCCCAACCTTCATTTTGAAATGCACTCATGGCAGTTCCCCAAATAAAGTTTGAACCAAATTGTTTTTTCTTAAGCATATATATTAAATATGCACAAGAATACAGAATCAAAGTAAATTGATTGTTAAAACAATATTATTTAAAAATCTCCATCCATACACCAAATCTGGCATTTTCATTTGGTGGAGTCATATTAATAAAACCACTTTTTATTTTGTTGTTTACAAGAGCCAAAGGATTTGCCTCTTTGCTTTTTTGAATAAACTGATTCCATTCGCCTGGTTTAAAAGAACCAACAAGCCATTTTCCTTTTGCTTCTTTATGAACAAACCTTGGGAGTCTTATATTGATCAATCCCATATTGTAACGCCAGTTAATATCAAGGCATGGGTGAATTTTATATGTATTGTTATTATCCATAAAAACGATAGCATCAACACCTATTGGGCCTTCATGAAATTTATGAGGTTCAATAGTTTTAAGCCCTGTAATGAGCAATTGAGTAGCTTCTTGCAAGGTTGAACTGTTTAAAAACTCACTAATATCATCTTCTTTATGAGGCCAGTTGATGTTACCTCCAATAAAATGCCCCTTCGAATCATTTAAAAAGTACGAATAGCCCAAGCACTCAATAGCTCCGTTTCGCTTAATGTTTAACTGAAACGAAAAGTCAAAAATCTTATTCAGTAAAGGTTCAGCAGTAACAAAGCCTTGTTGTTTAATAGCTCCCTTTATCCAATCGTAATTAATATTTTTACCCGATTCATCATCAATAATATGAATTCCTCTGCCTGAACTACTCCAGGGCATTTTAATAATGGCTTTACTGTAGTTTTTGAGCCATTCTTGCATCTCTTCAACAGAATTAATGTTTATTGCGGGACAAGGGATGTTAACGGCATGATGATTAACAACTTTTTCTGAAATGTATTTTTGAACACGATTTGCAGAGTTTCTGCTGAAAAAAAACTTGTGTTCATTATTCCAGGTGTAGTTGGGCGATAGTTTAAAATCATCACTACAGTTTGGTAATATGGTTTTGAATTTATGATGAACAGTCTGATTCCAACTCCATGGGCGTAGGTGATTGAAAGTTATAACGTCTTTGATTTCAGAAAAGTTAAGGTATTTTAGCTTGGGCAAACCCATATCCTGCCACATTTTGATAAAATCCGGATCAGGCTTTGCATCCATGATAATTATATCATCATCTTCAGCAAAAAAAGATGGTACAAATGCCAGATCTTTTTCAAAAGTTTGTAAATTTTTGGGAGGCATGTAGCTTACGGTGCCATTTGCCAACGCCATTTCGCTGGTTGGATTATATATATATATGTTGTTCATTATTTCATTTTGAAGTAGCAAATGTAATGAAAACTGAAATATGTTTGAAGGCATATATTTCCTGACGAAATGCAGCTTTTTTGAATGATAATATTCATAGTACAAATAAGAATAATTCTGCTATTTTGCCTTAATGAACAATGAAAAGTAAGATATAATTACCTTTAAATATTTAACCATGATAATAGGAGTTCCAAAAGAAATTAAACCTGCTGAAAATAGAGTAGGTATGACACCTTCAGGTGTTTTAGAAATGACCAAAGCAGGTCACACTGTATACGTTCAATCAGGAGCAGGTTTGAGTACTGATTTTTATGATGAGGATTATGAAAAAGCTGGTGCGAAAATTTTACCAACAATTGAAGATGTTTATGCTATAGCAGAGATGATTGTTAAGGTAAAAGAACCCATTGAACCTGAATATAAATTAATTAAAGAAAATCAATTGTTATTTACATATTTCCACTTTGCATCATGTGAGCCATTAACTAAGGCAATGATTGAGCAAAAAGCAATATGTTTAAGTTACGAGACAGTTGAAACACCAGATAGAAAATTACCATTGTTAATCCCTATGTCTGAAGTTGCAGGTCGTATGGCAATTCAGGAAGGTGCAAAATACTTAGAGAGAACCTACAGAGGAAGAGGTGTGTTGTTAGGTGGTGTTCCAGGAGTACCTCCAGCTAAAGTATTAGTAATTGGAGGAGGTGTTGTTGGTACACAAGCTGCTAAAATGGCGGCAGGTTTAGGTGCTGATGTTACCATTATGGATTTAAATATCGATCGTTTACGTTATTTGGATGATGTAATGCCTGCTAACGTAAAAACGATGGTTCCTAATGAAATGAGAGTTCGTGAATTTGTTAAAGATGTTGATGTTATCATTGGTGCAGTATTAATACCGGGAGCAAAAGCACCTAAGTTAATCACCAGAGATATGTTGCCAACAATGAAACAAGGAACTGTTATGGTTGACGTTGCTATTGACCAGGGTGGTTGTTTTGAAACTTCAAAACCAACAACTCACGATGATCCAACTTATATTATTGATGATGTAATTCATTACACAGTTGCCAATATGCCTGGCGCTGTTCCATTTACATCAACTTTAGCGTTAACAAATGCAACTTTACCTTATGCAATGCAATTAGCAAATAAAGGGTGGGAGCAAGCTTGTAAAGATAATTTAGCTCTAAGACTTGGATTAAATATTATCAAAGGAGATGTGGTTTATAAAGGCGTATCAGAAGCATTTGATTTACCATATGTTCCTGTTGAAGATGTTTTAAAATAACAAAGCAGATTCGTTTAAAATTTTACTTGTAAATATATTTGAAGCCGGTTTCTTTGAGACCGGCTTTTTTTGTGCCAAAATATATCTAGTTTATGTCCACTATTTTTATCAGGATTGTTGCACCCAGATTTTTTTGTCCGTTTGATTGAATGGTTTTCCAGCCTATTAGTTTTAGGTTCTTTGTAATAGCTCTGTTTAGCATTCCATGAGCTACCAATATTGCCGTTTCTTCTTTATTTGCAATATCAATTAATTTTGATGCCGCATAAGAGGCTCTTTCTTTTGCTTTTTTGTGTGATTCAATTCCGGAAGGTTTTCTTCCCAGTGCCCAGGTTCCTCTGCTTAAAATTTGCCAGCAAAGCAAAGGTTGTCGGATAAATCCAGGAGACTTAATAATTTTATTTTCGAACTCATTAAAAATACTATCGCTAATAATTGGGTAATTATCTTTAAAGATGGTATGCGCTGTTTCAATTGATCGTCTTAATGCAGAACAGTAAACAGTATGATCTTTATCTAAATTTACCTTGATTAAGCCAGTGTCGAATTTTTGAATAGGAACATGGTTGTAATCATAAAGGTATTTTTCAGCTTGTTTGCGAGAATAAAACTTTTTCTTTTGAATATCAGGTTTTGCATGACGAATTAAATAAATCTGAATCAGTCTTTTGTTTTGTTTTTTTAATTCTTCTTGAAGTGTTGAGTCAATATCCTGAATACATGTAAAATACTCACATTGTTTTACTAATGAATCGTGTTTATATACCGAGCTATGTGTCGCCTTATAATTGTTTGGTGAACAGGCTTGTAGTACTACCAAAAATAATATTGATTTGAAAAAGAGTGTTGTTTTAAAGTTCATGTTATGTGACAATGCTATTGATTTTATTGCAAAATAAGTCTATTTGAATTACAAAAAACAATCAAATAAACTTTTATGATGTTGTATTATTCTTATTAAAGATCATAAACAAAATTAATTTTTATGAAGGCTCCTGTATAAATCTCCCTAAAAAGTTTATTTTTGTTGATTCTTAAGCTTAAAAGTCATTAATCTTATTCAGATTTAACACATGAACAAACAAAAGAACCATATTTGGTTTCCATTCCTATTGATATTATTTTTTGCATCATGCATTCCCCAAAAAGAAACCCTTTATCTTCAGGATAAAGAATCACGAATGGAGTTTAATGAATTAACGGAAATTACAGGTAAATATATTTTACAAACTAATGATTATCTGTTTATCAGGGTTTCTACATTTGATCCAAAAATTTCTGAATTTTTCAATGCTACTCAAGGAAGTAATATGAGTGGTTCAAACATGCAGGGAAATACAATGTTCATGTATATGATTGATGATGATATGAATATTGATTATCCGTATGCTGGTAAAATAAATCTTGCTGGGTGTAATATATTTCAGGCTAAAGATAAAATAAAAGAGGCTTTAAAACCATTTTTAAAAGATGCACATATCTTAGTGCGATTAGGGTCAAACTCTTATACAATTCTCGGTGAAGTTGGAAGTCCTGGAGTTCAGTCGATGTCAAAGGATCAAATTACAATTTTTGAAGCTATTGGTCAAGCCGGGGACTTAAAACCAACAGCAAAACGAAAGGAAGTCAAAATTGTCAGACCTACAAAAACTGGTAAAACTGAAACTTTGATAGTGGATTTAACAGATCATAAAATTGTTGGTTCGGAATATTATTATGTTTATCCAAATGATTTAATTTATGTTAAGCCAATGAGAGCAAAACAATGGGGAATAGGCGAATCATTTAGCCTGGGTGTATTGTCCACAGTTTTAAGTTTTACTATTACCATTATTGCTTTAACAAAATAGTATAATCAATCCCTAATTCACTAGCTATATATTCTATTTAAGTCCATGAATAAAAGTCCAAACACTAAGTTAAGTACAGATTCCGGTTTTAATTTTAGCCTCGATTATAAAAAACTAATTAGGGACGTTTTACAGTACTGGTGGTTATTTGTTATTATTGTTCCTGTGGCTTTAGGGAGTGTATTTGCCATGCATCGATGGGTTACGCCTATCTATAGTGCTTCTATGCGCATTTTGATGGAGGAGAGAGGGAATGACATGCCTCAGACCGATATGATGGAAGGGTTTGGATTAACACCAGGCTTAAGAAGTGTTGATAATCAATTGGCTCTGTTAACATCCTGGGATATGGTTCATAAAGCCATCAATAATTTGGATTTTAATGTGTCTTATTATGCGCAGGGAAATGTGAAGAAGACAGAAATATATCCGGCATCAAATTTTAGGGTTGAGTATGATACATTGCATCGGCAGCTTGTAGGTGTTTCTTTTTATGTAAAACCCCTTTCTAAAACAACTTTTGAATTAAAGTATGGGGGAGATGGAAGTTACACTTATAATTATTTAACCAATCAAACATCTCAGGGATTAGATAAAAACGAGCATATTGAAACACATAATTTTGGAGAATGGATCACTACAAGATGGTTTCGTTTTAAGGTTATATGTGATGGTTGTAATATGAATGATGACATGGAGCATTATTTTGAGTTCAATCATCCAAATTCATTGGTTGGAAAATATGTAGGCCAATTGCGGGCATCCAAAATGAGTGAAAGTTCATCGATTATTAGAATATCGATTACCGGTGATAACAGAACAAAGAATGTAAGATTTCTGAATACTCTTGCCGATGTTTTTATTGCATCCAATCTTGAAAAGAAGAATCAAATAGCTACTAATACTATTAATTTTATCGAATCTCAATTAGTTAACATCAGTGACTCCTTGAGTAATACCGGCTCTGAATTAAGTAATTTCAGAACATCAAATAGAATACAAAGTATTTCTTCAAAAGCAGATTATCTCTTAGATAAACTTCAGGATGCCGAACAAAAGACAGCAAGTCTTATTATTTCTCAAAACTATCTGGATTATCTTACCAATTATTTTAAGTGTGATACACTAGATAATGATATTTTAGCACCCGCTATATATCAAACCGACAATCAACTTTTTGCAGGTCAGATTCAGAAAATTATGGAGCTGAACACTGAAATGTTGGCTATTTCAACACCATTAGGCGAAAGTGTTAATCCGGTAGTTGAACAACTTGAGATGGAATTAGAGTTGGCAAAAAATGTACTGTTAACTACCATAGCAAACCAAAAAGAGGTTTTAAAAGAAGAAGTAAAAAGAGTCAATGGAGAGAAGTTGAATTATGAGCAGGCTTTATATAGTTTACCGGAAACAGAGCGTAAATTATTGGGAATTGAGCGTAAATTTCAATTAAATAATGAGGTTTATACCTTTTTGTTAAGAAAACGATCTGAAGCACAAATACAAAAGGCATCTAATACACCAGATCATCAGGTATTGGAAAAAGCCCGTAGTGGTGGAATGGTATATCCAAATACAAGAGGAAACTATCAAAAAGCGCTTATGGTAGGCATTCTGCTACCGTTATTACTTTTAGTCATTAAACAAATTTTGAATAATAGAATTACCTCTGTTGAAGATGTTGAAAAAATCACGTCTTTACCGATAATTGGACAAATTATTCATAGTACAAAGCCTGAAACTAATGTTGTAAAATATCATCCGAAATCAGTTGTTACTGAAACCTTCAGAAGAATCCGGACTCGTTTGGATTTTATGGTTGGAGAGAATGAATCACCGGTAGTTACTATCACATCATCTATGCCAGGAGAAGGAAAAACCTTTTGTGCACTCAATTTGGCTTCTGTTTTTGCATTGGCAGGAAAAAAGACTATTGTGGTTGGTTTTGATATGAGAAAACCGGGTTTAAATAAGGTTTTAGATTTAAATGATCATGATGGTCTTTCAAACTATTTGATTGGAAAGGTAAAGTTATGTGATGTAGTTATTCCAGCTCCATCTGGTCTAGATAACCTTTTTGTTTTACCATCCGGACCTATTCCTCCAAACCCATCAGAATTAATTAGTTCAGCAAAAACAGAAAAGCTTTTTGAGGAATTAAGAGAACAATATGACTTTATTGTTCTGGATTCACCTCCAATGGGAGTTGTTGCTGATCCTTATATTTTAGGCAGAATGTCAGATAGTTTGGTGTTTTTAGTAAGACATAACCATTCTGTAAGAGAGGTTTTTGCTCATACAGTCCAAAATTTAAAAGAAGAGGGGATAGAGCATGTCGGGATTCTTTTAAATGATGTGAATGTGAAACAAGGCGGATATGGATCTAACTATGGCTATGGTTACGGTTATGGCTACGGATATGGTTATGGCCATGGCTATTACGAAGAAGCGTAATTTATTACGCTAATTCATAATTTAGGACTGACAAATAGGTACATTAAGTAACTATTAATGCAGTTTTTAAAATTAAAACAGAAGAAAAATTAATAGCTTTCGTTAATGCAGCTTCCACTTTCTTCATCCTGCACTATTTTTAAAAACAGAGGGATTTCTTGTTGTAATTCCTCTACATGAGAAATGATTCCAACAATTCTGTTTTCTTTCTTTAAACCTTTTAATGTGTTGAAAACAATTTCCATAGATTCTTTATCAAGAGAACCAAAACCTTCATCTAAAAAGAAGAAGTTCTGGTCCGTTTGTGTGAGTGCCTGTACGTTATCAGCCAAGGCCAAAGCTAATGAAAGAGCAGCCTGAAAGGTTTGTCCTCCCGAAAGTGTTTTTACGCTTCTTAATTTACCTCCATTTAAATAATCCCGAACTTCAAAATTATTATCGTTACTTAGTTCCAAACTTAGTTTTTGTTTGGTCATCTTAAAAAACCTTTCGTTTGCCGCCAAGCATAAATTTTGTAAGTAAACTGAGGATATGTAATTAACAAAACCACTTCCATGAAACATACGCTTCATGATTTTGATGTTTTCGCCTCTCTCGTTGCGTATATTTAAGTCCTTTTCTAATTCAACTTTTGTAAAGAGTTTCTTTCTTAAGTCCTTAATTTTGGTACTTATTTCACCTTGAATTTGATTGGTAGTATTAATATCAGCTGTAATTGATTTTAGTTCAGCAATGCATTGTGCATGTTCATTTGAATCATATTTTTTATCCAAAAGAAGCGCTTGTAGTTCCTTAATTTTATGATCTACCGTTTGGTGTTCCTTATGGTAATTTGTTATAATTTCTTTCTCTTTATTAATATCAATATCTTTTGCAAGTATTGTTTTTATACTCGTAAGATCTGTGAATTCTGAGGCTAGTATCTTATCGTTCAGAATTTGTTTTTGTTTTGTTATTTCAGATTCTTCGGCTTTTAGGAAATTTTGGTTTGCACTTAAGCTACCTTCCAGTTGGTCTATTTTCTTTTTAACAGACTCTATTTCTTCATGAAGCTGTTTGTACTCCTTTGTAATTTTATTTATCGAGTTACTAACATCATCATATGATTCCTGAAGTTTAGTGTTATTAAAGTTATCATACTTTTCAAAAAATGCAGAAGGAATCTGCTGACTTAGGACTTTTATAGTATTTTGCTCTGCATCAATTTCTGATTGTATTTTTTGTAGTCCAATCTGGTACTTCTCTTTGTTTTTTAGTGATTCCTGGTAGTTGGATTTATTAATGGAAAGTTCTTTTTCAGTCTTATCTATGATGGTTTGTGTTTCTTTTATTTTAGCAACAGCTTCGTTAACAATGTTAATGTCTTTAAACTTTGTTATAACAGAATTTTGATGCTTTTCATATTGAAGTTTCACATCCTGTTTTTTATTTTCTAAGGTAACCAGTTGTTCTGTTTGTGGTTTTAAAACAATTATCTTGTTGTTGATCTGTTGAAAGAATGTATTGAGTTGTTTTACTTTGTTTTCAATATCGGACTTTGATTTTTTTAGGTTGTTTACTTTAGTTGTTAAATCGTGGTTGCTAAAAGGTTCCGGATGACTTTCGGACCCGCACAGCGGACACTGTGAACCATCCTTTAAGTTTTGAGCATATCTTTCCAGACCTGAATAAATTAAATTTTCTTCAATCAGAATATTGATCTTCTTCAGTTCTTGTTCCGTTTTTACACTTTCTTCATTTATTAATTCCAGATATTTATTGAAATCTTTTGTGTCTCCATTTTTAAATGCCGAATTTTGTATTAATTCATTAATTTCTGAAGTATTATTATGAATGGTATTTTTTAATTTGTCATGCTCAAGCGTTATATCATTGAGTTGCTTAATGAAGTTATTATTCTCCAAATGCCATTTTTGAGCCTGACTTAATTCTTCTATATTAGGTAGTGATTTTCGTAATTCCGTTAAGTAAGCAGACTTTTCTTTTTCAAGTGTTTCAAGTGTACTAATCGCTTCAATAACATCCTTAACTGCTTTTTCACCGTTTTCTTTGCGAGATAAATTCTTTTCAACCTTAGCTTTAGCTAGTGAAATATCCATTAATTTTTTAATGAATTCCAATTCTTTTCTACGTTCATCTAACTGCTCGTATTCCGATTGGATTTTAGTATAATCCTTGCTTTTTTGTCCGTAAGTTTCCTTTAAAGCCTTATGGGTTTCAGTTTCTGATTTAATATTCTGGTTGAGTTGATTTATTTTGGCTTGATGTCTATCGATGGCATCGCAAATACTCTTAAATTGAATGGCGCAATATTCGTAATCAGCAATATCCTTTTCCAGTTTCTTTATGGTTGAACTTTTCTCATCAAGAACCTTCTTTTTTTTACTGAATTCATCAAGCAGAAGGGTGTTTTCTTTTAATTGATCCAGTTCTTTTAAGAGAATAGTTTGTTTCTCCTGTTTTTCATTAAGGGAGGATAGTTTTGCTGTCGTCTCCTTTTGTTTGGTTTCCAATTCGGTTAATTGTTCATCAGAAACATCACCTAATTGCTCCAAACTTCCTTTTAATTTGTTTATAGATTCGTTGTTTTTCTCTTCCAGACGTTTTGTTTTGTTGTATAATTCGTATTTCTCCAGGTTAAATAATTCTTTCATCATTTTTGTTCTTTCAGCATTGCTTAACTGAAGAAACTCCTGGAATTTACCCTGAGGAATAATTACAGTTCGTTTAAAGTTTTCGTAGCTTAAACCAATGAAATCTTCAAGTTCTTCTGTTGTGATAGGAGCGTAGTCACCTCCATTTTTAATGTATGCCGTTCTGGAAAATGTTTTAACATCATCAAACTTTTTACTGTTTCTTCTGCCTTCAACAACAACTTTAAATTCTTTTTGATCCTTACCTGTAATAAAATCAAACTCGATAAATAGTTTATCTGATTTCAGGTTCATCATGTTGTAATTACGATTGTCTCCTGATTTTAATAAACGATCGGTTTTACCATATAACGAAAATATAATAGCTTCTAAAATGGAGCTTTTTCCACTACCTACACTTCCAAAAATTCCGAAAAGGTGGTTGTCGCTTAATTTTTTAAAGTCTATTGATTGTTTTGACTGGTAGGAGTATAATCCTTCAATAGTTAGTTTTACAGGTATCATAATAAATTCTTATTCAGAGATTACTTCATTAAATAACTTCATTAATTCATCGTTGGGCTCAATGCCCTTTGTATGTTTAAAATAGTCAATGAATAATTCTTTCATGTTTTTATTGATGTCGATTGTTTGTTTTGTACTTTCTGCTGATGAATTATTGTTTTTTACTTGTGGAATTAGTGTTACAATTCCCTGATGAATTTGATTTAAGTGTCTTCTTTCTTTAGCAGTCAAATAAGTTTCTGTTTCGATAGTAAGTTCTAATAAATCATTTTCATGCACTTTTAATAACTCTTCTGCTTCAGTAATGCCATTAGCCTTTAATCGTAATAACTTTTTACCTGAACTCAGTTCTATATAATTAATATGAGCCTTTTCATTAGGATTTACATCAACAATAGCGACATATTTCTTTTGATTGGATTCTGCAAAAGAGTAGGATATGGGACTTCCGGAATACACTACAGGTTGTTTCTCAGATGAGATTTCTTGTTTTCTGTGTAAATGACCCAATGCTACATATTGAATTTCATCAGGAAAATTTTCGGTATAAATAGCTTGCGCTCCACCTACATGTAATATTGGTTTTTCATCATCCGGTTCCTCTGAAATGGTAGTTCCTTTCTTAATTACAAAAAGATGGGTGGTTAAAATGTTTACTCCATTTTTGTCGCAGTGCTCTTTGGCAATAGTCTCCCACAAATCTTGTAAAACCATTCGTAAATCTTCTTCTTTATCCTCAGTATTTAACATGGTTTTTAGTCTATGCTCATTGGCATAAGGAGTGGTTACTATCCTTAATGGTGTATTTGAGGTAGGAATAGCTATTTCCATAAATCCAGGGATGGATTTGGTTACAGCCAAACCTGTTTCAAGTTCTAACGTTTTAAAATGCGTATTAGGATAGCCAATGAAAAATATTCCACATTCTCTGGCAAGGGGATCTGCTGTTTCAATTCTGTCCGGAGAATCATGATTACCGGAAATGGCTATAACAGGTCTGTTTCCTTTGTTTGTTAATGTTTTCAGCGCTTTATAAAATATTTCAATAGCTTCAGTTGACGGAGAAAAGGTGTCAAATAAGTCTCCTGCAATAATAATAGCATCAACTTTTTCATCGTCAGCAATTTGGGCTATCTCATTTAAAACAGCTTTTTGTTCCTCAATACGTGAAAAGTTCTCTAATTTTTTTCCAATGTGCCAATCTGCAGTATGAAGTATCTTCATTATATAATTAGAATTTAAATTGTGAGTAGACTATTATAGTAGCTCAAAATTAGAATATTTTGAGCTGTGTATATAATAAAGTTTTCAACAGACAAAGTAAAAATAGATAAGGATACCATTAATTATGGATATGATTTGTTTAAAAAATATATAAAACAGATGTAATCCTTTGTGTACAAGGAGGAAAAAAAATGAGAGCGGTAATGTTTTGATTAAAAGGATTAATAGCTTGGTTTTAGTATAGTTTTTTATGATAAATGGAGCTTAAAACAATCGGAAATGTCTGAATACTACAAAAAAAAGCGATTTTAGTGGCCTGTAGATTTGGTAAATACTAGGAATAATCTATATTTGTAGAGCAAATTTTGGTGAACTTAGTTGTTAACCCTAAAAATTATCAGTTATTATGAACAAAGCTCAATTAATTGATGCTATCGCCGGAGATTCTGGTTTAACTAAAGCAGACGCTAAAAAAGCGTTAGATTCATTTATTAATGTAACCAGCGAAGCACTTAAAGGTGGTGATCGTATTTCTTTAATCGGTTTTGGTTCTTTTTCAGTTTCAGAAAGAAGTGCCAGAACAGGTAGAAACCCTCAAACAGGTAAAGAAATTCAAATCGCAGCTAAAAAAGTTGTTAAATTCAAAGCTGGAAGCGAATTAGGTGATGCAGTAAACTAATTCTCTGTTCGGGAAAAAATACAAAGAGAGTGCTTAGAGTACTCTCTTTTTTTTTGCTAATCCAGAAAATATTAAATTATTCATCAATGACCAATAGCCATTTATGAAAGAAGAATTAATTAAATATCTTGTAGAAAATATCACAGAAAACAGAAACGCATTATTTGATAAGGTAATAGAAGACAGAACCAAGTATATTACGGTTGTTCTGGAAGATATCTTTCAGCCACATAATGCTAGTGCGGTATTAAGATCATGTGATTGTTTTGGAATACAGGATGTTCATATAATCGAAAATAGAAATAAATATAATGTAAATCCTGATGTTGCGCTGGGATCATCAAAGTGGCTGAGTATGCACAGGTTTAACGAACAGGAAAATAATACCAGAGAAGCATTAAGAGCTTTAAAAGATCAGGGTTATAGAATTGTGGCAACAAGTCCGCATACAAATGATGTAGAGCTGTATGATTTTGATGTGACTAAAGGAAAAGCAGCCATTGTTTTCGGAACTGAATTAACAGGTATATCAGATATCGTTAAAGAAGAAGCTGATGAATTTGTAAGGATACCAATGTATGGTTTTACAGAAAGTTTTAATATTTCTGTATCTGCAGCACTTGTTTTACAACATTTAGCACATCAGATACGTACAAGTGGTGTAGACTGGAATTTAACCTTAGAAGAAAAACAGGATTTAAAGTTGGAATGGTTAAGGTCTACAGTAAAAGGTGCACCGTTAATTGAACGAGAATTTTACAAAAGAAGAATGTGATTAATAAACTAAAACTATTGATTAATCATTTTGAATTGTTGATAAATGTATCTTTTGCTATATTAATCAATTAAAAATGAAGAAAAAGACTTTTTCTTTGAGTGAAAATTTTTATTTTTGAAAAAAAGAGGGAAGTATGAATTGTATAATTATTGATGATGATAAGTTCTCCACAAAAATTATAGCAGAATTTGTTGAAAAAACAGATGAGCTAACATTGGTTGGAACTTATGAAAGTGCAATTTCAGCAATAAATGATTTAAACAAAAGTGGATCAAAAGGTATTGATTTGATCTTTTTAGATATAGAAATGCCAGAAATGACTGGTTTGGATCTTCTGAAATCATTAAATGTTCTACCGCAAGTAATCATTTATTCTTCGCAGGAAAAATATGCACTTGAGTCTTATGAATATAACGTAACCGATTATTTACTTAAGCCGGTTAATTATACTCGATTTTTAAAAGCTATTAATAAAGCTAAGGAGCAAAGCGAAAAACGCGATGAGTTAACTAAATCTACAAATGAGATTTTCATTAAAAATAACTCTTCCTTAGTTCGTATTAAGTATGATGACATTTTATGGATTGAGGCTCTTGAAAACTATGTGGTATTAAATACATTTACGGATAAGTATACCATTCATTTTACAATGAAGTCTATAGCCGATAAAATGCCTTCTAATACCTTTATAAGAGTACATCGTTCCTTTATTGTTAACTTGGCTAAGATTAAAGTTATAGAAGATAATTCTGTTATTGTAAAAACATCTGACGGATCAAAAATTATTCCTATCGGGAAATCGTACAAGGACAAATTAATGAACGATATCAATTTAATTACGAAATAGATTTATATACAACGTATTTAAATAAAAATCCCCGTTTGAAATATTCAAACGGGGATTTTTATTTTGTAAAAGGTTTATATCCTGGAGTATCGTTTAAATACTCCAGGTTCTTTTGTTATTTACCATTATTGTATGAAACAAAGTCTCTTTGAGCCTTTAATAAGTTTCCAATATGAAGAAGTAAGTTTTGAGTTTCGTGTAACAAGTTTAAGTAGAGCATACTGTTCTGAGTACTTGTTTTCTCTTTCTTAATTCTTTTAAGCTGAGCTTTTCTTAATGCTTTCAGGTTTTCTGTTTCTTTAACAATTTCATCAAGTAGTTCATCAAGGTTTACAAATGAAGAGCTTCTGATGATATTATTAGCTTTACTGATTAATACCTGAATGTGTCCAATTAAAATACTTAGGTCTTTAAACTGGTCTTTATTAAATGGTGTGTGGTTATTATCCAGGTGTTCAAAACAAGGTTTTACAACAAATGTTAGCGCATGAGCTGTTTCTCTTAAATAATCAATAACCTGAACATAGTATAAGCTTGAATCAATATCGCTGTCCTGTAATTTTTTAACAGTTTTATAGATATTATTTTTATACTTCTTAATTTTTTTATTAACCTGGTTTACAGCCTTTAATCTTTCTTTAAGGTCTTTCCTGTTTTCCGCCTGAAAATCAGTTAAAGAACTGGTGTAAAGGTCTGATATTTCAGTAAGTGAGTTGGTTACATTTTTAGTGCATTTATCAAGTACTTTTTTGGTGTTTATTACTTCACCTTCCATTTCCTCAATTTCAAACTCTTTTACATCAATTTCTTCAGCAGAACGTTTGTGGCTTAAGGTATGCGTTCTGTACATGAAATATACTGCCAAAGCAATAAGTATAAATACAGAATAAATTCCACCAACATTAATAATTAAAGCAACAATAAAGGCTACTGTAAATGCAGAGAATGCAGTTAAGAACCAACCACCGATTACAGATAGTACACCGGTTACTCTGTATACGGCACTTTCGCGTCCCCATGCACCATCTGTTAATGAACTACCCATTGCAACCATAAAAGTAACGTATGTTGTTGATAATGGAAGTTTGTAAGATGTAGCCATAGATATTAATATAGAAGCAACCACAAGGTTTACAGAAGCTCTTAACATATCAAAAGCAGGAGCATCGTTACCCAAAGCAATTCTTTTTTCTTCATAGGATGAATCATCAAATTGCTTACTGATCACTCGTTTAATGCCTGAAGGTAAAACGTTGTTGATTGCTGTAGAAGCATTGATTGAAGCTCTTACTAACGAACGGGCAAAAAAGGATGATCCAAATCTTTCTTCTCCCTCTTGTTGTCTGGAAAGATCTAAAGATGTTTTTACTACATTTTTGGCCTTTTTAGAAGTCCAAAGTGTAATAATCATTATAAAACCGGCAATAACAAGTAAATAGGTATCTGTTTTTACTTTACCTGCCATTGATTCCATTAATAAGGCATCAGGAGCAACTCCTGAGTTAGTAAATACTTTGAATGACTCGAAACCAGCTAATGGTACACCAATAAAGTTAACCAGGTCGTTTCCTGCAAAGGCCATTGCTAAAGCAAATGTTCCAACAAGTACTGTAAACTTTAGGATATCGAATTTGAATATCCACTTACATAAATATAATAAAACAGTCCAGCCAACAAAACTATAGAATATAATCTGTATTGCATTTCCTTTAATCCATGTTTTAGTAGCATCATTCATAAAGGATGCGCCTTTGGCTCCTTTAACAAGAATAAAATAAGTAATGGCTGTAATTGCAATGCCACCCCATAATGCACTCAGGTATTTTAATCTGTTATCATAGTTAAATGAAAATACTAATCGAGTGATGTATTGAATAATAGCTCCGGATGAGAATGCTACAATAACGGAAAGTAATATTCCTGAAATAATAGCTAAAGCTTTTGCTGTGTTAATGTATTCGCTTAAAGGAAGAGATGGATCGTTTGATACTTTTATTAAAGAAACGGCAATAGCTGATCCTAAAAGTTCAAAAACAATTGATACAGTGGTTGATGTAGGCATTCCGAATGTGTTAAACAGATCAAGAAGCAATACATCGGTTATCATCACTGCGAGAAAAATGATCATTATCTCTGAAAAATAGAAGTATTGGGGATTAAATATCCCTTTTCGGGCTACTTCCATCATACCACTCGAAAAGGTGGCTCCCACAAAAATACCGGCAGCTGCAATGATCATAATTACTTTAAATGACGCAGCTTTAGAACCTAAAGCGGAATTTAAAAAGTTTACGGCATCATTACTAACCCCTACTACTAAGTCTGAAATAGCTAGTGCAAATAACACTACTACCAGAATTAAATAAATATTATCCATTTATAAATCTATTTGAAAATAAAATTCGATGCAAACATAAATAGACCAAAAACTATTGGTGTTGTTATAATATTAATATAATGTTAATACAATGTTAACTGGTGTGAAAATGTTTGTTAAAGTAATAAATAATTAAATATAGGTTGATACAAAACGTCTTATTTATAGCTTTTTGATTCCTCCTTTAGTTCGAATTCTCATAATAATGTGTAGAATTATTGAAAGTAAGTTGTTAAAAGTTAATAATAATGTTCTTATTATTTTCAGGTTTTTAAGATTCAATTATTTTTGCGATGCTAATACACAGGAATATTCGTAACTTGTTAAATAAGTACTGAAAGACTGTTTTGCATAATTGCTTTGATGATAGAATAAAATGACATTAAAATATATTTTAGACGGCATAATAATTGGATTTTCAGCATCAGTTCCTTTGGGGCCTATAGGTGTGTTGTGCATACAACGGACCTTAAATAAAGGTAGGCTTGCTGGATTTTTTTCAGGGTTAGGTGCTGCATTTAGTGATACCTTGTATGCTATTATAGCCGGATTTAGTTTGTCGTTTATTGTTAGTTTTATAGAGCAGCAATTGTTATATATTCAAATTTTTGGTGCTGCCATACTTATATTTTTGGGGGCTAAAATATTCTATAGTAATCCTGCCAAACAGCTTCGAAAACAGAAGAGAGGTAAGGGTAATTTATTTCAGGATTTTGTTTCTACATTTTTAATTACCATATCAAATCCATTGGCTATTTTCTTGTTTCTTGCGTTTTTTGCAAGTTTTGGTGTAGTTAAAAAGGGAGGAGATTATTTTAACCATATGTTACTTATTATTGGAGTAATGACAGGCGCCTCGCTTTGGTGGTTTATACTTACTTCAGTTGTAAACTTATTCCGTTCAAAAATTAATTTACGACGACTGTGGTGGTTAAATAAAATAGCAGGAGCAACTATTGTTGTTTTGGTTGTGATTGCCTTTGTATATTTCCTTATTGATAGACCAATGAACTAAATATGGGCTGAAGCAAATTCTACTTCAGCCATTATGTATTTTCAAATTATTTTAGTGGAGAGTCCGGCTCTTTTGCCATATGATTATAGGTTAGTTTTTCTAATAAACGGGGCATCCACTTTTTTAGCCATACGGTTAGTTTACCTTCAACAAAAGTTAAGATAAGTGTTGATTTGCGTTTTTGTATTGCATTGGCTACATGTTTAGCAACCTCCTCTGCACTCATCATTTTTTCCTCGTTACGAGGTGTTTCACCCTGAGCACTTCCGTCAGTTGATAAGGCTGTTTTTCTAATATTTGAAGCCGTAAAGCCTGGTGCAGCAATTAATACATGTAATCCGGTTTTCAGGTTTTCAACACGTAAGGTCTCTAAAAAGCCATGCATAGCATATTTACTTGCAGAATATCCTGTACGCGCAGGGAGGCCAATAAAACCTGCAATGGAAGAAATTCCAGTAACTGATCCTTTAGTCTCTAGTAAATATGGTAATGCATATTTAGTACAATAAACCGTTCCCCAGAAGTTTACATCCATTAGTTGTTTTAGCACACTTAAATCAACATCTTTAAATAGTGCACGCATCGAAATTCCTGCATTATTAATTAAAATATCAATTCGCTTAAATTTATTGATTGCTTGATTAATTAAATTTTTGCAATCTTCCTCTTTACTTACATCAGTAGCTACACTGATGGCTTCAACACCTTTATTATTGAATTCAGTTTCTATTTCTTTCAATTTATCTACTGATCGGGCTGCAAGAACCAATTTTGATCCTCTTTGAGCAAACTCTTTTGCCAGAGCTAAGCCAATTCCAGAAGATGAACCTGTAATAACAACAACTTTATTTTGCATAATACGATTAAATAAGGCTTCAAAAATATTAAATAAGTTATTATTGCATCGTAATTTTAAAGTTTGTGTTTGATTTTTTTAATCAATACCACATATTTTTTTACCGAATATGAAAAACTAAAGCGTTTTTGCTAATAAATAGACTAAACCATTAAACGTGGAATCAAAAACAACTTATCTTTGTTCCATTCTTTTATGAACTAAGGGATGGTATTAGTTTGAACACTATTTTTTGATTATTACAATAATCAAATCCTACACAAACAAATTATAAAGTTATGAAACAACACTATATTTTCATTTTTGTACTTATAATATCAGTTTTATCATGTAAAATGCAAGATACAAAGCAGTCTGCCATAAAAGGTAGTTCTTTAAATACAGAAAAACTTTCGAATACTAAAGGGTACGAAATGCAAATTAAAGGAATTGATTTTAGTGCTGGAGGAATAGACTCAGATTGGAGTTTAGAGATCGATTTTGATCAAAAGGTAAAGTTTACATCAGCAGAACTAAGTAAAGATATTGTTATCTCGGTAAATACATCCATTAATCAGATAGATGGAGAAGGGACTTATTGCGAATTTACAAAGGGTGGAAAGGTAATCAGAGTTCGTATAACGAAGAATGAAAATCCTTTTTTATCCAGTGAAGATCGTAAGCCTTATGCTGTTAATGTGGAAGTTAAAGCAGCATCAGACTCCGAATTTGTATCGTATACCGGTCAGGGCGAATATTATGGTAGTTTGGTATTGCATGATATTTGGGGACTCGATTCTATTAACGATAAAAGCGTGTCAGCGTATCAATGTGAAAAGAGGCCTTATGTGGAAATTCATTTGGATAACAATAGAATTAATGGTTTTTTAGGATGTAATACCTTTGGATCTAAAGTATACTTTGGACTAAATACGATTTCAATTCATCATTTAATGAGTACCAAGATGGCCTGTTTAAATTCAAACATTGAGGATGATTTTGCAGGAGCCTTGAGTAATCATACCTATAAATATAAGGTTGAAAATGGGGTATTAACACTTTGGAATGACAGTGAAAAATTGATTTTTAAAAAAATGGACTAATATATAATGGATATTAAAAGATTTAAGGAACTGGTAAAACAGTATAAAGTAGTTTTTTTTGATGCTTATGGGGTTTTAAGAAAGCATCAGGGAATGATCAAGGGAGTAGAAGAAATGCTCTCTTTTTTAGTAGAAGAGGGTATCGATTTTTATATCATTACAAATGATGCTTCACGATCACCAAGACTATTGGCAAAAGTGTATCAGGATTACGGCATAGATACAGTGAAAGAAGAAAATATGATTTCTTCGGCTATGATGAGTGTGGAGTTTTTAAAAGAAAATGTGTATCCGGGCTCATTAATTGCTTATTTAGGTCGCGAAACATCAGAGCATTTTATCAGAAGTGCTGATTTGATACCTATACGCATGGAAGATGTGGTAGAAAAGGATTATGCTGCACTCGCAGGTATTATGCTTTTTGATGATGGTGGTTATGAGTTTCATCCCGGAATTAATAAAACACTAAATGTAGTAAGAGGAACAGATGTGCCTGTTATTGTGGCTAATCCTGATAAAATTTATCCGGTAAACGATGGAGAGTTTGCTTTTGCAATTGGAAGTATTGCAAATATGATGGAAGCAGTCAGTAACAGGAAATTCTTTTATTTTGGAAAGCCTGATGTAAGTATTTTTGAATATGCTTATGAAATAGCGAATACAAAACGTAAAGTTTCCAAAAGAGAAGTGTTAATGGTTGGAGATACCCTTGATACTGATATTATTGGAGGAAATCAGTTTGGAATAGATACTGCTTTGGTTTTATCAGGAAGTACCATTGAAAAACAAGCTGAATCATTGATCAAAGAACTAGGAATTGTTCCAACACATATATGTAAATCAGTTGTAGATTAATTGATTAATCTTAACAAATACGACCTTTTTTGAATAATGGAGAATGTGCTCAAATATTTTAGATCCCTGGAACCTGATGCCCTTAAAGCAATTGAAGATACAGATGTACTCAATCAGATTTCGGAATTAAATCACTACGATAGAAAGCTGTTAAGGGAAAGTCTATTGCAAGATTCCTTACGTTTTAAAAGCAATAAGGAAGCGGTTGAGTGGCTGCAGAGTTGTTTTGAATTAATTGATAAACACACTTTTCGTATTCATAAAGTATTGTTTAGTCCGGGTACTGATATTGGAAATACTTTAAATGATTTGCTCAATAAGGCAAAAAAAAGTGTGTTGCTTTGTGTGTTTTCAATCACAGATCATCGTTTGGCTAAAGATATCTGGGAATGTCATAAAAGGGGTGTTCAGGTAAAAGTAATTACTGATGACCGTAAGATTTTTGACAGGGGATCGGAGATTCAGAATCTAAGGAATAAAGGGATTGATATAAAGATTGATCACTCCGAATATCATATGCATAACAAATTTGGAATTATTGACGACAGGATTGCTTTTACAGGCAGTTTTAACTGGACTTATACGGCACAAAAGCATAATCAGGAAAATCTTTTGGTTACCACAAATCAATCTATTGTAGAGCAATTTAAAGATGAGTTTGATCGTCTTTGGCAGGAGATGTTTAAGCTTTAATATGGTTACTTATCGGGGTCTGGTGTTATATACGATAAAACATTAAGCTAATTAATTATCTTTGCAGCATAAAGTAAATAAAGCAATGGCAGAAATAGGTAAATACAACGTTTTAAAAGTTGTAAAAGATTTAGATTTTGGATTATATCTTGATGGAGGTGAATTAGGTGAAATACTGCTTCCCCGCAGATATGTACCCATAAATTGTACTGTAGATGATGAACTTGAAGTATTTATCTATTTAGATTCTGAAGACCGATTAATTGCAACAACAGAAATGCCTGAGGCTGTAGTAGGTGAGTTTGCATACCTACAAGCCGTTGAAGTAGGTAAGGTTGGTGCTTTTATGGATTGGGGTTTGCCTAAGGATTTATTGGTGCCTTTTCGTGAGCAAAAAACTAACATAGAAAAGGGTAGAGGATATGTGGTTTATGTTTATCTTGATGATGAAAGTAAACGAATAGCAGCATCTTCTAAAGTAGAGAAGTTTTTAGATAACATTCCACCAGAATATGAAGAAGGACAGGAAGTTGATTTATTGATTTATCATCAGAGTGATTTGGGTTATAAAGCTATTATTAATAACACGCATTCTGGAATGATTTACGCCAATGAGGTGTTTAAAAAAATCAGAAAGGGCGATAGACTGAAAGGGTATATCAAGAAAGTACGTTCTGATGAAAAAATTGATTTAATGCTGGAAAAACCTGGTTATGAAAAGGTGGATTCCATAGCACAAACAATTCTTGACAAACTAAAGGATCATCAAAACTTTTTGAGAATAACTGATAAGAGTCCTGCCGAAGAAATTTCAAGTATGTTTGGAATTAGCAAGAAGAACTTTAAAAAAGCAATTGGTACACTTTATAAGCAAAGAATCATTTCTATTGATCCGGATGGAATCAGATATATCAAAAAGTAGTTGAGGAGATTTAGACTACTGCTTTAATTATAAAATACTTAGTAAATCACTTTGTGAATCTTTTATAGATTCCAAAGTGATTTTTTTTGATTTAATGTTTCAGGTTTTGGTTTGCGTAATTGATTTAATATCAAATATATCTTTTTGAATAGTATTGCCCGGTTTAAGACAACAGGGCTACGCCCCTTAATTACAATACTGGCGCTATGTTCTACTAAGAAATCAGTCCTAACGGCCCTTTGATTACAAAGCTAAAAATCAAGGGTCAAAGGCCTGTTATCTTATTTGCTATGGGTGATAGCCCATGGTATAAAAACGAAATGTAACACAAGAACCACGTAGTGGTGATGTCTTTGCATAATTCCCCATAATTACAATACCGGTGCTATGTTCTACTAAGAAAATAGGTTTAACGGCCTTATGGTGCGTGTACCAATATTATTTACCTCTGCATTAAAAATTCTAAATGCAATCCTTTATACTTTTAAATAATTACAAAGCTGTAAATCAAGGGCCAAAGGCCTGTTATTTCATTAGCCATGGGTGTTAGCCCATGGTATAAAACGAAATGTAACACAAGAGCCACGTAGTGGTGATGTCTTTGCCGAATTCTACATAATTACAATACGGACGCTATGTTCTACTAAGAAAATAAGTCTAACGGCCCTATAATTACAAAGCTGTAAATCAAGGGCCAAAGGCCTGTTATTTTATTAGCCATGGGTGATAGCCCATGGTATAAAAACGAAATGTAACACAAGAACCACGTAGTGGTGATGTCTTTGCATAATTCCCCATAATTACAATACCGTTGCTATATTCTACTAAGAAATCATGTCTAACGGCCTTATGATTACAAAGCTAAAAATAAAGGACCAAAGGCTTGTTATCTCATTAGCTATGGGTGCTAGCCCATGGTATAAAAACCACATGTAACACAAGAGCCACGTAGTGGTGATGTCTTTGCCGAATTCTACATAATTACAATACAGGTGCTATCTTCTACTAAGAAAATAGGTTTAACGGCCCTATGGTGCGTGTACCCATATCATTTACTTTTGCCTTAAATATTCTAAATGCAATCCTTTATCCTTTTAAATAATTACCAAGCTGTAAATCAAGGGCCAAAGGCCTGTTATCTTATTAGCCATGGGTGTTGGCCCATGGTATAAAAAACAAATGTAACACAAGATCCACGTAGTGGTGATATCTTAGAAGAAGAGAATTAGTAAATAAACATCAAGGCGTTAGCCCCGTAATCATATGTTTGTTGAATGGAATTAAGATTGGGTAGAATGTTATTTGCAGTTTCCATTTTTTAAATAATTAAAATCCACAAATTAACAACAACGTTGGTTTCCGATATCTTATTGAATGGTATTGCCAGGTTTAAGACAACAGGGCTCCGCTCCTTAATTACAATACCAGAACTTTTTTCTACTAAGAAATCAGGCCTAACGGCCCTATGGTGCGTGTACCAATATTATTTACTATTGCATTAAAAATTCTAAATGCAATCCTTTATACTTTTAAATAATTACAAAGCTGTAAATCAAGGGCCAAAGGCCTGTTATTTTATTAGCCATGGGTGATAGTCCATGGTATAAAAACCAAATGTAACACAAGAGCCACGTAGTGGTGATGTCTTTGCAGAATTCCCCTAATTATAATACGAATGGTATATTTTACAAAGAAATCAGGTCTAACGGCCCTATGATTACAAAGCTGTAAATCAAGGGCCAAAGGCCTGTTATTTTATTAGCCATGGGTGATAGCCCATGGTATAAAACCAAATGTAACATAAGAGCCACGTAGTGGTGATGTCTTAGACGAAATGAATTAATAAATAAACATCCTTTATTATTGGCGATTAAATATTATCCTGTTCTTTTTTAATGAAAGCAGCGACTTCAGCTAATGGAGCCACCCAAATTTTCTTTTGTTGTTTGGCAAGATATTGTATCAACTCTTGGTGAGCTTCAAGAGAGACGTTTAGACTATGTTCGCCACCTACTCCATGGAATAAGAAAACCAGTAAAGTATGTGTTTTAGTAGCTTGTTTTACCAGGTCAATCATTTCAGCACCAGTTTGACCATTCATCATATAACACTGAATATCCTTTAAATCAACTTCATTGATGTGTTGCATACCTGATTTAACACCTCTGGCACCAACAAATTCATTTTGTAAAGATTCGTAATAGTTTACGGTATCGATAAACGCATCTCCGCAAGGATAAGCAAAGGTTCGTTCTTGTTTACCATCAATGGCTTGTAGTAATGTATTTGTAATTAGGATTTCATTAACCGCTCTATAAACAGAATACTTGCTCAGGTCTTTCTCATCAGAAACCCACTCACGCCCTTTAAGTTGCCCTGTGCAAGGGTGAGTGAGGGAATGATTTCCTAACTCATGACCATTTTCGGAAGCAAGTCTCCATTCATTCATTCTGTTTTTTATAACCGGAGATTCGCCTTGTAAATAGAACGTACCCTTTAAATTACCCGAATCCAAACAAGGAATCACATGATCTAAATGAACATTTAAGGCATCATCATAGGTAAGTACCACAGCACATTGTTTTCCATTCCATTTATCATGCTTCTGAGCATTTATTACTGTTGTAAATAAGAAAAATGTAATAGCACAAAAAGAATAAATAAGCTTCATGTTGTAAACAGGTTTATGGTATTAATGATGCCTCTTCGGTTATAAAAACTACTGTGTTTATTTTAAAAGGTGATTGAAATTGTCAACCAGGTCGTTAATAATTTCATCTGTAGAAAGATGTTTTGTTTTTAAAACCTTTTTAACAGGGTCTCCCTCTCTTCTTTTAGTACTGGTATTCAGCGTTTCTGCAATGTAGTAAACCTCTTTGCTTGATTCTTTAAGAGTTATTAGGGCGATGTGCTTACAATTGTACTGCGCTCTGTACTTGCCGCATATATAACTTACAGAACCATTAGATACCTGATTTGCAACCTGAATAGTGTAGCTTTCACCAAATCGTAAGGTTATTTTATCAATGATGGCCTTAGCCAATTCAGATTTATTATCCGGACGAATTGCAATAAGTAAAGAGTTTTCTCCCGGAGGTGTTTTGATTAAAGGGTTTTTCTTAACCGGAGCAGCCTGTACTTGCTGTTGAGGAACATAATTTGCATTTTTTACAAGTTTATTGGCAATTTGCTGACTAACCTGAATTAAATCGTTGGTTCCTTGTTGTGTAGATCCGGTTGCCTGTAAAATAACTTTAGCGGTAATTACATCAACCATTTTAAGTGATATGTAGAAATTGTTGCCCAAAGGAACTACAGAACCATAACATACTAAATCGGCTCCCATCATTTTTCCCAACTTACTAATCTGTGAATCATCCACCAAGCCTTTGCTTTGAAATTGAGCTTCAGCCAATACCTTTTCAATCATTGTACGTTCAACAACAGTATATGAAGGAGTATTAACAATTGCATTACTAATTTCTTCGCGAACAATACTTTTAATACCATTTGCTACTTCTCCATCAGGATCAAAAACAGCCACTTTTTTGTCGTCCTGAGCAACTAGTGATAAGGTGTAAAAGCAAAAGATAATTAGGAAAAGATGTTTCATGTTTATAATTTTTTGTTTAAGGTTGCATGGAACTTGCCCTAAAAACAATCACTCTCGTGTGAGAGAACTCGTTTTAACAGCTCGTTACATGAGTTTAAATTTTCTTTTATTGGTCATGCTGAAATACCATATAAGTCATTCTTCAATATAAAGAAGACGTTATTGCTGGAATTATAATTCAGAGTATGCCCTTTAAAATGTATTTTTTATTATACGAGTTACAAAAATAAATTAATTTTTAATCCGAGTAAGTAAATCTTTGACTAATGTAGATGCAATTTCTTCATAAGCATCAACAGCTGCCCCATGATAATTTACCATGCTATTACCTTTTTTACTTATTTTATTTTCGTATTCTGTTTTTTGATTAAATACTTTGGTAAGCTTTATTTCAGCATCAACATAGCTCGAATATACATCAAGGTATAACTTGTTTTTTCGAGCCGAAGCTTTTATGGTAACTACCCAATCAGCAAGTGTTTTATCGCTAGTGAAACTACAACCATTATCAGATAATATTGCTTTGGTTTTGTTTTCAAGGGTGTTGTCTCTATCGCCAAATAACAAGGCATTACAATCAAAAAATACATAAATACCTTGTTCCAGTTCGCTTAGTTTTTGAATTACGGTATTTCTTAATTCAATAGATTTGTTCATTTGCAAACCTGCGTCGTCTATATCTTTATCTACAGCGTTAAGCAAGCCCTGAGCGTATTCATTTTTCGCAAAAAGAGGAACTGTTTTTTGTAACTCCTCCTGAGCTTTTGTTTTTTCAGCCGATGCTATTAATTCGTTTGCTGTTTTAATAATTCCCTCAATTTGCTGAATATTCATGTTGATATTGGCTTTGTAATAACCAATTACCTCATATCTGTTAACGTAGGCAAACGCATAAATAAAATCGTTGTTGGTATTATGATAGGTTTCAACCTTAATGTTATTTATTTCGGCATCAGACTCTGATTGTGTATGCGTTTCAAATGTATTTTTAATTTCCTCGTTATCGCCAAAGCTTGTACTTTGGGCATAGTTTTGTGATACTGTTTTAACCGATGAGATAACACTCCTGGCCAAATCGCCCACAGCCATATTTTTTATTCGTTGTAACGATTCGGCCAATGATTCATCTTTATCTTTTACATCCTGAGCAAATCCTGATAAGAAAGTATGATTAGGATATTGTGTTTCTCTCCATGTAGAATTTATCCAATTAGGTTCTTTTTGAGCCAATACGCAAAAGTGTATTGAAATAAGAGATAATAGAATAATGTATCTGATCATAGGTTATATATTTAATAGGCTAAAGATAAATTAAATTCAGCTGGTGACAAATACTACGTAAGTATAATGGGTTTAAAATGATTTTTTATAGTTTGTTTTATACATCATATTTGTGAGGTTAGCTCTGTTGAGTTTTAAATAATGATTTTACCCTGAGTTTGTTGCAATATTGTATAATGTGCCTTTCCTGTTTTAATTAATATATTAGTTGTGCCTCGTACCTTTTGCTTATCGCTTAGAGCCAAGAGCTAAGGGCTTAGTGCAAAGTATTTAGTGTAAATTGCGCTTTGATCTCAGCTTGTAGTACTAAAGTATATTGAAATATTCATCGAAAAAATAACAGTAATTTTACTGTTACTTTTTGTGGTTGTAAGTAATTGTTTGATAGCGATATATAATTTTGGGTGTCTGGAATTTTGATTTGTTTTACCCCCCATAATGCCTCAGAATTCCATTTTTTGCTAAAAATGGGGGTTTTGGATTCCACTTTTGGCCAAAAACG
>NZ_JAPDPJ010000400.1 GCF_026013605.1 Plebeiibacterium sediminum
ATTTTAAGGTTGCGAAACAAAAAATATTAAAACCTCACATGCACGATATAAAGACGAATTTCGATAAAATTTTGGAAGTATTAAAATCTGTATTGTAAGATCAGGTTGATTTGAACGGTAATTTTCACAAGGTGGGAGCAAGACCTAAATTTTCAGATATAGAATTAATTAGCCTAAATCTGACTAGTGAATATTTATCCATTGATAGCGAAAGTTTGCTTTTCAAAAAACTCAAAAGTGAATATAGAGAACAATTTCCTAACATGATTGACCGGACACAATATAACAGAAGAAAGAAATGTTTATTTGGTTATATCGAATGGGT
>NZ_JAPDPJ010000401.1 GCF_026013605.1 Plebeiibacterium sediminum
ATTTTAAGGTTGCGAAACAAAAAATATTAAAACCTCACATGCACGATATAAAGACGAATTTCGATAAAATTTTGGAAGTATTAAAATCTGTATTGCAAGATCAGGTTGATTTGAACGGTAATTTTCACAAGGTGGGAGCAAGACCTAAATTTTCAGATATTGAATTAATTAGCCTAAATCTGACTAGTGAATATTTATCCATTGATAGCGAAAGTTTGCTTTTCAAAAAGCTCAAAAGTGAATATAGAGAACAATTTCCTAACATGATTGACCGGACACAATATAACAGAAGAAAGAAATGTTTATTTGGTTATATCGAATGGGT
>NZ_JAPDPJ010000402.1 GCF_026013605.1 Plebeiibacterium sediminum
TTGAAATTCAAATCAACGAAAAACCCAGTCGCAGCTCTTTCAAACATCTGGTATATGGTTTAAGAGCCATGTTTTCTATGTTTAAAAATGAAGAATTATTGCTGGCACTCCCTCCTATTAAAAGTAGTAAAGCCTTACCTGCGGTGCTATCGCAACAAGAAGTTAAAACACTGCTAAAAACACCTAAACTCTTAAAACACAGAATTCTATTTGCCATTACTTATGATTGTGGTCTTCGTATTTCGGAAGTGCTCAACTTAAAAATTGAAGATCTGGATTTTGACCGCAAACAAATACACATCAAACAATCTAAGCATAAAAAAGA
>NZ_JAPDPJ010000403.1 GCF_026013605.1 Plebeiibacterium sediminum
AATGTAGATGATTATACCTTTGTCTGGACAGGTGATTTGGTGATACCAGCTGATGGTGGTTTACCAATCTCAACTACATTTAGTGCAGTCGTAACAGATAAAGCAACAGGTTGCACCAGTGAAACAGAGGTAGTAATTACCATTAATCCAGATCCTGCATTGCAAGCTACTTCAGCAATATATTGTGCCGATGAAGCTACTGAATTCGATATCAATATCTTTAATAATGATATCCTTACTTCCGGCAATGTAGCTGATTATACTTTTGTTTGGACAGGCGCATTGGCCATTCCAGTCGATGGTGGAACTCCAGAGGAAACCAC
>NZ_JAPDPJ010000404.1 GCF_026013605.1 Plebeiibacterium sediminum
TCAGTTGCCTCTACAGTTAAGCTATATGATGTGGTTGTTTCATAATCCAACTTGCTGTTGTTAACTACGGTGATGGCTCCTGTCGATGAATTGATTCCAAAGATACCATCGCCATTTCCTGCTGTAATTGAGTAGCTGATGGTCTCGCCATCGGCATCCAAGTCTGAAGACGTGTTGTCATCATCAATATTTACCACAGCACTATTGTTAGATGCATTTTCTGCAATCGTTGCTGAGGCATTTGAAATAGATGGACTGTTGTCATTAACATTCGTTACAGTAATAGTAACAGTTGCATTATCAGTGTTTGTTCCATCAGT
>NZ_JAPDPJ010000405.1 GCF_026013605.1 Plebeiibacterium sediminum
TTCAAACATCTGGTATATGGTTTAAGAGCCATGTTTTCTATGTTTAAAAATGAAGAACTATTGCTGGCACTCCCTCCTATTAAAAGTAGTAAAGCCTTACCTGTGGTGTTATCGCAACAAGAAGTTAAAACACTGCTAAAAACACCTAAACTATTAAAACACAGAATTCTATTTGCCATTGTTTATGATTGTGGTCTTCGTATTTCGGAAGTGCTCAACTTAAAGATTGAAGATCTGGATTTTGACCGCAAACAAATACACATCAAACAATCTAAGCATAAAAAAGACCGATATGTACCGATGTCTAACCTTATGATTCG
>NZ_JAPDPJ010000406.1 GCF_026013605.1 Plebeiibacterium sediminum
ACCATCGGCGCTAATGGGCTTAACTTCTCTGTTCGGAATGGGAAGAGGTGGAACCCCATCGCTATAACCACCTGAATGTCTTTCTAGATTTTAGACGATAGATTAGAGACTTATAGACTCTATCTATTCTAACACTCTATTCAATATTTTTTAATCTATTAGCTATGATCTCTCTTCTAATAGTCTTTAATAACATACCAGCTCAATCAAAATCACATGTCGCGCTTTAACGCCCAACTAAAAGTTTCGGGTAATTAGTACTGCTCAGCTTTGATGTTACCACCTTTACACCT
The DNA here is from genome assembly GCF_026013605.1 of Plebeiibacterium sediminum. GTDB lineage: Bacteria > Bacteroidota > Bacteroidia > Bacteroidales > Marinilabiliaceae > Saccharicrinis > Saccharicrinis sediminus. The sequence continues at coordinate 294 of NZ_JAPDPJ010000406.1, forward strand.
GCAGCCTATCAACGTCATCGTCTTT
>NZ_JAPDPJ010000407.1 GCF_026013605.1 Plebeiibacterium sediminum
AAAGCGCTGAACTCATCCTATCGTACCTCAAGGATTCAAACAGCACCGCTTTTGCCGACTGCAGCATCTTGTTTTATGGTTCACCAGCTGATGCCGTTGAGTCCTTACTTACATAGGAAAGCAGTATTACAATAGAAAGATTTTCACGAAGCAATAGTGCTTCAGTATAGAAGGTATCGTCCTGAAAGGACAACTCAATTTAGCCCAATGCAAACGTAGTGTCGCGTTGGGTAATAATATTCCCAATAATCCCTGCGTCCTGAAAGGACAACTAAAACCTGAGCTGTCCTTTCAGGAGGTTGATTTACATGATGCCTA
>NZ_JAPDPJ010000408.1 GCF_026013605.1 Plebeiibacterium sediminum
GGCTTTATCAAATTGTCTTCTTTCTTTTTTCATATGCTTGTAAATTTAATCATTACAAGCTTAACTCTGTGTCTTGGTAAAGATAGCAGTTCCAGCAGTTCCAAGAGTTTCATTTACATGACTCAAAAAAAAATTGCTAAACTAACATAAGTCTGAATTAACAGTGTAGCAAAACAATCAATCACCAGATGAATAAACAACTTTATACATTAAACTTGTACCCTATAAACGCAAAAAGAGCAACTGAAACTTGTTCAATTGCTCTTTCTTTAAAATCAGCGGCGACCTACTCTCCCACAATATGCAGTACCATCGGCG
>NZ_JAPDPJ010000409.1 GCF_026013605.1 Plebeiibacterium sediminum
TGCTCACATATCTTTCGGTAGAATTCATCTTTGTTTATAGGCTTTGGAATAAAAGCCGTTGCTCCGTTTGAAAGACAGGAGTGAATCGTTTTACTAGAATGATCACCAGATAGAATTATGGTAGGAATATCAACCCATTCTTCCTGCATATCCTTTAGCGTATCGAAACCATTTTTATTAGGCATATATAGATCCAATAAAACAAGATCTGGTTTTTCTTTGATCATTAGACTCCATCCTTCTAGTCCATCTTTTGCCTCAATAATTTGAAAGTTTAATGAAAACAGAAGCTTTTTTATCATTACTCTCGAATCAAT
>NZ_JAPDPJ010000040.1 GCF_026013605.1 Plebeiibacterium sediminum
GAGGTTTTAATATTTTTTGTTTCGCAACCTTAAAATACTAAATTCCAAAAGCATGCACTTTTTTTATTCTATTATTTAATTCACACAACGAGTTACTATACTAAAATACTAGATGGTAAAAGCTTACTTTACTTAATATTGTATTCTCTGATTGAGCAAAAAAGAAATAGCTTAAGAACAATGGAAGATATCTTTAATTGTCTTCAGTTTAAGTTTTTGTTCAATTTTGACACATCAAAAACAGTAAAGTTCAATTCTATTTCAGAACGACTAAGTGTAATCAATCTAGAATTCTTTGAAAAATGTTATATGCTTTTTTATGAAGTATATAGTCAACTTTATAGTGATAAAGAACAGGAAGATCATAAACTCATAAGGGTAGATTCAACCATGGTCGCAGAGACTGCCAACAAAATTAAAAAAGGTATGACAGTCGGCAAGAAAAAAAAATCAGGGGAAAGTCGGAAACAAGTAAAATATACTGTAGGGTATGATGGAATTTTACCATGTAATACAGTGCTATATAATACGCAAGAGTGTTTAAGCGAAGATAAAACCATGGCCCCATTAGTGTTTAATTGTTCAAAAAAGAGAAAGTTTTACCCAAATGGTTGAAGAAGGCATTTCATTTGTTTCAAAACTAAAGTTGGATAGTCGTTATAAGGAAATTGATTCAAACTCAGTAGAAGAAGGCATACAGATTGGAAACATAAAAATAGAAACAGATAAAATTGTTTTATTGGGTAAGCCTAACACAAGAAAGTTTCTACCTCAAGAGTTTAGGCTTATAACTACTTACAATACAAAAAAAGAAAAGTATAGTTATGTACTTACAAATATATTTGATTTACCTGCTGAAGAGATTATAAAAATATACAAACGAAGATGGGATATTGAAGTGTTTTTCCGTTTTTTAAAACAAGAACTAAACTTCAAGCATCTCGGATCGACAAGCACTAATGGAATTAAAGTAATGATGTATTCTACTTTAATAGTATCAATGCTAATTATGATATACAAGAAGCTTAATAATGTGGGATTTAAAACAGCAGTTAGGCGTATTGCATTTGAACTAAATGATTTAATTATGGCAATGGTAGTAAAACAATGTGGAGGTGACCCAGCTTTATTTTTTCGATGATTTTTTACTTACATTTTCGCCTACCTCTAAAATTCTTCCGAACACTTCTAATAAGCAATCTCTACCATCGGAACATCAAGACTGCCTTGGGTACCAATATTTAATGGAACAAACCCTTCCTCACAAGGTGCTTTGCTTTTTGTGTACTTTTTTCTCCAGTAATAGAAAATGTGTTCTTTTATGATGTGGGAGGAACAAAACTCCCTGGGACTTTGATCACCCGATTCCCATTCTTGCATCAACGCAAACATCTTTTCTTGCATAATTTCCATTAGTTTTGTTTGCACACAAAATAAAGGATTCGCTAATTATTTTTCAAGATGTACTTGCTCGGAGGCTTACCTTTTGTCGTTGTTTTGCTGTAAGGCCAAAGGGCTTCTTTTTGTTTTTACCATTTTCTTTGTGCAGAGAAAAGTCCAAAGCAAAAAAGCTCTTCCCATCCCATAAACCCAAGAACAGTCCTTTAAAACCAAAAAACCGACAATGATTTACATGTGACCATATCTTACTGATGTGTTCTGTTTTATAAGTAGACTTCTCAAAATCTGTATCGTCAAACACTAAGCATTTTAGTGATGTTGTATTATTGTCTGCACATTCCTCTATCTTGCCCAGTAGAACTTTGTTGCATTTGAAAACAACGGAACGCCAGTTAATGTTGAAATCATTTTTAAAACGGTAAAAAGTGTTTTTTTGAGCCTCAATGGTTTTACTTAGATGGCTAGTGCTGTAGCTGTAAACGTTAGATATAGAATAGATAGGAAACAGTAATAACCCCAATAATATGTCACCTTTACGAAAAGTAGATTGCGGCATTTCTTGTTGCCCCAATTGTAATCGGTGTAAGTTTAATGTCCTATAAAGTTCCATTATTCTATAAATTCCTTTTTCTGTTGAACTGAAAAAGCTATTTGTCTCTGAAAAAACTTTTGTACTTTTATTCTGAAGCATGTCTTTGTTTTTTTAATGTAACACCTCTAATTTACTGATAATTATCGGATTAATAAAATAAAACATGCTTCTTTTTTGTTGATAATCAACACTTTATGGTACATGCAAAAAATCAGTTAATAAAATATAAAGAGGAAGTGTGTTAATAAGTTTTTTCATAGTAATATTTTTGCTTTTCTAATGTTAGAAATGATGATTTATTATATTGATCACAGGTGGTTGTTTTAATTCAATAAATCGTTAATTGATGATATATATAGTTCTTCTGACCAAGTAATCCAGATGTTCTGTAATTTGCTTATTGGAAAGATTTAGTATCTATTTGTAAAATTAGGACTTTGTTAATGCATTAAAACAAATGTTAAAAGTAGTTGCGAGGGGTTAAAGAATGGACTAAATAAGGATTAAGGAATTTCTTTTTTTTATTAATCGCAATGTTAAAAAAGAAACATCCAAATTCAGATTCGAAAAATCGAGCTTATCCATATAGGCCTGGGATAGTTTATCGATTGGCTGAGGTTTTTTTAAGTTACTGTGAAATATTGAATGAAGAAGATCCTGGCAATTCTAAAATACTTACCTATTTGAATGCAATAAGAGAACGCGCAGGTATTCCTCAATATGCAACAGTACAACAGGATGGCTCTATAGAGATAGATTTAAATAACCAAGAAGAAATACGTGAACTTATTCGGAGGGAACGCAGGGGGGAGCTGTGTGGCGTAGGTAATCGATACGATGATTTACGTAGATGGAAAGAGGCTGAAGAATCCTTGGATGGTGGTTTTTACGGTATGAATTTTTCTGGGAATGAATAATCTGAAGAATCTTCAAATCCTAATGCTTTCTTTGTTAGTACACAATATCAGAATAGAGTGTATTATAAAAAGTACTATTGGTTTCCAATTTATCAAAGTGAGATTGATAAAAATCCAAATTTGGTTCAATCACCATATTGGGCAGAATAGAAATAATTGGAAACTTATAAGTATTAAATTAACATTCTATGAAAAATGAGAAATTTTTATTTAATGCTAACTTTAGTATTTATATGAGTATTTAAGCCTGGAAATATTCATAGGCTTTATTGAGGAATAAATAAGGATCATTTGTTTTTAATATATGTTTGAATTTTATAATAAAATATTATGGATGAAAAACGAATGCATAAATTAGGACTGGCTTTAATGGTACAATTCATCTTTTGTATATCTAATGCTCAAATATCTTGGCCATCTGATCAAATTCTGCCTTCTTTTCCATTGCCAGGCCAAACACAGGATTTAATTTATCTAAATGGAAGCCTTTCTGACGATGAACTGTATTTTTTCGCTTCGTTAAAGGGTATTGTGAATAGGACTCAACCTCGGATATTTTCATATGAGGGTGATGCTTATGCAGAAGGGCAATATACATGGCTTCAATCTTTGAGCTTAAGTTGGAATGAATATTCAGACCCATGGAGTTTACTTCCTAAATATATGAGTGAAATTTCAGGTTTGATTATTTATGACCCGAATCAGATTCATACAGTAAATTTAGCAACAACAATGGCTAATGGCCTTAATGCTGTTATTGTTTCGCCAACTTTAGCTGAAACACTAAGCGAACCTCCATATAATTTACCTGTTTTAGAGGATTTACAAGGAGTGTTTAGCAGTAAATTACAAGTCTATGAAACACTATATAATGAGTACTGGCCAAATATTGATAAACGTTTACTTTTAGGTTTAGATCCTACCTCTCACAAAGCAGCCTTAAGAGAATATGCTACATCCTTGGGAGCTGCTGTGATTTGGCTTGATCCTGAAATTATAGATGAAAGTGCGTTATTAAATAATTTTTTATCTTCAATGCCAGTTGGAGCCAATTATATGGGGTGGTGGCCAGAAGAGGGCGCTGGGGTTTCAAGAGGTTCGGCCTATGGAGTTGGAACGATTGCAAGCGATTGGTGTAGCAATTTAACATTACATAGTGGAACTTCAAGAAAAGTAAATTTAAAAGACATACCGGAAAAACCTACTCTGGAAAACAAAATTTATGTGGCTTTTATTTTAAGTGATGGGGATAACTTGCAATATGTTGAACATTTAATGCGAAAACTTTGGAACAACCCAGACCGTGGATCTGTTCCTATAGGATGGACTGTGTCACCGGCTATGATGGATGCTATGCCGGGAGCTTTAAATTATTATTGGCAAACTGCTACTGATAATGATATGCTGATCAGTGGACCTTCAGGTTTAGCATATGTTTATCCAAACGATTTTGTTGATCAAAGTGAGTTGGAACAGTTTGTTGTGAGAACTGAAGATTACACTAAAAGAGCTGGTTTACGTGTTATAACTATATGGAATACCATCACCGGTGGTATAGATCAAAATGTTGGGGAGGCCTATGCTGATTATGCCCCTTCAATACTAGGTTTAACATCTCAGAATACAAGTGATGGATTAACTGTGTATAATAATAGTTTACCTGGAATGGGGTTAGCTTGTAATTATTGTTGGGATGAAGCAACTATGGAAAGTGCAATTTCAGAAAGGGCTGCAGGCTGGGATGGTTCTGAACCTCGTTTTGTAATTATTCAAAGTCAACCTTGGCAAAATGCAAGGCCAACAACCTTTAAAAATGTGGCAAACTCACTTAATTCCAATTACGAGGTTGTTCGTCCAGACCACTTATTTCAGTTGCTTAGAGAGTATCATGGGATGGAGGATCCTACAAATGTTTCTATAGGTGATGCAAATAATTTTGAATCCTCTTCTCTAAGTGTCTCTCCGAATCCATGTAAAGATGACGTGAACGTTTGCTTCACGAAAGGGCTTTTTGATCAATTAAAAGTAATTGATCAAAAAGGAAAGGAAATTATTTCTATGAACATTCCTTACGATTCCTGTGAAATCATTTTAAACATTGAAGCATTTAAGAAAGGAACGTACGTTATACAGGTATCAGGAGAAAAGGTGCAAGAGAATAGAAAAATAATAAAATAAAAAGTGACAAAGTAAATAATATTTATTCATAAGTGGATGGATGTGGAAACGAATTGAATGTGTCCGTTTTAATTTGCTAGTTATGAATTGTTAATAGATTGTATTTTCATATTTGCTTTTGGAAATTACCACAAAATTGGTTGTAGTTGTTGGGAATTGTAGGCGATTATAGAGGGTTAATCAACTTTGATGTAATTTCTTTTATAGAAATTTTATTTGTAATATACTTATTGTTATTTTAAATTGTTATAGCTTAAAGTTGCTAGTGAAATCATATCCCATTGTTTGTTTATAATCTATCAGAAACGCTTGTTGTCTTATTAATGCTTCATCATTACGTTTTAGCTTTTGTAAAGATTTGACCAAATATTCGATTGCTAATTCATTTATGGGGTCTATATTAAACATTGTTTCTGCAACTTCAATAGTTGTTTGATAGTTCTTTTCTGCGTAACTTCTTTCTAATTCTGATATAATAAAAGGTTCTATTTTTGCTTCTATTGATTCTTTAAATTGGTCTAAAAGTGGTTGGTCATAACCTTTTAAAAACTTACCTCTTGATATTATAGTAAAGAATTCTTCTTTATTTTTCTCGAATTGATTCTCATTTATTATTTGGATTAATCTGATATAGTCACAATATAAAACATCTGATTGTTTAATAAGGTAATACCCTTTATTGTAAATTAATTCTACTCCTTCAATTTCTGCCAAACCTTTACGTAAATTATTTATCGTTACTCCTCTAATATTTTTTATTTTGTCTTTTTCTTTATAGGGCCATAATATTGAACTAATTTTTTTGGAAGATATTCCTTCTATTTGGCTTTCTTTCATAACAAGGCAGAACAGTTCAATCAATCTTGTACTGAACATGTAACTTATATCTTTATTTTTTTTGTTGTAAACTGTAAAATTTCCAAATAAATATATCGCATTAGGTATTTGAGGGATAGTTCGCCTTTTTTTTGTTGGTGTTACTTGGTTTTTAAAGTCTTGCTTCTTTTTTTGAATTCTTATAAGCAGAAATACAAGAAGGATAATAATGATAGCACCTCCTATTAATATCGAATATTTAATGAGTGATAACTTACTATTATTATTCGGAAATTTTGATAATTGGTTGGCTGTAATAGAGGGGTATGATATGGAGTATACTTTTAATTCTGATTTTATATCATATTTGCCAAATTCTTGAATTATAGTATATAATTTACCAATATTAGTATCATAATAAAGGTTGGCATTTGTGTTTATTTTATCTGATTTTATAGGGATTGAATCTCCAAGAATTTCATAGCTACCATCATTTATTGAAAATTTATATAGTTTTAGAAATGAATTTGTAAAGTGTTCGGGATAGCATAATGTATAAAAAACAGAGTCATTAAGTAATAGCATACCTCTTACCGGCACAACATTATTATTTTCCCATTTAATCTCCCAAAGCTTTTTGATTTCTTTTGTTTTTAAATTAATACTATGTAAGTCATATAAATATTGCCTTCCTAAAATTTGTTCCCCGGACTCATTACCCATTCCTCCAAAAACGTATAGTAAGTCATTCTGTTTTGAGTAACCCATACTTGTGAAATATCTAGGCATGATAACATCGCCTTGAAAACTTTGAAGGGTTTTCCACTTTCTTGAATTTATGTCAAAGGCATTAAAGTCTTTGCTATAGTGCATATTGCCAAAGCCCCCAAATAAAATATATTGTTTTTTCGCTATATCATAATATGACCCGTGGTGGTGTAATTGTGTTGGAAGTTTATCATAACTTAGAGTAGACCACTTTAAAGTACTTATATCTAAGCTTGCAACTGTTGGGCCTGCATAAATTGAGTCATAATATACTTCATAGTCATAGATGATGTTATTTGCAGCATCCAAAAAGTTAGTTCCTAGTAACATTTTTACCGGACAAGGAATGCTAAACTTGGTTACTTCAGTTGTCTTATTTACAACATTATATATTGTTATGGAATCATTGTTAAAGTAATATAGTTCATCTCTCAAGGTATTGAAGTTCGCCCCAGCGACGCTATTCGAGCTAAATGACACCTCTTTTTTCCAATTATAAGCCTCATTTATCAACCATTCTGGATTGGAAACATATCCAAGTGCTTTTCCTTTTTGGCTATAGACTATATTGCCATGGCTTTCACGTAAGGGAAAGAAATATCTTAACTTGTTTCCTACAGAGAGATTCTTTATTGCGAAAGAAGGAACATCAATTAGGTGGTCACTTTTGCCAAATATGATTTCTGGAGTATACGTATTCGGCAGGTTTGTGTTTTTAGCCACAATATCATGTTCTTTTATTTTTAATTGAATCTCATTATTTTTCAGGTCAAATCTTAGGAATATTTTAAACCAATTAGAGGCAATTAGTTCTTTTTTATTTATTCTGATAGAGGCCAGGTTTCTAATACCTTCTTCATTCAATTTAAACACTAAATCCTCACCTAATTCTTCACAAAAGAGATTATATATCTTAGGAATATTTTTATTTTTTATTCTGAGGATGTAGCCAAATTCAGAAGATGTATATACTGCAATATCAAATTCTATTTCAAAGTAATTTAAAAAATTAATTTCATAGTTATTAAAAACGTTGTATGATCCCCTATTTTTAATTGGTTCTTCATTTCCTTTAAATTTAAGGCCTGTTATGACATTTTGTTGATATGTTAAAAAACTTAAAATTAGTAATGGTATATATTGTAGTTTAATTAGTAAAGCCATAGTTGCAGTTGATCCTATTTTAACTGTTGAATAGATTGTCTATGTTGTATAATGACAAGTATTGTATTACTTGTACAAAAGTACAAAAAAAAGAATAAGCCAAAACTAAAGATTGAAATTGTTTAATTACCTACTTAAACTTAAACATATTTTAAGGATTAATAATATAAATAAGCTATTAACCCTTTATTAATCCCCTTTTTTAATCCGTGATGTTCGACATTTGTTTTTTGAATTAACTAAGCATTATGGATTTGTAAATAATGCTGAAATCATTCAAGATTTTAAAAAAAGCAAATTTTAACAAAAAAAGTTAATCATGAAAAAAGTTAAATTATTAAATTATCTGTTAGGATTCTTAATGTTTTGGGCATTTACTTTGTCTCTAAATTCCTGTAAAGATGATAATGATCTTGAGATCGCTGTCGATTTAGGTACCATTACTGGTGTAATTACCGATGAATTTGGCGAGCCTGTGGTTGATGTGTCAGTAATATTGTCAGGTGTTGATGTGGAAGATATGTCTACTACTTCAGGAAGCGATGGTGTTTATACCATTTCTAATGTAAAACTAGGCTCTTATGTTGTTTCATTTTCAAAAGAAGGCTGGTTAAGTACAAGTGTAACCATTTTAACAAGTAAATTTAGTACTGATAATGTTGCCACTGTTGATGTTTCAATGGAAAATGCCAGTGCTAAAATAGTTGGTACTGTGACTGATTCCAAAAATGGTGGGGCTGCCTTGGCTGGGGTTACAGTTAGCATTGGTGCTGCTGGTACTGTTACAACTGGAGAAGATGGGACTTATTCTATTGAGAGTTTAAAAATTCAGGATTATACAGTAACATATACTTATTCTGGATATGCGACTGTATCAAGAGATATTAGTTCTGGTGATTTTGTTGATGGTATCGCCACATTGGATGCAGAATTGGGAGGTATTGAGTTACTTCGTGGTTTGACAGCAAGTGATTTAACTACAGCTGATTTATGGTATTATAATGAGTATACTGGTGGCAGAAATAGTAATGGTGCTTATCCTCACTGGGATTGGTCAACTGATTATCTTTGTACTCTAGATTTTGTTGGATTTTGGGAAGAGCAAAATGAAGGAACAACATTGCAAATCAGAAATACAGATGTAGACCAAACAAATCCTGCAGATTTAGATGTGTTTGATTCATATGTATATGGAAGTAAGTTAATTACAGAAGATAATAAAATACTTTCTTTACGAGTAAGGACTCATAATGCCGATGAAGCAGCCCCTGCATATTTTGGTGTTCAAGTAATAGACTTAAACAACGCTGAGCCTACCGCAGTAAAAATTGGTGAAACAAAAACTTATGGGTCATCTGATTATGCAGATTTTGATTTTGACCTAAGTGATTATGTAAATAAAGAGGTTGTTATTGCTGTTGGTATTTACCGCCAGGCTACCGGAGATTATTATAAGCAGTTAGTACTTAGTGCAATCCGATTCGCTAGTGCAAAGGTTGAAGGAACAGTCTGGTTACCTGGGACAGAAGTAATTTCAGGATGGAAGCTAACAGAAGAGATGGTGCGTTCAACGATGGTTCATACAAAATCTAGTTTTACAGGCATTAGCCCTCTAAGTGGAAACCGTGATGCATATGTTGATGCTTATCAATCTTGGAGAGATATTAACCATATTGCAAAAGAATGGGCTTTTATGCCAATTAAAAAAGACCCGGAAGTATTTCCTTCTGAAGGATATATAATTAAAACAAGAAATACTCCTGAAGTTGATTTGGATATACCTGAATCATATTTTTATGGGAAATTTGGAATTACCGCAGGTAATAATCAATTGACCTTTAAAACACGTAACTTCTCAACTGAAAATTACACTTATTTTAAATTTACTGTAATTCAAGAGGATGGTACAGTTACACATATAGAACCACAATCAAATACAGCACAAGATGCTTCTGCTGCTGACAATGGATGTTGGAAAATGATCCATGGAGATGGTGGTGCTGATAATCCTGAAGGATTTGCCTCATTTGTGTACGATTTATCTCAATTTAATGGGGAAAATGTTATTGTTGCGCTTGGGGTTTATAATGGTGCTGCTGAAACAGGAGAAAATAAACTATGTATTTATAATATTGATTTTAATTAAATTATTGAAGGGCTGTTTATTGGAGTTTTATTATTCCTTTAAACAGCCTTCTAAAATAGCAGTATGATGGTAAAGTTTAATACATTAATAGTTTGCTGTTTACTTTTAATATTTGAAAGTTCATGTAAGGATGATGATGTTGTTAAAGGTAATGGGGAAGAGGAGATAGTTACTGGTGCTTCAGAAAGAAATTTAGTACGTGCTATGGAGCTTTTTGATAATGCTGCTTCTGCGCATTTTACTGGCTCTGGTATGGCAATGGCAAGATATTATAATCCATATACAGAAACAAAGTCTGACGATATAGGTAGTGTATGGATGTATACAAGTGCTATTGAAGCAGCAAATTCAATCTTGAAAGGATTACTGGAGCAAAAAAATAATGGGAATACAGAATTGTATACTTTATACTTTGATCACTATTCATCGATGTTAAGTGATTTGTATGAAAATTTAGACTATTACGAAGGTACTTTTAAATTAACGTCTTATACCCAAACAAAGCAATGGTCTGTTTATGGTGTGAATAGAAGTAATTCTATAGGAAGTGCTGGGGTTGATGGAATTCTAAATGTATATGATGACCAAATGTGGTTGATTCGTGAATTAGTTGATTCATATGAACTAACTGGAGAGATAGAGTATTTAGAAAAAGCAGAATATTTAACTGATTATGTTCTAGATGGATGGGATTGTACATTAGATAATAATGGTAATGAATATGGTGGAATTACTTGGGGGCCTGGTTATACAAGCAAACATGCTTGTAGTAATAGCCCATTAATTTCAGCGCTCGTGTTATTGCATGAAATATATGAAAATAAAAGTGAGGAAATAGCGGCGCTCTACATTGATCCTAGTGATAAGGTAACCAGGAGGTTGAAATATGTTAATAAGGGGGAGTATTACTTAGATTTTGCGAAAAAGATTTATTTCTGGCAAAAGGATGCACTATTAAGGTCTGATGGGGTCTATGATGATTTTATGGGTGGTTTTTATGGGAATGGGCCTCAGTTTGAGGTGATTAATGGATTTACCTATAGAAAAGCTAATCCGTGTCCTGACCGCATTGGGCCAGCATATTCATATAATAGTGGTACCATGATTTCTGGTGCGGCATATTTATATAAGGTGACAGGCGACAATATTTATCTTGAGGATGGCAAAAAACTTTCTGATAGTAGTTTTGAGTATTTTGCAAAATTAGGAACTACCGTACCTGGCTATTTTACATACAGTATTACAGGTTTTAATAATTGGTTCAATTGCGTTTTAATGAGAGGATATTTAGATATGTTTTCATATCATCAAGATGCAAGCCTTTTTATTAATAGTTTTCAGGATAACCTAGATTATGGTTATGAGAATTTTCTGTATAATGGCTTTTTACCCACTAACTTACTTGTTGGTTGGAGCCAAGTTAGTAGTAATAATAGAACTGAGGCTATGTTCAATTTCACTTTTGCTTCTGAATATGCATTATTGTCTTGTTATGAATTAAATAAATAACCAAGAATCAATTTTAAAATTATGAAAAACAATAATATGTCAAAAGTTATAAAACTTTTGTATTGTACATTATTTCTACTATTTTTTATTCCTATAACAGTATTGTCACAAAATGTTATAATAAAAGGTAATGTAACAGATGAGAATAATATGCCAATTGTAGGAGCTTCTATTGTTGTGAAAAATACTACTTTAGGCACAATAACGGATGTTGAAGGTAATTATAGTTTAAAAGTTCCAGAACTAAATGTAATACTTCAATATTCATTTATTGGTTTTAAGACACAAGATGTTAAGGTCACTAGTTTAATAACTAATGTTGTTATGCAATCAGATATTATGGGGATAGAAGATGTAGTTGTTGTTGGATATGGAACTGCTAAAAAAGTTACATTAACAGGATCTGTTGTTGCAGTTAAAGGAGACGAACTTAGACAAACAAAAAGTGAAAATCCTCAAAATATGTTGACAGGACGCGTAGCTGGTGTTCGTGTATGGCAAAAAAGTGCAGAACCAGGTTCATATAATAATAGTCTTGATATTAGAGGTTTAGGAACTCCCTTAATTGTTATTGATGGTATCCCGCGTACCATGGAGGAATTTCAAAGGTTGAATTCAAGTGATATAAAAGATGTTTCAGTATTAAAAGATGCCTCAGCAGCAATATATGGAGTAAGAGCGGCAAATGGAGTTGTACTTGTTACAACTAAAAATGGAACTAAGGGAGAGGGAGTAAAGATTACTTATAATAGTTCATATACTTTCCAAAAGCCTTCAGGATTACCAACGCTTGCAGATGCATTGGACGCAATGACATTATATAATGAGCAATCAATGAATGATATTAATGGCGGTAGTATCATTTATACTGAAGAGGATTTTGAAGCTTATACTAATGGTACCAAGAAATCTACTAATTGGAATTCCTTAATTTTCTCAGACTACTCTCCACAGCATCAACATGACGTTAGTATTTCTGGAGGGAATGATAAGACCCAGTATTATATGGGTATGGGATACCTTTTCCAAGAAGGCTTTTTTAAATCTGGTGACTTAAATTATAAAAAATATAATATACGCTCGAATATATCTTCTGAGTTAACAAAAGGTTTAACCTTGGATCTTAAATTAAGTGGTATTGCAGATGTTCAGAATAACCCATATTCAACTTCATCAGATATAATTAGAAACTATTGGAGACAAGGAGTTTTATATGCTGCATATGCTGATGATGAAAATACAATGCTTAATTATGAAGGATTGGATTTAGAAGAAAATACGGTGGCTAAAATGACATCTGATATTTCTGGATATAGGCAGTACAAGCAGAAATATTTCCAGTCATCTATTTCGCTTAATTATGATTTTGGTACCATTCATAAGGCTTTGGAGGGATTATCCGCAAAAGCTCTTTTTAGTTATGATTATCGTTTAAATAACAATAAAATATATCGTAAAGAATATTATCAATATGCCTATAATTCTTTGACGGATACATATGACTCAAAATTGTATAATGTTAGTTCTCCAAATCAATTAAGGCGTGAGTTTTATAATAAGGAGCAAAAACTTAGCCAAATTTTATTGAATTATAACCGTACATTTAAAGATAAACATAATGTGTCGGCAATGTTTGGCTATGAAATGTCTAAGAGGGTAGGAGATAATTTCTATGCACAACGAAATCTTGCATTTGCTATGGAGTATCTTTTTGCAGGGGAAGATGAAGGACAGAAGGGGGGAATGAGTAGTGGTAGTAATGATATATATGAACTTGCAAATTCTGCTGCAATTGGAAGGTTGAATTATACATTTTTAGATAGGTATATAACAGAGTTTCAGTTTAGATATGATGGTTCCTCAAAATTTGCAGATGGCTATCAGTGGGGATTTTTTCCTTCTGTATCTTTGGGATGGCGGATATCAGAAGAGCCTATATTTAAATCAATTTCGGCATTGTCATTTATTGACCAACTAAAGGTTAGGGCTAGTTATGGAGAATTAGGAGATGATGGTTCTTTAGAATACGATTGGGCAACTGGTTATACGTATCCTGCTACTAGTGGTAATGCAGAAAAGGGATATTACAATCAGTATGCTCCGGGTTATTTGTTTGGAAATGAATTTGTATATGGTGTTTCTACTTTAGCATTGCCTAACGAACAAATATCTTGGTTCACTTCTCGGACTGTTAATATCGGTGTAGATTTCGAAGCATGGAATGGATTGTTTGGATTTTCATTTGATTATTTTGACCGTCATAGGGAAGGGCTGTTTGCGCGTAATACAGAAGCGCTTTCTACAATTGTAGGTGCTACTGCACCTCGAGAGAACTTAAATAGTGACCGTCATTATGGTATGGAGTTAGAACTTACTCACCGAAATAGGATAGGCGATTTTTCTTATAAAATAAATGCTATTGGTACAATAACTCGTCAAATGTATTTAACTGCAGCTCAAAATAACTCATATGGCAATAGTTATGACGAATGGCGTAATGATAATTTAAATGACAGGTATCAGGGAATCGTATGGGGGTATGAGTCTGCTGGAAGGTATACTAGTTGGGAAGATATATGGACTTATGATATTTACAAGGAGAATAGTACGCTTCCTGGAGATTATAAATATTTAGATTGGAACGGAGATGGAGAGATTAACTCTCAAGATGAACATCCTATTGCATATGATCAAACACCATGGCTTAATTTCAGTTTTGGAGTTGATTGTAACTATAAAAATTTTGATTTAAATCTGCTTTTACAAGGATCAGCTTTAGGGTCAATGAGGTATGAAGAACCTCTTTACCGTATATGGGGAAGTAACGGTGGTGGTACACTTACTCAATATTTAGATCGTTGGCATCCTGTAGATCCAACTGCAGATCCGTATGATCCTTCCACAGAGTGGGTTAGTGGGTATTACGCATATACAGGGAATTATCCTTATGCTAATTCTGAATTTAATACGGTTAGTACTGCTTATTTACGTCTTAAAAGTATTGAATTAGGATATACTATACCTAAGCTAAAAGTTATACCTAATATGGATTTAAGAATTTATGCAAATGCATATAACCTATTTACGATTACAGGAGTGAAATTTGTAGATCCAGAGCATCCTTCAGATGACTTAGGAAGATTATACCCATTAAGTAAAACATATACAATGGGATTGTCATTAACATTCTAATTGTTGTGTGAGGTTATTGTAAAAATAAAATATATGAATATGAAAAGGATATATATCGCATTACTCATTAATATCATACTATTTTCAGCTTGTTCTGATATCTTGGACATTTCACCTAAAAATATTATTAGTGATGATGACCTGATGACAAGTGAATCTGGTATGGAGATTTATATGGCTAGAATGTATAGTCAGATGCCATTTGAGGATTTTAAATATACTGCCCAATGGGGTATCAACTACAGCGGTTGGTTATGTGCAATGGGTATTGAAGGTACAGGTGAAGCTTTGAACCGAGATGGTATATGTACTGCTTTTACAGGAGAGAGTACTCCGTATTGGGGAATGGCATTTACTTTATTGCGTGATGCTAATTATTTATTGGAAAAGCTGCCGGATTATAAGAATTCTTTTGCCGAAGATACATATAACCATTATTTGGGAGAGGCTTATTTCGTACGGGCATTTGTCTTCTATGCTATGGCTCGAAGGTTTGGAGGAATACCTCTAGTGACTAAAGTTATTAATTATCCGGAAGACAAAGATGAGATGGACATTCCTAGGGCTTCAGAGGAAGAAACTTGGGACCAGATCCTTAGTGATTTTAATAGTGCTATATCATTACTTCAGCCAACAAGCCCAATAAGTGGGTATTCTAATAAGTATGTGGCATTATCTTTTAAGTCAGAGGCTATGTTATATGCTGGCAGTGTGGCAAAATATAATGAGACAGTTACTGGCCGATTAACGGGTTTAGGTCAAAAAACAGGAGTAAGAGTCATTGGTTTTGCAGAAGATAGATGGCAAAATGCTGCCAATAAATATTTCTCTGAGGCTTATTTAGCTGCCCAAGAGGTTATTCAAAGTGGTATGTATTCCCTTTATAAAGAGAAATGGATCGAAAATGACCCTGAAGCACAGTACCAGAATATGGTGGATATGTTTAGTGACCTAAATAGTCCGGAGAATATTATGGTGAGGGAATATAGCTATCCTACGTATGCCCATGGGTATGATGCGTATAATGTGCCTTTTATTTTTAAATCGCCTTTGGCTTCTGGAACTTGTCCAACTGCTGATTTTCTTGAATTGTTTGAAGGTTTTGACCACTATCCTGATGGGACTATTAAGACAACAACTGGCGTATCAAGTGGAGATGGAAATTATCTTTTATATGATACTCCAATGGATTTCTTTAAGGATGCAGAACCTCGTTTAAGAGCATATGTTATTTTTCCAGGAGATATGTTTAAAAATGAAGAAATTGAGATTAGAGCAGGTGTATATACTGGTAGTGAACCGATTTCACCTTTATTTTCTGATTATTCATATGAAACTGCTTCTACAGGTTATCAGCATTTGGCCTTATATAAAGAAACTCCTAAAGAGTTGTATTTAAGCCCGCGTGAAGGAAGTCAGCAAGAAATAGTTACTTATAACGGAGAAGAAATAAATGCGGCTGGAGCTAATGGACCTTTTTATGATAATGGAGAATCTTGCCTAACAGGATTATATGGAAGAAAATGGCTTGTAGATGACCCCTCTTTTGTAGTTAATCAATGGACTTGTGAACAGCCATTTATTCTTATGCGTTACGCAGAAGTGTTGTTAAATGCTGCAGAAGCTGCTATAGAGTTGTCAATGGCTGGGGTGTCTTCTCCCGATGGGAGTGATATGTTACAAGTTGCTGCAGATGCTATTAATGATATTCGTATCAGGGCAGGGGCAAGTGAGCTTGCATCGAATTTTGCTTCTGATGAAGATAGTCGAAATATTATTCGAAAGGAACGTCGAAAGGAACTTGCATTTGAGCATAAAATTAAATGGGATATAAGGCGTTGGAGAGTACAACACTATGAAGGGCGTGATGGTTTCTGGGGAGAACCTCGTGACAAGGTTGCTTATAGTAATAATGCCCAATATCGTTTTAGGGGATTATACCCATTCTTCTCTACTGAAAGTGGAAAATACTTTTTTGATTCACATTTTCAGTGGGTTAAGTTGAAAACTTTCCAGTATAATATTGTAGATTATTATTTCTCAATTCCATCTGGAGAAGTGTCAAAAAGCCCTGTCATAGATCAACAGCCAAATAGATAAAACGTATTAAGTTAGTAAATGTAGTATGAAAAATAGATTTATTTATATATTATTCGCATTGATATTGTTCAACTCTTGTAGCATGTTTGATATCGATAATTATGATGCTCCTGCTGAAACATTAAAGGGGCAAGTCATTGATGTAGCAACTGGTGAACCTGTATTGACCGACCAGGGAAGTGAGGGTATTAGGATAAGGTTAACTGAGCTTAGTTATGGGGATAATGTTACTCATAATCCAGACTTTTACTGTATGCCTGATGGTACTTTTCAAAATACTAAGATCTTTAAAGGGCAGTATTATGTTCGTATTGATGGCCCGTTTATTCCACTTGTCCGTGAAGATAGCCGTGGTGTGCCTGTTGCAGATGAAATTAAAACAGTTGATATTGCCGGTGTTACCGAAATTACATATGAAGTACAGCCCTTTTTAAAAGTTGAATGGGTTGGTGAACCTACTGTTAGTAATAACAAAGTAAAGGCTAAGGTGCGTGTTACCCGTGCTGTTACTCCTGAGGTTTTTAAAGAAAAAATAGAACCTATGGGAGACTATAGTAGTAGTTTTTTAAATGTTACAGACATTCAGCTTTTTGTTAGTTATTCTTCTAGTGTTGGGTATAGGGCTAGAGACCAACGTTGGTCGAGTGAAATTGAGTACACTGGTGCTGCCTTTAATTCCTTGTTAGGACAAACTATCACGATTGAATCTAATGGTGAAATTCCTTCCGGGAGTGTTGTTTTTATTCGAGCTGCAGCTAGAATAAATTATGATACCCCTATCGGAAGTGGCACAAGAAGGTGGAATTATAATGAAGCTACGCAAGTATTAATTCCTTAATCTATAATTAATACCCTTCCTAGTTACAACTGCCTAGTAATAGGTGGTTTGTAACTTGTGGGATGCAGTTTGAAGTCACGGTTTTCAGCAATGATTGTTTGGTGGAATGTACTTTAACATCAATTCATAAATTGATTGTAAAGTATAGCTGTGTATAGTCTTTATTGTTTAGTTCGAAGTGTAATTGTTAGGCTATCTATTTTGTATCTAGCTGTTGAGTTGGGTATATAAAGTTAGACTGTTATCCGATAGGGATTGATATTTTTTTATAACTAAAATATTATGAGGAAACAAGCCATTTGTAAAACTTGTTAACACTTGAAGGTGGAAAAAATGGGGAGTTTCAGATGATATAAAAAAACAATATAAACAGATGAAACGAACCATGAGAAAAAGTTCTCACACACGAGGATGACTAAATTGGTGA
Source organism: Plebeiibacterium sediminum (assembly GCF_026013605.1). Classification (GTDB taxonomy): domain Bacteria; phylum Bacteroidota; class Bacteroidia; order Bacteroidales; family Marinilabiliaceae; genus Saccharicrinis; species Saccharicrinis sediminus. The sequence goes on from NZ_JAPDPJ010000040.1 coordinate 18,049, forward strand.
GTTCCATATGGCATTAAAAAACAATTTAGACATATGAAACGATTAATAATATATGTAGCATTTTGTGTATCTGTTATTGCAAATATTAATGGGCAAACCAAAAACTTGGTAGATTACGTTAATGTACTTGTTGGTACGCAATCAAAACATTCATTGTCAACAGGTAATACTTATCCTGTAATTGCTAGGCCTTGGGGTATGAATTTTTGGACTCCACAAACTGGCGGCATGGGAGATGGGTGGCAATATGTTTATACGCATGATAAAATTAGAGGGTTTAAACAAACACATCAACCGAGCCCATGGATCAATGATTATGGGCAGTTTTCAATCATGCCGGTTACCAAAGCATTGACATTTAAAGATGACGAACGGGCAAGTTGGTTTTCTCACAAGGCAGAGGTTGCAACGCCATATTATTATAAGGTTTACCTTGCGGACCATGATGTTGAAACAGAAATTGCGCCTACATCACGTGCATCCATATTTAGGTTTACCTTTCCAGAAAAAGAGCAATCATATGTTGTAATTGATGCATTTGATAATGGCTCATTTGTGAAAATATTGCCTGTGCAAAATAAAATAATAGGATATACAACTAAAAATAGCGGTGGTGTTCCGGATAATTTTAAAAATTATTTTGTAATAGTTTTTGATAAAACTTTTACATATATGTCTACTGTTGACAAAAATAATATCATTGATGGGGCAAAAGAATTAGTTAGTGACCATGCGGGTGCTATCATTGGTTTTTCTACAAAAAAGGGCGAAAAGGTTCATGCTCGAATTGCATCGTCTTTTATAAGCATAGAGCAAGCTGAGTTAAATTTACAAGAGTTAGGTGATAAAACTTTTGACCAAATTAAGGCTGAAGGAAGAGATGAGTGGAATAATGTTCTTGGGAAGATTGTTGCAACAGATGATAATATAGACAACTTAAGGACTTTTTATTCATCATTGTATAGAGCAGTATTGTTTCCACGTAATTTTTATGAATTTGATGCAAATCAGAAAGTAGTGCATTATAGCCCATATAATGGTGAAGTATTGCCTGGATATATGTTTACCGATACAGGTTTTTGGGATACTTTCCGTGCTTTATTTCCTTTTCTTAATCTGGTATATCCTTCGATGAATCAGAAAATGCAAGAAGGATTAGTTAATACATATAAAGAAAGTGGGTTTCTTCCTGAATGGGCTAGTCCTGGCCATAGAGGCTGTATGGTTGGGAATAACTCTGCTTCAGTTGTCACGGATGCTTACTTGAAAGGCATAAAAGTTCAGGATGCAGAAACTCTTTGGGAAGCTGTAGTTGCTGGGGCAAATTCAAACCATCCTACCGTTAGTTCAACAGGCCGATTGGGTTATGATTATTACAATAAATTGGGATATGTCCCTTATGATGTTGATATAAAAGAAAATGTTGCAAGGACATTAGAATATGCTTATGACGATTGGTGTATATATCAGTTAGGAAAAGAACTGGGAAAACCAAAGTCAGAAATTGAAATATATGCTCATCGAGCAATGAATTACAAGAATGTTTTTGATCCTAGCCATAACTTAATGAGGGGTAAAAATCAGGATGGTACATTCCAAAGTCCTTTTAATCCATTAAAATGGGGAGATGCATTTACGGAAGGCAATAGTTGGCACTACACCTGGTCTGTTTTTCATGACCCAGAAGGGCTAATTAGCCTTATGGGAGGTTACACTAAATTTAATAGTATGCTTGATTCTGTTTTTAATTTACCTCCAATCTTTGATGATAGCTATTATGGTTCAGTGATACATGAGATTCGTGAAATGCAAATTATGAATATGGGCAATTATGCACATGGAAACCAGCCAATACAGCATATGATCTACTTGTATAATTATTCAAAGGAACCGTGGAAAGCACAACAGAAAGTAAGGGAGGTGATGAAAAAGCTTTATAATGCAAATGTTGATGGATATTGTGGAGATGAAGATAATGGACAGACATCTGCATGGTATGTATTTTCTGCTTTAGGATTTTATCCTGTATGCCCGGGTACAGATGAATATATTATAGGTTCACCTCTTTTTGAAAAAGCTGTTATTAATCTTGAAAATGGTAATCAAATTGAAATTGAAACAGATAATAATAGTAATGAAGATGTTTATATTGATAATATGTATGTAGATGGTAAAAACTATTCTAAAAATTATCTAAATCATCAGCAACTAACAGATGGGGTTAATATTAAGTTCCAAATGTCTGCAAAGCCAAATAAAAGTAGGGGAACAAAAAAATCTGATTTGCCATATTCTTTTTCTAATGATCGATAAGGGTATATTATCATTTACATAGTGTTTGTAATTTTTGAAGTTTGAGATAATGAGGTTGGTGATTTTAATTTTTGTTTCGCTATTATTTGGTGTAAGTTCTATCTATGCGCAAAGTATTACAGTAGGGACCTATAATATACGTTATAAAAATACTGCTGATTCTATAAACGGTAACCCTTGGTGTCAACGCTGTGATGTTATCTGTGGGATGATTAATTTTCACGCTCTAGAAATATTTGGAGCCCAGGAAGTATTACATGAACAGTTACTTGACATGTTGCAACGATTATCTGGTTATGGTTATGTGGGAGTTGGCCGTGATGATGGTAAAACAAAAGGAGAGTATGCTCCAATATTTTATAGAAAAGATAAATTTAAAGTACTTGATTCCGGTAATTTTTGGCTTTCTGAGGATACTAGTTATCCTAATAAGGGTTGGGATGCTGCGTTGCCACGTATTTGTACATGGGCTAAATTTAGGGTAAAGGATAGCGGTTTTGAATTCTTATTTCTGAATCTTCATATGGATCATGTGGGAGTGGAGGCACGAAAGAATAGTGCAAAGCTAGTTTTGGAGAGAATAACTCAGTTTACTGACAGTTTACCAGTTGTTTTGACAGGAGATTTTAATGTAGACCAGTATAGCCCAAACTATAAGATTCTTGTTGAGTCTGATCTATTAAAGGATAGTTATAAAGTTGCCAATATTAGGTATGCTTTAAATGGGACATTTAATGATTTTAAATCAGAATCGATGACAACTAGCCGCATTGACCATGTTTTTGTTAGTGCTGGATTTAAAGTGTCTCGTTATGGTGTTTTAACTGATACGTATCGGGTATTTAATGGTGATAGTATATCGGAAGGTTCAGATAATTTTCCAAACGAAGTAACTTACAATAATTGTGTTGCTAGAGTGCCTTCTGACCATTTTCCTGTAAAAGTAGAATTAATCTATGAATAGAAAGTAATAGAACTATAAAATTGATTTAATATACGAGTGGATATTTTTGATTGTTAGTATTTGTAGACAGTTATAGGCTGTTTTAAGATGGGGGGATGCCCCCATCTTATTTATGAAATATAGAAATGAATAATGAGTATTTTACTTAATAATAAATTAGGAAATAGCTATGAGTAATAGAAGAGATTTTTTTAAAAACAGTGCAATTGCATTAGCAGGTATGGCATTGCTTCCTAAAGCATCATTATTAGGTGCTAACAATACAAGCATGTATATAAGTAAGCGCCCATCAATCGACAAAAGGAAGTTCTCTTCTGAAGAAGTAGAAAAAGTAATAACGGAAGCAAAATCGAGAATTAAAGATCCAAAGCTAGCGTGGATGTTTGAGAATTGTTTTCCTAATACATTAGATACAACTGTTGAGTATAACTTGATAAATGGACAACCTGATACTTTTGTTATAACAGGTGATATTCATGCTATGTGGTTAAGGGACTCAACAGCTCAGGTCTGGCCTTATTTGCCATTAGCAAAGAAAGATAAGCAATTAAGAAGCTTAATTGCTGGCGTTGTTTTTCGTCAAACCAAATGTGTTTTGATTGATCCATACGCAAATGCTTTTAATAAAAGTATTGAGGAAAAGTCGCATTGGGAGAGTGATAACACTGAAATGAAAAAAGGTGTTCATGAACGCAAATGGGAAATTGATTCTTTGGCATATACAGTACGCCTTGCATATTATTATTGGAAAACAACTGGAGATACATCTGTTTTCAATAAGGATTGGGAAAAGGCTGCAAGGATTATTCTTAAAACATTTATAGAGCAGCAACGTAAGAATGGGGTTGGCCCTTATGTTTTTGCAAGGAAAACAGACCGCCAGTTAGATACTTTATCAAATGAAGGATATGGGCGTCCTTTAAAACCTATTGGATTAATAAATTCATCTTTTCGCCCATCTGACGATGCTTCTACTTATGGATTTCTAATTCCTTCTAATTTATTTGCTGTTGAGTCATTGAAGCAATTGGCAGAGATTAGTTCAACTGTAAAAGGTGATGTGCAATTTTCAGGACAATGTATGGAGCTTGCAAAAGAAATTAATCACGCAATTCAAAAATATGGAATTGTTAAACATCCTAAATATGGACAAGTATATGCGTTTGAAGTAGATGGTTATGGGAATCACACATTTATGGATGATGCAAATGTGCCTAGTTTGTTGTCTATGCCATATCTTGGGCTTATTGGACCAAAAGACAATGTTTATAAGAATACACGTGAGCTAATATGGAGTGATAGTAATCCATATTTTTTTAAAGGAAAATTTGGAGAGGGGATAGGTGGCCCACATATTGGTTATGATATGATTTGGCCAATGAGTATTATTATGAAAGCAATGACCAGTACAAGTGATACCGAGATTAGGTGGTGTATTAAGACTTTGCGGGATTCAGATGCAGATACTGGTTTTATGCATGAAACCTTTCATAAGGATAATCCCCAAAAATTTACGCGTTCATGGTTTGCTTGGGCAAATACACTATTTGGAGAATTAGTTTTAAAACTAATAAATGAGAATAAAGAACATTTATTAGTATAATTTAATTGAAAATATTTAAGACGCTTTGTATTAGTTTGGTTTGTTGGATGTAGGGGAAGGGATAAGACAAGAACACTAGAACAGGGTTCTTGTCTTTATAAATTATATTAAATATGAAAACATTTTTTTTGTTTATGGGGATGCCTGGAGGATTCGAATGGGTACTCGTGATTTTAGCTATAATTTTAATGTTTGGAGGAAAGAAAATTCCTGAACTAATGAAAGGATTAGGGAAAGGTATGAAAGAATTTAAAAAGGCTAGAAATGAAATTTATGAAGAATTAGATTAGAGATGAAGTATATTTTTTTAATAGTAGTTTATGCTTTTACTTAGTATAAATGTATTTACACAAACTTATAATGGGGATAACTACCGCAAAGAAATTTCACCAACTAAAAATGATATTTTATTAATCGCTGATGGAACTTCATTGGGCGTATTGTCTTCAGCTCGATGATATAAAGTATATAATAAGTTGGGAAAAGTGGAACTTGCAATAGATCCATATTTTTGTGGATATGTTAAAACATTTTCATCAAATGCTCCTACTACGTCTTGTTATATGACAGGAATGCCTCAGTAGACTGAAAATGTGGCTATTTACCCACGCGCTGATAAGTAGAATGATATAGTTGATGTTGATTCATTACTGGCTTATCAGCCACTTTCCACAAGATTGTAGGCTGCAAAAGTGGAAAAAGGTAAAGCTACTGGTTTATTACAAAAACATACAGCTTTGTCCTAATAGTATAATAATGGTAATTATAGGCAGTTTATTTTGGATGATTATAATAATCCTATTTTAATAGGTTGTGAAAATAAATCAAAATAAGTAATTATTTTAGGTAGGGTTTTTTTTAAAACAGGCTACTACTAATGAAAAACAATTAGAGATGAGGGAAACAATTAAAAAATATTTAGAGGTATTGCTTTTGAAGATGAGCAAAAGTAATTGCTGAATTAGCTTGAAAACAAAGATAATTCTAGAGAATTTTAAAAAGAGAAAATTATCTGAATAAAAGAACTTCTTACCTCAATTGTTAGTCAAGATATAGAAGCTAGTTTAGTTCGTTTACAATCGAATATCATAAACGATGAGTTTGCTATAGGTGTCATATGCTACATATATTGATATGCTGTTGTTATCATGTAGATTTTACTTTTAACATTAGGTGGTGATTTTATTAGAAATCATATGGTTGAGTCTTTATATACTAGTGTTATAGCTGACAATGATCACGTTTCTAAAATTATTTTGCCATATCATTTACTGTGTAGAAGATATCATTGGTAAGTATCACAGGATTGAGAATTGGACTAGGTTACAGTTTAGATGGATAATTTTCGCAACGAAACACAACTAGTATTGTATCCAGAAAATGATGATTTTAAAAATAATGAATGGGAAGATTCATGTATTGTGTAAGATATGAATGGTATTTATTATATGACTTATATAGCTTATGATGGAGATAAATCATGTTTGTTGATATATGGTCGAAATCTGAATCTATTTTACATATTTATAAGAACGAAAGAGTTATAGCTACGAAAAATGATGTGAAATGCTGGATCTATAGAGGTGAATCAAACATCTATATGGCAACATCAAATAATTTAGTTGATTGGGAGCCGATATGAGTAAAATGCAACTTATTGAAAAGAGAAACTATATAAATGCCTTTAAGATTGTTTTCTCAACCTGAAAAGGCAAATTTGATAGTGATTTAGTTAAACCAAGTCCTTCAGCAATACTTACAGAAAATGGTATTCTTTTTATTTGCAACTGTAAAAATAGTACAGAGCATAGAGATAAACATTTGCCTGATGGCACTTATGCTGTATTTTAAATATTAATGGAGAGACATGAACCAGCAAGAGTATTAAAACGAACTTAAGATTGGTTTATCATGCATGATCAACAATTTGAAATTACTGGTCAATTAAATCATGTGTGTTTTGTTGAAGGCCTAGTCGTTTTATAAAATAAATGACTTTTATATTAAGAAAAAGCAGATTCAATAATAGCAATAACTGAATCGTAAGCTAAATTGAGGATTGAAAAATAAAATCATAAAAACAAGCTAAAACTTAATTTACAATTAGAATGATCTGATACTTCTTTATATGATTAAAAAATAATTTATTAAAATGATAAGTTTATGAAAAAAAATCACGTTTTAAAAAGGATAAGCATTTCCTTAGTTTTTGCTCTGTTTTGTTCTGGATTCGCTTTTAGCCAGACTGAAATATCAAATGCTACAGAATTAGCTTCAATAGCTAATGATTTAAACGGCAATTATATTTTAACAGCCGATATTACCTTAACAGCCGAATGGAGTCCAATTGGAAATTTTGCAGGGATATTAGATGGAAATGGACATGTGATAAGAGGTTTAACTTATGATAATACAGAAGGTAATAGTGTTGGTGTATTTGCAACAACAACAGGAGCAACTATAAAAAAAATAGGAATAGAAAATGCTAATGTGATTGGTAATAAGGATGTAGCAGCTCTAGTTGGAATTATGACTGGTGGTTTAATAGAAGAATGTTATGTCTCTAACAGCTATATCAAAGGAGGAGATCATGTTGGATCTCTTGTAGGACAAACTACTTCAGATGCATTGATTAAAAATTGTTATGCCTCTGCATATATATTATGTACAAGTTATAATACAGGAGGACTAGTGGGGAGTGCTAAGACTTCAACAGTGTCAAAATGTTATTTTTCTGGTTTTGTAAGAGGTATGGGATCTTCTTGGCGTTCAGGAGGCCTTGTTGGGTATATTGAAAATGGATATCTACCAGTAGTTGAATATTGCGTAAACCTTTCGCCACTCATAATATCTAATTCAGGAGAATCTCTACGAATAATTCCAAGGACAGATAGGTCTGCCGTACTTACAGAAAATTATTCATTGAATTCAACTTTAGTTGGAACATCTTATGATTTGAGTACTTTGGATATAGTTGATGAAAATAATATTCATTATGGTTCTGATAATTATAATGGCGCTAATTTACCAAGTGATGCAGACGCAAAAAATAGTACTTTCTACGCAAATAATTTAGGATGGGATTTTACAGAAATTACGGGTGTATGGAAAATGTTAAATGATGGTTACCCTGTTTTTCAATGGCAAAATACCCCTGTTAATATATCAATTTTAAATTTAGATGCCCCTGATGATTTGGATATATTGGATAATACAAGTTATCCATTAAGTAATCTTAGCCAGATTGATTTCACAAAGCTTATATGTAGCCATGGCGTAAGTTTGGGTGTAAGTTGTGAGAGTTCAAAAGTTGATATTTCAACAGGCCTGGTGGCTAAAATTAGTGATGACATAACAATAACGGCAAATGAAGATGTAGATGTAAATATTAGTGCAGATAATGATTTTGTTATTTCGAATACTGTGGCTACCATCACTCTTGCTCCAGGTTTTCCTAACTTTTTAAGTTATCCTGAAGGTGTTGTAAGCCCTTTATACAATGCAGGGCCTGGTATGGCAATTGACCAAACTTCAGTTACGTCAGAAGACTGTAAAATGGCTGTAATTAGTAATACAAGTGTAGATACTTTTTCTGATTACATTCAATCATTGATTAATAATGGTTTTGTACAAACATCTACCTCAAGCCTTGAGGATAATGTATTCTATACTCTTGTCAATGAAGATAAAATATACTACCTGTATTATACTTCTAGTAAAAGTCAGGTTCGCATTATTCAAGACAATGCATCAAGGAATTTGGTTGATGAATTAGATGCAACTGTGCAGGGTACAGGCGATACTGAATTTTATCTTTATAGCCTAGATCATACTCATGGGGAGGGGCAAACCAGTAAAGTTGATTATTGGGAAATTGATTGTGGAGCATTATTAATTATTAAATTAAAGGATAACAGCTTGTTTATTGTAGATTCAGGACATGAACGTCAAAGTAGTAATGCTGCACTAGAAGGATTAATGAATTTTATGTATCAAATAACAGGACAAGAAAACGGGAGTTTGATTAATATACGAGCATGGTTTTTTTCACATGCGCATGGGGATCATGTGTATATGAGTTATCCTTTCCTTGAAAAATATCATAATATATTAAATATAGAAAGTGTATTAACTAATTTCCCCTCTTATCAGACAATGAATTCAGGTTATGATTCAGGAACGTTTCTAATGAAAGAATCATTTAATACATATTATCCAAATTGTAAATATATAAAATTACATACTGGGCAACATTTCTCATTACAAGGAGTATGGTTTGATGTATTACATACGCACGAAGATGGAGTTTCTTCAGCAGGCGAAACCATGATTGGTAATTTTAATGATACATCAACCATATTACAAATAACAATCAATGGTAGTAAAATTATGTTATTGGGTGATGCCGATTCAGTTTGTCAGTCAGACATGTTGAGTATGTATACTAGTAGTACGTTAAAGAGTGAATGTGTTCAAACAAGCCATCATGGCTTCAATGATTTAACAGCATTATATAGTGAAATAGGTGCATCCTATGCCCTATTTTGTAATTCGAGTGAAAATATAAGTACTACAAGTAATGCTTATCAAGGAGTTATTAATGCATCAGATTATGTTACTACATTATTTGATGATCCAGATACGAATAAATTAACATTTGATAATGGAGATGTAATTGCAGAAACAGAGCCTAGTTATCGCTCTTATTTTACAACAGTTGGGGTTCCAGATCTAACTATAGGTGCAGTAAGTAGCCAAGGAAACCATGAAGACATAAGCAGCGTTTTAAGTAAAATCTCTCTAGCCGATAAGTTAATTGATAAATCGGTTACAGGGACAGAGGGTGTAAGTACATCAGAATCCGCTTATCTAATGTTAGATGGCGAAACATCAACAAAGTATTGTACTAAAAATATTCCTTCAACATTGTCGTGGACAATGAAAGAGCAGGTGACTCTAAAATGGTATGTAATTTATACCGCCAATGATAATGCAGATCATCCAGGGCGTAATCCTCAAAAATGGGGTTTGTATGGTTCTAATAATGCTGTTACTTGGAATTTGATTGATGCTGTATATGATCCGCAATTACCAGATGAGAATTATGTAGGGACTGCATTTAGTATTTCAGATCCTGTTCCGTATCAATATTATTGCTTTAGGGTTGAATCAACAGATGGCTCAGATGTATTACAATTTTCAGAAATAGGTTTATATACTAGTGAAGAACTTACAACAAATGTTGATGAGGCGAGTGTCCAAAGTAATGCTGATATTCGTGTAAATAATAAAGGAAATAGACAGGTTGAAATATGCTATAAAGGAGAAGCGGAAGCTTATGTTTCTATATATGATTTATCTGGACAGTTGTTTGTAAATAAGAAAATTCAGAATATAAATACTCTAGTTACAGTTCCTGTAACAGGTATTTATCTTGTCGTATTAAAAAATAATGAAACAACTTTGGTAAAGAAAATAAGACTCTAATAGGTCTATTAGAAAACTATTTGAGTAAATTTTTTGAAGTATCAAAAAAATAAATGGGATTTTGAAATAGTATGTGGTAAATGTAAAACAATTTAAAAAGTACAGGTAAGAATTGTTTACTTACTACATACTATCCATAATAAAAACACTAGTATTACAATGGTTTTTCATAAAAAGGGAATGAGGATTTATGGTTTAATGATTACAGTTGTGTTTGGAGGTGTTGTTTTTCTATTTTTAATGGAAATTATCTGATACTAGCATAATAATTTTTGTCGGCGCTTAATATCATGCATTTGCTTCATTTGTCATTAATAGTAAAAAAGAGAATGTATTAAATAGTATTTTACACTATCATATTTGTTAAAAAGTATTAAGGCGTAATGAAAAATAATTGTAATAATATTACTTAAATAGAATTGCAATAACAATTGAAAGCATAGCATACTCTTTTTCAAGTTTTTTTCTTAATTGTTCTTTAGCCTGACTAATATATTTTTCCACTGTTTTAACTGAAATATCTAGCTCTACAGCAATTTCTTTCTGCTTTTTACCTTCAATTTTACTTTTAATAAAAACTTCTTTGCGTTTAGTTGGCAATTCGTCAATCGCTTCTTTAAGGGATGTAATTAAACTTTCTTCTAATGTTTTTTCTTTCTTTTCAGTAAAATCTAACTGATACAAATACTGAAGTTCATTTATTGGTAATTCATCAATGTATATGTTATTTTGTATTAGTTGCTTTTCTTTTAAAATTCTTAAGCATTTATTTTTAAGGATAACAAATAAATAGCTTTCTATAGATTTATGAACATCAATATTCTCCTTTTTATCCCATAGGTGAGTAAAACAATCCTGAATAAGGTCTTTAATCTGATCTTCGTCATTAATAAAGAGTCGACAATAGCATGTCATCCTCGGCTGCAATGCTATAAATAACGAAGAATATACTTCAGGATTACCTTGTTTTAATTTTTTGTTTAATGCGATGTCGTACATAAATTTTTCAGTCAGTTGAAAGCGCATGCAAAATAAATTAAATTAATAAAAAATAACAATTATTAATAATAAAATTAGTGAATGATATTTTGAATTATTTAGGTAAAACAGTGAATTAAGCTTTGTGCTAATTGTATAATAATGGTAATAATTATAGGCAGATTATTTAGAAATATTATTATAATCATATTTTAATAGGTTGTGAAAAAAAATTAAAATAAGTAATAATTTTAGGTAGGGTTTTTTTTAAAACAGGCTACTACTAATGAAAAACAATTAGAGATGAGAGAAACAATTAGAAAATATTTCGAAGGTATTGCTAATGAAGATGAGCAAAAACAATTGCTGAATTGGCTTGAAAACAAAGAAAATTTTATAGAATTTAAAAAAGAGAAATTTATCTGGAAAAAAGAATGTCTTACCTCAATTGTTAGTCAAGATATAGAAGCTGGTTTAGTTCGTTTACAATCGCATATCATGAGTGATGAGTTTGCCAATGTTGTTAGGTTAAAAAAAATACGCTACATATATAGATATGCAGTTGCTATTATGTTGATTTTGCTTTTAACAGTAGGTGGTATTTTTATTAGAAATCGAATGGTAGAACCTTTGTATACTAGCGTTATAGCTGATAATGGTCATGTTTCTAAAATTATATTACCTGATCAATCAGAAGTATGGTTAAATTCTGGTTCTTCTTTAACTTACAATGATAAATTTGCCAAATCAAATAGAGACCTAAAGTTAGAAGGGCAGGCATATTTCGATATTAAACATGATGATAGACTTCCTTTAGTTGTTCAAAGTAAAGATGTAAATGTTAAGGTGCTGGGGACTAAGTTCGAAGTAGAAGCATTTGAGGCAGTAGATAAAACTTCAATTTTACTTGAAAAGGGGTCGGTTGAAATGTCATTAGTAAAAGATCCTTCAAAGAAGGTTATTTTAAAACCTGGTCAAAGAGCTGTATTCGAAACTAATTCTGGAAAGATTGTTCGAGATGCTGTAAATACAGACAAATATACTTCATGGCGCAAAGGTATACTTAATATATACAATTGTCCTTTATCAGAGGCTGTATTAAAACTTGAAAGAAGATATAATTATAAATTTATTGTGGATGAAAGATTAAAAGAGTATAAAATAAGTTTATCTATTGAAGATGAGGATTTAGATGATGTACTAACTATTATGGAAAACATTGCCGCAGTAAAAATAGAACAATTTAGTGATACAATTTATTTTGAATCTCGCAAAAAATAAATAAAAATAGGAAAGTGCAGCAACACTTTCCTAAGGAATTCTAAATAATCGGCATCAAAATAATGATGCCAAATTAATAAATGTAAATACAAATTTATGAAAAAAAATGGTATTGCAAGGGAAGGTACGACTTCTTTTGTAGGACGTAAAATTCTACGGATTATGAAAATCAGTATGTTTTTATTAACAGTTTGTTTATTGCAAGTTTCTGCCAGGGGAAGTTATGGACAAAATGCTAGGATTACTGTTAAGATGGGAGAAATAACAGTAGGAGATGCGTTAACTGTAATTCAGGAAGAAACTGAATTTAAAGTAGCATTTAGTTCTGAGTATGTGAATCTTGAACGTAAAGTAAATGTTGATTACGAAAACGAACCATTGGCTAATGTACTTGAAGATATATTTCAAGGTACGAATATTGGTTATATGGTGGTCAACAAACAGATCGTTCTTTACGAAGTAAATACACAACAACATGAAAATATTAAGATTTCAGGTAGTGTTACAGATGGAATGAGGGAAGGTATTCCTGGCGTATCTATTGTAATTAAAGGAACTGATATTGGAACAATTACTAATTATGATGGAAATTATACTCTCTCAAATGTTCCAATAAATTCTACATTGGTTTTCTCGTTTATAGGGATGAGAACACAGGAGTTTCTTGTTAGTGGTCCTGAAAATATTAATGTGACTATGGAACCAGTAGCAATGGATATGGATGAAGTTGTTGTTGTTGGTTATACTAAACAAAGAAAGGAAACAATAACGGGAGCAATCTCATCAATTACAACTACAGATTTAAAACAAAGTCCCACGGCAAATTTAACAAATGCATTAGCAGGAAGAATGCCAGGTTTAATTGTAAATCAATATAGTGGAGGTGAACCTGGTGTTGATCAAAGTGAAATATTTGTGCGAGGATTAGGAACGTATGGAAGTAAATCACCAATTGTAATAGTAGATGGAGTTGAACGGGATATGAATTTTTTGGCTCCTGAAGAGATTGAAACATTTACAATTCTTAAGGATGCTTCAGCAACTGCTCCATATGGTGTAAGAGGCGCAAATGGTGTAATTATAATCACAACAAAAAGGGGGAAAGAACAAGAAGCAACGGTTAATTTTAAAGCCTCGTATGGCGTTAATGAACCGGTGCAATTCCCTACTTATTTAGGATCTGCGGAATATGCAGAATTATATAATGAAGCTATTCAGAATGATAATCCCGGTATTAATCCTGAAAATTTAAATTTATTTACTCAAGATGCCATTGATAAATTTAGAAGAGCAAAAGGAGATAATTCTGATGGTTTGGGGTATAATTGGGATTATTTTGATTATGCTTTTAAACCTGGTGCACAAAGTGATTACAGTTTATCTATTAAAGGAGGAAATGAGAGAGCAAGATATTATGTAATGGCAAATTATTTTCAACAAGATGGTAACTATAAACATACGGATCTAGCACAGTATAATACACAAGCTGTTTTTAAACGTTATAACTTCAGATCAAATATTGATATAGATATTACGGATAATTTTTATGCAAAGTTAGATATTGGAGCAAGGATAACAGATAGAAATGCACCAGGAACTACTGCAGGAAGAATCGTTGAGTTTGCGAATACTCAACCACCTTATTTGCCGATTACATTAGAAGTAAATGAAGATATTGAAACTAATAAAATTTATGCGGCAAATAATCCATCAGGAATGTTATATGGAGATCAAATTTATCGTTTTAATATTTTAGGTGAACTGAGTAGAACTGGATTTTTAAATGAAAAAAATACTTATTTGAACGGTTCTTTTGCACTTGGACATAAATTGGATTTTATTACAAAAGGATTACAAGCAGAGGCTATTTTTTCATATGATGCTTCAGATGGACGATGGATTAATAGAAAAGTAGATACTTATAGCGAAGGATATAGAGAATACCCGGGGTATGCAACTTTTGTTCCTGTGGAAGGAAGTGATGTTTATCGTACACCAGGACATTATGTTGGCGAATATAAAACAGGTAATAAATACGATATTGATCAGACTATAGGAAATGGATTTAGTCGTAATTCAACAGTTGGTCGCAGTTATTTACAGTTAAAACTTGAGTATGATCAGAAATTTGGAGCACATAGTGTAACTGGAATGGTTTTAGCCAATCGCTCAAAAAAAGATATTGATAATCAAGTGTCATTTTGTTATCAAGGAATAACAGGACGAGCAACGTATGATTTTGCATCTCGCTACTTATTTGAGGTTAATATGGGTTATAACGGATCAGAGAACTTTGCTCCAGGAAAACGCTACGGTTTTTTTCCTGCAGTTTCGGGAGGATGGATTATTTCAAATGAATCATTTATGGCCTCAACAAGTAAGTGGTTAGATAATTTAAAAATACGAGGATCATATGGACTAGTCGGTAGTGATAATATTCCTAATAATTCTCGTTTTATATACCTTCAGTATTATGGAGGTGGTGGAGACTATAGCTTTGGAATAGATAACTTTGGATCCGGAGCTGGAGGAGGTATTTCTGAGGGTAATTTAGCCAATCCAAACCTTACCTGGGAGAAAGCTAAAAAAACTGATATTGGGTTTGATTTGGTTATGTTTGATCAGCGACTTTCTTTGTCTGTAGATTATTTCTTTGAGCATCGATATGATATTATAACAGATTTATCTGGAGGTGATAAATTTGGATTACCTGATATTGTTGGAAAGGATGCACCTTATGTTAATTCGGGTATAGTAGATAATAAGGGAGTTGATTTAGAGATAAGTTGGAGAGGTAAAATCGGAGATAACTTTCAATATTATTTCAAACCGAATTTTACTTATGCCAAAAACAAAATCAAGTTCATGAATGAAATTGATCGTAAATACTCATGGAGAGCTCAAACAGGAAAACGGATCGGTGAACATTTTAATTATGTAGTAGATCATTTTGTTAGAGATGAGGCAGAAGCTGAAATGCTTAATGAAATGAATAATGGAGCAGGTTTTCAATCGTGGGGACAATTGACTCCCGGAGATGTTGTATACAAGGATTTAAATGGAGATGGTAAAATTGATGATTTAGGTGATCGCACGGCTATGGGAAATCCCAGATCTCCGGAAATTATGTTTGGTTTACCAATAGGTTTTAAATTTAAAGGTTGGGATTTTAGTATGTTATTACAAGGGGCTGCACGTACATCAGTCCAATTGTCAGGGGCTGCAGTTTGGGATTTTCCACTTTTTTCACAAGATAAATATGGTAAAGTTAAGCCAATGCACCTAAAGCGTTGGACACCAGAGACTGCTGAAACTGCTAAATATCCTGCTTTACACTTTGGAGATCATAGTAATAATAAAAATTCAAATAGTAGTTTGTTTATGTATGATGCTTCTTATATGAGAATGAAAACTATAGAATTAGGTTACAATGTTTCTCGTGAAAAGTTAAAGACTATTGGCCTTAAAGCTGTGCGTATATATGTACAAGGATTAAACTTGTTTACATTTGATAAATTAGGTGAAGTAGATATGGATCCAGAAACACAAGAAGGTTCTGGAGATTGGTATCCAATTCAAAAAGTGATAAACTTTGGTATAGATGCAACTTTTTAAACAACAATTAAGCAAGTCAATTATGAAATTTAAATATTTATTCCGAATAATTTTATTTGTTTCAGTTTCTTTTGCTGGATGTAATGATGATTTTCTAGATAGGAAACCTGATGATCAATTGGATGAAGAACAGGTGTTTACAAGGTATACGAAAACAAATCAGTTAGTAACAGATTTGTATTCCAATATTAAGTCTGCAAATAAAACATTGGTATTTTTTAATCACTTTAGCACTGCTCCAGTAACAGATGAGTGTGAAGGTTCAACGGCAGAAGGAAGTTTAACAAATAAATTTAACGATGGAGATTGGAGTTCTATGGGAATGCCAGACAGAAGTAGTTGTGGACAATACTGGTGGGATCTTTACAATAAGATAAGGAAAGCTAATGTTATACTTGAAGGTATAGAAAAATATAAAACGCCAGATAATCCATTGCAAGAAGGTGATTTATCAAAGCGAATAGGAGAAACCTTTTTTATGCGTGCATATTTACATTATTTAGCAGCAAGAATGTATGGAGAAGTGGTTTATTTAAACCATACTGTTGATCCACAGGGAAGTATGGAATTTGAAAAAGAGTCATTTCATTCAGTTGTTGAAAAGATATGTCAAGATTGTGATTCCGCATATAATAGAGTACCAGAGACATGGGGAGGATCAGATTTTGGGCGTATTGATAAAGGTGCTTGCTTAGGACTAAAAGCAATTGTACGATGGATGGCAGCAACCCCAATGTGGAATGGAGGCAATTTTCCAGATGATACACGAGCTTATGTAAGTGAGTATGGGTATGATGAGTCTAGATGGGAGAAAGCTAAAGTTGCAGCTAAAAATGTAATAGACTTTCAAGTTGACGGAGGAAAACGTTATTCACTTTATGTTAATCATGATAATACTGAATTTGATGATGATGCGGGGGATAATAATAATAACTCGAAAGTATATACACGCCTTTGGGATATGTATTATGACATGGACGCATATCAGGAAGAAGCTGTTTTTTTTATAACAAAAGATAAGAATAGTGCATGGCAAGGTGATATTTACCCTCCAAGTTGGGGTGGAAGTTCAAGACAAATGCCAGTACAAGAACAAGTAGATGAATATGAGTATATTGCTAGTGACGGATATGGTTATCCAATTTATTCTGATCGTGCAGTTTCAGATGGTTATAATGATGAGAATCCATACGAAGGAATTGCCAGAGATCCCAGATTATACAGAGATATAATATATCATGGTTCTACATTTAAAGGAGGTAAGATAAATACAGCCTCTGGAGCAGACAAAATTAATGCAACAAATTCTACCACAACAGGATATTTCTTACGCAAATTTTTGAAGGAATCGTGGAATAGAGATAAATCATTTGATATAAGTGCTCCTCCTGTCTGGAGATTACCTGAATTTATATATATATATAGTGAAGCAGTTAATGAGACTTCCGGACCAAATCAGGAAATATATGATATGATTAATGAAGTGCGTGCAAGATCATTTATGGCACCTATGCCAACAAGTGTTATCACAGATAAAGATTTAATGAATGAGTATATTCAGAGAGAAAGAAGAGTTGAATTATTTTATGAAAATAATAGGATATGGACATGTCGTCTTTACTTAGAACCTAATAGCACGACTGTAACAGCTAGTGAGGATGAATGGGAGGCTTCTGGTAGTACAAATGATGAAAGATCACAAAACTATTGGCCTTATCCTAAAGGACAAAGAATGATAAATGGAATGAGGCCAGTTGAAGATCCTAACGGAGAGATTATTGTAGACGGGAAACATTATAAAATGGAAAGATTCTTTGTAGAATCAAGAGTTTTTGTAACTCCAAGGCATTATTTATTCCCGATTATGTTTGAAGAATTAGAAAAGACTCCTGGATTAATTCAAAATCCAGGTTGGTAATATTAATTGAAAGTATATCATATTAAAATGATATATGATCAATATAAATTTTATTGTTGGAGGAAGTTCATGCTTCCTTCATTTTTTAACAATGATTAATTTAAACGGCTATGAATTTAAAATATATAAAGAATCTACATTTATTCTCCTTTTTAATTCTAATATCTATTGTTTTTGCATGTAATAAAGAAGAAATAGATGTAGATATTGAGTTAGATACAACAGAAGTTAGTATCAACCCGGGAGAAAGCTTAACTATTAATGTAATATCAGGAAATGGTGAGTATTCAGCATATCCATTAGATGAAGATATTGTTACAGCAACGGTCAATGAAAGTGAAGTAACAATCACAGCTAGTGATAATTTGGAGGGAGGAGAAACAAACGTTTATGTATTTGATTCTAAAGGAAAAAAAGCAAAAGTTGTAGTAACCGTTGCCCAGGTATTCAATATTACAGTCGATAGCAGTATGCCTTCAATTGTTGTAGGACAGGAAAAGGTAATATCAATACTTACTGGAAATGGAAATTATACAGTAGACTTTGTTGATGCATCTTCTTCGTCAATAATAGAATTAAATAAAGATGATTTACAAGGAAATAATACATTTACAATAACAGGAAAAAATGTTGGAGAAGCTAGTTTAATAATTCGTGATGGAAAAGATCAGACTTTAGACTTAATAGTTAAAGTTGAGGAAGGTGTTATTTCAGTAGATCAATCAAGTTTAACATTAAATGGATCAAAATCTATTGGTACCATTTCTATTTTATCAGGAAGTGGTAATTATACATTTTCTTTCTCAGAGGATGATATAGTAAGTGTATCTTTAGAGAATGATGTTATAACTGTTGTACCTCTAGCATCTGGATCAACTGAGTTAACAATCACAGGAATTCAAGGTGATAATGTTGTTATTCCAATTTCTGTTGATTTAGATCTTGCTATTAATCTTTATGATAATTATTGTTTAGTGGTTGATATGGCAAATTCACCACAAGCAGAGAGTTTGAAGAATCTAAGCCAAGTTACATACGAAATAGTATTCTATGCTGATTATACAAGAGGATTGATGACGCTTATGGGATTGGAAGGGAATCTTTTATTACGAGGAGAATTTACTGATGTTAATCCTCGATTTGAAATTTCAGGAAGTGATCTTAAAATATTTAGTCAACAAACTATTTTATCAGATAGGGCTGGAGGAAATGGCCCTGGTAAATGGTATCATGTAGCTGTTGTATTTGATGGAACAGCCACTAGTATTGAGGAAAAATATAAGATGTACATTAATGGAGTACAAGAAACATTAACGTTTGAAAATACTAGTGGAGAACATACGACCGTAGATTTGACTGTTCAAAATGAGGATCCTGCTTTTATGATAGGTAGAGCTTGTAATCAGGATTGGAGAGGATTTTATGGTAAATTAGGTGAAGCTAGGATCTGGAAGGTAGCTCGTACAGAGTCTGAAATTCAGGCAAGTATGTGTTCATTAACTTCGGAATATAATGTTGAAGATCTTGTTTCAAACTGGGTGTTTAACTATGGTACTTCAACCTCCTCTTTTACAGATTTATCTGGCCATGGGTTAGATGCTGTAGTATATGGAAATGTTGGAGGTTTTGAACCAAAAGAGTTTCCTGAAGATAGATATGTGCAAAAAGTATGTCCAGAATAATTCAGAAATAAATTCATGGCTTCTACAGATCTTTTTTAGAAAGTCTAAGAGGAAAAGTAGAAGCCCTTTTTGATAACCTATTGAAATATAACGAATATGACAAAGGAAGTGAACTTATTATTCCTGTTTATAAATATTATTATACTTTTTTCTTCTTGTGGTAAGAATGACAGCATAACTCCAAATGTTAATTCTAGCATTGATCCTGTAGAAAATTTAACTATAAAAGAAGCTAATACACCTAAACAGTTATACGTTGTTTGGGATAATCCAGATAATGAAAATTTGTCAACCGTAAAGATTAGCTGTAGGACAAAGAGTATCACAGGAGTGAAGATTGAACCTATTACATTAACTGTTGAAAAGGGCACTCAGAGTTCATTAACGATTGAAGTCCCTATGTATTCAACATATATTATAAGTGTCAAGACTTATAGTGAGACGGGAATGAGTTCTGAAAGTATTGAGGTAGAAGGGAAACCATATTTAGGAGATAATGAAGAACCAGATACAGGTATATTTTTAGCAAGGGCAGATACAGTGATGGATGCAATGATTAAATTAATGTTAACTAGTCCAAGATCTGGAGTTTGGAATAGCGGATATCCAAATTCAACTGGACCATATTGGGATGGAGATGCAGTAGTATGGGGGCAAGGTGGAGCTTTTTCTGGTTTTGTTGCCATTAGAGAAGCGTCACAAGCGATAAAATCGTTAGGTAATAAGTATATAGAGATGGATGACTTAATGTTTAACGGGATTAATAAGTTTATAACAACTGATAATAATATATCAGCTTATGCGGTTTATCCTTCCAATGGAAATCAACGCTTTTATGATGATAATGTTTGGATTGGAATTGATATGGCTAATCTATATCTACAAACTGGAGATACCCGTTATCTAGATAAAGCTAAAATGGTATGGCAATTTATTTTAAGTGGTACTGATGAAAAAATTGGAGGAGGTGTATATTGGATTGAAGAAGAAAACCCTAGTTCTAAGCATACATGCTCAACAGCTCCGTCTGCTGTTCTTGCAGCAAAACTGTATTTAGCTACTAAAGAACAGGAATATTTAGATAAATCTGTAGAACTTTATACTTGGGTGAAAGAAAAACTTCAGGATTCAGGAGATTATTTATATTATGATAATATAAATATTAACGGTATTACTATTGATAAGAATAAGTTTACGTATAATTCAGGGCAACCAATGCAAGCAGCATCTCTTTTATATAAGATTACAAATGAAAAACAATATTTAACAGATGCTCAAAATATAGCAAGATCCATATTCAATAAATGGTTTACTGAGTATGTGTCATCATCTCTTGAGCAAAGAATAAATTATATTGAAGGACATACTTGGTTCAATGCAGTAACTCTGAGAGGATTTATTGATCTATACAAGATAGACGGAGATAGGAAGTATATAACTGCTTTCGAACAAACATTTTCAAATCTTTGGTTGTCAAAATATGGAGTAGATGAGTCTACTAAACTACCAAATTATAGCCATATTTTAGGAGATGAAAGACAATCAAGCTGGGAAGTTTTGCATGTTGGTGCGGTTGTTGAAATTCTTGCAAATTTAGCTTTATTGGAAGAGGAAGGCTTATAAAACTTTAATATTATCTAATACAGTAGTAGTTATGTGATTTTTATAAATTCTAAATAGTGATTTGATGGATTCTTTAATGTATTGAAATCAAATCAATCCTATTTCTTTTCAGTGTTTAAACCATGTGCTCAGAGTAGATAACCTACTTTGAAATGGGATTGTTATGTGTAAAATAATTTATTCAATTTTAAAATAATGACTTTTAAAAAAAAATATCGAGAAATAATTATCTTTCTTATCGTTCTAACAATAAAATATTCAGTAATTGTTGGTCAAGAACCAGTTGAATATGTTAGTACTTTAGTAGGTACTCTATCAAAATTTGAGCTATCAACAGGAAATACATATCCAGCTATAGCTATGCCTTGGGGTATGAATTTTTGGACACCTCAGACCGGAAGAATGGGAGATGGTTGGACTTACACTTATACTGCTGACAAATTAAGAGGATTTAAGCAAACTCATCAACCCAGTCCTTGGATTAATGATTATGGACAATTCTCGTTAATGCCTGTTGTTGGTAAACCTATTTTTAATGAAGACGAAAGAGCAAGTTGGTATTCTCATAAAACAGAAGTTGCTAAGCCATATTATTATAAAGTACATCTAGCTGATTGTGATGTAACAACTGAAATTGTTCCTACAGAAAGAGCAGCTATGTTTAGGTTTACTTTTCCAGATAGTAAAAATTCGTATGTTACAATTGATGCTTTTGATCAAGGATCATTTATTAAAATTATACCTGAAGAAAATAAAATAATTGGTTATACCACCAAAAATAGTGGAGGTGTACCTACTAATTTTAAGAACTATTTTGTCATTGTGTTTGATAAACCAATTGAATATTATGCGACAGTTAAAGATGGTTCAATATCGACAAAGGAGACAAGTTTTCAAGGAAATCATGCAGGAGGAATAATTGGATTTTCAACAAAAAGAGGAGAGGTTGTTCATGCAAGAGTTGCTTCATCTTTTATAAGTGATGAACAAGCATTAATTAATTTGGGAGAGTTGGGGACAAAAACATTCGAGGAAGTGTTGGAAAAAGGAAAAGAAAGATGGAATGAAGTTTTAGGACGAATTAAAATAGAGGATGATAATATTGATAACATAAGAACTTTTTATTCCTGTCTTTACCGTTCAGTGCTTTTTCCTCGTAATCTATCAGAAAAAACTGCTCAAGGAGAAATAGTTCATTACAGTCCTTATAATGGTAAAGTTTTACCGGGATACATATACGCAGATACTGGATTTTGGGATACTTTCCGTAGTTTATTTCCATTATTAAACTTAGTATATCCGTCAGAAAGTGAAAAAATTCAAAAGGGATTAGTGAATGCATATAAAGAGAGTGGTTTTCTTCCAGAATGGTCTAGCCCTGGTCACAGAGACTGCATGGTTGGAAACAATTCTGCATCAGTTGTGGCTGATGCATATATTAAAGGCATTCGAGGATATGATATAGAAACATTATGGCAAGCTGTAATACATGGTGCCAACAATGTACATCCTGAGGTTTCATCATCAGGACGTACAGGCTATAAAGAGTACAATGAATACGGATATATACCTAATGATATAGGAATTAGTCAAAGTGTTGCACGTACTCTAGAATATGCTTACGATGATTGGACAATTTATCAGTTAGGAAAAGTTCTAAAAAAGCCTGAAAGTGAGATTGCAGTTTATGCTAATCGGGCTATGAATTATAAGAACTTATACAATACAAATAGAAAGCTAATGAGTGGCCGAGCGAAGGATGGATCTTTTTCAAGTAATTTTAAACCAGAAGATTGGGGGTATGATTTTACAGAGGGGAATAGTTGGCATTATACATGGTCTGTTTTTCAAGATCCTCAAGGTTTAATTGATTTAATGGGGGGTAATGATGATTTTATTACAATGTTGGATTCTGTATTTGTTGTTTCTAGTTCAAAAGGAATAAATAGTAGATCTGTTATACATGAAATGAGGGAAATGCAAGTTATGGGAATGGGCCAATATGCTCATGGTAATCAACCAATTCAACATATGGCTTATCTATATAATTATGCTAATCAACCTTGGAAAGGTCAGTATTGGGTTCGAGAAATAATGAATAAGCTTTATACTGCTGCACCAGATGGTTATTGTGGAGATGAAGACAATGGACAAACTTCTGCTTGGTATGTGTTTTCAGCTATGGGATTTTACACAGTATGTCCTGCAAGTGATCAATATGTTATTGGATCTCCATTATTTCGTACTGTGAAAATAGAGTTAGAAAATGGAAATCAAATACAATTGATCTCAAAGAATAATGGGAACAATAATAGATATATCGACAAAATAAAATTAAATGACAAGAATTACGGCAAGAATTATTTTTCTCATGAAGATTTTATAAACGGAGCGATAATAGAATATGAAATGAGTTCAAATCCAAATTATCAAAGGGGAATAAAGAAAAAATCATTTCCATATTCATTTTCAAAAAGTAAATAAATTTTTAAGTGATTTATCGTGCTCATGTGTATGTAACGTTATATGTACGTGAGTATGTATCGAAATTGCATAATCTAAATAATAAGAATTAGAAAAAACAAGAATATAAGACAACACTAAATTCATTTAAACTAAAATCAGATAGTATGAAAATAAAAGACAATCTACAAAGAAGAACTACTTTATTCCTTGTTTTTATATGCATAGGAATAGGTAGCTTATTCTCACAGGAAAATTATATTTCCCTTACGATTAGTGGACAGAATGCAGACTGTATTGTTGAAGATAAGAGCAATTTAACAGAAGTTGTTTCAATTGATAGGGATGGTTGGGCATTTTATTCCTCTACAGTTCAAGAGCAAGGTTGTATTTCTGATGAATCAGGGATAATTAGAACTGCAGCAGGTGTAAAATACAATTTATCTTCATATAATGATGTTAATACTTTTTTGTTAAAACCAGATTTTGCAACTTCCTTATCTATAGGCTTATCTGAAACTGTTCAAACAAGTGAAATTTGGTTATTAGGGACAGCAGCAAATGGTAGTAATAAAATTTTAGTTACCGTAGAATATACTGATGGAAGTACTGATGAAAGTATTTTAGAATTCTTGGATTGGTATCAAAATTCTCAGTATGGAGTTTCATATTTTGGAATGGGAAGAATAGATACTGAAAATAGCAATTTGGATGAAAGATATAATTTTTCATTATTTGATCGTATTGTACCAACTGATGAATCTAAGAGTATAGTAAGCATTAATATAGAACATATTGAAGGCAGTGGTTATGTTGCCATTTTTGGGGCTTCAGCTTATGATATCTCCACTACCCGTGAACAGGAATATAGCCTTTATCTTCTTTCTAATTCACACCTTGACACACAGTGGAATTGGGAGTTAGAGAATACAATTGGAGATTACATTCCCAATACAATGAATGATAATTTCAATCTTTTTGAAAACTATCAAAATTTTCATTTCAATTTTGAATCTGCAATTCATTATATGTGGATGAAGGAGTATTATCCTGAAAAATGGGAAGTATTAAAGAATTATGTTGATGAGGGGCGTTGGAACATCAGTGGAGGAGCAATAAATGCCAATGATGTTATGGTACCATCGGCAGAATCCATTATGAGAAATTTTTTATATGGACAAGAATTTTATAAAGAGGAATTTGGTCGAAAGGGAGGAACTGATGTCATGTTGCCTGATTGTTTTGGATTTCCATATTCACTACCCACCCTTGCAAAACATTGTGGTTATGTAGGATTTCATAGTGCAAAACTTGCTTGGGGATCAGCATATGATTACAACAGTTTATTTAATTTTGGGCGTTGGAAAGGTGTTGATGGATCAGAAATTATGGCATTGCTAAAACCTGGGCCTTATGATGCTCATGAAGAATTTAGGAAGGACTTATCATATGATGGTGAAATTTTAGCCAAATGTATAAGCAACCAGCAAGAGTTTGGAGTAGCATCAACCTGCCGATATATAGGTCCAAGAGGAGATAGAGGAGGTGGTTTAGATGAAGAAACAGCAATATGGTTAGAAAAAAACATGACAAGTTCAGGCCCTGTTAAAGTAATAATGGAGTCTCCTGATAACTATTTTGCAAGCTTTTCTGGTGAGCAAGTTGCAAACTTACCTGTATGGGATAATGAATTGCCTATGAGAATTCATGGTGTTGGCTGCTATACTTCACAAACAATTTTGAAATATTGGAATCGCAAAAACGAACTCTTAGCTGGAGCAACAGAAAAATCAAGCGTTGTTTCAGATTGGATGGGAATGTTAAACTACCCATCTGAAGAAATAAAAGAATCGTGGATTCGAATTTTATGGCATCAATTTCATGATGATTTAACAGGTACATCTATTCCAAAATCTTATAGATATGGTTATAATGATGCAGTACTAAATCAATTAGAATTATCAGAAAACCTTAGAAATTCCGTAGGGGCTGTTAGCCGAAACTTAAATACGAATGTTAGTGGCATACCTGTAGTGGTATATAATCCATTGTCTATAGCACAAACAGAGTTGGTTGAGGCATCTATAAAGATAGACGGGCAGCCTAATTCATTAATTGTTACTGATGGCGAAGGACATACTGTAATGTCTCAGATATTAGGATATGATTCTAGTACAAATGAATTAAAGTTTTTATTTGTTGCGAGTGTACAGTCCTTAGGTTATTCAATATACAACATAGAAGCATCAGAAGAAGCTCCTATTAATGATGAAAGCTTGATCGTAACTGAAAATAGTTTGGAAAATGATGTTTTTAAATTGACTTTAGATGCAAACGGAGATGTTTCGTCAATATATGACAAGGTACAAGCAAAAGAGCTTTTATCAGCACCTATTAGGTTATCTCTACAAAGTGATGTTTCTACTACCTGGCCTGCCTGGGAAATAACATCAGAAACAGTTTTTTCTGATCCTTATTCATATGTAGATGAGGGAGTAAACGTTTCAATTGAGGAGGACGGGCCATTGCGTATTGCATTAAAGGTTGTTAGGACAAAAGAGGAATCAGAATATGTACAATACATAAGGTTATCTTCTCAAACATCAACTGACCGTGTTGATTTTGTAAATGAAGTAAATTGGAAAACAACGGGAACGTTATTAAAAGCCGAATTTCCGTTAGTAGCTCAAAATGATATTGCCAAATTTGATTTGTCAATAGGTGCAATTGATCGTTCAAATAGTACTGGTGATTTATATGAAGTTGCAGGTCATCAATGGGCTGATATTACCAACAGTGATGGTGCGTATGGAGTTTCCATTTTAAATGATTGTAAATATGGTTGGGATAAACCTTCAGATAACACATTACGTTTATCATTAATACATACTCCGAAGGTAGAGAATTCGTATACTTACCAAGCACATCAGGATTTTGGTTTAAATAAGTTTCTTTTTTCTTTTTATCGTCATATAGGTGAATGGTCAGAGAGTACTGTATGGGAGGGGGAGAAGGTAAATCAACCTTTAATGGCGTTTCAAGCTCCGAAATATGACGGAACATTAGGACGTTCGTTTGGATTTGCATCAGTAAATACTCCAAAGGTTGCTATTAAAGCTTTGAAACAAGCAGAAGAGTCAGATGATGTTATTATTCGCGTTTATGAGTTATCTGGAGAAGAACAGAATAATGTAGTAATTAATTTCCCATCAGAAATATTATCAGCAACAGAGGTAAATGGCCTTGAAGAGTATAGTGGAAGTGCCACTATTTCAGGGAAATCTTTAGTTTTTAATATTGGAGGATTCGCACCAAAAACTTTTTCTGTAAAGTTAGCAGATCCTGATTTCAAGGAGGATATGAATCCTGTGTCAAATCCCGTGTCATTAACATATAATATAGATGTAATGAGTTCTGATTCAAATCGTAATGATGGTGAGTTTTGTGAGACAGGTTTATCTTATCCAACAGAACTGTTAGGAGACTACGTTGAATCCGAAGGAATACAATTTGAAATGGGGCCTCGTGAGGATGATTTATTAAATGCTGTACGTTGTGAAGGGCAAACTATTTCATTGGATTATAACGAGGGTACAAATAGTAAACTTTATTTACTTGCAGCTTCAACTCAAAGGGATGGTGCTTTAGGAGAATTTGTTATTGATGATGAAACACATACTATAAATATAGGTAATTTTGCAGGTTCGGTAGGGCAATGGCCAAATCAATATTCTTATGGATATTACAGAGTTGAGGATGTTGGATTTACAGCGACTCACAGGCACAATAATAATACTTTAGAAAACGAATTATACAAGTTTTTGTATATGTTTAAGTATGCCATTCCTGTTACTGCAGATGTACAAGAGTTACGTTTGCCTAATAATCCTGACATTATTGTTTTTGCGGCAACACTTTCAAATAATGAAAATGATAATGTTATTCCAGTGACCGATATTACAAGCTTACCTGACTTTATCGAAGTAGAACCTCTTTTTAATACGGTTAAATGTGGCTCTGTATTAACTCCTACTTCAGTTTCAGTATCTGATCAAACTAATGATAGAGAAAGTGGTTTTATGGCTATCGATAATGATCCTTATACGAAATGGTGTGATAATAGTTCAGCTGACAAGTGGATAGAATTAAACTTTGGTAAGGATGTTGAGATTTGTGGATGGCAAGTGTTACATGGGGCGATTGAAAATGAGGGTTTTATAACCTCTGATTTTAGTTTGCAAAGGTTTGTGAATGATAACTGGGTGGATATTGATATAGTTAATAATAATACATCTAATGTAACATATTATGATGTAGAACCATTTGTTACGAGTAAAGTTAGATTGCATATTGTTAATGCTCAACAAGGTAGTAATGAGGCAGCTAGGATTTATGGATTTAATGTTTATGGAAGTCAATTAGCAACAGGGATTTTTAAACATAAATTGAATTCAAAAACATTTAAAATATACCCAAATCCGACTAATGGGCAAGAGCATCTCAGAGTGAATACCGAAGAGATAGGGATTATAAATATTTATTCTTTATCAGGACAGTTAATATACACAAATACTGTTGGAATAGGTATAACTGATATAAAAGCAAGTGGCCTATTAAGTGGCAGTTATGTTGTTTGTTTATTGTCGAAAAGTGGGGTGAGTACTCAAAAGCTGGTTGTTTTTTAATATAAAAGACTTAAAAATGATAATGTGCTTTATTCGTGCTTTCTGTTTGACTTTTACACTATTGGTTTTATTTATGACAAAAATAGAAGCTCAAACCGAATTTAAATTTACAGATAATCCAGAAGGAGTATTATCGTCGCAGTATGACGATTCTCCATCTGGAGAAGATATAAATAATTTGATTGATAATGATCTTAACAGTAAATACTTAACTTTTCATTCTTCTGCTTGGATTGTTTTTGAAGTGAAAAATCCATTTATACTTAATAAATATATAATTTCTTCGGCTAATGATGCACCAGAAAGGGATCCTTTGAACTGGACTTTGGAGGGATCTTTTAACGGACTATCCTACCATTGTATTGATATTCGCGAAGGACAAGATTTTGTTAATAGGGGACAAAAAAAAGAATTCTTAATTGAAGATAATGTGGAATCTTATACATTTTATCGTTTATCAATGACTAATAATAGTGGAAATATTCTTCAATTAGCCGAGATTGAGATGTATGGAGTAACAGGAGAGTCATTTAATGAGTTACTTGTGGATTTTTCAACAGGCTCATATCATGTTACTAATCGACCTATTTCATTTATTAACGGCTCATTAAATGCGACTTCTTATCAATGGGCATTTGAAGGTGCTTCTCCTAAAGGAAGTACAGATATAAGTCCACAAGTGACATATACAAATCCAGGGGAGTATGAGGTCTCGCTAACGGCATTTGATGATGTTTCAACTAAAACAAAAACAGAGATAATATCAATAAAAGATATTAATGATTGGTCTGAATTTATATATCCTGAAGTACAATTAGAGTGTACAAATGAAGATAATCCTGGTTACTTAATGTATTTGGATCTCGTTAAAGCAAATGGTTTCGAGAGTATTCAAGATTTTGTAAAAAATTGCTGTCTGGTAATTGCTCAAAAACTTTATTTTACTGTAAATGAAGCCAATGATCATAATTTGAGATCAATTCATTATAAATTGACAGAAGGAGGAGCTTTATCATATAAAGGAGGTGATGTTCCAAATATTGAAATTGGTTTCGATATGGAATATTTAAATTCCTTCTCTCAGAAATATGGTATCGATATTTGTGCCGATGAAATTTTTGGGATATTGTGTCATGAAATATGTCATGGATATCAAAATTCTCCTAAAAACTGTGGAATATACGGTTCCCCTAATGAATATTATGGTTTTATTGAAGGTACAGCTGATCTGGCAAGATTACTTACTGGAGGATTTAATCCTGAACGATATCCATCGACAGGAGGTAGTTGGATAGATGGATATAATACAACTGCATTTTTTTACTCATGGATTCAAAATAGTCTTCTAGATGAAGATTTTTTGAAAAAATTAAATTTATCAGCAAAGCAAATTGATTCATGGTCCCTGAACGAAATGTTATATCAGGAATATGGACAATCAGTTAATTCTTTATGGGCTCAATATCAAAAATCTATACTAAATGTTGGTCTTGACAATAGAACAGAAGGTAAAATCGATGTTTGGTTAACTAACAATAAGAGTGTATTAACAATAAATAATTTACCAGAAGGTGTAAACAATGTCATCGTTTATAATTTGAATGGAAGTGTAACATTGAAAGAAAAAAAAGTAGGAGAAGAAAGTCAGGTATGTTTGAAAATAGATAATCTAGATCCAGGAGTATATGTAGTTCAAGTTATCAATAAAGGAATACAAAAGACTCAAAAGATTATAAAATAAAAGTCTAGTCTATACAAAATAGAATACGATATCCAAGAAAACCAGTAGAAGTTTAATTATAAATTAAAAGTTATGAAGAAATTAAATACTATTAATTTACGTGTTATTATTATAACAGTTTTCGCATTAGTATGTTATGCAACAAAAATTAATTCTCAAGTAATTGATATAACTGATCAAGTAGGTAATGTATATACAGAAACAGGAAATGACTCTCCAGATAATGAGGGACTTGAAAAATTATTTGATAATGATAACTCTACAAAATATTTAACATTTAATCAACCTGTGGAGGTAACTATTGTAGCTACAAAAAAATATGTTGTTAGTAGCTATGAAATTGTTTCAGGAAATGATGAACCGGATAGAGATCCTTATAATTGGACACTGTATGGATCAAATGACGGCACAAACTGGGAGGTAATTGAAGTGCGTACAGGAGAAATATGGACTGATCGTATACAATCAAGATCTTTTGATATTACTACAATTCCTAATGGATATTCAATGTTCAAATTTGCTATGGAAGTTCAAAAAGTAGATGGAACAATATTACAATTTCAGGAATTGAATTTGTATGGTACGGAAGATACTTCAACATCTATAGATAATTTTACTACATCTGATTTATCTATGTATGTTTCCGATAGTGGAAATTCTTTGATTCTTACTAATTTGTCTGAAGGGGAAAGTAAGATTACAGTCTTTAATATAGATGGGAGTTTAATGTTAGAACAGGTTATTTCTAATAGTGCAAATGTGAAACTTGATATAGCTGGTTTAAGCTCTGGTATTTATTTGATTAGAGTGGCCAATGGACAAGTAATACAGACTCAAAAAATTATAAAATAAAATTATTAAAGAATGTGGATGTCGTATTCTATATATTAAAAATCATATAGTAAATCAAATGAAATTATATAAGATTAGAGCTTGGGAAATAATATTACTAATGTCTATCATAGTTATGGGATGTTTTAAACGAGAAAAAGATCCTGTAGATTATGTTAATCCTTATATTGGAAATATTAGTCATTTATTAGTACCAACTTATCCAACCATACATTTACCAAATAGTATGTTAAGAGTATATCCTGAAAGAGAAAATTTTACAGGAAATGAAATTAAGGGTTTACCAGTAGTAGTAACAAGTCACCGAGGAACCTCGGCTTTTAATTTGTGTCCTTATCAAGGCGATTTAAATCAAGTTAAAAGTATAATTGATTATGGATATGATAATGAGACTATAAAACCCTATTTTTATGCTGTTGATTTGGATAACTTTAATATTCATGTAGAATTTGCTCCATCTCATCAATCCGGTATTTATTCATTAAAATTTGAGAATGCAGATCTTCCAGCATACTTGATTCTTAATACCAGAAATGGAGCATTAAATACTCAAGGATCTACAATTAGTGGTTATCAGCAATTGTCAAATAATACTCGTGTTTATGTGTATATGGAAACAGATTTAATTCCAGAAAAATCTGGTACGCACAATAAAAATGAAATTAATACAGCTGAAAAACAGACTCAAGGTAATAATGCTTATTTTATTCTTCAATACCCAAAAGAAACATCATCGTTAAATGTACGTTACGGGATATCATTTATCAGTGTAGAGCAAGCTAAATTAAATTTAGCCAGGGAAATTAAAGACTTTGATCTAAACACTATAGCTGAAAAGGGGCGTGAATTATGGAATGAAAAGCTTGGGCAAATTGAAGTGCAAGGTGATGATGAGGATGCGAAAGTAGTTTTTTATACTTCTCTATACAGGACCTATGAACGAATGATTTGTATTTCTGAAGATAATCGTTATTTCAGTGCTTTTGATGGGAAAGTGCATGATGATGAAGGTGTCCCTTTTTATACAGATGATTGGATTTGGGATACTTATCGCGCAACTCATCCATTAAGAGTTATAATTGAACCAGAAATGGAATGTAATATGATAAATTCATTTTTGAGAATGGCTCAACAAATGGATAATTTTTGGATGCCAACCTTTCCTGAAATTACAGGGGATAGCCGAAGAATGAATTCAAATCATGGTGTAGCAACTGTTATAGATGCATATAATAAGGGATTAAGATGTTTTGATCTGAATATAGCTTATAAAGCTTGCAAAAACGCCATTGAAGAGAAAACACTTGCACCATGGTCAAGTAAAAAGGTTGGAATATTGGATCTGTTTTACAAAGATCATGGATATTTCCCTGCTTTGACTCCAGGTGAGAATGAAACGGTACCTGAGGTTCATTCGTGGGAGAAAAGACAGCCGGTAGCAGTAACATTAGGAACAGTATATGATGAATGGTGTTTGGGACAAATAGCCCTCAATCTTGATAAAGATAAAGATGCAGAATATTTTTTTAATCGAAGTTTGAATTATAAAACAGTTTTTAATCATCAAACAGGTTTCTTTCACCCTAAAGATAAAGATGGCAATTTTATTGAGCCTTTCGATTATCGATATTCAAGTGGTATAGGAGCACGTGAAGCTTATGATGAGAATAATGGATGGGTGTATCGTTGGGATGTGCCTCATAATATAGCCGATCTTATTAAGCTGAATGGAGGTAATGAAAAATTTGTGAGCGAACTAGAGCGAATGTATAATACTCCACTAGGAAAAGGACGTCCGGATTTTTATCATCAGTTTGGTGATCATACTGGAAATGTTGGTCAGTTTTCGATGGGAAATGAACCAAGTATGCACATTCCTTATTTATACAACTATGCAGGACAGCCGTGGCGTACTCAGAAGCGAGTTCGAAATCTATTAAAACAATGGTTTCGTAATGATTTAATGGGTATTCCTGGAGATGAAGATGGTGGAGGACTTACATCATTTGTTGTTTTCTCTGAACTTGGTTTTTATCCTATCACACCAGGATTACCTATGTATGTAATTGGGAGTCCAATGTTTGAAGAAGCCACAATTAGATTAGGGAATGGTAAATTATTTAAAATTATTTGTCATAATTATAGTCCAGAAAATAAGTATATCCAATCTGCAAAATTAAATGGAGTAGAATGGAATAAATCTTGGTTCTCGCACGAAGATTTAATGAAGGGAGGACTGTTTGAGTTTGTTATGGGAAAACAACCGAATAAAGCATGGGCTTCTGATGCTAATTCTGTTCCCCCTTCATTTAAATTTAAAAATATACAGGAAAACTAAATTGACAATAAAATGAAACAGATTATCATTACTCTATGTATTTGTTTTTCTATTAGTCTTCAATCTTTGTTTGGAGAAAAGTTAATTGTAGCTACTTATAATGTTCGTAATCATAACTATAATGATTCAATCATGGGTAATGGTTGGTATAGGCGTTGTCCATTGATATGCGATCAAATTAGGTTTTATGATTTTGAAATATTTGGTGCTCAAGAGGTTTTGTATGATCAATTAAAAGATATGTTACATCAATTGCCAGAATATGGATATGTGGGAGTTGGACGCGATGATGGAAATAAAAAAGGAGAATTTGCTCCAATATTCTATAAAAAGAAACAATTTAAACTATTAAGTTCTGGCAATTTTTGGCTGTCTGATATAACTTATGAACCAAATAGAGGTTGGGATGCTGCACTTCCTCGTATTTGTACATGGGCAAAATTAAAAGATTTAAAAAGTGGATTTTCATTTTTCTTTTTCAATTTACATATGGATCACATAGGTGTTGATGCAAGGAAAAACAGTGCTAAACTAGTGCTTAATAAAATAGATGAAATTAGTGATGGATTACCTGTTATTTTAACGGGTGATTTTAATGTTGATCAACACAGCCCTAATTATGAAATTCTTGAAGGATCAAAAGTATTGACTGATTCCTATCTGGAAGCAGATGTTTGTTACGCATTAAATGGAACCTTTAATGATTTTAAAACCAATACATTTACAGACAGTCGCATTGATCATATATTTGTTAGTTTGGATTTTAAAGTCGAACGTTATGGTGTTTTAACGGATACTTATCGGTCTAAATTATATAATGAACATGAATTAAAATCATCAAATTTTCCGAAAGAAGTTTCTATGCAAAAATATGAAGCTCGAGCATTATCGGATCATTTCCCTATTATGGTTATTTTGAATTACTAATTGTTTTTAGGTCGTTTATGTATAAACATAAAAATAAATAATTTAAAACATAAATTATGACAACAAAAAGAAATATGAATAAAATAAAAATATTGAAATTTTTGCTCGTAATCACCATTTTTATTTGGGCTTGCAGTTGTGATACAAAAAAAGAGGTTGGTTTACCTGTGTGGGCAATTGGGCCTTTTGAAAGACCTGTTGCGGTGAATCCTATCATAAGTCCAAGTAATCAAACTTTTTACTGCCCAATGCAACATGACTCCGTAGGATGGGAAGAAAATGATACATTCAATCCTGCTGCAGTACTACTCAATGATACTATTTGTGTATTATACAGGGCTGAAGATAAATCTGGTGAAGGAATAGGGAAAAGGACTTCTCGAATAGGATTAGCAAAAAGTAAAGATGGTTTTACAATGACTTTTAGGAATAAACCAGTATTATACCCTGAAGAAGATAAGTTTAAAGAAATTGAATGGCCAGGAGGTTGTGAGGATCCAAGAGTTGCAAAAACGAAAAATGGTCTTTATGTTATGTTTTATACTGCTTGGAACAGAAATGTGCCACGTTTAGCAGTTGCTACGTCAAAAGATTTAGTAAGTTGGGAAAAACACGGATTAGCATTTGAAAAAGCCTACGAGGGTCGTTTCAATGGATTGGCTTGTAAATCAGCATCTATTGTAACAAAAGATATTGGAGGGGAATTAATCGTAGATAAAATCAAGGGTAAATATTTTATGTATTGGGGAGAGACAGCTATATGTGCAGCTACTTCTGACAATCTTATTGATTGGAAACCAATATTAAATGAAAAGGGTGAAATTAGGGAGCTGGTGAAACCGCGTAATGGTTATTTTGACAGTAAATTAACAGAGTGTGGGCCACCTGCTTTATTGACAGAAGAAGGCATTGTACTTCTGTATAATGGCAAAAATGGAGGCCTTAATGAGGGTGATCCTAATTATCCGGAAGGGGCATATTGTGCCGGGCAATTATTGTTCTCATCGCAGAATCCATACGAATTGTTAGAGAGGTTGGATAAACCATTCTTTGTTCCACAAGAATCATTTGAAAAAAGCGGACAATATGTTGATGGAACCGTTTTTATTGAAGGACTAGTATTGAAGGATGATGTTTATTACCTATATTATGGATGTGCGGATTCTAAAGTTGCTGTAGCTGTATGTAATACTAAAATTAGAGAATGAGTATCAATTAAATTAAATATGTTTTAATAATAAGATGTTTTAAATGGCTATTTAGGTATGTAAATTTATGAAAGTATTGTACTAATATCTACCTTTTTAAAATACATGTCACATAAAAACTACTGTATTTCTCAAATTGTAAATATTAAATTTTATCATCATAAATATTTTTGGCGTATTTAGTAAACCGTTTTAGTCTATAGTGCTTTTTATTTGACATACTATTTAGGCAAAAGAAATAGCTTAGAGTAGTTGTAATTATTTCAAATTCCATTTTCAAATAAATGTTATAAATACAGATAAAATATATCTGTCATATAAAAATACAATAACTATTTATGATCCTGAAAATAAGAAACATATAGTAATCGTTAATTAATTTTCAATGAAAAAAAAACTAAGAATTTACGCTAATAAATATGCAATTGCAATGTTGCTATTTGTTTTTTCAATTATTGAACTTTCTGCACAATCAGGAATATATGTTGGAGGTCATTTTCGCCGTGAAAGAAGCCACACGATAGATGACTTAAAAGCTTCAGGATTTCAATATGTAATTTTGTTTAATATAAACGTGGAGTCAAATGGAGACTTGACGACAGATGGTGAAATAATATGCTCAGATGGAAATTATGTATTTAACAACACTCAGCCTTATTATATAGATGATGTAACAGCCTTAAAAACTGGAACAACATCTATTACTCGAGTAGAACAATGTATTGGAGGGTGGGGAAATCATTCTTACACAAACATTAAAAATTTGATTGCATCAGAGGGAACAGGAACATCCAGTATTCTATATCGAAATTTTCAGGCATTAAAAAATGCAATCCCTTCAATAGATGCTATTAACAACGATGATGAAGAAGCTTATGATGTAAATTCAGCAACAGCATTTCATGTTATGTTGGCGGATATCGGGTTTAAGACCTCTATTGCACCATACATGAATAAGAACTATTGGGAAAGTTTAACTACAAATATTAATAATCAGCGTACAGGAACTGTTGATTTTATATATCTGCAATGCTATGATGGAGGTGCAGGTAATAACCCTTGTGATTGGGATATTAATGGCATAACCATGCATACCGGAGGGTTAACTTATGAAGATCAGAATGCCCTAGTGGACAAAA
Source organism: Plebeiibacterium sediminum (assembly GCF_026013605.1). GTDB lineage: Bacteria > Bacteroidota > Bacteroidia > Bacteroidales > Marinilabiliaceae > Saccharicrinis > Saccharicrinis sediminus. Next base: position 54,866 of record NZ_JAPDPJ010000040.1, read on the forward strand.
TGATTTCTGCCAGGGATAATTGTAATTCAAAGGGAGGTTTTTTCTGGGTATACAATGATAATACCGTGAACCTAGCAACTCTTGCGTCCAATGTAAATTACATTTTTAGCAACTTTGAAGTAAACCTGCAAGAACCATGTATATTTTATAACAATATTGATTACGGATTTTTTGAAAATGGATTAGCAGTTGGCGAGTACAATGTTTCAGACCTTGAAGCAGCAGGTATTACTACAAATTCCATATCATCATTAAAAGTTTTGGAAGGATTTAAAGTTATAGCATATGATGGAGATAATTTTGACGGTGAATCAACCACTCTTACCGGAGATATAGATTTTATTGGTTCAGATTGGAATGACCGAATCTCCTCAATTAAAATAGTATCCGATGGAGATACCGGTTTAGAAGGAACTTATTATCTACAAAATCGCAATAGTGGCCTATATATGGATGTGGAGGGAGGACCAACAAATGTAGAAGATGGAGCAAACATTCAACAATATTATTGTACAGGAAATACTAACCAGCAATTTCAGTTTACACACCTCGGTGATGGCACATACAAAATTACTGCTGTGAACAGTGGAAAAGCAATTGATGTGAGTGATTTTAGTAAAGATAATTTTGCAAACATACATCAATACACATATGATGATTTATTAAATCAACAATTTGTTGTGGTTGAAGTAGATAATAGTTACTACAAATTAGTATCTAAAAATAGTGGTAAAATTATCGAAGTACTTTATTCTAGTTCAGATGCAGGAGCAAATGTGAACCAATATGACAACAATGGACAAACAGGAGGCCAATGGAAACTTATTGCAGTTAATAAAATAGCTACAGATATTACAAATATAGAAGGAACAATAAACGTACAATACGATGATGCTAATTCTGACGAAAGATATCCAAATCTAATTGATGATGATATTAATACTAAATATTTAACTTTTCATGCCTCAGGATGGTTGCAATATCAGGCTGTAGGTGACTATGCTATTTCCAGTTACACAATAACATCAGCTAATGACCATCATGAAAGGGATCCTCTTAATTGGACATTGGAAGCATCTGAAGATGGTAGTAATTGGACAACTATTGATACTCGTACAGGAGAAGATTTTACTGAATTTTTACAAACACGTTCCTTTAATGTTTCTTCTCCTGGAGCATATTCTTATTTCCGATTTAATTTAACTAATAATAGCGGAACAGTTTTACAATTAGCAGAAATTGAATTAATAGGAGTTGAAGTAGGGTTAAATGATATAACAAATGAAGGTGGAACGATAACTGCTCAATATGATGATTCCAATACATATGAAAGATATCCAAATCTGATTGATAATAATGTTAATACTAAGTATTTGACTTTTCATGACTCAGGATGGATTCAATATCAAGCATTAGGAAGTTATGTTATAAATGGCTACACAATAACATCTGCAAATGATGAACATGATAGAGATCCTCTTAATTGGTCATTATATGGCTCTAATGATGGCAGTAATTGGGCAACATTGGATATTCGTACAGGAGAAGAGTTTACAGATTATCTACAAACCAATAGTTTTAGTTTTGTAAATAGTACAGCTTATACGTACTACCGGTTAGATATGACAAATAATAGTGGAAGTATATTACAACTGGCAGAAATAGAATTATTAGGTTACCAAGCTTTAAAAAATGCAACTATTGTACAACCTATGTCTGATTCAGAGAATTTCGTTGAATTTTATCCCAATCCGGCAAATGAATACTTGAATATTAATAATTACGAAGCAAACTATTCAGTTGAGATTTTTAATATGGCAGGAATGTTAAAATACAGAAAAACTAATAACTCAGGACCATGTCAAATAGATATTCAAAAATACCCAAATGGAATGTATATTCTAAATATAAACTCCAATATTTCTAAAATTTCGAAAAAGCTAATTATAAAACATTAAAAATATTGATATATACATTAAAGAAGGCGTTTCATTAATTCTGCTTAATTAAGTTGTTGGCTTCATTGATAATTAAGTAGGAATGAATATAGTTAGCAAATAAATCAGTTCTTTTTATTCTCTATTCAAATTGATATTTATCAATTTGAATAGAGATGATTTATTCGAACATAATAGAAGTACATAACTTAATATTTTAACTATGAGGTTCATGAAAAAACGACAAATATTAATTGTTGCTGCTGTATTATTTACAAAGCTTTATAGCTGGTCACAGCTTAATTCTAAAGTGTCTGAGAATTCAAAATATGTAAATCCATTTATTGGTACAGGTTCTATAGATAGTTTAAGTCTATCTGGAAGTAATTTTCCAGGAGCAGTATTTCCTTTTGGATTCGTTCAATTGAGCCCAGATACTGATGCTGAACCTGAAGATCCATGTAGCGGTTATGACTATGCTGATAATAGAATTGTAGGGTTTAGCCATACACATCTTAGTGGTACAGGAGTAGCAGATTTATTTGACTTTTTATTTATGCCTTTTAAGGGAGAGCCTAAATGGTATCCATATGATTCTGAAAGTGAAAAGGGATATAGTTCTATATTTGATCACAAGAATGAAATAGCTACGCCTGGATATTATAGTGTTTTTTTGGATGATCAGAAAATTAAAGTTGAACTAACCGCTACCGAACATTGCGGAATACATCGTTATATGAGTGAGGGGAAAGAACCATTTTCTTTAATTATTGACTTAAATCACTCATTAGATAAAAAAAGACCATATTGGTCATGTAAAGTTATTGATGCACAAATTAAAATTATTAATAATCATATAATTGAAGGTTATCGTACTCTAACAGGTTGGGCAAACCTTCGTAAAGTTTATTTTAGGGCTGAATTTTCCAAAGCATTCAATAAAACAGAGATAAAATCAGGAAATAAAATATATTTAGATGAGAAAATAGCGAACCATCAGAATTTAAAAACTATTATTACATTTGATAATAATGAAGAACCTTTGGTTGTTAAAGTAGGCATTTCTTCTGTGAGTTATGAAGGAGCTCAAGAAAATTTAAAAGCTGAAATTAAGGATTTCAATTTTAATGAAATTAGAGCTAAAACAGAAAATCAATGGAATAAAGAATTATCCGTTATAGAAATTGAAGGAACAGAAGAACAAAAGAAAATATTTTATACTTCCCTATATCATACATTCATTCATCCCAATAACATAGCTGATGTAAATGGTAATTATATTAACAGTAATGGTGAGTTAAGAAATTCAAAAGAGAAAAAATATTATAGTACATTTTCGTTATGGGATACTTATAGAGCAGAACATCCTTTATTAACAATAATTCAAGAGAAACGGTCAGTTGATTTTATTAACTCAATGCTAGATCATTATATGGAGTATGGTTACTTACCTATTTGGCAATTATGGGGTAAGGAAACTTATTGTATGATAGGTAATCATGCAATACCGGTTATAGTTGATGCTTACCATAAGAAAATTCCTAATATAGATTATAATCTTGCTTATAAAGCGATTAATGCATCATCGACAATATCACATCAGAATTCAGCTTTCAATATTTTAGAAAAATATCAATATATACCGGAGGATCTAGAGTCTCAATCAGTATCAATTACTCTTGAAATTGCATATAATGATTGGTGTGTTGCTCAAATGGCAAAAGGATTAGGGTATATAAATGATTATACGCATTTTAATAATAGAAGTGAATTTTATCAAAATCTATTCGATTATAATATTGGTTTTTTTAGAGCTAAGGATAGTATTGGAAATTGGATTGAACCATTTTCTCCTTTAAAATATGGAGGGAATGGAGGTTATCCATATACAGAAGGCAATGCATGGCAATATTTGTGGTATGTTCCTCAAGATATTTATTCTTTTATGAAGATGTTTGGAGGAGAAAAGCAATTCGCCGATAAGTTAGATGACTTCTTTACCTTAGATGCAAAACCAAGTGATGTAAATGGGAATGCCTCAGGATTTATTGGTCAATATGCACATGGAAATGAACCTAGTCACCATATAGCATATTTATATGATTACGCAGGTCAGCCATGGAAATCTCAGTATTATACAAATAGGATAGTTAATGATCTTTATTCAAGTAAACCTTCTGGTTATTCTGGAAATGAAGATTGTGGCCAAATGTCCGCTTGGTATATATTTTCTTCAATGGGTTTTTATCCTGTAAATCCAGCAAATAATGTTTATGTATTTGGTTCACCGCAATTGAATAGTGCTGTAATTAAGTTGTCTAAAGGTAAAAAATTTGAAATAATTACTCACGAAAGGAGTGATGAGAATATTTATATTCAAAAGATTCTTTTAAATGGTAAACCTTACAAGAAGATTTATATAAAATATCAAGATATCATTATCGGAGGCAAAATTGAGTTCTTTATGGGATCTAAGCCAAATAGAAACATGGTAAATTATGATAAACCGCCGTTACTATCATTTTAGAGTTAAATAGAATAAAATGTATTAATTAGTTTAAAAGTAAGCAATTATGGCGTATACTTTTTTAATCATTAAAGTGTTGTGATTTATAATTGTATGATTGTTAATGTATCGTATTGAAATGTACATAAGGAAAGCAGGAAATAATTAAATTATATTATTAGGTGAATTCAAAATTCACTTAATAGAACAGAATAAATTTCGATAATTTTTTAAATAATAAATGAAAAGAATGAAGAAAAAATTTTTTGGTTTAAAGGCTTGTTTAATACTGTCTATTATATCAATTGGCGAATTAAAAGCTCATGATATAGTTATGCCTGTGGATAATACAAATGTAGCAGTTAAGGTAAAGGAGCAAATTTTTCAATCACAAAGACCAGCTAAAGCAGATCGTTTATTTGTATCTAAAGTAATTGATAAGGAAATCTTTCGGATTAAAAAGTTATTAACTAATGCAAAGCTTGCCTGGATGTTTGAGAATTGTTTTCCAAATACCTTGGATACTACGGTTCGGTATAGAAAAACAGAT
>NZ_JAPDPJ010000410.1 GCF_026013605.1 Plebeiibacterium sediminum
TGCTCACATATCTTTCGGTAGAATTCATCTTTGTTTATAGGCTTTGGAATAAAAGCCGTTGCTCCGTTTGAAAGACAGGAGTGAATCGTTTTACTTGAATGATCACCAGATAGAATTATGGTAGGAATATCAACCCATTCTTCCTGCATATCCTTTAGCGTATCGAAACCATTTTTATAAGGCATATATAGATCTAATAAAACAAGATCTGGTTTTTCTTTAATCATTAGACTCCATCCTTCTAGTCCATCTTTTGCCTCAATAATTTGAAAGTTTAATGAAAACAGAAGCTTTTTTATCATTACTCTCGAATCAAT
>NZ_JAPDPJ010000411.1 GCF_026013605.1 Plebeiibacterium sediminum
ACTGCAGCAGGTGAATCTGAAAAACTGCCATCATAACCCCACGGATCACTATGACTTTTATGAATTAAGTTATTATTGGCATCAATTTCCATAGTCCCAGCAAATGCATATCTAGAACCATATCCAATATATTGATCATACCAACCTCCAATCCAATCTGAAATCGTATAACGAATATCTCCTACTTTCACTATAAGAATATCTGCAACGATAGGCATAACCCTCCCGTCTCTTGAAACAGAAGCTTCATAAACTCCTGTAATATCATCATTATAAACAACAACAGTTCTTTGAACATCTGAATAAAATACATCTCC
>NZ_JAPDPJ010000412.1 GCF_026013605.1 Plebeiibacterium sediminum
ACTGCAGCAGGTGAATCTGAAAAACTGCCATCATAACCCCACGGATCACTATGACTTTTATGAATTAAGTTATTATTGGCATCAATTTCCATAGTACCAGCAAATGCGTATCTAGAACCATACTCATAATATTGATCATACCAACCTCCAATCCAATCTGAAATCGTATAACGAATATCTCCTACTTTCACTATAAGAATATCTGCAACGATAGGCATAACACTCCCGTCTCTTGAAACAGAAGCTTCATAAACTCCTGTAATATCATCATTATAAACAACAACAGTTCTTTGAACATCTGAATAAAATACATCTCC
>NZ_JAPDPJ010000413.1 GCF_026013605.1 Plebeiibacterium sediminum
AATGCTTGGAATGAACATATGGAATGTGATTTTTCATACAACGATATGCCATCCGAAAAAATTAGCTCAAATAATATTTTAAAGTTAAAAGATGAGTTAACATTAAAAATTAGTAAATGTACTTATGTATTAGTTATTGTTAGTGAGGATTCAAATAAAGAGGATCTAAATTCAGGTTTAATCGGATATAAAAATTGGCAGAATTGGGAAGTAGCCAAAGCAAAAGAATTAAACAAAAAAATTGTAGGTACAAAAGTAAATTCAATGTTTGAACCTCCTGAAGAGCTAATTGGATCATGCACATCTTGGGCTCGAAA
>NZ_JAPDPJ010000414.1 GCF_026013605.1 Plebeiibacterium sediminum
TTTTGAACATGAAAACGATCAATAACCGTAGTATGCTTAGGGAAACATTTCGTGGCAATTAAATTCATGCTATTAGCCATATCTAATGTCACTTCTTTAACCATCCGACGTTGCTCTTGCGTAAACTTTTCTTTAACGATTTTAATAATATCGTCAGCTTGTGTTCCCTTGAAAATGCCGACAATCGAACCTTTCTTTCCTTTTTTTGCCTTGTTCGTAAAGATGGTATACAATTCGCCATTGGACATGGCTGTTTCATCTATAGATAGAGCATAGCCAATATTTTTAGGAAATACTAAGTAATCTTCAGCATGTG
>NZ_JAPDPJ010000415.1 GCF_026013605.1 Plebeiibacterium sediminum
ATTCAAAAGCTATTAGAAATCCAACGTGGTTGGATCAACTACTTTAAACATGCAAATATCATTACGAAACTGGAGAAACTTGATGGTTGGCTTCGAAATCGACTCAGATATTGTATCTGGCATCATTGAATTGGAGCGTAGCGAAAATCATGAACACCATTAAAAATAAAACTTAGTGAATAAATTAACCAGAACGTAAACGGAAAAACCTGATTCGTTTGGGCGTCGACCTTGATCATGCTTATGCATGGAGCCGGAGCCGAATTGAGGAACGAAATCATGAATACCAAAACTAATAAACTATTTATGAGTAAT
>NZ_JAPDPJ010000416.1 GCF_026013605.1 Plebeiibacterium sediminum
AATTTGTTGATACTTGATGATTTTGGACTACAGGCATTTGATAACCAATCGCGAGAAATACTTATGGATATTATAGATGATCGGTACAATAAAGCATCAACCATTGTTTCTTCTCAAATACCAGTATCTGTTTGGTATGACATAATAGGTGAAGGTACTATTGCTGATGCAATCCTTGATAGGATTGTAAACTCTTCTCACAGAATTAACCTTAAAGGAGAGTCGCTCAGGAAAGGAATTTTAAAAAGTGAAAACTAATTTTTTTGTATTATTGTAACATCTTTCAAAGTGGCATGTTTTGACCGATAATACT
>NZ_JAPDPJ010000417.1 GCF_026013605.1 Plebeiibacterium sediminum
AATTTGTTGATACTTGATGATTTTGGACTACAGGCATTTGATAACCAATCGCGAGAAATACTTATGGATATTATAGATGATCGGTACAATAAAGCCTCAACCATTGTTTCTTCTCAAATACCAGTATCTGTTTGGTATGACATAATAGGAGAAGGTACTATTGCTGATGCAATCCTTGATAGGATTGTAAACTCTTCTCACAGAATTAACCTTAAAGAAGAGTCGCTCAGGAAAGGAATTTTAAAAAGTGAAAACTAATTTTTTTGTATTATTGTAACATCTTTCAAAGTGGCATGTTTTGACCGATAATACT
>NZ_JAPDPJ010000418.1 GCF_026013605.1 Plebeiibacterium sediminum
TAAACATTGAATAATATATTGGCCCGCTGTTTCTGTGATTCAGTCCATTTATGACTGGGTTTAAAAAGCAGATACCTACTTCTGGCCAACAATTGTTTTAAGGTGTCTCCATTTTCTAAAGTATCAGGTTTATATTTCCGTCCTTCTTTTTGAGCTTGTTTATAAGCTTGATTGTCCTGATCAATTGCTTCCCATCTATAGTTGATTCTTTTCTGCTGCACTGCATCACAAGCCAATTTTTGAACATGAAAACGATCAATAACCGTAGTATGCTTAGGGAAACATTTCGTGGCAATTAAATTCATGCTATT
>NZ_JAPDPJ010000419.1 GCF_026013605.1 Plebeiibacterium sediminum
GGTTGTGGTAAATATTTGCACTTCATAATACACTCATTCAATTTGTTCCGGTTTCTATCCAGATGGTCTTTAAGTTCTGAAACTTTCATTCCATCAACTCCTCCGGCACCTTTATTACTCACTACTTCTTTGCAAGCCTGTGTTAGGTTTGCAGGGTGTAGTACTCGCTCAATTAAATGTGATGTCTCTCTTTTTCTTTTCTTCATATTACTCAATTTCCATTCCCTGCTACGACTCTTTGGGGCTGGAAAGGCTCAAAATCCTTTTACCTCCGTCAAAGATGGGTAGCGATGTAAAGTTCAGCCCTTC
>NZ_JAPDPJ010000041.1 GCF_026013605.1 Plebeiibacterium sediminum
ACGGATTAACACAACTAGCTCCAGCTTACGATCTATTATCAACAAGGTTAGTCATTCCAGAAAAAGACGATCCAGAGGAGTTAGCCCTAACTATGGATGGTAGAAAACGAAAGTTTAGAATTGGTGATTTCCAACAATTAGCAAAGAGTCTAAAGTTAAAACAAAAACAGGTTGATAATATATCAAAGCGATTTCAGAAAGTGATGCCAACGGTTCTGGATTTTATAAATAATTCCTTCTTGCCTGAACATAAGAAATTAGAATATAAAGAATTAATTCAAGAGAGAGCTAGCAGGCTTTTTACTTAGTTTTATTCTTAGACGAGGAAAAACGGTTACTTTCCATAAAAAAATAGTATTAAATGAATAAATTATACCATAACGGGTATAAGTAGACCAGTACAGTCTTATATTATACCCGAAAGGGTATTGAATATGAAATTACAATACACCAATCCAAAAGGGAGACACATAGGTTTTAATTTTATGATACAACGGGCTTTTTATTTAACTCCTAACAAACTTTTCCAAGGGTTCATAATCATGTCTGTCCGCTGCCCTAAGAGCTTCAATATATTTCTTACGGACATCTCCTTTACTAGTCAAATCACCATTTCCCCATGTGAATGGCTCCAATCCAAAAACATCAGTCAATAAGGTATCGGCAATAAGTCGTGCATGTCGTCCATTTCCATTTGGAAAACAATGTATGGCAACAATGCGATGGTGCAATCTAACAGCAATCCCGTCGCTGTTAAATGTTTTGTTTTCAATCCAAAATTTAACATCATCAAGTAAATGCCTTAAATCGATAGCGATTTTAAATTTATCAACCCCGATATTTTTGTTGGTCTTTCTAAATGTTCCTGCCCAAGTCCAAACTTTATGAAACATCTGTGTATGAAGTTTCATGACAAAATCTTCATTGAGGATTTCAGATTTATTCTTCCGTTTATCCAGCCATTCCATGGCTTCTCCAATATTTTGCTGTTCCCAGCGATCGAGCTCACCACGGGTCTTAATAGTTTTTATCTTAAGACCTTCTAATTCATCTTCACTTAAGGGTGTCGCTCCTGGAGGATTACCGGTATCTATCATTTGCTCCAAAAATCTTTAGGGTTATCAATCAGTATTTTATCAACCATGTCTTTTAGGGCATTTTTTTTATCTTCATCTGAGAGTTCCTGAAGTTCAAGTGCCATTGTATGGTTCAACCGTTTCATTCTCACCATAGCAATTTTTCTAGCTTGGTCACGTACCATATCATCCAAAGTACCACGTGGTACAAAACCATACACGAATTCCATCCCCAAACCACGGGCAATATTCTGCAGGGATGATAGCTTGATGTTTCCATCAACTTCTGAATTCTCCAACCTCGAAATTCGAGATTGATCAATTCCCACTCTTTTACCAAGCTGTGATGTTGACATACCTAATGCCTCACGGATAGCTTTAATCCATCCGAATGATGTCGCTCCGGATTCTACCGCTTTTCTAAGAGGAAGAATCTTTTTATCAAGTTGTTCTCTAAGTATTTTCTTATCCCAATAACTCATTTCGATGCCTTATATAGCATTAATTATTTTCTATCTAATGCCAAAGGTAGCATTTATAAACAATTTTACAATGTCATTTATAGCATTATTAATTAATTTTACAATGCTATTAACAACATATATTTACCATTATTTTATGCTATATACAACATATATATTTGAGTATTTCTTGCTATTTATAGCATTTATAAACAATTCTATAATGAAATAAAGAGATAAAGGTAGGTTCTCTTACAGTAGTACAGTTTTAATTATGGAATTTGAAAATGATAGAATCTAAATTTAATGAATTAAAGATATAAGCGAATAAAAAGGATATTGTATTCCATGAAACTGACTCTATTTAACGTAATCATATCTATAAGACATTTAAAAATAAACTAAATTAAATTCAGAAGAAACAAGTCATTAATGGAGAGGTCTGTCTAATTGGCAAATCTTTAAAAGTTTAGCTGCATAATAGGTTTAATTTCAATAGCGTCCTAAATATCAATTTCAAAAAAATATAAACTAATAATTATAGGATTATACAAGCCTAAAATCTCATATTTCAAAACAAAACCCCTTGTATTGGCATTTCTGATTTAAATGGTATCTCATCAAATGGTTTATCTAACCATTTTTGCAATTCTATTTTCACAAAAAGATTCAATCTTATAAAGGCAACAAGGTTTGATAGTCTCCAACCAAATTTTGAGAGAGCTTTTAAATATTTTAGGACAAGTATGGTTATTAATGCAGTCCAAATTTGAATCATTACAGCATTTTCACTTGTTCCTATAAATGATTTAATATGGAGTAGCTGCTTTATTTCTCTGAAGAATATCTCGTACAGATTGACTTTTTGCAAATTGGCAAAATAACATCGATACTAAATGTGTCCAACTTGAATAACCTTTCTGGTGCTTGTCTGTTTCTCTTTCCTTTACTATAGATTTAAATGAACTACGGTCTAATTTTGAAATAATCTGAGAGAATAAATTTATCTTTGACATGTGAGAAGTTTTTTTTGTTGTGCAACTCAAAGATAATTTGAGATACTTAAATATCTTCTCACATTTTTAAATCGTTTAGGACGCTATTGGTTTAATTTATAAATGAATAAACATCTTACTTATTAATGCGACAGAACCGTAAATTAAAGTTGTCTCTGTTTTGCAAAGCTCTCAAATTAATTAATCTGCAAAACAGAAGCTATAAAAGATTCCAATATTAAAACCATTTCGATTTTCAATAATTAGGTTGCTCAGATTTTATTATTCATTGGGAAGTATATCAAATTTATACAATCCAGAATTGAGTAAATAAACAACCTTACCTTTCTCTTTTTTTAAGTATTTAATATCATTATTCTTATTTGTAACTACCTTTTGTCTATCATTTAAAGGTAAATATAACATAGCCGTTGTGTTGGCTGGCACTACAAAACGATAATGACAGGTATCATTTTTATTTTTCCAACTACTCTCTATCCGTCCATACATAGAATCATAATATCCTTTTGCATAAGTCATCTCTCCTGTAGGATCTGGCTCTGGTTGCAAAATAAAATGCTTGAATCCTGGATAATCTTCATTTCTCATAATACCTATCGAATAATTATACATCCATGCCCCTACTGCACCAAAAGAATAATGATTAAAGGAATTCATATGGTTATTCCCTCCAAAACCGTTGTTATGGGTATACGAATTTAACCGTTCCCAAATAGTAGTAGCTCCCTGTGTAACAGGATATAACCATGATGGATAAGAAGTTTGTTGCAGCAACCTGTATGCTATATCTGAATAACCATTATCGCTCAAAGCCTTATTAATCCAGGCGGTTGAAATAAACCCGGTCATTAGTGAATAGGGCTCACACATGGGGCCATTATCAATTTTATTCTCTCTTGTAATAGAATTAACAAAATGACCCAATACATTTTTCTTATTTTTCTCATTAATAACATTAAATGCAAGAGGAAGCACATAGGATCCTTGTGTATCAATTACTCTATCACCAAAAACAGTTTTTCCGTTATCTTCACATATATAAGTATGATTAAAGAATTTTTTTCGTTCTGTCTGAAGGCCTTCAAAATATCTTTGATCTTCATTTTCACCTAGAAAAGAAGCCACCTTTGACATGATTTTTAAATTATAAATGAAGTAACACTCCCAAAGAAGTGTTTTCTCATTCCTACTGTCTTCAAGCGACAACCAGTCTCCAAGAGCCCCCCACTGATTGCGTTCATCTTCACATAAAATGCCTGATTCAGGATTTATTCTAGTTACAAGATAGTCTATATATTTTTTCATGGCATCGTAATGAACTTTTAATAATCCAAGATCTCCATATTGTTGAAATGACTCCCAGGCAACTGTAATACCAGCACTTCCCCAGAGTGTTTCTCCAAAACCAACATCCAAAGGTGCAACATTTGGGAAATGACCATCTGCCCGTTGAAGATCACGCATTGCCAACATATGCCTGCGTAAAAACAAGGGAAGATCTGCTAAATAAGTTGCAGTTCTTGAAAAAACAGAGATATCTCCACTCCATCCAAGTCTTTCGTTACGCTGGGGACAATCAGTAGGTATCGACAAAAAATTACCCCATGTTGACCATGTGATATTCTCCCACAATTTATTAACCTTAGGATTTGATGTTTCATAATCTGAATTAATTTTATGAACAGAACTCAACACCACTCCTTTTACATCCTTGGGGGGCAAGGGGCTGGTGATACCTGTTATCTCTACATATCTATAACCATGATACGTAAACCTCGGTTGTATTATTTCTTGCTTTGATCCTCTTGTTATATAAATATCCTGAGCCATGGCTGCCCGGATATTTTCCAGCATAAGCATTTGCTCTTTCGACTTATACTCTTTTAAATTCGGATATAACACTTCTGAAAAGCGGAGTTTAATCTCCTTTCCCTCTGTAGTATTATGTAATATTATTTTAGGAACACCTACCATATTTTGTCCCATATCATATATAAAAACACCAGGGCGAACTTCAAAAACGCTTACCGAGGATAATTCCTTCACTTGCTGAACAGAAGGGTCTATTTGTCCCATTAATTTTGTATCTACAAAATCATTAAAATCCGGCCAATTGGCATTATGCTCTTTACTTACAGTACCATCTTCTTCTATTACCGAAGCCGGATGCCAGTTGGATGCATCATAAGATGAAGTACTCCACCCTTCTATGTTTTTCTCCTTACGGGCATCATAAACTTCACCCTGGAATATACTACCATAAATAACTGGTCCCTGGTTGTAATAGCTCCAGGTATCAGGTTTGGTAACAATCACCTTTTTACTACCATCCTCATAAGTAACAACCAGCTTGGCAAGCAATGATTGACGGTCTCCATAGTAATTCCAAAATTCACCCTGATAAGTTATTCCACCACTCCACCATCCTTCACCTAACTTAGCTTCCAATGCGTTTTTGCCACTATTTACAAATTCCGTTACATCATAAGATTGATACAATTGAGTTTTGTTATACTGTGTATTCTCTGGTGCAAAATAACTGTTACCAATCCTGTTACCATTCAAATACATTTCATAAATCCCTCTTGCTGATACATACAAACGAGCTTTTTTGACTGTAGCACCAGCATCAAAGGTTGTACGTAATAAAGGCATCGAATTTTTACTGGGATTTGCAACAATCATTGCTCCGCATTCCCCTCCTTTTATAACATACGAATTGTCCTCAACCCCAAATCCACTATCTTTTTTTGTAAATATTCCTTTATAATTTCCGTTGCTAAGATCTTCACTAAAAATCACATTTGAAGGTAATCTAAAATGAGAAACATTCACATTTGAGAACAAGGCTGTATTATTCTTTGGAACATGGAATCCAATATCTCCTAATACAGGAAATGCGAAATAATCTCCACCTCCTCGTCCTACAGGATTTAAGTTTACATTGCAGATTTTATTCTCATTTTTTAATCCATCAATAAAGATTGTAGTAATACCTAAATTAGATTGAATAGTAACACTATGTGAAAGGTATTTATTTTCATTATTTATAATTCCATTTAGAATTTGGTATGACTTGAAAGGCACCCCTTTTTTATCATCGGGATGATAACCAACCCTATAAATATTGAGCAATGCGTTTTCTCCTGATTCCAACGGTAAAAGATCCAATTCAATTTTTATATACGATCCGTCTTTTTCATTTTCTATATTGTAGATATTTTTATCACGATCCAATAACCTACTATCATTAGCTCCATATACGAAAGCGGCTTTTGTTGATTTTGTTTCCTCACCTAATTTAATAGTATAGTTAATTTTAAATACAGGAAGATAATGGGAGTATATTACCATATCCTCATTATTCCCACCAATCCAGCAAGCACCATCCCATGCAGGCGACTTATAATCAGGATTCATCAACCCCGTTTCAAACCATGAGCTTGATTTATGCTTTTTATTGTGATTGTCCCAAACTGTAACTTCCCAAAAATACTGGTGCGTTGAGGATAAAGACTCTCCTTCATATTTTATATTAAGGGACAAACCACTTTCTACTTTACCAGAATTCCAAACTGAATGCCCATTCTCATCAATAACATTTAACTGATAAGCCTTCTGCGAACAACCGTTTTGTTCTTTTGAAGCTTGCATTTGCCAGCTAAAATGAGGTTTATCAACATCTATACCTAATGGAGCCTGGACATACTCTACTTTAAGATTAACAAGGTTAACTTCTGCCTTCAATATTGAAATTGCAGCAATTAAGAGTAAAGGAATTATTTTTAGCTTATTCATCAACATCTATTTCTTATTATTTCCTATTATATTTCACCAACAAATTTTATCACTTTGCAATCCCTATAATTATGGCACAACCTGGACCTTACCTTTTTGAATTGATTAATCAACCAGAACTATTACTTCAAGAGGAGAGAATAAAAATCACATTATTCTCTCCTTTATATGTTTAAAAATACGGGTTCAACTCTGATTGTGATGATGGAATTGGAAACAATTGATTAATTGTAGTATAAGAGGAAGGTGAAACACCATATCCCTCAGGAAAGTAATAATCCTGAGGATTGGCTTTTACTCTTTCTCCATATTCTTTCATTACAGTTTCCGCTATATTAGTCCGGACTAAATCCAGCCATCTCTTGTTTTCAAATGCAAATTCCACTCTCCGCTCACGAATAATAGCATCCCGTACTTCATTCTGACCTGTAGCAATACTTCCTTCCAATCCGGCCCGGGATCTAACCTGATCCAAATATATCAATGCCTCATCTGTTTTGTTTTGTTCATTTAGGGCTTCTGCCATAAACAACAAAACCTCAGAATAACGGTAGACAGGCCAGTTGTCATCAGTATTATTTGTTAAAGAGTGAGGGTGAGCATACTTTTTAATAAATGGATAATCAACACCACTCGCTGAGATATAACCTATAGTAGCATCCTTTCTCAGGTCATTTACTTCGTAAGCATTAATAATATCCGGCGTAGGGATGTTATACCCTTCAATATTTCTTGCCACCTCTGTAATCCCTGTAACAACAGATATCTCATCTGCAGTTATTGGTTGAACCAGGAAAGTATAAAAGAAATTACTTTGAAAACCTTCAGTTCCTTCTTTATATTGAATTTCGAAAATAGATTCGCTATTGTTTTTCATTGAAGGATCAAAAACATCATT
The DNA here is from genome assembly GCF_026013605.1 of Plebeiibacterium sediminum. Classification (GTDB taxonomy): domain Bacteria; phylum Bacteroidota; class Bacteroidia; order Bacteroidales; family Marinilabiliaceae; genus Saccharicrinis; species Saccharicrinis sediminus. The sequence goes on from NZ_JAPDPJ010000041.1 coordinate 7,250, forward strand.
ATAATCAGGCAACAAGCTATATCCCTTGATAGCTTTTAAAACAGTTTCTGCCTCTGACCAATTCTTTTGTACAATATATACGTTTGCCAACAGCGTTTTGGCAGAGCCTGTAGTAACACGTCCAGCTTCCTGAGTGTCTTTGTCAGGCAATAATTCAGAAGCCAAATCCGCATCGGCAATAATCTGTTGATAAATTTCATCTACATCAGATAATGGCAACGCTGTTTCATCTAAAGTTGCAGCTGGCGTAAGGTGTAAAGGTACTGCCCCAAAATATTGAACTAAATCAAAATAACAGAACGCTCTTAAAAACAATGCCTGTCCTTTAATATTATTTTTATCATCATTATCAAAATCCACACCATCAATCAAATCCAAAATTTGATTTACACGGGCTATAACATAATAATTATTGGCGTATTTAGTGTAAAGTATACCATTAGAGCTTTCTTCTATAAAATCAGCAATATATTCACCCTGTATGGTCCCCCTGTCATTGGGATTATACTTATAGGTAGAATTATCACTTCTCAACTCACCCATTGCCCATGCGCCATATGTACCATTATAAAGGGCTCTAAGAGGGGCGTATGCTCCATTTATGGCTTGTTCAAAATCACTTTGTGTATTAAAATATATGGGCGTACTTAAAGTTGTTTCCGAAGGGATCTCAACAAAGCTTTCATCACAACTAATAAAACAAAGCATCCCTAAAATTGATAATATTATTATATTCTTCATCTCAATATATTTTTAACCTTCAAATTATTTTAAATTCACATTTACACCAAAGGTGAATGTTCTGGGAACCGGATATGCTGAAAAATCAATACCCTGTGTAGTTGAACTTGGTTGATTTCCATTAAAATCCACTCCAACTTCAGGGTTTCCATATTTATAATTTGTAAAAACAAAAGCTTGTTGTACACTGGCATACACACGCAGGCTCTGTATAAAACTTGCAATTTTAGAAGGGACGGTATAGCCTAGAGTAATGTTTTTGATAGTAAAATAACTTCCATCTTTTACATACCTAGAATGGAAATCATCCCGATCGTGAGAAGTGGAACCTGTTGTTTTACCATATAATCCGGCACCTGGATTTTCCTCTGACTGCCATCTATCTTCAACATCTTTCAACACATTAAATACGCCATCCAGATTAACCATTCCTTGTTCTAATGCCGCTACAACTTTATTTCCATAGGAGCCCTTAGCAACAATTGACAAATCAAGGTTCTTATATTTAAAATTATTTGTAAATCCATAAACAAACTTAGGAAATGGGTTTCCTATTTCTGTCCTGTCGTCATTTTCAGTTACACCTGTTGTTATTACTCCATCACCGTTTACATCTTTAAACTTAATTGTTCCTACTTCTGAATCTACCAGCTTTGGAGAGCTGTCAAAATCAGCCTGATTTTTATAAACACCTTCTTGTTTCAATCCAAAATACTGGCCTATCCTTCCACCAACTTTCGTCCTTGTAGAAACAAATCCCTGCCATACAATTAACTGGTCGCTCAAGGAAGATAATGCCAATACCTTATTGTCACTAAATGATATATTAAAATTGGAACTCCATTTAAACTTTCCCACTAAATTGTCGGAGTTAATATTAAATTCGTGCCCCCAAAAACGAATCTTACCTACGTTACCTGTAAATGAAGAAAAACCTGATTCTATTGGAACTGAAAGAGTATACAATAAATTTGAAGTTTCTTTTTTATAATAATCATAAGTCAAAGCTACACGGTCTTTAAAAAATGCAAGATCAACTCCCAGGTCAAATTCCCTGGTTTTTTCCCAACCCAAATCATCATTACCTAAGTTTGTAACCGCACTACCACTATAAGTAGTATTATTAAAGGTTGTATTTACATCACCCTCAACTGTACTATATTGGGTATAATTACCAATATTATTATTACCTGTAACACCATAGCTACTTCTAACTTTCAAAAATGACACCCAATCAAACTTGCTCATAAAAGGCTCCTCACTAACTACCCACCCCACTGCAACAGCAGGAAAGTTCCCCCATTTATTATCTTTACCAAAACGCGAAGATCCATCACGCCTGATGCTGGCAGTTACTAAATACTTACTTTTATAATCGTAACTTAACCGGCTAAGATATGACAACATACTCCACTCCTGAATATCCATTGTTGGATTGTTTTTAACCAAAGCTGCATCTATAGTTTCAACCCTGTCATCAGTAAAATTATATCCACTTATTACACTTTGATCATATCGGTACTTTTGAGAAGTAAATCCTGCAAGGATATCTAAATTGTGCCCATTAATTTCTTTAGAATACTCCATGGTATTTTCTGTTAACCATGTCCAAAAACGTCTGTTAGTTTCTCTAAGGTTGGCAGTAAGCTGACCTGGAGCACTTGCAAATGCCCTTCCTGCTGTTGAGGGTTGAAAATAATGAACTAGTGTTTGAACTAATTCCACATTGGCCGCAGACTTTAGCTTTAATCCATCTAATACTTCATATTGAATGTATTCATTTGCTATTAAGCGTGTATCTATAGTTTTATTTGTTATCTCCTTAATTGACCTAACCCAGTTAGGCGTTGGAAATGAAGTTACACCGGGAGTAGTAACAGTGACAGGATAACTGCCATCTGCATTTTTATACGAAAGGATTGGAGGTGTAAGGGTGGCATTTGACAACAACCCACCGCCGCTAAAAAACTGTCCATCAGTAGATGGAGAATTATCGATATTGTAGGTAGGTGCAAGGTTTACGCCTATTGTTAGTTTATCATTAAGATCATATTTTACATTTGTTCGCAAAGAAAAACGGGTGTAATCAGAATTGAGCATTACCCCTTTTTGCTTAAAATATCCCCCTACAACCGAACTACTTAATTTTCCTTTACTTGAACTTATCGTTAAGCTATAATCATTAATAGTACCAGTCCTTAACATAGCATCATACCAATCATAACCTTTACCATATTGATCCGGATTCTGATAAGCCTCTGGCACTGATTGTCCCAAATCCTCATAATATTCCTTTTTAAACCGGGCCCATTCTGTACCATTCATAACATCCGGCCTTCCCTTATCCGGAACTATTTGAAAACCGGAATAAGCATTAATGGAAATATTCGATTTGCCTGATTTGGCTTTCTTTGTTGTGATTAAAACTACACCAAATGCAGCTCTGGAACCATACAATGAGGTTGATGCCGCATCTTTAAGTATGGATATTGATTCTATTTCATTGGGATTAAGATCTATCACCCCCCAGAAACAGGAAAACCATCTATAACATATAAAGGAGATGAGTTGGTAGATAAAGAAGCTGCTCCACGAATCTGGATATTCAATCCCTGCCCGGGTTTCCCTGTTCCCTGTGAAATATTTACACCGGCAAATTTACCCTGTAGCTTTTGCGTAAACTGAGTAACCGGAATATCTGTCAATTCCTTTGATTTAATGGATTGTAACGAACCCGTGGATTTTCTTTGCGTTGTATTACCGTATGCAATTGCAACAACTTCATCTAGCCCTATGCTCTGATCATCTAAAACAACATCAATCTGCAATTGGTTTGAAACCATGATCTCTTTTGTTTTCATACCAATAAAAGAGAAAACGATGATTCCATCATTAGGAACTTGAGCTAAAACATATTTCCCATCTATATCGGTTATAGTTCCGATACTTGTATTTTTAACAAACACAGATACCCTGGAATAGGTAAATTAGCTTTATCCACCACTATACCACTAATTGTTTTTGTCGCCAAAGAATTCTGACCGTGCAAAGTACTTTGTGTTATTTGCAACAAATTCAGAAGCGCAATAACAAACAGCAACTTTGGGATTAAATTTAACAGATAATTTTTCTTTTGATTCAAATTTGAACCCATTCTGATTTTTTCATTCATGATTAACAATTTTCTTAATACTATTTTTGACTTTTAAGGAACACATCAAAATTAGTTTGAGAAGAGACTAAAGGGGGGATGATATTTTACTTACAAAGAACTCTTTTCTTATTTAACAGATCTTTATTTTACTAATTATGGACGGTATTTTATCACCTGAAAAAATCAGGCTATACAGGCTTCATTTTAAGGACAAAAGGATTTATCTTTGTTAAGAACTCAAACAGCACTAATGAAGGAATTGCATACACCTTTTTATAAGTTCACCAATATTTCAAAATTTACAGGCTTGTACTTGTTCAATATTAAAAAGCTGGTTTTTATCATCATCATTTTATTTATAGTTATAGATTCATTTTCACAAAACACAACAACTATTGATAAAATAAATACTTCGCATGGCTTATCGGATAACTACATTCTAAGTATCAATCAGGACGAAAATGGTTTTATGTGGTTTGGAACTGAATGGGGACTGAATAGGTTTGACAGTAAAACTTTTAATGTATACAAAGCCAAACCATCCAATAAGTTTACGGTAAACCACAATGGGACTAATAAGGTTTTGGTGGATACTGTTGATCATTTAATATGGATTGGAACCAAGGGTGGAGGATTAAACGTACTTGATCAGAAAACACAAGAATTTTATAAATACCCTACCTCTCCTAATGAGCCCAACAGCACAAAAACATCAGGAATCACTGATTTACAACTCGATAAAAAAGGCAACTTATGGATTGCAACCTATAATCATGGCATAAAAAAACTCAATAAGAAAAACAACACCATTAGTGACATTAATTTAAGAAACATATCTCTTCCTAAAAATTACAAAATCAAGTGCATACTAGACGATCACCAAGGTAATTTATATATTGGACACTGGGGAAATGGGTTTACTGTTCTTTCTACAGAAAAACTAACCACAAAACACTTTGAATATGATCCAAACACTCCTGATGGGCTTCCAGGTAATGAAGTTATGAGCATTTTTATGGATTCTTTCCATAACCTATGGGTTGGCACACATAATGGTCTTGCAATTTATGACCCTAAAAAAGATACATTTACCAATTTCCATCATAACCAGGAACATTTAAATGGCTTGTCTGATGATGACATTCATGTAATAAAAGAAATAGATGAGCAGCTTTGGATAGGAACCTGGAAAGGAGGAATAAATATTCTGGACCTAAAAACGGCTAATTTAGATGATACTAAAAGCGTACACTTCAAACACATCTTGTCAAATGATTTACCTTCGGGACTATCCTCGCCTTCTATTGAAGATATTTTCCAGGACACGTATGGCAATATTTGGATAGGCACTTCCGGTGAAGGTATAAATGTAATAAGTCACACAAAACCATACTTTAGCAAACTATCTTATTCGCCAATAAAAGGTTATACAAATAGTCTAAGTGATAAAACTGTAAATTGCGTAAAAATAGATTCGAACAATAATTTATGGGTTGGACTTGGGAATGGGTATGTTGACCTTTATAAAAAAAATAATACAACAGGGGTTCATAACAAGTATAAAAGCATTTTTCTCGACAATTATATTCTCTGCTCAATGGAAGACCATGATGGTAACATGTGGTTTGGGAGAAATATGGATGGTATTATATTTTATAATCCAAAAACTGAACTCTTAAAAAAAATTGATGTATTTAATAACGAGGAACAAATCGAATATATTAGTTCTCTTTACGAAGATCAAAACCAAAACATTTGGATTGGAACAAACTATGGCATCATTGTTTATAATTTAAATGATAAATCTATCATCAAATATGATGGAAAAGCCATTGGCCTGGTTGATAATTATATTAGAGATATTGTACAGGATATCAATGGGAATTTTTGGATCGGGAGTGCAATAAATGGAGTTAGCGTAGTAACTCATGATTTTGAGCTGATTCGGAATTTTAACACATCAAATCGCTTGCATTCAGATATTATCAGCCATATCTATGCCGATTCTCAGAATCAGATATGGATATGTACAAATAATGGGATAAGTATCTTTCCCCATATTAAAGAAAAAGATTATGACTATATCGAATTTATTAATGATAGTAATGGTATTCGCGACAACTACACCCATTCAATAAGCGAAGGCAAAAATGGTGAAATGTGGATAACAACCAATTCAGGTATCTCCAAATACATTACCAATTCCGGCCGGATAGAAAATTATACCAATAGTGACGGGATCCTTACCGCGACATTTAAAAATGGAGCGGTTACAAAATCTTCGGATGGGACTATATATTTCGGGTCTCAAAACGGTATTTGCTATTTTAATTCAACCGATAGTATTATTCAAAAAAAAATGCCTCCGGTTGTAATAACAAACATCGACATATATGACTCTAAAGATGATATTACTATTAAAAAGACCCATCTCCCCAATCATAGGATGAATAAACTAAAATATTCACAAAATACAATATCCATTGATTTTAACATTCTTGATTATGGATTAAAAAAACAAGTTGAGTATGCTTTTCTTTTAGAAAGGATGGAAGACTATACCTGGCATCAAACTCAAATGCAAAACAATGTCACTTTCCGAAATTTATCGCCAGGAGAATACACATTTATAGTAAAAGCAAAAATTTATAACCAATATTGGTCTGATCAGGCAGAGAGCATTTCATTTAAAATCTATCCTCCCTTATGGCTTTCCTGGTGGGCAAAAGTTCTGTATTCTTTTACTTTTATGATTATAGCTTTTGGCATTGTGTTTTTTTTCAGACATAAGCTAAAACTTGAAAACCAGTTAATACTTCAAAAACAAAGTAACAGACAAGAACATGAACTTCATACCGAAAAAATGCAGTTCTTCACCAATATTACCCATGAACTAAAAACACCCTTAACTCTGATAATTGGTCCACTGGAAGATATATTACAAAACAGTACCGAAAATAAGAAAAAATTATCCCTTATTCACAAAAATGCCATTCGCCTTCTGCATTTAATCAATCAACTCATGGAGTTCAGAAAAAGCGAAACCAACCATAGAAAACTGACTGTTACAAAAGATGATATTACTTTTATTTTGCAGGATATAGTATTAAAATTTAAAGATCTAAATAAAAATGAAAAAGTATCAATTGATTTACTAATAGAGGATTCTGAAACGGTATATTTTGACAAGGAAGTTGTTTCGATTATTATGGATAATTTAATTTCAAATTCTATAAAAAACACCCAGGAAGGATCTGTTTTAGTTAAGGTTCGAATTATAAATAAGGTTGAGACAAAGTATCTGGAAATTGAAGTTGCTGATACGGGTTTGGGTATTCCGGAAGAAGATTTAGAGCATATTTTCGACAGGTATTACCAGGTTAAAAGAAACAAACAGATTTCCGGCACCGGTATTGGCTTGGCATTGGTTAAAAATCTGGTAAAACTACACAAGGGCTCCATTTCGATCAAAAGTAAAATAAATCAGGGCACTCATGTTTTTGTTCAATTTATGGTGAATGAATTTTATCCTGAAGCTGAGCATATACAACCTGATTATATCCCCAAAGAAACGAATAAGATTTTTACAAAACGCTTATTAATTGTAGAAGATGATGAAGATATTTTGGATTACATCTCTGAAATCTTCAGTGATTCCTTTGAAATAATTACCGCAGTAAATGGTCAGAATGCTTTTGAATTAGCAAAAAAGGACATCCCCGATATTATTGTTAGCGATGTTATGATGCCCATTATGGATGGTATTGAATTGTGTAACGATATTAAAAATAATATACTCACTTCCCATATCCCCATAGTGTTATTAACAGCAAAGGATTCTACCACAGATCAAACTGAAGGATATTTAATTGGTGCGGATTCATACCTAACCAAACCATTTAGCGCTAGTTTACTTAAATCCAGAATCATAAACCTATTACAAGGCAGAGAAAAATTATCAAAATATTACACCTCAAATATTTATAAAACAGATATTATATCAAATTCAATCTCTGATCTGGATGACAGTTTCATAAAAAAAACGATTTCAATTATTGAAGAAAATCTAGGGCAGGAAAAAATTAGTGTTTCTTTATTGGCGGGTCAACATAATATGAGCTATTCCTCATTCTCAAGGAAGATAAAAGCTGTAACCGGCATTACTGCCAACGAATTTGTCAGGGATATTAAATTAAACAACGCTGAACAACTCATATTAACCAAGAAATATTCCATTTCTGAAATTGCTCTACTAACAGGTTACAATAGCATGTCCTATTTTAGGGATGCTTTTAAAGAAAAATTTGGGTGTCTGCCTTCTGAATATATCCACAGTATACAAAAGTGATTTTGTATACTGCGTGATTATTATTCTTAGAAAAACAGCAGGTTATAAACCAATTAAAGAATTTCGGTTCTGTCGCATTAATAAGTAAGATGTTTATTCATTTATAAATTAAACCTATTATGCAGCTAAACTTTTAAAGATTTGCCAATTAGACAGACCTCTCCCATTAATGACTTGTTTCTTCTGAATTATTCGCATTAATTCAAGTCCGGTTAAAGTATTTATTGCCGAAGAAAAACTCTTAAAGCCAAGCATGGGATTAGTCCTTCTTTTTATGAATCGGTGGTCCTGTTCTATTCGATTATTAAGGTATTTGCTACAGCGTTTTTCAATTCGGGTTATTTCACCACAGTTTATATAATCGTCATTGATCTGATCCAAGGCTGCTATATTGGCTCCACTTTTGTCGATGGTGACTTTCTCTGGAATTCCATTATTAGCGAATGCCTTATAAAAGAATGTCAGTGCAGTTTTATTCTGGAAAAGTCCCAAAACCCCAAAAATTATTCAAAAAAAGACCGTTTTTGAGACTTTTCCGAGCCGGCTTCGGGAGACGTTCGGGTAGCGCTCGGGTTTGTTCGGGTGGTGTTCGGATAAGCATTGGCTATGGTACCCGAACACAACCCAAAAACATATGCAAAATTATCCCAACTACACCGAGGTTGCTTCATAACTAATACGGATAGTTCCTGCTTAAAACTCTTGCTTTAACAAGTATTTTTTAAAATGCCCCCCTTGCTTTTTCGATTTAACCCATATATGGAAATGAACTTTCTTTAATTTTATCATGTATTTAAAAAATATATATGATCGTGTGGTTAACACATTGAAATTTTTAAAAAATGAAGAATCTAATTTATTTTACGGGACTTATCATCACCCTGATGTCTTGTTCAAAAGGTGATAGTAAAAAAGCGAATCTGCTGAAATTATGGTATTCAAAACCTGCTACTGCATGGGAAGAAGCCTTGCCACTTGGCAATGGACGTTTAGGGGCAATGGTTTTTGGTACTGTTGAAAAAGAACACCTGCAATTGAACGAAGAAACTGTATGGGCAGGAGAACCCGGAAATAACCTACCCAAAGGTTTTAAGGATGTTTTACCCCAGGTTAGAGAACTTGTATTTGCTGGAAAGTATAAAGAAGCTGAAGAGTTAACAATGACAGTAACTCCCCGACATGCCCCGGAATGGAATAACTATGGCATGCCATACCAAACTGTAGGAGATTTATTTATTGAATTTCCGCATCAACAAAATTACAGCAATTATTATAGAGAGTTGGATATAAGCAATGCTTTAAGCAAAACTTCGTACGAAGTAGATGGGACAACATTTAATCGTGAATATTTCATTTCTGCGCCGGATCAGGTTATGGTTGTTCGCTTAACCGCTAGTAAAAAGGGGCAAATTTCCTGTACCCTCAAAATGGATTCCCCACATTCTCAACATAAAGTATCTACTTTAAATAAGCAATTGATTTTAACAGGAAACGGAGAAAATGTAAAGAACAAAAAAGGGAAAATTCGTTTTCACACTTCTGTAAAACCGGTTCTTTCCGGTGGTGAACTGATACAGGGAGCAGACCACTTAGATATCAAAAATGCTGACACTGTTACTGTTTTTGTATCTATTGGAACAAATTTTAAAAACTACAAGGATATTAGTAACGATGAAACAAAAGCTTCTGAAGGGTATTTAGCAAATGCTATTAATGAGCCATACGGAGCGCTAAAAAGCAACCATATTAAGGATTACAAACAATACTTTGATAAAGTGGAGCTTGACCTTGGAATAACCGACTCCATAAAAAACCCGATAGATCAGCGAATTGTAGATTTTAACAAAGGCTATGATCCTCAGTTGGTTTCACTTTACTTCCAGTTTGGGCGTTATTTATTAATATCATCTTCCCGTCCGGGTACACAACCTGCCAATCTCCAAGGCATCTGGAATTGCAAGAACAACCCTCCCTGGGATAGTAAATATACTGTAAACATTAACACTGAAATGAATTACTGGCCAGCGGAAGTGACTAATTTATCAGAGATGCACAAACCCTTGTTTTCAATGTTAAAGGATTTGTCAATTATTGGACAGGAAACAGCGAAAGAAATGTATGGAGCCAGGGGCTGGGCTATGCATCACAATACGGATATATGGCGAATTACCGGACCAGTAGATGGTGCCTTTTATGGTATGTGGCCAATGGGAGGAGCTTGGTTAACCCAGCATTTGTGGTATCATTATTTATATTCAGGTGACAAATTATTTTTAAGGGAAATTTACCCAATATTAAAAGGAGCTGCATTGTATTACGTTGATGTTTTACAGCAAGAACCCGAAAATGGATGGATGGTGGTGTCCCCTTGTATGTCACCGGAAAACAAACATCCGCACCAAACCTCAATGGCTGCAGGAAACACTATGGATAACCAGTTAGTTTTTGATGTTTTTTCGAATTTGATGTCAGCTTCTGATATATTAGATACAGATAAGGATTTTGCCAGGGAAGTAAAAGTAATGTTTGATAAATTACCCCCCATGCAGATTGGAAAGCATAGCCAATTGCAAGAGTGGCTTCAGGATTGGGACCGAACAAACGATCACCACCGCCATGTATCTCATTTGTATGGATTATTCCCGGGAAGCCAGATTTCACCATTCTCCAATCCTGAATTATTCCAGGCAGCAAAAAATTCACTGATATACCGGGGCGACAAATCTACAGGATGGTCAATGGGGTGGAAAGTAAATTTGTGGGCCAGGTTGCTGGATGGAAACAAAGCGTTCAAACTCATAAAAGATCAGCTATCGCCGGCTCCAATTGAAAAAAAAGGGGAGCATGGTGGCACCTACCCTAATTTGTTTGATGCCCATCCCCCATTCCAAATTGATGGAAATTTTGGATGTACTTCTGGTATTGCTGAGATGTTGTTACAATCATACGATGGCGATATTTATTTACTTCCTGCATTACCCAAGGAATGGAAAAAAGGTTCTGTAAAGGGATTAAAAACCATTGGGGGCTTTACTATTGATATGGTATGGGACGACTGGCAGGTGAAGCAGCTTGTTGTACATTCCTCTGTTGGCGGAAATTGCAGACTCAGAACAATGAATAATTTAAAAGGAGACGTAACTCTAAATAAGGTAAAGGATGGAATGGAAAATCCTAATCCTTTGTTTACAAAAACAAAAATAAAGACCCCAATTATAAGCAAAAAAGCCTCTGTTCAATCTTTAGAATTACCAAAAACAAACTTGTTTGAATTTGATTCAGAGAATGGCAAAAACTATTTATTTAAGGCGTTATAAGGCTAAAGGCAAACCAGTGAAGCATCCTGCTTCACTGGTTCTACACATACAAACATTGATTTATAATCCTATTTTATTTTAAAAAACTGATGACCCAAAACTTTAAAACTAGCCTTAATTACTTCTGTAGACAAAGCATCGTTATCACCACTAAAACCAGGTTGCTCACCTCCCACATAAATATCAAATGTACCAGGTTCAATAACTCGTTGAGTCTTTTTATTAATCATAGATAATTGTCGTGGTGTTAAAGTAAATTCAATAATTTTACTTTCGCCTGCTTTTAAATGAATCCTGTCAAACCCTTCCAGCTGATGGATAGGACGAGGAGTAGAAGATTTTACATCTGAAATATAAAGCTGTACTACTTCATCACCATCTCTATCACCAACATTAGTAACTTTTACCGATACATTCAAGGTATCGCCGGCTTTTGTTTGAGTTGGCAATTGCAAATCTGAATATTTAAAACTGGTATAACTTAATCCATATCCGAACGGGTACAGAGGTTTTCCTTTATAATATCGATAGGTTCTGTTTTTCATATCGTAATCCTCAAACGGAGGTAATTCATCCAACGAAGCATAATATGTTATTGGTAACCGACCGGCAGGATTATAGTCTCCAAACAAAACATCAGCCAAAGCGTTCCCCCCTTGCTCACCTGGATAACCCACATTTACAATAGCATCAATATTATCTTTTGCCCAGTTAATAGCTAACGAACTTCCTGCATTTATAACTAAGATAACAGGCTTACCTGTAGCTTTAACAGCCTCTATTAATTCTTCCTGCTGCTTTGGCAATGAAATATCATTTCGATCTCCACCTTCTCCTTCCAGGCGTTGCGACAATCCAACTACAACAACTGCAACATCGGCTTCTTTTGTGACTTTTACAGCGTCATCAATTAAGTTTTTATCGGGCATTGCCCATAATAAACAGGCCTGAGCATTCGTTTCATCGGTGTAAAATTCAATCTCAATATGATATTTCTTACCCCCTTCTAATACCAATCTGTCGGTAGCATATTGAGGATGATGAGCAGATCCTTTTCCTATGGAAATTTCTTTGCCTTCAATTTTAATGGTCATTCCTCGTTTGGCATACAATCCTAGCTCATAAGTTCCATTTGCAGGAGGCAACAGATAACCTTTCCAACGAATAGAAAAAGTATCAACTAACGTTTTTGAAACAGGAGCATATTGCCATGAAAAATCAATTTTATCATCAACCCTGGTAAATTCAGGCTCCCCTGAACATTGAGTATTATTAAAATACGCCCCTTCTAATCCTTGTCGGCCATCTTCTGTTTGCAGATATACTGATGAAATAGGTTTTAAATTTAATGTTTCATCATCAAGGTGGGAACCTTCTGCATAAAGCACTTTTATTTGAGGTTCTACTTTATTTTTAATTCCTTTAAAAAAGGTAACAGGATTTTTAGGTGTTCCATGATAATTACCAACTAATGATTCCCAGTTATCGGCATTAGGACCAATGACTGCAATCTTTTTAATCTGATCTTTAGCTAGAGGCAACAAATTATTACTATTCTTTAAAAGAACTATACTTTCCTGAGCTGCTTTTCGTGCCAACTCAGTATTAACATCAGAGCACACTATTTCAGTAGGTATTTTTGAATAAGGAACTACTTCTTCCGGATCAAACATCCCCATTTTAAAGCGAGCCATCAAAATTCTGCGTAGCGCAACATCAATCTGTTCTTCAGTAATAAAACCTTCTTTAACGGCTTCTCCCAAACTTTTATAATAACTTCTACAATTTAAATCGCATCCGCCTTTAACTCCAATAGCAGCTGCCTCTGGTTTACTTTTGGCAATATGATGACCTGTTTCTATATCCCGAATAGCACCACAGTCAGAAACTACATAACCTTCAAATCCCCAACTATCACGCAACAATTGATTTAATAAGAAATCGTGACCACTACAGGATTCTCCCCTGAAACGGTTGTAAGCACCCATTACAGAATATACTTTAGCTTCTTTAATGGTTTTAAAGAACGCAGGTAAATAAGTTTCATACAAATCCCTGTCGCTCACATCAACATCAAAAGAATGGCGTAATTTTTCAGGTCCGGAATGAACAGCAAAATGTTTAGCTGTTGCAATTGTTTTGTAATACTTAGGGTCGTTACCTTGTAAGCCCAAAATAAATTCAGTAGCCAACTCACCTGTTAAATAAGGATCTTCACCATAAGTTTCATGGCCTCTTCCCCATCGTGGATCTCTGAAAATATTAACATTAGGAGACCAAAAATCCAGCCCTGTATAGATAGTTCTTTTATTCTGGTGTAAAAACTCGTGATGTTTAGCACGTGCTTCATCTGAGATAACAGAACCGATCTCTTTCATCAACTCTTTATCGAACGACGCTGCTACACTAATTGATTGTGGAAATACGGTTGCATAGCCAGCTCGTGCAACACCATGTAAACATTCATTCCACCAGTTGTATTCAGGAATCTGTAACCGAGGAATGGATTTGGATTCATTAGTCATTTGACTGACTTTTTCATCCAATGTCATTTGACTCAATAATACATCTACCCTTTCTTCAAAGGGTAGATGATAATCCAAATAGCTAAAATCTATTGTCGTTTCCTGTGCATTACAGTAAGTCCCACTCAATGAGAAAAATCCCAATAAGCTATACAATGCAGTTACTTTTAATTTTGAAAACATACTTTGATTTAATACCTTATTAACTATACGTTTTTTCTTATTCTAAAAAGACACTTTAAATACTTCACTATTCACCTTAACAATATACAAACCGTGTATATCAAGTTTCTTTGAATAACTTCTATCCGTTGTTTTCTCGATAGAAATCAAATTCCCACTTAGAGAATAAACAGATATAACTGATGCTCCTTTTAAATTATCAATATGAAGCACAGAATCATATATATTGACAAACACCTGAGCCTCATTAAAATCACTTACCGACAAACTCACATCGTTAGTAATTTCTTCAGACAACTCACTCAAGCTACCATATTCATTTGCCGCACAAACACTATAAGTATAACTTGCACCTGATTCAGCATCAAGATCTGTATAAGAAGGTTCTGTTGTAAATCCAATAACCTCTCCATCACGAAAAACGATATAACAAATAGCATAATCCGACAAATTCCAATCTAAAATATTATTATTTATAGACAATCCTGTAGGTTTTTCTACCGGTTCAAAGTACATCCGGGGATTCCAGCTATCATTACCACTTAATACATTATCATATGTATATTGAGCTGCTTCTTCCTGAGATAACACAGCTTGTAAACCAGAAACTGTTTCACCACCTTCTCCTTCACTTTCGGTATAAGTAGTTTTTCTATTCGACAAATCAATTGCGTTTCCATTAGAATCCATACTATTATATTCGGCAAACAATTTGGGGATTACTCCCATATTTGTCCAACCTTCTACAGCTGGTAAAATATTCATCTTTGTGTTAAGATAAACTGCAATTGGTTCATTATGCCAGGGACGCCCTAATTTCAAATTTCCATCTGCCGCACCTTCATTTCCATCAATAGTGCAGCTATTAAAAACATAACCGTATTTGGTTCCGTTGACATGTGCTGGTGCTACAATAACAGATCCACTCCGCATATTATACAACGTACATTGATCAATAAATACATCTCCGGAACCATAAATATAATCAACTGCACCTTCGATATAACAATTGTATGCATAATGTCGATCATTTAAACCATTGGTTGTATACCATGTATCCTGAAAGGATTTGAAATTACAATTATTGAAAGTAAAACGATCATTGTTTGATCGCATAGCTAAAGCCATTGGGCCATTCTGAAAATCGACACCATAATTATTAACAAATGAAATATTTTCAGCATAAAAATTGCTTGCAGAAACAACCACAACAGCACAATCACTCATTCCCCACAGTTCTTTTCTATAATCCCAATCACTATATGTTGAACTTGCACTGCAGCAAATAGCAAAAGAAATAATGGTATTTTCTTTATCCTGACCTATTAAATACATATATGGTTTATCTTCAGAAATGCGGACCAATTCATTATATGTTCCCTTTTTAACAAAAATCAACCATGGAGATGTTTGATTTGAAGGTGCTCCATCAATGGCCTCCTGGATTGTTGTATAGTCTCCACTTCCATCTTTTGCCACAACTGCATCATACAATCGTGCAATTGGCTGAGGGCGATTCATTGTTTTAAATGTTAATGTTAAACCACTATATGCATTCCCTGATTTATCGGTCAGAGCTCCATCCTGCACTGTAAAAGTATATTCTGTATTATAATCAAGTTTTGTGTAACTAAACGTTACAGTTTTAGATCCAAAACTTGGAGAAAGTACCGTTGAGCCAAGAGTACAGCTACCCGTTCCGGCCATCATAGACTCATCAAAGGTTAATACTATTGAACCATTGGCAGAAGCATTTGTGGCACCTTCTGCAGGTACAGTAGATATTAATGAGGGAGCAGTTATGTCGTTTACAACAACTTTATCTGCAAACACAAAAACATTTGTTATGGCTGTTCCATCAACATCAACAGCATTCCCAATTTCCGGGCTCGAAGTGTCTGCAATCCATCTCACATACACCTTTGCCTGCCCCTCTGCATCATCCGGTAAAGTAACATTTAGATCAGCCCATGATATCCCCCATACTGAGGTAAGATCCACAGTTCCTAATTGAGTATAGGTGGTACCATCTAACGAATATTGAATAGTCATTACCGAATATCCGTGGTACGAACCAGAAAGCATAGAGTTAACCTGTACATTTTCATATCCAACGGTTGAAAACGAGGTTTGATACGCTCTTGGAGTTGCAAATTCAGATGTTGATGCCCAAAACTGAGCACATGCATAACCTGGTGAAAATGAACTGGAAGTACGAGCTAACCAACCGGTTGTTGATCCATCATTTTTTACAACGCTGAACATACCGGTATTATCCGTTGCAGAAAAATAATCAGCAGACCTGTCACTTGTAGGATCTTTTTCAGCAAAGTCCCAACCCACAATAAACGGTACCTCATCAAAACTTGCTGTATAATTTTTGTCCTCATTAACCAATACCGTACGGCTCAATTCAGTTGTGTAATCTTCCCAGTTTAAAAAGTTAGCTACAGTATTAGACACTGCTGTCATAGTTACAATTGTTCCATCCTCATACTTACCTTCTGTAGGTTCCGGACTTAATGAAACCTCGCCCCAGTTACTGCCACTAACTTCAACATTAAACGAATAGGTAGTTTTTGCGTTATAAACTGCTTTTATACTTATATCTCCATCAATAATGAACGTATAAGGGTTTTCAGATGACAACACAGTTCCTGTATTACCATTCTGCCATTCAACAAATTCATAACCAAAATTATTAGTTGCCGCCAATGTAATCTCATCCCCTTCATTATAAGTCCCGGAAGTTGGAGAAACCTCTCCTGCTGCCTCATCTGATAACAATACAGTTAGCTCTACTACATTTGTTAATTGTTTTAACCAACGTGAATCTCCAATTATACCCCCGGTTTTACTTGCTGTAGCAATAGGAGATGTTGATAATATTGTAAAATCACCACCATCAGCATTTACAAATCCTATTTCGGACAAACCTAAAGTTTCAAGCGAATTATCATTAACAGATGATGTACCACTTGAAATATTGTAACTTCCATAGTTAACCACAAGATTGTTCTCGGCAGATAATGTTCCCCCAGTCGCAACAATTATATTAGGTAAAGTTGTGGCTCCCGCCTCTGCAATAATATTATCCGAAAAAATATAATTTGAATTCGTACTATAAAGGTTTCGAACATTACATAAAGCACGGCTACTATCTTTACCCCATTTATACACAGTATTATTAGTAAATGTAAAAGTGAAATCATTACTGCTGTCTGTGGTTTGTGGATAGAAGAAACTTTCTCCGTTTAAGTAGTTATACAGTGTGGTATTAGTAACGCTTATAGAATTAACAATATGCTTTGTATAAATAAAGTTCCAACCATTATTGCCACAATCTTTTATTATACAATTATCAAATACGATAGACCCGATACTATAACCATCGTTCCCGGTCCTTAAAAAACAACGGTTAACATTTTTAATTATTACATTATAAAAGCCAAGCTCTGTAATATCTCCTATATTACCACTTATAAAATAATCAGATCCCCTGTCAATAATAACTCCATCAAACTTTAAACCACAGTTTGTAAGGGCATCTCCCATCGAAATTTGCTGGGTTATTACTGCATCACCTGCAGCTTTTAAAGTTAAAACTTTATCACTTTGAAAATTTATACCGGATGAATATGTGCCCGCTTCCAGTATTAAGACATCACCATCCATGGCATTTCCTATTACTGCCTCTATTGTGGCAGGACTAACATTTATGGATGCCCCATAACTTTGGATTATGGCAAGCATTAATCCCCAAAGTAAAATGTAAACTTTTTTCATAGATAAATCATTTAGTTGCGTAAAAACTTTTGTTTTCACACCAAATGTAAATCGCAAAAATTGCCGATAGGTATTTCATTTTACAATTACAATAGGGCTATATTGCAACTAACAATATACATGAACATTAACCAACTTAAACTACCATTAACAAGTTTAAGCCATCGCAGTATTGCACCCAAATTGTGACTCATAACTCTAAAGAAATGCTTGTTTCTATATTTTAAAGATTTGCTTATATATCAAAAAAAAGAGTAGCTCAACAGAACTACTCTTTACAAACTATAAACTTACATTTTTATGTAATTACAAAATATTATTTAAACTGCACATTATTTTCAGGAGTACCAATAACCTTCACATACTTTTTGGGATTGGATACATTTTTAAAGTCAAAATAAACGTTACCTGTTGACTCACCTTTAACAACAACCCTATGCTGATCAATATCATCCACCTTGCTATTAACAAACTTAACATCTTCACTATTCTGAACAATAATGGATTCAGGCTTTTTTACATCCAGGCTTAAGCCTTCTATTTCAATTCCTTTTGCATATCTTAGTAAAATACCTTCGTTAGATACTATTTTACTGTTTTTAATTTTAATATTCTGAACGGGCATTTCAGGGATTCCATTGATTGTGATTGCTTTTTCAACATCATAACATTCAATATCTTCAAAAACAAAATTTCTAAAACAAGGGGTTTCTTCGGTAATCGGTTCTGTGGTGATTCCTATAATATTTCCGTTTTCATCTTCTTTAATTTTTCCACCATAATACAGGTTAAAACGAATAGCATCTGTAGGGATATTGGTCATACGAACACCTTTGACGTAAATATTTTCAACAACACCTCCCCTGCCTCGTGTACTCTTAAAACGCAGACCGCAATCAGTTCCCAGGAAGGTACAATTTTCAACATACATATTTTTTACTCCTCCAGACATTTCACTACCAATAACAAAGCCTCCGTGCCCATGATAAACAACACAGTTACGAACAATAATATACTCGGTAGGAACACCGATATCACGACCTTGCTTATCTTTTCCTGATTTTATACAAATAGCATCGTCGCCCACATCAAAATTACAGTCCTCAATAATTCCATATTTACATGATTCTAAATCTATTCCATCACCATTTTGAGCAAACCAGGGATTACGAACATTAATATTCCTGACTGTAATATTTTTACACTGCAAGGGATGAATATTCCACGACGGAGAATTTTGAAAAGTAGGGCCATCAAGAAGTACGTTTTCACATTGAGTCAGGTTTATCAATTGAGGCCTGAAAAAATCTTTATAGGGTTGAAGAGCATCTACATTGTCATAATCCACTTTTCCCGAACGCACTAATTGCTCCCCGTTGTAATAAGATTCTGAGGGATACCAAGTTTTTTCGTTATAAACAAAACCCCCTCCGGCAACAACTTCTTTCCATTGTCCTTCAGTTAACTTACCTTTTTTTATTTGTCTCCAGGCACCTCCTGCCCCATCAATAACTCCCTTTCCGGTAATGGCAATATTCTTTAGATTTTTACCTGACACAGGGTTTTGACATCTGGGATTTTTTTTCCCTTCATAAAAATTATCTAAAAGCGGATATAGATTACGATCTCCACTAAATTGCAGCAAAGCTCCACCTTCTAAATGAAGATTTACATCATTTTTTAAAACAATTGGTCCGGTTAACCAAACACCCTTAGGAATAAGAACAACACCTCCATTATTTTTTGAGCATAAATCTATTGTTGAGTTAATCACTTCTGTGTTCAAAAACTTCCCATTTGAAACAGCTCCATAATTTACAATATTAAATGTATCAGTTTTAAATTCAGGAACTACAACATTTGGCATTTCAAAAGGCAAATCCAATGCTAAGTCTTTCGGTTCTGATTTTTTTACAGCATTACATGAAACACCTCCTACTAAACTTATTATTAATACCAGAGTGTATATATTCTTTGACAAATTCTTCATTTTCTATTATTATTTAGTTACTCTAAACCAATCCACATCAATCCAACCGCTATCCTTATGATATTTATGACGATTTATAAATAATCCCATCTTAGCACCAATCCATTGACCTTCGCGAGCCTTAAACGCCTGACCAATATTTATAAACTTCTTACCATTAAAACTATAGCTAAACTGACAATCGTTTTCACCTTGCATGGTAACTCTTAAATAAACAGGCTTGCTGTTTTTAATGGTTACTTTCTCATTCATAATCTCGCTGTTACCTTTATCGGCACCCTTACAAAAACCCTGAGAAAGAACAATTCCATCTTTAGTATCCTCTAAAGCCACAACACCATAGTCGCGCCCCATAATTACAAACCCGGCACGCTCCCCCTCATTTTCAGGATTGGGATGAAATGTCATTTTAACCGTAGCTGTAAATTCGGGTGCAGGAATCTTTTGAAGTAATAAATTAGGAACATCCCATAGGCTTTTATAATCTTCAGGAGTTAGTACCGAGTAAAGACGCATATTGCCATTAGCGGCATCATTAAAAACCCAGAAAGGAGAACTGTTTCCGTGCCATTGCCACTGGTATCCTGTTTTAGAATCGTTAAATTCATCACTTTCTTCAGGAGTCATTATCGGATAAGTTTTACCAACATTGGGTTTTTTATAGGATAGAACAGGATCGCCACAGCCATCATTATCCTTATCAATACCCATTAGCGGCCATCCATCTTTCCATGTCATTGGTTGTAAATGAACAATTCGACCTATGGCTCCTACATCCTGAAAATGAATAAACCAGTCTTCTCCTATTGGAGTATTAACCCATCCTCCCTGATGCGGTCCGTTAATTTCTGTTTTACCTTTAGCTAATACAATTTTGTCTTCGTAAGGACCGTAAACATTTTTAGATCTCATTACGATTTGCCATCCTGTGGGCACCCCACCGCCCGGAGCAAAAATATAGTAATAACCATCCTTTTTATAAAATTTAGGACCTTCGATAGTTGGATGTTTGCCATGGCCATCGAAAACTATAACACTTTCGGATATTGCTTTTGAGGCATCTTTATTTAGCTCACAAACCAATAATACACTTTTAAAAGATGCCCTACTTCCTGCCACTCCATGAACAAGGTAAACACGACCATCCTCATCCCATAACGGACAAGCATCTATTAAGCCTTTTCCTTCTTTTACTAATGTTAACGGAGCCCAGGGGCCGGCAGGATCTTTCGCCTTTGTCATGTAAACACCATAATCCGGATCTCCATAAAAAATATAGAATTCGTTGTTATGATAGCGAATTGATGGAGCCCAAACTCCATTACCATGCTGATGTTGTGAAAACACGTCAGCAGGAGGTAAACCATAAGGAATTGCTGCTCCAATCAGTTCCCAGTTTACCAAATCTTTTGAGTGTAAGATTTGCAGTCCGGGAATACAATTAAAGCTAGATGATGTCATATAATAATCATCACCAGCCCTACAAACATCCGGATCGGAGTAATCTGTATACAAAATAGGGTTTTTATAGGTGCCATCACCCTGATCGGCTACCCATACTTCAGAAACATAATTAGATTTTTCCTGAGCTAATACATTAGCTACTCCCACAAATATCATCAACAACAATAGTGATAATACTCTTGATTTCATTTTTAAATTCATATGTTTAATTTTTCTTTCATTACTCTTCCACTTTCCAATCTGGATTATTCTCCACCAATAAGCAGGTCATAATCAGTGGCCCAATAGCTTTTCCATCATTTGACCTGATTTTTTCTTTTATATAATATTCATAAGAACCATCTCTTACCGGATTATCAGCAGGCCCTAACCCGGCTCCTGCGCAACAATCAATTATTTCCAGGTTTCCATTTTGATCTTTCTGTACCAGATTTTTAAAGATACCATGATAGGCTTTTTTTGCAAAGGCCAAATACCTATTGCTTAATAATCCGTTTTGAATCCCCTTAAATATTCCATAGGCAAACATACATGATGCTGTTGCTTCCTGATAGTTCCCTTCTCTGTCCGGACAATCCATCACCTGCCACCACAAGCCGGAATCTTCCTGTTGAAACTGTATGATTGCATCTGTCAGATCCTGAAACATTAAAACTAATTCATTATAATCTTTATGATTCTTTGGTATGAAATCCAATACATCTACTAATGCCATATAAAGCCAGCCTACACCTCTTCCCCAAAAATTTTCAGACAATCCAGTATCCGGATCAGCCCAATACACTTTCTTTGATGCATCCCAGCCATGATAATAAAGTCCTGTTGCACCATCCTTTAAATGTTTTTTCACCAACAACAATTGGCTTGTTATATCATTTAAGCCTAAAGTGTCTCCATACATGGTTGCATATTGGGCGTAAAAAGGAAGCCCCATATAAAGGCCATCTAACCACATTTGATTGGTGTAAACCTGTTTGTGCCAGAAACCTCCCTCTTCAATTCGGGGCTGATCAGTTATCTGATCCCTAAGTATTTCTATTGCGGCACGATACCGCTCGTCATTAGTTTTAGCATAAAAGGGAAAAAGAATTTTGCCTGAGTTAATATCATCCAACTTAAAACTTTCTTTTTTGTATCCTGATATATAACCCGCTGAGTCAATCAAAACATCAACATAAGTATCTTTTACATAATTGTAGTATTTTGGAGACTCCTTTTGCTCAGACACATTAATAAGTGCCTGACAAACCAACCCTTCAACATATCCCCAACGAGGTTTACTTCGAAAATCCGTCATCCATGCTTTTGGGTTATTCTGCATCACTGCTTCTGCAAGTTGCACTGAATAACTTATTTGGCTCTTTTCTTTCTTTTTACCCGATTCACACTGTACAAATAATAAAATCAAACAGCCTGCTATTATACGTATCATATATCAAATTTTGTTTTACCCCTTACTTCATTGCATCAGTAATATCTGACACTAAACTATTTATATAAACCTCAATATTATCATACGCTGTACTTAAATTCCTTCCTTTATGATCTTTCACTTTGGGATCAAGTCCATTATCTGTTTCCCATTGATCAGGCATACCATCATTATCAGTATCCACCAAAGGCGTTCCTGCATCCAGATCAGGCCAGGCACTCCAATCATCACCGGCTCCTTCAGGCTTAGTATCATCCTGACTATCTATAATTCCAAACCTTGGATAATTGGTGCTTTTCCAGTTTACATCCGAACCGGGAAAATCGGTACCATAACCATTGTGTTCATTAAGTCCCTTATAGGCCGCCGTTCCATTAGTTACTTCATTTACAATGCGATTATCAACCGCATCGCGCACCAGTGAACTTCCAGCATAAGCCAATACTTTTTCGTAAGCAGTTTCTGCATCATGAGTAGTAACAGCATCCGTTTCAACATCTGTATACAACCTCAAAAGTGCTTCCGTACCTTCGGTAAAGCCATCTTTTTGATAAATATTAATCCCTGTCCAGTTATTTGCTGTAACACCACTGCTATAAGGGAAAACATTTCCGGAAATAAAATAACGCCCCCAGACTCCAATAATTTCTTCAAAATAACCACCAGTACCGCTTACATCAATCTGCATAATACGACTGGCCACTTTATCGGCCGTGCCAGGTCCTGGTTTATAATAATTATTAACAATATTTATGTGCATGGCTTCACCACCATAACATCCATTGCCATTCCAGTTATAGAATACATTATTTCGAACATCAACCCTATCGGTACCTGCATGTACTGCTCCCGGTCCAAATCTTGGCGTACGACTATCGTGATGAGCCATTAAGTTATGATGAAAAGATGCATTTACACCTCCCCAAATAGCCCCATAGCCATGAGGGCCTTTAGAGTGTTTTGAAAGCCTTAAACTTTCGGAAATAATAGACCATTGAAGCGTGAAGTTTTCATTATCGTAAAAAGAACAACATTCATCAGTACACCAGCTAACAGAACAATGGTCGACAATAATATTATTGTGCTGACGTCCCCCCAAAGCATCTGCACCATCAGCCACCCCTGCATCAAAAACTTTTTTATCGCCCATTCTGAAACGGATAAAACGTATTATTACATTATCTGCATTAACCGTAACCGGGAAATCTGCCAGGGTAACACCTTCACCCGGTGCTGTTTGACCTGCAATGGTAATATTGTTATTATCTATTGACAAAGAAGACTTTAAATGAATGGTGCCGGCAACATCAAAAACCACTATTCTTGCACCTTCCTGATTAATTGCATAACGTAAAGTTCCGGGTGTATTTGTATCTTCAACAGATGTTACCTTATAAACATCACCTCCGCGCCCCCCAGTAGCATTCATTCCCCCACCTTCAGCACCAGGGAAAGCATATGGATCTTCCACCACGGCGTTATTGTTTCCTCCTTTAGTATCATCATCAGATTCTGATGTAACCGGACTATTGGCCCATTTCTCATCCTTTTCGCATCCTAAAGAAATTAGCATGCTAAACGTAAGAATAACCAAGCAATACAAAATATTTTTCATTTTTTAATAATTATAGATAACCGCGGACTCGTAAAAAAAGATATAGAATTATCTTAACCTAAACCTATGCCCTAAAAATTTTACTATTTAGTGCTTGCAAGAAAACTCTATTTTATCCCAACCCGCACCCTCTAACTCTCCCGAATAAAAGTTCGGGAGGATATAGGGGTGAGCGGTAGGGTTCACTATAAAACAGGAGTTTTCTTGCAAAGACTATTTAATTAAACCATCTTTTATCTCCTGCCACTCCTGTACCAGCAAAACCAGCATCCTCCTGAATATGGAAATCACCATTAACCGGGTCAACAAATAATCCCTCCATACTTAGTGGTAATTCTGTAATTCCCGTTAACGGACGGTCTTTGATCAATAAATCATTGGTTTTGTAACTACCTGTATAATATATGGTAATATTACTATAAGTACCATAGGTGTCGTTCAATTCCACGCCTCCGTTTGGCCCACTGAAAATACAATCCTCAATAGTAACATTGGTAGGATTATTATTATCAAACCGCCAGAAATGGCTCATTGATCTGTTAATATTGCATAAAGTAATATTGCTAAATGTAATATCTGTAGAAACGCGAATATCTGCAAAACGAGTACTGATTTCGGTTAATGTACAATTGGTAACATCAATAGACCCAATTACGGATCCTGAGCCCACATTTAACATACCCCATCCACCGGTTTCTGAAATCATACAGTTATTAACCACAATACTATTTGCTGAACCACCACTACGCAGCCTAACAATTGAGTTGATTTCAGACACATTACATCCATCTATCCTGATATCAAAAGCACTTTTATCACTACTATCAATATCAATAAGGAAGTTGCCACCTGATGTAGTTGTAAGGTATTGAAGATTGATATTGTTTACAGCACTTTCTACTGTAAAATAAGCATTTTGCAGAGATGTTTTGACACCACTGGCATTCTCAGAACCAACAAAGGCAATATTATTCACACCCGTAGGGATGATAATTTTTCCGCTAATATCATAAGATTCTCCGGCAGCAAATTCCACGTTAATATTAGTATTTCCACCTGCTACAAGATCCTGCAATGCTTCAGCAATCGACTCTGCATTATCTGTATCCAAAACCTGGTATAAATAACCATCGGCAATACCGCTTGTTACCACATTAAGTGTACCCCGTACCTTATCTGCATTAAACATTTGAGCAATATAGTTTGTACCCATACTCAGTCCCTCAATCAGTAAATTCCCAGCTGCCTTTTGATCATCAGTTAACTCAAAATTACTAACCAACTCATTATTGATATCAAACAAACTCAAATTTGTAACCCTATCTGAAACCGTCCATGATAAAGCTATTGATGTTGGAGTAGGTGTATATCCTGTAAATATTTGCTCGGCCGGAGTTTCAAAGTATAGTTCACACCAGTTAGATTCCTTTCCACTTGTTTCATCCACACTTTTCATCCTTACAGAATACCCGGTTGTTCCATCCAAATCAATGATAGTTTCCCTGAATTCGTTTTTAGTAATTGTTGATGAAGATGAAAATGGAGTCAAAGTATCTGCATCCATTTCAACAGTCCTTATTATATCAAGAAATTCCAGACTATCTTCACTAAATTCAAAAACATATTTGGTAGCAGATACGGACTGCGTGAATTTCAATTCAACGGATGTTGACTCAATGCCCGAGACTTCAAAAAGCAAAGATTTAAAAAGTCTGTCATGCCCCTCTTCTATCTCCCAGTTGTTGTAATCATCCTCACAACTAACCCAAATAACCGAAAGAAGAGAAATACTAAGTATATATATTAATTTCTTCATTTTTAATAAACAAATTGATTAAACAAAACATTATTTAATAACCATAAGAATTTGTCAATTTCCCTTTTGATTCATAAATATCTTCGTAATAAATAGCATAAAAATGCCTGTAATTACAAATGTTATTACCCATTGAATATTGCGACAAGCTGGTTGCAATTTCATCGCCATAAGTTAATGTACCAAGGAAACTTGAGTAGTCATAATTAGCATACATCCCTGTACCTGCTAATAATGTTTTTACAGGCCAATCGATATAATATGTACTTGATCCCTCTTCGGGCTTGGCTGCTCTTTTAGGAAACCAGTCCACAGACTCGTAATCGACACCAGGACTAGCCCCCAACTCCTCATAATAATTTATAGAAGAAGGATCAATATACTCGTCATCTTCATATCTATAATATACGGTTTCAGGAAAATCAGAAGGTTGATACGTTTTATCAAATATTTGTACCTGTTGCGTATGATCCAGCATCAAACATATGGCTTTTTTCATATCTTCTATCTTATCATACAATAATCCCCAACGCACTAAATCCTGTTTGCGAATAGACTCACACCCAAACTCCCATGCTCGTTCGTTAACTATAGCCTCAAAGAAATCGGCATCGTATTGTTGAATTTTAGAAGAACCTGCCCCAAAAGCTCTTTCACGTACTTTTTCCAATGCCTGGCGAGCAGACATTTTTGCTGTTGCATTCACGTTATCAGATCCGTTTAAAGCATATTCTGCTTCGGCAAACATTAAATAAATATCAGAATAACGCATTAATATCCAGTTGATACCTGTAGCAATACGGCTATTAGCTGTTTTATGCAAGGCCAAATAAGCATCTGAAGTCCAGTATATACGCCATTTGGCAAAAGTTACACCGAGCGGATTGTTTGATAATTCCTCAATATTATCTTTAGAGTAATTCCTCCATGTCAAAGTAACATCACGGCGGGTATCTTCACGATCGAAAGAATAAAAATAATAAGCTGTTGAAGTCACATAAGAACCTCCAAAACCACGGGCTCCATATTTTGTATTAGAGGAAACACTGTATCCCATCAATGACCCAATATCACCATTGTTACCCATACCAAAGGCCACTTCAAACAAGTTTTCATTTGATGCATTTTGTTGTTGGGCACAAACTGTTTTCCATATATCTTCATAGTCAGGATCCAACTGATGAGGATTATCTTCGCTTCCAATAACCTCTGCGCATTGTTGTGCTGCTATGGTATAATACTCTTTCCAGTTTTGAACACGACCAACAAAATAGCCACCGCTTTCCGGGATAGTTGGATGATGCTCAATAGTTGTGCTTTCAAATAAATTACCATCGCGCAATGACCAACCACCTGCAAACAAGGCTACTTTTGCCAATAATCCTTTTACATATCCTTTAGATATACGTTCTGCAGTTCCATATTCAGTGTTTTCACCCAGCCATGGTACATAATCTACTGCTTCTTGTAAATCTGCGACCAGATATTTGTAAATAGTATCGCGATTTGTTTTGCTCATGTAAACATTTGAAAGGTCAGATTTAGAAGACTCTGTTTTAAAGGGAACATCGCCCCAATAACGCACCAACTCAAAATACACCATTGCACGTAATGTTAACGCTTCACCCAACATGGGTTTCATTTGAGATGCAGAACTCTCTAAAATTGGTGAGTTTCGGAATCCATCTACTGCTGTAGAAGCCAGTTCGGCCATTTCAAAAAGAGATTGCCATCGCGTTGTTCTATTATACTGATCATCATAATAATTTCCGGCTCCCTCATCCCTTGAGGTGGAGTTATAAGTTGTATTGTTAAACTCACGATTTGATTCTATATCGGTAACACCCTGCCAGTTTACAGACAGTTTCTGTCCATATATATATGTGTCGGTCATTTTTCCATAAAGCCCCATAACTGCAGCCTCGCCCATTGAAGCTGTTTGATATACTGTTTCGGAACTTAATTTTGAAGGAGAACTTGTTTCCAGAAAATCATCTTCGCAAGAAACTACTCCCAATGTTAAAAATATTGATAAGTAATATATTATTCTTTTCATTTTACTAGCGCTTAAAAAGTTACATTAATACCAAACAACAGTGTTTTTGCTTTTGGATAAGCTGAGTAATCCACTCCAGGAGTCAGAGGTGTAGAACGACGAGTATCAACTTCAGGATCCTGACCTGTATATTTCGTCCAACACTTTAAATTGTTTGCAGTTACATATACACGTAATTTTTTCATCAGAACCTTCTCCGATATTCTTTTAGGCAGTGTATAACCAAAAGTTAAATTACTCAATCTCAAGAATGAACCATCTTCAATGGCCCAATCAGTTAAAACTGTTGAATTAGATCTCGGATGCCATATTCTAGCATCTTTATTTAACTCTTTCAACAACTCAGGATTGGCATTTTCTCCAAACATAATATTGTAACCTGTTGCCGGATCGATAGTGGTAAAACGGTTATCCAAACTCATTACCGACAACAAATTTTGATATCTTTTTGAACCACTAAATGAGGTAAAATCAATTTTATTTGCATTATATATGTCATTACCATATGACCAATTAAATTGTGCTCCAAAATCAAAGCCCTTATAACTAGCATTTAATGAAAATCCACCGGTATGTTTTGGCTGGGCATGACCTATCACTTTTCTATCTTCATCCGGAGAAATCTCTGTACCCTCACCACTTAACTTTTTAAGTTTCATATGTCCGGGACCAAAGTAATCACCCGAATTGGTAAATACCGATGATGCATCAACAACTCCATCATTTAGCACCCATTTATTCGTAGTTTCGTTAAAAGTAAAATCATCAAAAGTGTACATACCATCAGAAACATAGCCATACATTTCACCAACCGGCTGACCAACAACAGCACGGAAATCATCACTACCTAAATTAAGTCCCCATCCCGAAGATGCTATTAACTCATCAGAACCATCCAGCTCTTCAATTTTATTCCTGTTAAATGAAATATTAAAGCTGGCAGAAAGTTTAAAATCGCTGTTATCAACAATATATCCGGTAGCCGCAATTTCAATACCTCGGTTCGAGGTACTTCCCACATTTTGGTATTGCTTATCATATCCTGAATTAGAAGGTAATGCTACACCAAGAATCAAATCCTTTACTTCGGTTTTGTAGGCATCAATATTAACTGACAATCTTTGATCAAAAAATCCTAAATCCAGACCTATATTAGAAGAAATGGTTGTTTCCCAGGTTAAGTCCTCATTTTTTAATACCGAAGAAGTAACCAAAGCACTTTGAGCCTCATCGTTAATATAATAGAGGTTTCTGTAATTATCCTCAAAACTATACTCTTGTCGCCAGTAAGAACCTACGCGGGCATTACCTACCGCACCATAACTCAAACGAAGTTTTGCATTTGACATCCAGCCTTTAACACCATCCATAAAAGCTTCATCCGAAAGTCTCCATGCAAAGGCTGCTCCAGGAAAATAACCCCAACGATTATTAGGTGCAAATACATTTTTACCATCGGCACGTAACGTTAAAGTAAGAAGGTAACGATCGTACAGATTATAGTTTAACCGACCAAAATAAGAATTGGTACGAGATGGCTCATTTATGGTGGTATAGGTAGGAGATGCCGTACCGTAATTCCACATTGCCAATACATCATCAGCCGAAAAATCTGAAGGGAAGAATTTTGACATCACTTCCATATCATTTCTTTCTGAACTATACAGCTCCTGCCCGGCCAACAGTTTGAATTTATGCACCTTGTTATTTAAGTCAAAATCATAGGTCAACGTATTTTGAACAGAATACCTAAAGCCCTTTTGATCGGTTCTTTTAGCTACCGGCTGGCCACCATTAGAACTGGCTTCGCCTGTTTTTTTAAGCCAGATATTATCGGTATAATTTTTCTCATAATCGTAAGATCCTTTTGTTGTATACCTCAAACCTTTAATAATATCCCACGATAAGCTGGCATTGTAAGTTTGTCTGAATTTATTTTGCTCCTTATATTCATTAACCGTATTAAAAATAGGATCGTTAAGCGAGCTCAAAGCCTCTGCCGATGTTACATCTTCATTCCCTACCAACTGATCTTCGGACAAATACGACAAACTTCGAACCGGAGCATACTTAACACCATCGCGCAGTTTTTTCCCGCTTGATACACTAGGGCCTTCTATTGTAGTATTAGACAATCTTGATGTTAAATTAAATGATAGCTTTTTCCCGATCTTTTTGCTTAGCTTCAGTGTTACGTAATCTCTTTTATAGGCAGAATTCAACATGATAAAATCTTCATCATCACGTGTATAATTAAGATTATATTTAAAATCCTTATCACCACCATTTAAGCTAACACTAAGATTTTTTTGCACACCTGTATTCCCGTACAGCTGATCTTGCCAATCAATACCGTCTACTCCTTTGTATATATCTATATCTTCCCACAAACCATAGCTATTGGTAAATGCTGAATTGGTACTGGTACTTGGATCAAGTTCCCTTTGATAGTATACAAACTCATAGGGAGACAAAACATTATTTAAATTATATGCCTTTTTAATTCCAACATATGAATTAATGTTTATTTCTGTTTTTCCTTCCTTACCTGATTTAGTAGTAATTAAAATTACCCCATTTGCACCCTGGGCACCATAAATAGCTGTTGAAGAAGCATCTTTTAATACATCAATAGTCTCAATATCACCCGGGGGTATATCACCAATGCTGCTAACCTGAAAACCATCAACTATATATAAAGGCGAATTATCCTGGGTAATAGATCCTCCACCGCGTACACGTATTTTTACTTCGGCGTCAGGCGAACCTTCTGTTACGGTAACATTAACCCCGGCCAAACGACCTGAAATAGCTTGCATGGCAGATGTAGCAGGTATATCACTTAACGCCTCAGCACTAACTGAAGCTACCGACCCGGTAAGGTCTTTTCGTTTAGTTGTACCGTAACCTACTGCAACAACTTCCTCTAAACCAATAAACTCATCTTTCAAAACGGTATTAATCACTTTCCTTCTATCAACACTAATTTCCTGCGATTTCATACCAATAAAAGAAAATACAAATATCCCATTTGAAGGCACATCATTTAAAATATATTCGCCATTTACATCTGTAATAGTACCAGTATTTAACCCTTTTACGGCAATTGTAACACCAGGAATTACCATTCCATTTTCATCAGAAACTTTCCCTGTAACCGTAATTCTCTCTCCTCCTTGAGAAAACATGATTGAGGAATACATAAGAATTGAAATCAAGACCAGAAATTTCAATTGTTGATTCTTCCACAAGTCAAAGAATCTCTTTGACAGATAATTTTTCATAGATTTTTGATTTTTAAATTAACAATATTTGAATTACAAAACTTCTTTTCTTGTTAAATATCCCATTTCGTTCATCCAGGCTTCACATAAGTGAGACCATAAATTGGTAGCCCCCGGATTGTTACGCAATGCAATTGAATGCTTACCCCTGGAAAAAATATGTAAACAAGATGATATGCCAACAGCTTGCAATGCCTGATAGTAACGCAGGCTATTCATTGGGTTTACAACCGGATCATCAGAAGCACAGGCTATAAAAGCAGGAGGGGTATGAACTCCGACATTCAGCTCTCCTGAGAATAAAGATTTCATTTTCTCATCTGGATTTTCTCCCAGCAATGCATTTCTGCTCCCCTCATGGGCATCTTGTTGCATGCTGATGGCTCCTGAAATTGAAATCTGAAAATCAGGAACAAAAGGGAATTGATCGATTGAGTCCTCAACACAAGAATAATCATTTTGTATGGTGGATAAATTGGATACCAAACCACCACCTGCAGAACATCCCATCACACCTATCCTTTCGGGATCTATATTCCAAAAG
The DNA here is from genome assembly GCF_026013605.1 of Plebeiibacterium sediminum. Classification (GTDB taxonomy): domain Bacteria; phylum Bacteroidota; class Bacteroidia; order Bacteroidales; family Marinilabiliaceae; genus Saccharicrinis; species Saccharicrinis sediminus. The sequence goes on from NZ_JAPDPJ010000041.1 coordinate 39,505, forward strand.
GCAGCATGAGAGCGAACTCGCTTCATTGCTCTCTGGGCATCAGTCAAAGGACCAAATGCACTATCTGTTAAATCAGGGGAAGTAGGCAAACGGTATATTACAACAAAAGCATTAACCCCAAACGTATTAAACCATTTTGCCAACTGGATGCCGGCTATATTATAAGCTTCTTTACGATATCCTCCCGGAGGAAAAATCAATACGGCCGAACCGGTATTTTCTTCTTTCGAAGTAAAATAACAATACATGCCCGGAACATCAATCTGTGTTATTCTTTCACGCTCTTCGATTCGGGGCAATTCCATTCCCCTGGAATTTGGCATGTTATAATTGCTCCATAGCGGCATATACTCCTGTGAGTAAACACTAACACTAAACAGTAATATAACACTACCTAATATCATTAACTTTATATGTTCCATCGCATTTTTTAAATTACTATAGCAAACCTATTTAATATCTATCCAGACATAGGATGGCACATTGCAATATGTAGGTAGTCATTCTGCAATAAGGGTATTTTTGTATAAATATCAGACAGGAGGTGATTATGCAGAACAATTGATATACAGTCTATTTCACCGCATGAACAGGGGGTATTTCACAACATGGGAAGGGTCGATTTACAATAATACCAACAATCATTTATGTTTAATTAATAACTCTTATTTTTATGAAAAAAAAAGCGCATGAAAATATTGAGTACATACTCTATTATTCTTTTTGTTTGCATCATATCCTTTGTCAAAACAAGTGGCCAGGTAGTTTCTACCCTAAATCATTATTTGGTTGAAGACGGGCTTCCCCATAATTTAATTAATGATATTATCCAAGATAAAAAGGGTTTTATATGGATCAGTACCTTCAATGGTTTATGTAAGTATGATGGTTATACATTTCACCAATATATACCTCAAGCTTACGACTCAACAATATTAAAAACCAACAGAATAGGTAAAATAACAGAAGACAGCCTGGGCAGAATCTGGATGGAATCAAGGGCTTTTGGACCTATTATTAATTGCTTTGATCCGGAAACTGAAAAGTTTTGGGATAAAAAAACGGATAAGGATAAACTGATTGAAAAATTTAATTTATCACGTATTGTACCTACAAAATCGGATATGGTTTGGCTCCTTTCCGACTCTGCAGGATGCATTTGTGTTTCGGGTAAAGATTATTTAGTAAGATATTTTAATTCGTCTCAAAATAATTTAAATGCAACAGGTGTATACAACGTACACGAGGATCTGCAAAATAATACGTGGTTATTGACAAACAACGGGATTACCATGTTCCCAAAGAATAATTTTAAAACTCCTGCTCACTTTTTTGACAAAGAACCTGGAAAAAACACCCCTTTTTACGAATACCTGGAGTTTGATGATGAAATATGGTTCGGTGGCATTTCCGGAATTATTGCCAAATACTCCAAATCGAATAAATCATTCAGCATACAAAAGCTGCCTATTGATGGAAATATAATTAAACTAATGCCATTAAATAACTTTAGCGTATTAGCGGTAACAAACAACAAAGGATTTTGTACTATACACCGTTATTCACGGAACACTAAAGTTTATAATTCTACCACATATCCTCATTTGAATATAAGGCAGCTACATCCTTTAACAATTACAAACGACTATCAGTTTTGGTATTACAACAGCTCAAAACCTGGCATAAACCTTTTTAATTTTAATGACAACAACAACACATTCTTTCCCGCAATAAGATCAGGCAATTCTAATTCTTCCAAACAATCAACCCCTTATGTTCTAACAAATAGTAAAGGACAAATTTGGGTACAAGCTCTTAATGGGGGCTTTTCTTTATATAATCAGGAATCCAATCAGCTTATTCCTTTAAAATCGGAATATAAAGAACCCGAAATGGCCTTTTCAAATGCTTTCAGAGTTGCCTTGTTTGACAAACAGGACAATTTATGGTTTAACAGTTATGCTGCAGGATTGGGAAAAATAGTTTTTAGTAAAAACAATTTTGAAACCCTAAAAATAAAAAGCCAAATCAGCAGCAACATCAGAGCCATATACCAACTAAAGAACAATTACATTCTTGTTGCCAATAAAGACAACCAAATATTAGTTTTTGATAAAGACTTAAACTTTACCGGACAGCTTTCATCCAATGGTAAACTGGCAGATAATTCAAATTGGGGAAAACCGGCTTACAATTTTTTTGAAGATTCAAAAGGAAACCTATGGATTGCAACAAGAGGAGATGGAGTATATAAGTTAACGCCCAATAAAAAATTATTTAATTATTCGGTTTCCCATTTCAAGCACAATCCGAATAATATCCATAGCCTTAGCAATGACCAGGTATACTCAATATTTGAAGATAGCAATAAACGTATATGGATTGGGACTCTCGACGGGCTTCATCTTGCCCTAAACAATAAAGATTCCATCCAGTTTATTAATATTCATAATAAATTTAAAATAAAAGATATTGGCAAAAGAAGAATCAGGTGTGTAAATGAAACCCCTTCAGGATTGCTGTGCTCAGGATCCATGAATGGTTTATTAATTTTTAATCCAGACTCTATAAACAGTAAAAATTTAAGCTGGAAAACTTATAATAAACAGATATTACCAAACAAAGGATTAGGAAGTAATGATGTTATTGATATATGTGTATCAAAATCTAAAAAGGCATTTATTGCCACAGCTTATGGAGGCATAACACGTATTGACTCTGTTGATAACTTGGGGTATCCTGAAGTCTTTAAAACTTACACAAAGAAAGACGGTTTGCCTTCAAATAATATCCTCTCGTTAGTTGAGGATTTAAATGGGAAATTATGGATTACCATGGACTTTCAGATATGCAGGTTTGATCCTGACAAGGAGCACATTGAAGTATTTCCGGAAATAAAAACCAAGATTCACGGCAGAAACTTTTCTGAAGCCACAAGGTATTGCCTCAATTCCGGAGAACTGCTATTTGGCTATAGCAACGGTGTCATTCATTTTTTTCCCGACCAAATTAAAACAAACAATTATTCGCCATATATTTCATTATTGAGTATTCGGAAATTCAACAAAAGGGGTTCATCTCAAAATCAAATCACAACTTTAAATGGTGTCGACAACGGCCACCCCGTAGTGTTTTCCCATCAAGAAAACTTTTTTCATATTGACTATGCTGCACTGGATTACGACAACCCTTCAAACATAAAATATGCATACAAACTAGAGGGTTTTGATAATTACTGGAATTATGTAGATAAACAAAGAACTGCTATTTATACTAATGTTCCTAAAGGAGACTACCTGTTTAAGGTCAAATCTACCAATAGCCAGGGTGTGTGGTCGAATAACCAAAGGGAATTACCCATTACCATTTTACCTTCATTTTGGGAAACAAACTGGGCCTATGCTCTTTATATTTCCATCATGTTAATTATTCTATTAACCACCAATTACACATTAATAACCATTTACAAACTCAAATCAAATATTAATGTGGAGAGAAAAATGTCTCGTTTAAGACAAAAATTCTTTACGGATATCTCTCATGAAATACGAACCCCTTTAACCATGATTACAGGTCCTATTGATTACCTGATTAATGATCCCCGCACACCTAAAAACGTAAAAAACCAATTGAGTTACGTAGCCCAAAGCTCATCGCGCATGTTACGACTTGTAAACCAAATTCTTGATTTCAGAAAAGTACAGGAGATGAAATTGAAAGTATCTGAAATTGAAATCGGAACCTTTGTCAAGGAAATATATAATGATTTTATTGAAATTGCCCATGAACAGGATATTTCTTTTAATTTTGAAAACCACGCTGAAGGTGTAAAAATTTGGGCAGACCATAAAAGCCTTGAAAAAATCGTGATGAACCTTCTTTCCAATGCTTTTAAATATACTCCTCAGGGAAAATCAATTACAGTCAGCATTTTTTCTGATGAAAAAACTACAACCATAAATGTTAGTGATCAGGGCATTGGTATTTCAAAGGATGTTATTAACAAGCTATTTACCCGTTTTGTTTCTTTTAGCGAAGATGAAAATAAACCGAGCACGGGGATTGGCCTATCCATAGTTAAAGAGGAAGCAGACAAGCACAAAGCCAGGGTAACAGTAAATAGTCAACCAGGCAAAGGAAGCGTATTTTCAATACAATTTAAAACCGGGAAAAACCACTTTCCTGGCGATATAGTATTCATAAACACAAATCCTGCTGATCAAAGCGACTCCGAAGTATCAAAAAATCAAGCAACCACAAAAATCAAGATCCCTAATAGCAGTAAAGTAAAGGTACTTATTGTTGAAGATGATCATGAGCTACGGTCTTTTATTAAAAACATTTTAGAACAAGACTATGAAATATTAGCCGCAGAAGACGGATTTGCAGGTTTTAATATTGCTGTTGAACATTGTCCTGATTTTATTATTAGCGACATTATGATGCCCAAAATAAACGGCATCGATCTGCTTAAAAAACTCAGGGACGATATTAGAACCAGTCATATCCCAATCATATTATTAACGGCAAAAGCAAATATCGAAAGCAAGCTGGAAGGCTTAACCTATGGTGCTGATGATTATATAACCAAGCCGTTTAGTGTTCCTTATTTTAAAGCAAGGATTGAAAATTTGTTAACCCAACGAAAGAGGTTACATGAAATATTTACCCGGGGAGACAATGCCGAATTTAAAGAGTTTAAACCTAAGCCCTTCCTGATTACCAACCAGGACGAGGCTATTATGGAAAAAATAATACATATCATTGAGCGAAACATGGACAACGGAGAGTTTTCTGTTGAGGATTTAGCCTCTAGTATTGGTTTAAACAGAACAACTATGTTTTACAAAATAAAAGGTTTAACCGGGTTTTCGCCTGTTGAATTTGTAAGAGATTTTCGCCTGAAACGCGCTGCTCAAATGATTACCGACAGTCAACTGCTTATAAAAGAAATAGCTTTTATGACAGGATTCCAGGACCTGAAGTATTTTGGGAAATGTTTTAAAAAGAAATACGAAATGACCCCAATGGAATACAGGAAAAGTAACTTGAAATAGTTTAATTTATTTCAAGTTACAGTTTATTCATTAGTCCATCTCAACTTCAAACCTAAAGATATTATCAATTGAATATTGCTTTGCCTGCTTTTTAGTTAACTGGTGCGACCATTTAACCCGTTTCTCAACATTTGCACCAGTACCTTTGCTGTTATATTCAGCATAAAAAGAAGTTTTCTCCCTATTGGGTTGCCCCCAATTATGCCAGCCTTCCGGTACAATATGAGCCCCCATTTCACATTCAATAAAAACTACATTGGCATAATCCCGCCATGGTCGCCCAAGGTACACTTTATCTACTCCTTCTTCTGCAGTTAGTTTACAGCCTTTAAAAACATAACCATATTTGTGATCCTTTGTAGTGCTTGCGGCTGTTATATATGAATTTCGTTTACTATGTAGCGTACAGTTTTCAAATACAGCAATGGCTGCACCAAAAATAAAATCAGTCGTCCCATCTATAAAACAGTCTTTAAATAACTGACGACTATTTTTTCCTGCTGCATATAATGTGTCTTGATTTCCCAGTAGATTACAGTCTTTAATTTCAAACAAATCACCTTCTACATGTAAGGCTACTGCCTGTCCTACTTCACCTGATGCATTTTCAATTGTTAAATTAACCATCGTAATATTATCGCCTAACACTTTCACTGTATAGCTATTAAAAGTCCCAACACCAGGCATTCCGGCATGATCTGAGTAAGTAATTATCGTATTTTCCTTACTTTCCCCTATCAGTTTTATATTTGTCAAAAATGAATCTACAAGAACCTTTTCGTGATAAATTCCATCCTTAATAAAAATCTCCTGTTCATAATCTCTAAATGCTTTACAGTGATTCAATGCTTCCTGAATTGTACTATAATCCCCACTTCCATCAGCGGCAACAATAACTTTATCCTGCCCTGATACTGTTACACTTAACAGGAAAGTCAGCATAATTATTCCAAAAACTTTATTTAATATCCATTTCATAATTCCTACTTCATTACTTTGTTCATAAAATCCACCATATAATCCACTGTTTCATCTATAAATGGATGAAACAACCAGAACGTATGCATACGCACTTTAAACTTTACCACATCGTTATATATTCCCCATTCATCTAACATACCAATTAACTCATCCTGCCCTGCATGGAATCTGGGATAACCACTATTGATGAACAACATTGGAACTGAGTTTTCATTAGCCCAGTATATTGGTGATACTTCTTTCCATAGCTCAGGAACATCTTTAAATTGTCCACCTATCCATTGAACGTCCGGAGAATCATCACGCCTTTCTTTGTTTAACGAAAGAGGAGCCATAAAATTCAGCACTCCGTCAATATCAATAATTGCCTGTACAAAACTGGAGTGGGATTCATTTCCCATAGTTCCTTCAAATTTTTCTACTCCATTGGTTAATCCCACTAAAGAAGCCAGGTGACCTCCGGCTGATGTGCCGGAAATAGCAATTCTTTCAGGATCAATATTATATTTTTCAGCATTAGCACGCATCCATCGTATTGCAGATTTTATATTATGAACAGCAGCAGGATAAGGCGCTTCCAAAGCCATTTGATATTCTACAGCAATAGCCACAAAACCTCTTTTGGCAATCATTTGTGCCATTGGCACTAATAGTGACTTGTTGCCAGATCTCCAGCCACCTCCGTGAACAAGAATGATGGAAGGGTATTCTCCTTCTTTTTCTGGACGGAATATATCTAAATGCAGATCGCGTTTACCATACTTTGTTTTTTTTAGTGTTGTATAGATCACATCTCTATACTCAATTACACCTTTATATAACTCATCCTCCGCTGCCAATAAATATGGGTAATATTTTTGATATTTCCGCAACTGGTTTGCAACCGTATAACTGGTGTCAACCGGAAAAGCCGGCGTTTTTGTTTGCGCACCCGCAATTGAGGCAAAAAATAAAAAACAGATTATTACAGTAGTTGTTTTTAAACTCATAGTAATTTATTTTAATTGTGTTCGGATCCAATCTAAAATAGAATGACGTGTGGTTTGCGAAATCCAATGTTCATTTACGGGGGTAACTAACGATTCTTTTTTAGTGTTTAGGGTATTATATACAATATAACTTGTTGTTGGGGGACAAACATTATCATTATACCCCCATGTCATAAATACTGGAACTCTAATTTTTCGGGCAAAATTTACAACATCAAAATACTGCACGGTTTTCAATTTTTCGGGAGTGTCCATCCCATCAAATTTTGTAAATAAATGAGGATACCCTCCTGCTTTACCTGTTTTATATCTGCCCATATCACTTAAAGCCGGATGATTTGCTGCACAAGCTGTAACCCGGGAGTCAAGACCCGCTGTTATCAGAGCCAATGCTCCCCCCTGACTTCCGCCTTGTGCTATCAGGTTTTTACCGTCCCATTCAGGTAATGATGTTAAATAATCAAGAGCCCTGACACATGATAAGTAAACTTTCTTCATATAATAATTATCCCTGTTATCCAATCCGTTAACCAGATAGCTATTATGCTTATTGCCAAATGCACTATTAATCTCATCATAATCTTTACGCTCAAGATCTGGCCTGATACCATGAATCTCCATATCAAAGCGAATAAATCCGCTTTCGGCATAAAAAATATCTTTTAAAGGATTCATAGGTTTAATACCTGCTCCCGGTGGAGAGAAAACCACAGGGAACTTACCTTCTTTTTTGGGGATTGATAAATAGCCATAAACATATCGCCCTTTTTCATAAGCTTGTATTTTTACCAAATAGCAATCTACTTTATCGCTTGAATATTCAGGAACAAAAGTACGTTCCACTTTCATTGGACATGCTGCAGCTTCTTCTTTTGCATTTTCCCAGAAGGAATCAAAATCTGAAGGTATTTTAGTATAAGCGGTTAACTTTTCAGGATCAAATCCTACCTTAATATGATGTTTGTATTCTTTGCCATTCAGGTTTATCTTCAAATTCAAATCCAGAAAACCAGGATACTTTAATGTCCCCATGTTAATAGAAGCTATTCCATTTTTGATTTTTACAGATCCTGATTTGTCAGACTCCATCATATCCGGAGCTATACTGTAATTTACAGTAAGTGTATCTTGTAGTATTCCATAATGGTAAACAGCAACTGAAATTTTTGCCATTTCATTTGTTTTATACAGCCAATTGGAATGATCCGGAGTTGTTACCCACAACACATCACTTCTGTGAGGATAATTTTCAGCTGATATTTTTGTGGATACACCAAATAAAAAAGCAATTACGAGTAGAATATTTATTCTGTACATTATCATAAAAAGATTTAAAATATTTTCATACAAAGTTATAGAGTATTTACTATAAACACGGGGATAAATCATCCCAAAGAAAGGGTCATTTAACAAACCGCTATAGTCAATAGTAAAATGCCCCTTTCTTTTCTGCAAAACACAACCGCCTATATACCAATCTACAATCTACTTTTGTTAATTAGTTTATGCAAGAAAACATCTGTTTTATATGCCCCCCACCGTTCACCCCTATATCCTCCCGTTTGATCGGGACAGGCTCTAAAGGGGAAGCCAATCACACTGTTCGGGTTGAGATTCTCCCTTTAGAGAGTTGGAGGGTGTGGGTTGGGATAAAACGAGTTTTCTTTCAATCACTAATTAGTAACAAGTCATATTCATAACAATAAAAACAAAAAGAAAATGAAGACCTTACGTCCATTTTTACTAATCATCTTATTGGCATGTGCTTATTTTCCATCATATGCCATAAACAATTCTGAATGTTTTATTACAGTTTCTTTAGATGGAACCGGAAACTTTTCGAGCATACAGGAAGCTATTAATGCTATAAAAAGTAATCAGGAAGAACGAACTGTGATATTTATCAAAAATGGATTGTACGATACAGAAAAAATCTTAATCCCTGAGGATAAAACGAATATTACTTTTCGGGGAGAAAGCCGCGACAAAACAATTATTAGTTACCATATTTATGATTGTAAAGGAGGGTTTAACAATAAATGTCCTGCAGAGGATGCTGCCAGGTGGACCGGGCAAGCCATTAGGACTTCAGCATCTATAACCATCCAAGGAGATGGGTTTCAGGCAGAAAACATTACTTTCCAAAACACAGCAGGAGCTGTCGGTCAGGCCTTGGCCATATTTATAACATCCGATAAAAATGCATTTTACAATTGCGCCTTTCTTAGTTATCAGGACACCATGCTGTTAGGTAAAAACCAGACCAGGAGCTACTTTAAAAACTGCTTAATTTTAGGCCGGACAGACTATATCTATGGCTCAGGAATTGGTTTCTTCGATTCGTGTGAAATCCGCAGTTACGGTGGTGGATGGATAACAGCTCCAAGTACACCTAAAGAACAAAACTATGGCTTTGTATTTTATAAATGCAAACTCACATTCGCAAACAACAGCCCAAGACCTAAAGATGACAATCAATTAATCAGTTTAGGGAGGCCATGGCATAATTACCCCAAAGTTGCCTGGATAAAATGTGAAATAGGAGAAAAGATAAATCCCATAGGGTGGCCTACTTTATGGCATATGGATTATGCCCCAACAAGCACAGACTTGCATTTATACGAATACAAAAACACAGGTGCGAGCTCAGATATTTCCCAAAGGGCTAAATGGGCCGGATTACGAGAACTTATGCCTAATGAAGCAAAGCTATACTCAATAAAAAATGTTTTAAAAGGCAATGATAACTGGGCACCAAAACTACAAAAACGATAAAAAGTCATTATGAAAAAAATTATTCTCAGCTTAATCGCTTTAATAACGTGTTATAACCTCTTTTCACAAAACGAATTAACACTATGGTACGATACACCATCCAAAGCCTGGACAGACGCTTTGCCATTGGGAAATGGAAGGTTGGGAGCTATGGTATATGGGATTCCGTCAAAAGATACCATTCAAATAAACGAAGACACTTTTTGGTCAGGCAGCCCCTACCAAAATGTTAATCCCAACGCAAAAAAAAGCCTGAAAACAATTCAAACACATATTGAAAACGGCAACTATATTGAAGCTCAAAAGCTAGCTCTTAAAGATATTATTGCTGACAGAAAAACAACTTCTCACGGCCAGGTTTATCAATCAATTGGCAACCTTGTTTTAGATTTCCCCGGACATGAAAACTTTACGGATTTTAACCGTGAACTAGACCTGAAAACAGCCATAGCAAAAATGACCTATAAAGTCAATGGTGTTATGTATAAACGTGAAGTTTTTACGTCCTTCCCTGACCAGCTAATAATCATCCGTATAACATCAGACAAAAAAGGGGCAATTAGCTTTAACACCTCGTTTGCAGGCCCTTTAAAAAAGCATATGGTATCCGTGGCTACTTCAACACTTGATAATCAAAACGAATTACTTGAAGTAACCGGCAAATGCACTAGAGAAAAAGAAGAAAACATCTTAAACTTATTAAACTTCAATGCTCAAATTAAAGTAAAATCGCAAGGTGGTTCACAGGCAATAAACTCCAATAGCATTTTAGTTAAAAATGCTGATGAAGCAACAATCTATATATCTGTAGCAACAAACTTTAAAAACTATCAGGATATTTCAGGTAATGCCAGAAGTAAAGCCCGAAAATTCCAGACTGACTATACTAAAGATTATGAACAGGCAAAATCCGACCATATATCTGCATATCAAAAACAATTTAACAGGGTTAAGATTGATTTAGGAAAATCAGCACAAACTTTAAAACCAACAGATGTAAGAATCCGGGAATTTTCAAGCAGCTATGATCCTGATTTAGTTTCCACCTACTTTCAATTTGGCAGATACCTGTTGATAAGCTCATCGCAACCGGGAACACAACCTGCAAACCTGCAAGGAATTTGGAATCCCAATTCGGGCCAATATCCGGCATGGGACAGTAAATACACCACGAATATCAATGTTGAGATGAACTATTGGCCTGCTGAAATAACCAATTTAAGTGAATGCCATGAACCTTTTATCCAAATGGTTAAGGATGTAAGTATTACAGGGAAACAATCAGCATCAGAGATGTACGATTGCAGAGGATGGACACTTCATCACAATACAGATTTATGGAGAATGACCGGAGCTGTTGATAAAACTGCAGGTGTATGGCCTACCTGCAATGCATGGTTTTGTGCCCATTTATGGGAAAAATATCTCTTTTCAGGAGACAAAGCCTATTTAGAAGATGTATATCCTATTTTAAAAAGTGCCAGCGAATTTTATCAGGATTTCCTGATTAAGGATAAAAACACAGGCTATCTGGTTGCATCCCCATCCATTTCCCCTGAACACACACCTGGCTTGCATTTTTATGAAGAGATAAGAGCTGATGGCAGCAGCCATAGAGAAAGGTGCAGTGTTTTTGCTGGTATTACCATGGACAATCAAATGATTTTTGATTTATTATCCAATACAATTGATGCCGCCCATTTATTAAATATTGATACTGAATTTACAGCTCAGCTAGATAAAATCAGGTCTCAACTTCCTCCTATGCAAATTGGAAAACATACCCAATTACAAGAATGGATAGAAGATTGGGATCGGAAAAATGATAAACACCGTCATATATCACATTTATGGGGTGTATATCCCGGAAGACAGGTTTCCGCATTTAAAACTCCTGAACTTTTTGAAGCATCAAAAAATACTTTAATCGGGAAAGGCGATGCCAGCAGGGGCTGGTCTATGGGATGGAAAGTTGTACTCTGGGCCCGTTTTCTGGATGGTGATCACGCATATAAACTAATACAGAACCAATTAAATTTAAAACCTGCAAATGCTACCATAAAAGATCCTGATGGAGGAACTTACTGCAATATGTTTGATGCCCACCCTCCCTTCCAAATCGATGGAAACTTTGGGTGTACAGCAGGTATTGCTGAAATGCTTATCCAAAGCCACGATGGTGCACTTAGCCTGCTGCCTGCCCTGCCCGAGGTATGGGAAAAGGGAATGGTTTCGGGTTTAAGAGCCCGTGGAGGATTTGAAATTGAAAATATGGAATGGAAAAACAATAAAATACATACCGTAACAATTAAATCAAAACTCGGAGGAAACCTTAGATTAAGAACCTACAATAAAATTGAAGGTAAAGGCATCAGCATGGCCAAAGGTGATAACAAAAATGATTTCTATAGATTTCAACCCATAGAAACACCTGTTATTTCATCGCAAGCAGAGCTAAAAGGAACAAGCATCAAGCCCGTTTATGAATATGACATACAAACCAGCAAAGGAAAATCATACACTTTTAAGCTTGCGGAGTAATTCTTTATTTTTTTCAACTAAATTTGAATCACTATTACTTAACTTAGCTTTCATATTTTTCTCTGTATAAATTTCTTATGAAAAAGAATATGGTTAAAACCAATACTCGATACAAACTTCAAAAAAACATTTGAATTTGCAAATATTTCTTAATTTTTCAATTTATACAAAGTCTATTGTATTTTTTAATGATTGGATTGATGAGTATAAAAAACTTATATGTTAATAACTAAAACTATAGATAAGATTACAACTTAATGTATCACCAAACTGGGGTTTATAAGTATCACCAAACCCCATTTAAGGGGGAAAAGAGTACGATATACACCACAATAATAATATATTGAATTCGTTAATTAATGAAATAACATTTATATTGTGCAGGTAATATAACTCAATCAAATAAAATAAGATGACTAAACAAGAATTTGTAAACGCAATAGCTTCAGAAAGCGGATTGTCTAAAGTAGATACAGAAAAAGCATTAAAAGCAACAACAGAAGCAATTAAAAATGCATTAGCTAAAGGCGATAGTGTTCAATTAATTGGATTTGGTACCTTTTCGATCAGCGAACGTGCAGCTCGTACGGGTAGAAATCCTCAAACAGGGAAAGAAATCCAAATAGCAGCTAAAAAAGTGGCTAAGTTCAAACCGGGTAAGGCTTTAGATGAATCAATTAATTAAGAAAAGAATTAATAAATAGATTAAGAACTCCTGGTTATGTATAACTGGGAGTTTCTTTTCTCTTAAATTAAAATGTTATACTGCCTGTTTATTACAATTTTCTATTTCTAATAGGTTTCTTGGTAAAACAAAAAAAGCATTTCCATAGGTTTTGAAAATGCTTCTTTTATTTTTAACCAAACCTATCCTTATACGGATTAATAGCTAAATATAATAAAATATCATAAATTATATATAGATTATTATTTTATAATATCATCAACAATTTCTATTAATGGTTCCTTAACTCCTTTAAGATAGGTGCTTTTCATTTCTTCAAAGTGACATTGTACAAGGTACTATTAAATCCTCAGGATTACTTTATTGATATCATTTTCTAATTATTCTTATGATATAAAATTTGAGGAGAAAATCGTATCAATCGGTTTAATACTTCCTATTTATGCTATCTCACGTAAATAGGAAACTAATTCTTTACAAGTAAGTTTCACATTCAAGTATAAATCTTCACATTCAATGATATTTACCTTTATAGTTATTTGTTTGGAGTTGACATCTTCTGCATTCATACAATGTCAGGACATAATTTATTTCTTAAACAAATATTACCAATCTTCACTTCCTTGAATCTCTCCAAAATCAATCTCATCATGAAGATTATTTTTGCTAATACCTTTTAATAAAATCATCTAGTTTATATCGATTTTCCTTGGTTTAATAAAGCAAACACCTTTTTTTAGGGAAGTAAGTTCAACATGATCATTTGCATCAAAACCATATTCGTTAATGACTTTATCAGGCAAGCGTAGACACAAACTACCTTCTAATTGCGCTATTAGTTTTACTGTATATTTTTTCATAAGTTTTAATGAATAAAAAAATGGGAGGCCGTTGCCTCCCAAAAACCAAAAAGTAGTGAATCTGATATTCAGACCCACTTAAAATTATCTTTTATATTTCAATAGTAAACAAGTAATTCGCTTCACAAGCCTTATCCTCAAATAAATCAACTCTCTTCAGATTGCAAATCAATATTTTCTTTGTCATGTCTTTAACAGCATGATTTTTCAACCACTCTTCACTGGCTATACTCTCAATTTCAAATTGAACACCCATATAAAGAGATCTGTCAATTTTACCATTTGAGGCCTTTCTGTGGTTAACTAAATATTTGGCTCTTTCCTGGGGGAAGGAAAAACTTGCGAACTCTTCAGTATTATCAATGTAAATAGCAATATCAGAGAAGTCTATTCTTTCATCATTAATATCCTTCGCCATAATACCTTCTGTAGTATCATCCATAAGATGGATATAATTCCCATCCCAGACAATAGGGTATGAACTAGAATCAAAATCATATGTGCCAAATTCCTGGTTTATATATGCAAAGAACTTTTTATTTCCGTCATACTGCTTAGCCTTAGCGGCAAGCTCTTTCTTTTTGCTAGAGATTAATGAATTAAAAGCGAATTCATCCTGGTAATTTTGTTTGTACTCATTTCTATAAAACCGGTACAGGTATTCTTTGACATCGTTATTGTCAATAGTCTCACTTAAGGTGGCTAAAAATGCTTTTTCTTTAGAAAAGCTTTGCGGTTTATTGTATAACTCAATCAATTTGTCACTGGCTATTTCTCCCATTTCTATACCTTTATTTATATTTATAGCCCAATTAAAAAGCTTATCAACTACAGCATAGGTGCCTTCATTCTCATAATGCCTAAATTGCTTTATAGCACATTTGGTATATCTGATATCAACCATTTCACCTTTCTCAAGCACAGACTCCCTAATCGCCACTTGTGATTCCTGAAGTTTATTTCCTACCTTATAGCATACATATCTATTACTAAAATCTGCAGGACTAGTAATAATTATCGAATCTCCTATATGATACGTTTTTCCGTTGCTTGCGGTGAATGGTTCTTCTGATTTTTTGAATTTTTGTGCATTCACCTTAATTGGCAACAGGGTACTTGCAATTAGCAATGCAGTAGTAAAAATTTTAATTAGGTTCATTTGTTTGTTATAATATTAATTAAATGTGATTGTTCTACTTTGAACTACAATATTTGGATTTGAATACAACTCTGATGGACATGGAATTTTCGTAAATCCCTTATCGCCAATCTTCAAAACATCATTGAAAAGATATTTTGATAATTCTGATTGTGGGTATGTTTCTGGCCTATCATAGCACAGAACCTTTTGGCATCTTTGTTTTTTATATTCTCCCCTATTTTGACAGGTGTAAATAATCATATTGGCTATGTGCATTTTATCACTACTCTTTTTTAAGTATTTATTATACCATGAGTTAAATGACTGCCATACTAAATTGATTAACTGACCCACTGAATATATCCTTATTAGATCTTCCATAATAGGAACTACTGCAGCACCTTGATCTGTAATAAGTCCTTTTGATTCCAAAGTTCCAAAGAAAATTTCTACTACTTCCTGTACAGCTATTTTCCTCCAAAGGACAAATTTTTCATCTAGGTGAAAGGGAAATAATGTACCAGACTTAAAATACCAGTGTGCTATTTCCGGGTCTATATTAATATTAACCTCATGTGGATAATAGCCCTCTGCTCCAAGTGTTGTCATTAAATATTCTTGATATCGCACATTAGGAACCAGTACATCAGTGCTTAGATTCTTGCCATTAATAACTGTGTAGTCCTTTGATATGCCTTTATCAATTAAATAATGTAAAAACAGTTTTACATCAATATCTAAAGATTCATATTTTGCTTTGGATATTGAAATTATTTTGATACTTGATAATTGTTTTGTTTTACTTTTCTTGTTCTTGTGGCTTGATTCTGGAAAAAACTTTTTATGAACTTCTACATCTGATAATACCACCTTTTCACAAGAAGGACAAAATGCCCCTGATAGTTTACCCCTTTTAATATGTCTAATAAGAGGTAGTACCACACATTCAGCACAGCTTTTATCTGAAAGTAAAAGTGGCGGTAAAAGTTTTAGGAATTGAGCGAACGTTGCCTGTCCAAGATTATAATTTTCTATTATCTTAGAAAGAGTTAAATCTTTATTATGAAAGTGAGAAACTATCTCTACAAGCTGCGTATGTGATAAACCTTTAAAATAAGGTTGAATATTTGATTCATCAAATTGATAACTGGTCATAGGCTCGTTCCTTAAATGGTTCACGAACCCCTAAAAATGAAGGTGGGCGTGAAACCTTTGCTATATTAAACTAGACAGGTACGACCAAGCACCTAAAGCATTTAATAAGCGAAAGGAACACACCCATATCAGGTGCATTCACTTTCTGACTTCTCGTGCTTAAAAATTGGTCGTTTTGTCTAGCGAGAAGCGTCAGTGACGCAATAATTATATCTATATTTCAGCTCCAAAAATAGTAAATCATTGCTGACAATTAAACTTTTTATTTAATTTGTTTAAATTTAAATTCTTTTTTCCCTTATGGTAATCCAATATTGTTCCGATCTACATCTAGAGTTTTTCCAGAATAATATGTATCTTCATAAAAATCCAATTAATCCAGTTGGAGATATACTAGTCCTGGCTGGTGACATAACTTATTGGGGTAAGAAGCATTTTAAACACTCTTTCTTTGATTATATATCAGAACATTTTAAAGCTGTATATTATGTTCCAGGAAATCATGAGTTTTATACAGGAAAAGATTTAAGGATTATAGACAAGCCTGTGTTTGTATCCATAAGGGAAAATATATGGATGGTTAACAACACATCTATTGCTATTGAAGGAGTGGAATTCTTTTTTAGTACTTTGTGGTCAAGAATACCAGTTGATAAATCTCTTTATATTGAAAATAATGTAAGTGACTTTTATAAAATCAAATATCATGGAAAAGCTTTGAATACAGACATTTTTAATGGATTACATGAAAAAAGTATTGCTTTTCTTATGCAATCAATTCTCAATTCTAATGCCTCTAAAAAAATAATTGTTACTCATCATGTTCCAAGTCAGCTGTGTAATCCTGAGAAATACAAAACATCAATTATCAATCCTGCTTTTGTATCAGAATTACATACATTAATTTATGACCTAGATGTTGATTATTGGATATATGGTCATCATCATGATAATATGCCTGAAAAAGAAATTAATAGAACAAAATTAGTTACAAATCAGCTTGGATATGTACATTTGGGCGAACATCATGAATTTAAAAACTTTGCAAATTTTGAAATATAATTTAATTATTGCTTTATAATGCTTACTAACAAAGACCGTCATTACGCTGTAAAAAGAAAGAAATTATGGGATTCCTTTGGCTGGGTATACAGAGGAACAAACTACCTAAGCAAAAATCATTCGTTAAATTGTGGATGTAAATGGTGTCGGATGAAAACAATTAACAATAGATTAGAGAATAAACGAAATAGATTAAAAGCTAGAATTTCTTTAGCAAATAAAGAAGTTCGAACTTCAATTGAAGATATAAATATGGAATATAAAAGAGCAAGGTGGTATTAAAAAATTTTATCTTCTGCCAATCACAACTCATCTAAAAGATATACTTTTTTAGGATGGAATCCTTTCTTTGTTTTCACTTTCATATAATAGTAATATTCTTTACTGAACCAACTTATTTGAGATAGTTTAAATTGGAGAGTACTATTTTGACTAAGGTCAAACGCCATAAACTATAAATATATTACAACATCATACTCAATTATATTACCTCTTGGCTATTTCGGAGTGACCATGCCAGTATTATCGGTCAAAACATGCCACTTTGAAAGATGTTACAATAATACAAAAAAATTAGTTTTCACTTTTT
>NZ_JAPDPJ010000420.1 GCF_026013605.1 Plebeiibacterium sediminum
CTTGCGTAGTTTGTTTTAGTCCACGGATTAAGCGGATTAAACGGATAATGATTGCTGCGCAATTTTTTTTCGTTCGCTAATTACGCTAATGGATGCGAATTGGAACTGCTTGCGTAGTTTGTTTTAGTCCACGGATTAAGCGGATGATGATTGCTACGCAATTTTTTTTTCGTCCGCTAATTACGCAAATGGATGGAATTGGAACTACTTGCGTAGTTTGTTTTTGTCCACAGATTAAGCGGATTAAACGGATAATGATTGCTACGCAATTTTTTTTCGTCCGCTAATTACGCAAATGGATGCGAAT
>NZ_JAPDPJ010000421.1 GCF_026013605.1 Plebeiibacterium sediminum
TTGCAATTCTATAAATTCTTTACAAATTGGTAATCCCAAACCGGTTCCGGCTTCTTTATGATTCATAATCTTTGGCTTATTAAAAGAGTATTTAAATAGATCAGCTAACATATGAACTGGGATTCCTGGTCCCTGATCCTGAATCGATATTTCAAGATAAGAATCATTGAACTTATGTACAGATAGTTTAATGTATTTTTCGGGAGGAGTAAATTTAATCGCATTTGAAATTAAATTTCTCAAAACTGTCTTGGTCATATCTATATCACATAGGATACATTCATCCAATTCAACCTCTTTAATAATT
>NZ_JAPDPJ010000422.1 GCF_026013605.1 Plebeiibacterium sediminum
GTTACTTTTAAATGGTGCAACAGAAAGGATAATTATAAATCAGAAACGCAAACTATTACTGGCGTTGATTTTTTAAAAAGGTTTGTGGAGCATATCGTCCCACCTCATTTCAGAAGAATAAGGCATCTTGGCTTTTTGAGTGCTCGTAATAAATCCAAATGTTTAGAGCTATTACGCAAAGACTTAAAGGTAACTTTTCATAAACTAAATCTTTCAAGAGCTCAGGTACTTGAAATGAAGTTTGGAAAACGTTCCTGTCTTAGTTGTAAAGATTGTGGTGGTGAGTTGGCTTTAATACTTTCTTA
>NZ_JAPDPJ010000423.1 GCF_026013605.1 Plebeiibacterium sediminum
TGAAAAATTTTTATTTCATTTTCTAAACTTATTTCTAAACCTAAAAAGTTATTTTTCAATAACTTAAACCCTTCTCAAAGCTTCATTATTTTATCATTTTGCCCTTCTTTAAAAGCGGCTGCAAAGATAAGTGATTTTAATTTTTAAATCCAAATCAAAACTCAAAAAAATTATTTCTTTTTTTTCTTCTTTATTGAACCCCTTAAAACCTGCTCTGTATTAGGTTTTTCATCCCTTATAAAGTTATCATTATGTCATCTTTTTATCTCGCCTTTCGTTCAAAGCGGGTGCAAAGAAAGAGACTT
>NZ_JAPDPJ010000424.1 GCF_026013605.1 Plebeiibacterium sediminum
ATCCTATCGTACCTCAAGGATTCAAACAGCACCGCTTTTGCCGACTGCAGCATCTTGTTTTATGGTTCACCAGCTGATGCCCTTGAGTCCATACTGACAGAGGAAAGACTTGTTACAATAGAAAGATTTTCACGAAGCAATAGTGCTTCAGTATAGAAAGTATCGTCCTGAAAGGACAACTCAATTCAGCCCAATGCAAACGTAGTGTTGCGTTGGGTAATAATATTCCCAATAATCCCTGCGTCCTGAAAGGACAACTAAAACCTGAGCTGTCCTTTCAGGAGGTTGATTTACATGATGCCTA
>NZ_JAPDPJ010000425.1 GCF_026013605.1 Plebeiibacterium sediminum
AGTAAAAATGTTTGAGATTTTTGAAAGCGCCAAAATGAAATAATATCATTATTGTAATCACTTCACTATTGTTCATTTTAGGCTTTTTCTTTGGCTTATTTCCTAAACTATGTTTTGAGATTGTTTTATCAAATTCAATGCAGAATTCATCGACTAAAACAAAAATTTCTGTAATTTTATCTTTACTTAAGTGCATGGATTTTGCTTCTAATTATTTGTTTGTCAGACTTTTAAATTAGCAAAATCCATTTTTATTTCAAAATATTACATGATTTTATTTTCGATTATTTCATTGATATACTGC
>NZ_JAPDPJ010000426.1 GCF_026013605.1 Plebeiibacterium sediminum
ACCCGATGTGAGTATCTACCCAAATATTCCACTACCGAATGTGGCGAACCAAAGGCTTGTTTGGCATAAACTACCCAAGGTTCCGGAATTAAATTGCGAGGCACAAACTTGTGTATTTTGCCCTGCTGCTTCAATTTACGCAGCTTTTTAGCAAAAATAGCACTGAACTTAGCAGACATTTGCTTTACATCAAACAAGAAGTCACCGTTTTGTTTGGTTGTTTTCCAATGTCCATTTTTGTTGATACCACCTGCCGGAATAATATAATGTATATGCGGATGGTACTTCAGCTGTTGATCCCA
>NZ_JAPDPJ010000427.1 GCF_026013605.1 Plebeiibacterium sediminum
ACACCGACTAAAAAGATTCCGATACCGCCTCCGATAACCCACCAATCGGCAGATTCTTTAATGAAAATACCTGTAATGATGATGGCCAGTCCACAAACCCACATCACTATCTCAAATACAAGCTTGTAGGGTTTGCGTAAAAAGTAATTGCTATCGGAAATTGATTTGCGGATACCATGAACCGCTATGATGGAAGTAAGATAAACTACCAAGGCTATAAATGCCGTGAAAAGGCTTGCTATTACTAATGCTTTCATAATTATTGGAGTGTAATGGTTTTGTCTGTTTCGTCTTTGAAAGT
>NZ_JAPDPJ010000428.1 GCF_026013605.1 Plebeiibacterium sediminum
GTGTTTCAGATGTAAAATTCTTCTTATTTAGGTTAACAAAAATTTTTGCATGATTATTAATTATACAATTTAGACCCAACTTTTTTACATGATCCTTAAGGGTTTCCCATAGGCTACAATGCTCATTGCAGAAAACTTTCAAAAAAACTTTCCCTAATTAACCGCTTGACAAAAAGTGGTTTAGTTCTTACCTTTGTTTTTCTTCAAAATAAATAATTCAATTTTGTTTGGATGTTAGAATTAAAGTCTCTTTCTTTGCACCCGCTTTGAACGAAAGGCGAGATAAAAAGATGACATAAT
>NZ_JAPDPJ010000042.1 GCF_026013605.1 Plebeiibacterium sediminum
AATTAGCAAAATCCATTTTTATTTCAAAATATTACATGATTTTATTTTCGATTATTTCATTGATATACTGCGATTTAAGAATCGAACTGAGGTTAATAGTAAACAAATTATACCTGCCGACTATATTAAAAAATCCATAACCCCGGCCCATTATTTAACAGACAGCAAAACACATAAAGCCGTAGATTTTTATGGCTACCAATGGTGGATTATGAATTATAATGGCAAACAAGTACCATACGCACGAGGTATTTTAGGACAGTACATCTTTATTATTCCAGAAGATAATGCCATCATAGTCAGATTGGGGCACAAGCGCAGCAGGAATTACATAAACCATCATCCTACAGATACATACAGTTATTTAAATACTGCAGAAAGAATATTAAATGCCAGAAAATAAAAACGGCAGTCTCATCTGAAACTGCCGCAATAACAATATTCTTAAACTTTACTAGTACGCTCTTGTATTTCTTCCTTCAACAAAATTTATAAAAGAAGTATTCACTACTTTATTTCCGCCTGCTGTAGGATATTTTCCTGTAAAATACCAGTCTCCATTATCATTAGGACATGCAACATGAAGATTTTCTATCGTTTGATAAACCACCTCAACTTCTGCATCAATATTCTTTGGAGTCAACATTTCTGCAATTTTATCAGAAACCTCTTCTACTGTAAATGGCTTATAAATTTCTCTAACGTAGTTTACAATCTCTTCTTTTGGAAGATTCTGTTGTTCCTTACATTTTTTATAAACATCATCAATAACAGATTGCATACCTCTTTCCTTCAATAATGCTATTGCTGCCTGAAATGCACAGAAATCACCAAGTTTGGCCATATCTATACCATAACAATCAGGATAACGAATCTGTGGTGCTGAAGAAACAATAATAATTTTCTTCGGATGAAGTCTATCTAAAATTCGCAGAATACTTTTCTTAAGTGTTGTACCCCTTACAATAGAGTCATCGATAACAACCAAAGTATCTTCCTGATTTTTAACAATACCATAAGTTACGTCATATACATGGGCTACTAAATCATCCCTACTTTCATCATCTGCAATAAAAGTACGCATCTTAACATCCTTAATAGCCATCTTTTCAACACGAGGTTGAACATGAATTATTTCAGAAAGTTTTTCTCTTGTTATCTCCTTACCTTCTCCCAGAATTTGGTCAATTTTTCGCTCATTTACTAATTTACGAACACCATCAACCATACCATAAAAGGCTGTTTCTGCAGTATTAGGTATATAAGAAAATACTGTTTGTTCTATATTATAATCCACCTTTTCTAAAAGAATCGGAGCTAACAAACGTCCTAACTCTTTTCTTTCCTGGTAAATATATTTATCACTACCTCTTGAAAAGTAAATTCTTTCAAAAGAACAAGAACGTCTTTCTTGCGGTACACGCACTTCTTCTTCTTTTACTTCTCCATTTTTCTTAATCACCAAAGCATATCCCGGACGTAATTCCTGAACTTCTCTGATTCCTACATTCATTGCAGTTTGTATCACAGCTCTTTCTGAAGCTACAACTACAATTTCATCATCAATATAATAAGATGCAGGACGAATACCCCATGGATCTCTTGCTACAAAAGCATCTCCATGACCAAACATTCCAGAAATAACATAACCACCATCCCATCTTCTACTCGAACGTTCCAAAATTTTTCTAACATCGAGGTTATCTTCTATCTGATGAGAAATATCTCGGTTGGAAAATCCTTCATTTTTATACTGTCGGAATAACATTTGATTTTCCTCATCAAGAAAATGTCCAATATTTTCAAGAATCGTTACAGTATCAGTAAAGTCTTTAGGATGCTGTCCTAAATCCTCAAGGTTTCTAAAAATCTCATCAACATTGGTAAGGTTAAAATTACCTGCCAACACAAGGTTTCTGGAGCGCCAGTTATTTTCTCTCATAACCGGGTGCACATAGTCAATACTATGCTTTCCAAAAGTTCCATATCTTAAATGCCCCAAATAAAGCTCACCACAGAAGGGCAGATTTTCTTTTGCCCAAACCGGATCCTTCATTAATTCAGGTGTTGCTCCTTCAACTTTATTTAAGCGAATATCAATGTCGTTAAACACATCCTGAATTGGATTTGCTTGATTTGATCTGGAACGAGAAAGGTACCTTGATCCTGAATGCTGATCAATTTTTAAGCTCACAACTCCTGCTCCATCCTGCCCGCGGTTGTGTTGCTTTTCCATTAACAAATAGAGTTTATTAAGTCCGTAACGCCACGAACCATACTTCTCCTTGTAATACTCTAAAGGTTTGCGTAATCTAATCAACACAAAACCACATTCATGCTTAATCTGCTCGCTCATATTTTAAGAGACTAACTATTTTTAAGAAAGCGCAAATTTATTTTATTTTTTTGGGTTACCCAACTTCCGAAGACGTAAAAAGGGTTAAAATAAAAAACGCCCCCTAATTGGAGACGTTATTATTATCTAAACTTGTTAATTGAATATTATCAACAGGCACAGGATAGCAACTTGGAAATTCTTTCTTTAATTTTCTATACAGTTCAAGCGATTCGCTTTTACTTCTGAAATCCCCAACCTGAACTCTCCAAAAAGGAGCCTCATACATTACATATATTTTCTCATCCTGAAACAAAGACAGAACCTTTGCTTTTACCTCACTGGCCTCTTTTTTTGCATTATTATTAGATCCAAGATATAGTTGAATTCGAAATCCATCAATCCCACCAGCTCTATTATTCATGTCTAAATGAATTCCTACTAAATCTGATATTTCAGGAGATTGAATAACCTGCAGTGAACCTTCGCTTTCTTGACTCGATCCTATCTTTTCAAAAAAATCTTGTCCGGATTTATTCTGAGCATTGCTCATGCAACACACAAATACCAATACTACAATATATAATACTCTAATCATCTTTTGATTTTAATATTTAGATTGCAAATATAAAGATTCTTTTGTTGGAACAGCCAGAACCGGACATCTTGACTCATTGATTAACTGATTTGCAAATGGTTTAATAAGGTTTTCAAATGGATTTGCTGTTTGTAAAATATTAGTTGCAATAACATCCGCATCCACTTTATCAATATACTCCAATAATAATTCAGCCTTTGACTTTCCACTTAAAACAATTGATTCAACTCTTAATTCCGTATTCTTATTTATAAATCTTACGGTTTGTTTTACAAAACCAGAAACTCTGCTGCGCAACAAACTATAGCCAGGCTCTTTAATTCCTACTACATAAATTTTAGCATTAAATAATTTAGCCAGCCCAACAACTGCAGGTAC
The DNA here is from genome assembly GCF_026013605.1 of Plebeiibacterium sediminum. Classification (GTDB taxonomy): domain Bacteria; phylum Bacteroidota; class Bacteroidia; order Bacteroidales; family Marinilabiliaceae; genus Saccharicrinis; species Saccharicrinis sediminus. The sequence goes on from NZ_JAPDPJ010000042.1 coordinate 3,312, forward strand.
TTTTTGCCTGCTAGATCTGTTAATACTAATAGGCAATACAATATTATTAATGCTTCTCCATTTTCTTTCCGGACGAATTGTTAAAACAGGAACAGTAGCACTATGCACCAAACGATAAGCATTACTACCAATCCATTTATCTTCAAAACCCGATGCTCCATGAGTACCAATTACAATTAATGTTGTGTCATCATATTTTGCCTGATTGGTAACTTCTTTAATGATATTTCCTTCTCTAACTTTATAATCAAAACGGCCACCGGGCACTGTATATTTTTCTTTATTTTTCTCTACAATCTCATGTAACCACTCTGCTACATTATCACTCAAAATTAGTTCTGATTCTGTTTTTGAATATCTGTAAGCTATTTTTTTAGTCTTAACATGAAGTATTTTCAGTTCTGCATTCAGTTTATTGGCAATCTGAATACCAAATTCCAATGCATTTAGCGAATTTTCAGAAAAATCAATAGGAACTAATATTTTAGTCATGATAGCGTGTTATTATGTGTGTTTAAAAATGAATGATAAAAGATACGTACTATTTTGTAAAATAGTTAGCCCAAATCTAATATTTATTACAGAAGACCGTATACCTCTATCTCATTTTTTTAAGATAGGTACAAAAGAAAAATACCGGGTAAACAAATCCTAAGATTCGTTATTTCCCGGTATCAATCAACACAACACAATTTTAAATATCTTAAATTTGAAAAAACACCGAGAGTTATATTTGTGGGGACAAATTACACAACTCCCGGCATCAATCAACACAACACTCTTAATTTTCCGCTAAATTAGTTTTTTCTAGCATTTGACTAATATAGTTTTTTGTTTTTATATCTGTTAAACTAAATATTTAACAATAAATATGTTTCTGGTGAAATTACCGGAAGTTGCTTATGTGGGGACAAAAAGTCAACTTCCGGCTTTATTCAACACAACACTATCTTTAGGCTATTAACAATTCTTTTGAAAATGGTTTAGGTATATCGCAGAAGAAAAACAAATGATCTACATTGGCTAATTTAAATTTCTTAAAAACATTTTCTCCTACATTAAATAAACTGACTTGTCCTTGATTCATTTCTGATAATCTTTGTCCAGCGATTAAAGCTTCTATCGTATCAGAATTTATTTCATTAACTCGTCCAAAATCAACCATAACATTAGAGTATGGATGAGTTAGAACATTTATAAGTTCTTCTTTAAATAAATTAGTATCTTTTGAGTTTAAATAAGTATCCTGTTCAAATGACACCAATATTGTATTTTGGTAAGTTTTAATCTTAATCATAACTATGTGTGTTTGTGTTTCGATTTATAAATACCAAAGCTCGTGCCATTTTTAAACACACATTGATTATCAATATATTACATTTTTAATACTATGAATTTTTGCTGAATTTTGGAATTTATTCCATTTTTTGGAATTTGTGCAAATAATAAACTTCTTCATACACATTAACCTTTAACCGATAAAATTCGACCTCAAAAACCATTATAGCCGGAAAAGAATTTCTTATATCAAATGATTGTGATAATTTTGCGCCAAACTATTAAAAGCAAAAAATGGTAACAGACCAATATTTTGATTCTATTCGACCTTATCGTGATAACGAGATGACTGAAGTTTTTGAGCAGTTGATGAATGAAGAATCTTTTAAAAAATTGCTAAATTTTCTATTCCCTCAAATTCCTATTGAGGCTTTCAATAAAAAATTACTATCACTACAATCTATTAACGAGTTTCAAATAGAAGTTATATATCCTTATATACAACAAGTAATAAAAAACACAACTCAAGGAGTTACTGCTGAAGGATTTGAAAATTTAGATCCAAATAAAAGCTATATATTCATCTCAAATCACAGAGATATTGTATTAGACTCTGCCTTTTTGAACATATTATTACATGATCATGGGCACGACACATGCGAAATAGCTATAGGTGATAACCTTTTAATTTACCCTTGGATTACCAAATTGGTAAAACTGAACAAATCGTTTATGGTAAAACGAAATTTACCAGCGCGACAAATGTTACAGAGTTCCAAATTACTTTCTGAGTATATCAGATACAATCTTACTCAACGAAACTCAAGTGTTTGGATTGCTCAAAGGGAAGGCAGATCAAAGGATGGCGATGACAGAACCCAATCCAGCTTACTAAAAATGCTTAATTTAAGTGGTGATAAAACCTTTGCTGATAATTTTAAGGAATTACAAATTGTACCGTTATCAATTTCATATGAATACGACCCTTGTGATTATTTAAAAGCTCATGAGTTTTTACTTAAAAAACAAAATCCTGAATACAAAAAAACTCAGGAAGATGATTTAAAACATATGGGAGCAGGAATTAAAGGGCGTAAAGGACGTGTTAATTTCAAAGCCGGAACTCCTCTGAATGGAGAACTAAATACCTTAAATTCATTTGATAAGAATGAACAAATTAACAAACTGGCTGAAATTATTGATGAGCAAATACATAATAATTATAAATTATGGCCCGGAAACTTTATTGCAGCAGACATCATTAATAACAGCAATAAATTTGCCGATAAATACACAAAAGAGGATTTAAATACTTTTAATGAATATATTGACGAACATATCTCTCGTTTAAACACAGATGCGAAGTTTATCAAAGATTCATTAATGGAGATGTATGCCAACCCGGTAAAAAACTTTTTTAAAGGATAACAATACTCTGAATAACAGACAAAAAAGGGCGATTCCAAAAAATGGAATCGCCCTTTTTACTAAAATATACTTTTCTTATTTTTCTATCTTCTTCAATAGAATATTTAATTCATCTAATTGTGAAGTTGCAACTTGAGAAGGAGCATCATTCATCACATCTCTTCCCGAGTTATTTTTAGGGAATGCGATAACATCTCTAATTGAGTCCAGTCCGGCAAATAATGAAACCAAACGATCAAACCCAAAAGCTACACCACCATGTGGAGGAGCACCGTATTTAAATGCATTCATTAAAAATCCAAATTGATTTTCAGCCTCTTCTTCACTAAATCCAAGTAATTGGAACATCTTGTGCTGTAACTCATCATCATGAATTCTTATAGATCCACCACCTATTTCAACGCCATTAATTACCAAATCATAGGCATTAGCACGAACCTCACCTGGTTTTGATTCCAATAAGTCTATATCTTCTTTTTTAGGAGAAGTAAATGGATGATGCATTGCATGATAACGACCAGACTCCTCATCCCACTCAAGTAATGGAAAATCAACAACCCATAAAGGAGCAAATTTATTTTTATCACGTAAACCTAAACGCGATCCCATTTCTAAACGTAACTCACAAAGTGCATTTTGAGTTTTTGCTTTTGCTCCGGCTAAAATCAATAATAAATCTCCAGGCTTAGCATCAAAAGCTTCAACCCACTTCGTTAATTCTTCCTCACCAAAGAATTTATCTACTGAAGACTTAAATGTTCCATCAGTATTATACTTTACATAAACCAAACCTTGCGCTCCGATCTGAGGTTTTTTTACAAAGTCAGTTAATTTATCCAAATCCTTTCTTGAATAAGAAGCACATCCGCTGGCACAAATACCACCTATATATTCAGCATCTTCAAAAACCTTAAATCCACAGCCAGAAACCAACTCATTCATTTCAACAAACTTCATTTCAAAACGAATATCTGGTTTATCTGAACCATAATATTTCATTGCCTCTGAATATGGCATTTGTGGAAAATCGTAATCGATATCCAGATTTTTAATCACTTTAAATAAGTGCTTTGTCATTCCCTCAAATGTACCCAATACATCTTGCTGATCTACAAAAGACATTTCACAGTCTATTTGAGTAAACTCAGGCTGACGGTCAGCTCTTAAATCCTCATCTCTAAAACACTTTACAATTTGAAAGTATCTGTCAAAACCCGCAACCATCAACAATTGCTTAAACAACTGCGGAGATTGTGGTAAAGCATAAAATTGTCCTGGATTTAATCTCGAAGGAACAATAAAGTCACGAGCTCCTTCTGGAGTTGATTTCATTAAAACAGGAGTTTCTGTTTCAATAAAATTTTGCTGATTCAAATAATTACGAACTTCAAAACCTAACTTATGGCGTAACTCAAGGTTACTACGAACAGGACTACGACGTAAATCAAGATATCTGTATTTCATTCTTAACTCATCACCACCATCGGTTTCATCTTCAATGGTAAATGGAGGTAATTCAGAAGGATTAAGCAATACAAATTTATCAACAAGAATTTCAATTTCACCAGTTGGAATTTTTCCATTTTTATTACTACGCTCAGCAACTTTTCCTACAACCTGAATTACATATTCTCTTCCTAACTTACGAGCTTCGTCACTTAAATCTTTTCTCGACTCCACATCAAGAACCAATTGCGTAATTCCATATCTGTCCCTTAGATCAATAAAAGTCATTCCTCCAAGGTTACGAACTTTTTGAACCCAACCACTAAGGGTTACTTCTTTATTTACATCTTCAAGCCTAAGCTCACCACAAGTATGCGTTCTGTACATTATAATTGTTATTTATTACTCAATAATTATTTTTGAAAACCAGCTGAAATTCTTTACTTAATTTCGAAAACCAAACTACTGATTGTTTTAACATGCGAAAATATAAAGAAATTAAATAAATCACCCCTATTTATAAAATATAAAATCAAAAGATGACTAAAATCAATTTCTCAGACGAATATTTTATGCGACAAGCACTTAACGAGGCCCAAATCGCATTTCAAAAAGATGAAATACCGGTAGGCGCTGTGGTTGTCTGCAACAAACAAATCATTTCCAGAGCACATAATCTTACCGAAACATTAAACGACGTTACAGCTCATGCGGAAATGCTTGCCATAACAGCTGCTGCTGAATTTCTTGGTGGAAAATATTTAAATGAATGTACTCTATATGTAACATTGGAGCCTTGTACGATGTGCGCAGGAGCGCTAAGCTGGTCTCAAATAGGAAATATTACCTTTGGGGCTTCCGACGATAAAAGAGGTTTTTTACGACACACACCCCCCATCATACACCCCAAAACAATAATAAAAAAGGGTATTTTAGAGCTAGAGTGTTCAGATATTGTCAAAAACTTCTTTAAAAACAAAAGATAAATTTTTTACAAATTTTATTTTTTATTATTTTTACAGGTATGAATTTTGAAAATATTTATACTGAGCTTAAGAATTGTGGCACCTCTGAGAATGTAAAAACATACAAAAGCCAAGGTGCTAAAGGCGAGCTATTTGGCGTTAGCATTAACGAAATTAACCGAATAAAAACGGAAATACTTTCAGCTAAGCCAAATGAAACAACGAACCATCAGCTTGCATTAGATCTTTGGAAAACACGAAATGTTGACGCCAGAATATTAGCATGTATGATCGCTGATCCCCAGAAAACAACAAGAAACCTGGCAAACAAATGGGTTTCAGTAATTAATTATTACTTAATTGCTGATCATCTGGCAAATTTGGTGGCACAAACACGTTTTGGACAAGACATTATGTATTTATGGATCCAGTCTCCTGACGAGTATGTTAAACGTACCGGTTTTATGATTCTGAATTTCCTTGCTAAAAATGATGATTCAAAAAGTGACTTATTTTTCAAGGCCTTCTTGCAAAAAATCAAACAGGAAATACAATTTTCGAACAACTGGGCCAAAGAAGCCATGTATGAATGTTTAATTTCAATAGCCTCAAAAGATAAAGCCTTAAAAGAAGAAGTATTAAATGGCATTGAAAACATTGGCAACATAGACCTCAATTTTGGAAATGAAACCATTAAAACTATAAATATTATAGAACAAATTAAAAATATATAAACCTACTCTATAGAGAAGATTTATTTACCACACACATTAATTGAGCAGTCTGAAGATATTTTTTTTTACAAGATATTTTCAGACTGCTTTTTATTTATTGGACGATTTGCAAATATCCTCTTATCTTTGCCCCAAACAATTAAAACATACTATTTTGAAGTTCTCGGATCTTAATTTAAATACGCCATTACTAAATGCCATCACCGATATGGGGCTTACAGATACAACCCCAATACAGGAGGAAGTATATCCCGTAGCTATGTCGGGACGTGATGTTGTTGGTATTGCACAAACCGGTACAGGGAAAACCATTTCATACATATTACCACTCTTACGAAATTTAAAATTCAGTAAACAAAAACATCCACGGGTATTAGTACTGGTTCCAACAAGAGAACTTGTTGAGCAGGTAGCTGGTGAATTTACAAAGCTTACTGAATATATGAATGTAAGAATTGCAGGCGTATACGGAGGCACTAACATAAACACTCAGAAGCAAACAGTATATGATGGGTTAGATGTATTGGTGGCAACTCCCGGAAGACTGATTGATTTAACTCTTACAGGAACACTTAGGTTAAAATCTATTCAAAAGCTGGTTATCGATGAAGTTGACGAAATGCTAAATCTGGGTTTTAAGCCTCAATTAGAAAGAATTATTGACTTACTACCGGAAAAAAGACAAAACCTGATGTTTTCTGCTACTTTAAATTTTGATGTAGAAGAACTGATTAAGCACTTTTTCTACAATCCAATTAAAGTAGAGGTTGCTCCTGCCGGAAAACCTGTTGATAAAATTTTTCAATCAGGCTACAAGGCCCCAAACTTCTATACCAAAATCAACCTGCTTCTCTACCTCTTAGATATTAATCATGGTATGGATAAAGTTTTACTGTTTGTAAAAAGCAGAGCTGTGGCAGATATTCTATACAACAATCTGGAAGAAATATTTGAAGAAGAAGTAGGTGTTATTCACTCTAATAAATCTCAGAATTTCAGGTTTAGAATGGTAAACGAATTCACTGAAGGAAACTTAAGAATACTGATAGCCACAGACTTAATTGCCCGAGGACTTGATATTTCAAATGTTACTCACGTTATTAATTTTGATTTACCGGAAGAAGCTGAAGCCTACATCCACCGTATTGGTAGAACAGGTAGAGCTGAAGCAGAAGGTAATGCCATTGCATTTATTACAGAACAGGAAACAGAAATGTGGCATAAAATTGAGAAGTTAATGGGCGTTAAAGTTGACATTGAAGATCTTCCTAAAGATGTGGAGATATCAGAACTTCAAATCGACAGCGAAGCTCCTGAAATCGCAGGCAAGACCTTAATCAAAACGCCTAAGATCAAAGCGACCCAAGGTGCTGCTTTTCATGAAAAGAAAGAAAAAAACAAAAAGGTTAATCTGGGAGGATCATACCGCAGAGAACTTGCAGCTAAATACAAAAAGCCTAAAACAAGAGGACAAAAACGCAAATAAACCACAACTCAATCTAACCCTAAAAAGTGTTAATAATAAAGATATCGCAACTCTTTATAAATTATTATTGTATTTTTCGATAGTACAAGAACAATACTAACAATATCAACATGAATAGGGAAAGAAAGCGTTTAGAAGATTGTTCAACTCAACATATAGAATGGAAAAAATGGGGGCCTTACTTAAGTGAAAGACAATGGGGCACAGTAAGAGAAGATGATGGATCAAATGAAAATCCTTGGCTTTCTTTTACCCATGACCAATCCAGATCAAGGGCATATCGCTACGGGGAAGATGGAATTGCAGGAATTAGTGACGACAAACAACACTTATGTTTTGCCTTATCTCTTTGGAACAAAAAGGATAAAATTTTAAAGGAACGATTATTTGGACTATCAGGTCCTAAGGGGAATCATGGAGAGGACGTTAAGGAATACTATTTTTACCTTGACTCTACTCCTACGCACTCATACATGAAATATTTGTATAAGTATCCTTTAAACGAATACCCTTATCTTGATCTCGTTGAAACAAATGCAGCTCGTTCAAAAAACGACTTTGAATACGAATTATTAGATACCGAAGCATTTAAAAACAATAATTATCTGGATGTTTTTGTTGAATACGCAAAAAAAGATATCAATAACATCCTTATAAAGATAACGGCTCATAACAGATCCAATGAAGATACAAGTGTTGTTCTTTTACCAACATTTTGGTTTAGAAACACATGGTGGAATTACAACACTACAGAACCCATCATCAGATTATTAGATGATAATTCTGTAATTGCTACTTCTGATTCATTAGGAGATTACGTGCTTAGTTCTGAACTTTCTCCTTTGTGGTTATTTACTAACAACGAAACTAACCATCAACGCATCCATAATATACCCAATCATACACCCTATGTAAAAGATGCTTTTAACGAGTTTATAGTAAATCACAAAAGTGAAGTTATAAATCCGGAACATCAGGGCACAAAAGCGGGCGCTATGTTTGATGTATGCATCCCTGCAGGAGGCAAAGTTGAATTAAGACTATCGCTTAAAGCCACTAACAAACCAAAACATGACTTTTCATCCTTTGAGAAAAACCTTGAGATAAAAAAAACAGAGGCTGATGAATTTTACAACGATATATATCCACCTCATTGCAAGGAAGATGAAAAAAGAGTTATCAGGCAAGCTTTAGCCGGAATGCTTTGGAGTAAACAATATTATGAATTAGATATTTCGGAATGGCTTAACGAATACAAGGGCGGACCAAGAAGCTCCCTTAGAAATCACGATTGGGAACACTTAAAAAACAAGCATATTATTAGCATGCCCGACAAGTGGGAATATCCGTGGTATGCGGTGTGGGATTTAGCATTCCATACTATTCCATTAACCATGGTGGATCCATGTTTTGCCAAGGATCAGTTAACTCTTTTTCTTGGCAAAAGATATCAACATCCCAACGGCCAGATTCCTGCCTACGAATGGAGTTTTAACGATGTTAATCCTCCCGTACATGCTTATGCTGTTATAACTCTTTACAAAAACCTGAAGCAAATGCTTAATGTAACAGATAAAGAGTTTTTAAAAACTTGCTTTGACGGATTAGACAGAAATTTCCAATGGTGGATCAATCACAAAGACCCAACTTCAAAAAATGCATTTCAAGCTGGATTTTTAGGATTAGATAACATTGGTGTGTTCGACAGGAGTCATTCATTACCTACAGGAGGTCATATTGAGCAATCTGACGGTAATGCATGGATGGCACTTTACGCACAAAATATGCTTGAGATATGCTTAGAATTAATTACTCAAGGATATTCTGAGTATAAAGATAAAGCGGTTGATTACTATAACCACTTTCTTGAGATAGCGTCTGCTATGGATAAAATTGGTGAGAACGAAGATGAAATGTGGGATGAAGAAGATCAGTTCTTTTACGATGTATTAAGATTCCCTGATGGAAGTGCGACCCGACTTAAAGTTCGTTCTTTGGTTGGATTATTACCCATGTGTGCCGTAACAGTTCTTGAACCCGAACATTTGAAACTACTTCCTGGCTTTGCCAAAACATACCAATATATGGTTACAAGAACGAAGCGATTGTCGAAAACAATTGCAAGTCCTATGATTGTTGGTAAAAACAAACGCAGGTTGCTGGGTATTTTAAACGAAGAAAAACTAAGGGCTGTTTTAAAAATAATGCTCGATGAAAATGAATTTCTTAGTCCCTACGGCATTCGTTCACTTTCAAAGTACCACGAAGAAAATCCTTATGTTTTTAAATGGAACGAAGAAGAGTTTACGGTAAAATACATTCCTGGAGAATCGGACAGTCTTATGTTTGGTGGCAACTCAAACTGGAGAGGTCCTATTTGGTTCCCGGCCAATACGGTTATTATTCGTTCGCTCTATCAGCAATATGCTTTTTATGGTGATGATTTTAAAATTGAATGCCCCACAGGATCAGGAAACATGATGACTTTAATTGAGGTTGCCCTTGAAATTATCAAAAGACTGGAAAAAATATTCTTAAAAGATGAGAATAACTACCGACCAGTTTATGGATGGTATAAAGAATTTCAGGAAGATCCTAATTGGGAAAACAACCTCTTATTTTACGAGTATTTTCATGGAGACAATGGTGCCGGAATTGGAGCAAGCCATCAAACCGGTTGGACTGGCATGATTGCCTACCTAATGGTTATGTTCAGGACCTACAACTTTAATCAGTTAATGAATAAAGCACACTGGGACAAAGACACCCAGATTAATAAAGAAGAAGAGGATAAAATTGACGAATAATAAAGAAGGGAGTTGATACATTAAGTTTCAGCTCCCTTCTTTATGTGCTATCCTTATGCTAAGCTTTTAATTCCTGCTTTTTATATTGTTTCATTACTATTACGTATAATAAATTGCCTATCGCAGTACATAAAAACATACCAACACCAATAGGAATTAAATCATCCGTATGAAAAAGCGCAATTAAACTACCTATTATAAACGACAAGATAAAACGCATAATTCCTATCGTAGCATTTGCTGAACCTGCAACATTGGGATTATGATTCAATATCACTGCACTTCCATTTCCAAATATCAACCCTAAACTACCTATGAATATAACAATACCAATAAATACCATAACAAACGATGGGTTACCCATCATCACTGTAATCAAAAGCAGAATACCAGCAAATAATTGCAACAACAAACCCACCCTTAAAATATACATGGGCTTATATTTCTTAAGCAATTGCGTATTCAATAAAGACAATAAAATATTTAACACCACATTTGCACCAAATACAATTGGGAATTGAGCTACACTAATTTCGAAATACTTAATATAGATAAACGAAGCTGCTGTAAGAAAAATATACATTCCCGACATAGAAAAACTCACGGCGAACAATGTAAGTACTGATGGCTTATGAGAAAAGAACACTTTATACTTTCCAAACAACTGTTCTACAGAAAGCTTTCTTGTGATCATCTTTTTATCCCTTGATTCCGGAATAAGAATTAAAAAAGCCACAAAAAGTAAAACTGCAAATACAAATAGAAAGTAAAAAACCCCCTGCCAACCTTTCCAATCAATTAAAAACTTACCAATAACCGGAGCAAACAGCGGTGCCAACATCATCATCATACTAACTATGGTCAGTAATTTTGCTACTTGCTTCCCGGAAAACCAATCCCTGATAAAAACATTGGCAGTTACTGTTGCAAAACCACCTCCAAACGCCTGTAAAACTCTTAATGCAATTATCTCTTCTACATTACTGCAATAAGGAATAATAATAGACGCAAGGGCATACAAAGTTACTCCTGTTAATGCAACAGGCTTTCTGCCAAAAGAATCTGACAATGGACCTCCAATAAAATTACCAATAGCGAAACCCAGGAAATATGCAGTAATTGTTAACTCAACAATACTTATGGATACACCAAAAAATTCGGACATAACAGGCATTGCAGCCAAATAGGAATCAATTGCAAACGGAGATAGCGTAACCAAACCAGCCAACATTACCGTGATTACAGGAAGAACTTTTGTATTTACATTTTTTATTAATGCCATAAAATATCTTTCAAAACTTAATAGACCAACAACTCAAATCTTCTATTAGTTCACAAAGATAAAAATACATTAACACCTCAGAAATCCATATAGTAACTAACATTTAAGCACTTATATTACAACACATCAATATACGAAATACCGGTTCGTTCATCGAGCAATTCATTCCAAACATCTATTACCAAACTACTACAACCGGGCAGTAGCATTGCTTTAAAAACAAAAGAAATCTGAAATAAACATGTAAATTTGATTATCAAAAATATCACCCGAGAGGATGATTAAATTAATTTGTGAGTTCCGAATGGCCGATGTAATAATTAGAGTTTATAAAAACTCCCCAATAATGTTAGGTCCATAGAAGAGGAGATGACAGAAGCAGTAGCCATCTCCTAATTTATATTAAATGAATCATTTATGACTGCAACACTATTATTTTCTATTTGGTTTTTCATTTAATGGATCATCAGGCCATTTATGTTTTGGATACCTGGCTTTAAGCTCTTTCTTCACCTCAAAATATGCATTACTCCAAAAACTTCGTAAATCACCAGTAATTTGCACAGGTTTAAAACCCGGCGAAAGAAGATGCATCAACAAGCTAACCTTCCCTTTATTAACAGTTGGAGTATCCTGCCAACCAAATATTTCTTGCAACCTAACAGGCAAAACAGGAACTTCACCATTTGCATGATATTGAATCTTAATTTTTGAACCCGTTGGAACTTCAATTTTTTCCGGAGCCAACTCTTCAAGCAATTGTTGCTTTTCAAAACTCAGATGATGTTGCAACACCTCTTTCAGATTAATCTTTTTTAAGTCCTCTGGCTTTTTTACTGAATTAAAGTACGGACTTAACCATTCTTCATTACTCTCCAACAAAGCAGAAGTACTAACATCAGGCCAATCCTCATCCGTATTCCATTTCCGCAAACTCAATACTCTATTTTGCCATTGAATAACTTCTTTATCCCAATTCAGTAAATTTTCACCTTCTTTACTTACGGCACTTGAAATAGCTTTTATCTTCAACGCTTCATCATAATACTGCAATGGTTTTGATTGCAGAATAATATGTCCGACACACAAATTACGAACCGCTGAAAAACCACCTCGTTTTGTATCCCATTCCACCTGATCTTTTTCTTTTACCATTGGAGCTAAATCTCTGGGGTTTAAAGCCGATGCAGTAAATATTTTACCAACAGAATCCCGCATATTAACATGAGCCACAGCCAGCCATGCCTCATGAGCCAAATCATCTTTATGACCCGCTGCCGTAATAGCTCCATTAGCCATTTTAAACTGAGCATTATTACCTGGTTTTGCATGTGCAATTCGTTCCGGATAAGCATAAACCAACAATAAGCCTGTTTCGTATGGATCAACATTACTATTATCAATCTCCACATTCAACATTTTACGATATTGCCCGGCAACTTTTTCTATTCTGCTTAATATTTTATTTCCAATTAATCCTTTTCTACTCTTTCTTAAAGCTTCAATTCGTAAATTAATATCAATACCAGCCTCTTTACCCAAGGGATCTCGCTCTTCCAGAATAGCTGCAATATCAGTGGCCAATTCAGTCAACCCTTCTTCTTGCGCCATTATTAACATATGAGCAATACGAGGATGGCATGGCAACTGATTGATTGCTTTTCCATGACTTGTAATTCGTCCATCTTCCAATGCTTCCAGCTGATGTAACAAGTCTGTGGCTTGCGCAATTGCTCCTTTAGGAGGTGGAGTTAACCAAATTAAATTATTAGGATTAGAAATTCCCCAAACAGCTAAATCTAATACTAAAGATGCCAGATCGGCTTCAATAATTTCCGGAGTCCGATGTTCTCTCAATCTTGAATGTGTTGCCTTTGTCCACATTCTATAACATACGCCAGGCGATAATCTACCTGCCCTACCAGCTCTTTGATCTGCCGCATCTTTAGTAATCTCTACCGTTTCAAGCTTTGATAATGCTGTAGACGGATTAAATCGCATCGTTCGCGACAATCCACAATCCACCACAACCTTTATTCCTTCAATGGTTAAACTTGTTTCCGCAATAGAGGTTGCCAAAACCACTTTTCGCTTTCCTTCCCTATTGGGCATTATAGCAGCCATTTGTTTCGAAGGAGGCAATTGTCCATACAGCGGATAAACTAAAACACCTTTCAAAGTACGCTTTAATATGGTTTCGCACTTTTTTATTTCTCCTTCACCGGGTAAAAACACCAATACATCGCCATCTTCATTTTGAATAATCTTTTTAACCAAACGAGCACTCAACTCTGGCAACATCATCAGATCTGTATCGCCGTCATATTTTATTTCAACAGGATACTGTCGTCCTTCGCTCTGAACAACTCTTGATTTTAATAATGATGACAACACAGGTAAATTCAAAGTGGCAGACATCACCATCAACCTTAAATCAGGACGTAAAACCTGCTGAGATTCTCTTGCTAAAGCCAAAGCCACATCGGCAAATAAACTTCGCTCATGAAACTCATCAAAAATTACCAACCCAACATTTTCAATGGCATTATCGCTTTGAAGCATCCTGGTAAGAATACCTTCTGTAACAACTTCAATTTTAGTTTTATCCGAAACACAATTATCAAAACGAATTCGGTAACCTACTGACTCTCCTACCTTTTCGTTTAACAACTGCGCCATTCGTAAAGCAATTGTTTTAGCGGCTAATCGTCGGGGTTCCAGCATAATAATTTTCTTGCCTTGCAACCAATCCTCATTCATTAAAACCAAAGGCAACAATGTACTTTTTCCGGCACCCGCCGGAGCATTAACAATCAAGGTATTTTCCTCCTTCAACACCGCTTTTACCTCATCGAAAATAGCAACAACTGGTAAATCAATTTTATATGGATCCAAACTCAACATTCGTTTCTTTTATAATTTCTGTGCAAATGTAGATAAAAGCGCATTATAATTTAATCTAATTACCTTCTTGATAAAACTCATTTTAAGTCGTATTTTTAATATCTCAACAAACTTTATAAACATTATAAACACTCTTTTTCTATTATGTGCTAACTATTTACTATTTTAGCCGACAATTTTGCAATAATGGTTCTACGTGTATATCAACATTCGTTTGTCTAATCTTTTGTAACTTCAACTTGTAAACACAAGTTTAGATAAATGAGGTTCCATTATTAAAATAAAAAGGGTGCGAAATACATGACATTTCATGGTATTTATTTCAAATATCCTGTTTAATTTCGTTGAGAATAAAAAGGCAAATACAACGCATGAAGAATATCAAAGTAGGCCAACAAGAATTTGGCAAAGACAAACTTTTTCTAATCGCAGGTCCCTGTGTAGTAGAAAGTGAGTCTATAATGATGAAAACTGCTGAGAAACTAAAGCAGATAGCCGAAAACTTAAACCTTCCATTTATTTTTAAATCATCTTACATCAAAGACAATAGAAGTTCTGTTGACTTTTATCCAGGTCCTGGTTTGGAAGAAGGTTTAAAAATGCTTGAGAAAGTAAAAAACACATTTGATGTACCTGTAATTTCAGATGTACATCAGGCTTCAGAAGTTAAGGCAGCAGCAGAGGTGTTAGATATTATTCAAATACCAGCGTATTTATGTATGCAAACCTCTTTAGTTACAGAAGCAGCTAAAACACAAAAGGCTATCAATATTAAACATGGTCAGTTTTTAGCTCCTGAAAATATGATTAAACCGGTTCAAAAAATTGAACACTTTGGAAATCATAATATCATGGTAACTGAACGCGGATACACTTTTGGTTATAACGACCTTATTGTTGATCCCCGAAGTTTTTATGAACTACAACAAACCGGATATCCGGTAGTTTTTGACATTACACATTGTATCAGACGATACGGAATTCCAAGTTCTGATCCAAACGGAGGAACTCGTCAATACTTAGGACCAATTGCCCGTGCAGGAGTAGCTGCCGGAATTGATGGAATTTTTATTGAATCTCATCCTGTACCTTGCGAAGCTCTTTGTGATGCTGCAAGTCAGTATCCATTAGAGGAATTAGAAGAATTCTTAAAGCCTTTAATTGAGATCCACAATATCGAGAAACAAACAAGAACTGAATTTTAATATCACCAAACAAATATTTTATCATGGAATTATATCTTGATTCTGCTGACATTAATGAAATCGAAGAAGCATTTAAGTTAGGATTTATTGACGGTTTAACAACCACTCCAACTTTTATGCACAGACACGGAATTACCGACATTGACGGAGCTATTGTAAAACTTTCTAAGATGGTTCCTGTACTTATGATCGAAGCTTTAGGCGATACTGCTGAAGAAATCGTTGCTGAAGCTAAAAGGTTATTAAGTTTAGGACTTGACAAAAAGAAGACTGTTTTTAAAATTCCAGCTTCATTAATTGCTGCAAAAGCTTGTAAAATGCTTCGCGACGAAGACATGATGGTAAATATCCACTTGGTGTACAACATACAACAAGCATATATGGCAATGGCTGCAGGAGCAACTTATGTTTGTGTGTTAGTTGGTCGTATGCAAGACCAGGGATACGATGCATTAAAATTAGTTCAGGATTGTGTTAATTTGGTAAACAAATACAATTACGATACTAAAATTATGTTTTCTTCTGTTCGTCATCCTGAACATGTTAAGAACGCTATTGAAATAGGTTGTCAAAACATCACTATTCCTTGGAATATCATGAAAAACCTAAACAATAACAACTTTACAGAAATAGGAACTCAACAGTTTGTTAACCATACTCGCCAAATGACATTAAAAGTTGGTGAAGTAATCGGAAGCAAAAACCCAACTATTGGATTAGATGCTAAAGTAACTGACGCTACTGTTGAAATGACTAAATACGGAACAGGTGCTGTTTCTGTTGTTGATACAGAAGGTAATTTAAAAGGTATTTTTACTGATGGTGATTTACGTCGTCATATGAATACTAACGGAGAAAAAATCCTTACAATGACAATGGCTGACCTTGATATGAAAATGCCAATTTCTATTGATATCGATGAAAAACTTCATACAGCTGTAGGTATTTTTAAAGAAAAACAAATTGACAACATCATTGCTGTTTCAAACGGAAAACCAGCAGGAATGCTTGATGTTCAAGATTTAGTAAAACTTGAAATACTTTAATTCAAAACAGATTTATACATTATCCTTTTGTGGATAGCTAAATTATAAAGGGGTGATTTTTTAATCGCCCCTGTTGCGTTTACATAATGATCTTAAATATACAACACTGACATCATGAAATGTATTACACTATTCACCTATTAAGTATAGAAAAATACATGTTTAGGTATAGAAATTGAGTATTTAAGACCTTATAAAGGCCTAAGGGTTTACCTGGGCATCACTACAATTGTTTAATAATTAAAAAAATAAAATTATGCCAGGTACTGAATTATTTGGTAAAGAAGAAAAAGAACAAGTAATGGAGGTTCTTGAAACCGGAATTCTGTTCAGATATAATCACGATGCTCAAAGAAAAGGCATCTGGAAAGCCAAACAATTTGAAAAGGAATTTGCAGAATATCATGGAGCAAAATATTGCCACATGGTATCAAGCGGAACTGCTGCAGACTGTGTTTCTTTAGCTTCTGTAGGTGTTGGAGCTGGCGATGAAGTAATTGTTCCTCCATTTACATTTATTGCTCCTGTTGAGGCTGTTATTAATTGTGGCGCAGTACCTGTATTTGCTGAAATTGACGAAACACTTTGTCTTTCAGCTAAATCTATTGAAGCAGCAATTACTCCTAAAACCAAAGCGGTTGTATTAATTCACATGGTTGGTGCCATGGCTCAAATTGACGAAATTGTTGAAGTATGTAACAAACACAACATCATTTTAATTGAGGATACAGCTCAAGCTCTTGGTGGATCATACAAAGGAAAAATGTTAGGTACTTTTGGTAAAGTAGCATGTTATTCTTTCGACTTCTTTAAATTAATTACTGCAGGAGAAGGTGGTGCTATCATTACTAACGATGAATGTGTTTACACTACTGCTCACACATATAGTGATCACGGACACAGCCATATTGGCGACAATCGTGGTGCAGAGGATCATCCTATTTTAGGAACCAATTACAGAATTGGTGAACTTAATGCTGCAGTTGGATTAGCTCAATTCAGAAAGATTGATTACATCCTGGAAAGATTAAGAGCTAATAAAAAAGTATTAAAAGATTACTTAAAGAAATTCCCTCAGGTTACATTCCGTAATGTTCCTGATGAAGCAGGAGATTCTGCTACTGTATTAAACTTCTTTTTACCAACACAACAAGATGCAGAAAAAGCATGTGCTGAATTAGGTAAAGAAGGTGTTCCTGCTGCTTATTGGTACAACAACAATTACCACTTTATTAAAAACTGGAACCACTTAAAAGAGTGTAAAGTTGCGGGTCCTGTTGGAATGCAATTTTTAGAGAAGCCACAAGATTATAACAACCTTGATCTTCCAAAATCTTATGATATTATTGGTCGCCTGGTTTCTGTTAATATAAATATCACTAGTACACCTGAACAATTAGATGCTATTTGCAAAGCTTTTGATAAGGTGTTAGGATAATAATATTTTAAATAAATCACGAATTAGGTAGATCCTACCTGATAATTCGTGATTTATTTCGTTTGTTGATCATTGAATTGTAATACTTACTTTCAATATTCAACTATTAACTTTCAAATTTTTACCATGCTATACGATTTTAGAAGTTTTGTAAATCCAGGGCATTACGCTTTTGGAAAAGGAACATTCAATCACTTAGGAGAACTAATTGACAGAAGAAAAACTCCAACAAGCGATTGGACTGTTTTTATGATTGATCATTACTTTCAGGATAAAGAAGAAACGTTGAATCGAATTCCTAAATCAGATAAAGATTTAGTGATTTTTATTGATTCTACAGATGAGCCAAAAACTGTTTTGGTAAACAAATATCGCGATCAAATTTTAGCTTATCAGGAAACATTACCAGCCGTAATGGTAGGTATGGGAGGTGGATGTGCCATGGACTATGCCAAAGCAACAGGTTTAATGGTTACAAATCCAGGCGATTCAAAAGATTATCAGGGATTAGACTTAATTAAAAACGAAGGAATTTATACGATCTGTATTCCTACAATAACAGGTACTGGAGCTGAAGTTTCAATGACTGCTGTTCTTAGTGGACCTGAGAAAAAATTAGGTATTAAATGTGATTATACAATTCCTAACGAAATTATTTTTGATCCTGAATTATTAGCTACTGTACCTGATGAAGACCGTTTCTTTACAGGAATGGACAACTTTATTCATAATGTAGAATCTATGAATGGAAGTTGGATTAATTCAATGGGACAGGCTTTTGCTGAAAAATCAAACGACATCACTGTTGATGTTTTCATGAACAAATATAAAGACAGACTTGAAGCTGACGAAAAAATGATGGTTGCATCTATCATGGGTGGTAACAGTACAACTTATGGTCAGGTTGGCGTTTGTCATGCGCTATCTTATGGATTAGCTGTTGTTTTAGGAACACATCATGGTGTTGGAAACTGTATCGTATTCAACCAGCTCGAAAAGTATTATCCTGAAGGTTACAAAACTTTCAAGGAAATGCAAGCTATGCAAGGAGTTGAAATTCCAGCAAATATAACTGCAGGTTGTACTGAAGCACAATTCGACCAAATGGTTGAAGTAAGCTGGGCTTTAGAACACATGTGGAATAATGCATTTGGTCCGGATTGGAGAAATAAAATTTCTAAAGAAGAAATTAAAGATCTTTTTAAAAGAATGTAAATAAGACATTAGACTTAAAGATAAGAGATTAGATACGGTCTCTTATCTTTTGTCTATTATCTAAAATCAGAAACATGAATATTGTTGGAATAATTCCTAGTCGTTATAGTTCTTCACGCCTACCTGGTAAACCTCTAGCCATGATCGGTGATAAACCAATGGTTCAGTGGGTATTTGAAAACTGCAGTAAAGGATTGGAGCATGTATTTGTTGCCACTGACGACCAAAGGATTGTGGATGCTGTTGAAGCATTTGGAGGGAAAGCTGTAATGACAAGAGAGGATCACACCAGTGGTACAGACAGATGTGCAGAAGCAGCAAAGAATATTAAAGAAAAATATGGATTAGACTCTGATGTAATTATTAATATTCAGGGAGATGAACCTTTTTTTAATCCTGAAATTCTTGAGGATATTAAAAAGAGCTTTAATAATCCGGAAACTCAGATTGCAACTTTGATTCAGGAAGCAACTGAACAAGACCATATTTTTAATCCGGGAGAAGCTAAAGTTGTTTTAAACCATAAAAGTGAAGCTATATTTTTTAGTCGCTCGCCAATTCCTTATTTAAGAAACGTAGAGCAATCTGAATGGCTTAATAACCATACTTACTATCGTCACCTTGGCATTTATGCCTACAGAATTGATACCCTAAATAAAATTGTTCAATTAGAGCCATCAACACTTGAAAAAGCAGAATCTCTGGAACAGTTGAGATGGATCGAAAATGGGATTCCTGTTACCTGCGTTTTAACAGATATGGATGAAACCATGTGCATTGACACACCTGAAGATTTAAAGAAGGCTAACGAATTTATTCAAAACAGATAAATGACTATTCAAAACCAATTTGAAAATATAGGAGGAATTTTTATCACTCCCGAAAATCATTTAAAAGAAAAGCTTTCTAAAATAAAGGCTTTCATTTTTGACTGGGATGGTGTTTTTAACAATGGATCAAAAGTTGGAGATGAAGGTAGTAGCTTTGCTGAGCCGGATGCTATGGGTATAAATATGCTAAAACTGGATTTTTGGCTTAGAAATGGATATTTACCGCACACGTTTATTGTTACTGGTGAAGAAAATAAAAGTGCACAATTTTTGGCAACCAGAGAACATATGAATGCTGCATTTTACAGATGTAAGTTTAAAGTAAAAGCTTTAGAACGTATTTGCAGAGAAAATAACCTAAAGCCAGAAGAGATTGCTTTTGTATTTGATGATATTTTAGATGTTGAGTTGGCAAGATCATGCGGAGCTAGTTTTCAAATAAACAGAAATGCCAATCCTTTATTTAATCAGTTTTTAGTGGATACCATGAGTTGCGACTACCGAACAGGAAACACAGGAGGTAATGGTGGCGTCCGTGAGGTATGTGAACTAATCATCGGCTTAAATGGTGATTTATCACAAGCTATAGAAACAAGAATTGAATTTACCGGAGATTACACAAAATATTTAAATGAGAGGAATTTAATCAATACGCTTTGTGAGCCTGTTGAATAATTTAATCTTCTTTACCCAATACAATAAACATGGATATATTAAAAGTACTTAATAACCTATGTACATTCCAACACGAGGAAGATAGAATCATCATACAACCTAATAAAAATACCCTGGAACATCTGGAATTGTTATTAAATCACTTTTCTTCAGATGACAAATGGGAAATTAAAGAAGATGGTTCAATTGTAATTACTCACAGAAAGAGAAAAAAATACAATCGAGTATACACTTCTGGCTGTTATGATCTTTTTCATTACGGACATCTTAATATTTTTCAAAAGTCTAAAGAGCAATGTAACTACCTTATAGTTGGAGTGTCTACTGATGACCTAATATTGAAAGAAAAAGGAAGACTGCCTGTTATTCCTTTTGAAGAAAGAGTTAAGATTATTGAATCTATTAAATATGTAGATGAAGTTATTCCTCAGGTAAATAAAAACAAACAGGAGGTTGTTGATAATTACAATATCGATGCAATTTCTGTTGGGGATGATTGGAAAGGACGTTATCCTAAAGTAACCTGCGATATGATTTACATTCCTTATACTAAAAGTGTAAGTAGCACTATTTTAAAAGATACTTTAAATTTGACAAAAAAATAACAGTTCAAAAGAACTGTTATTTTTTTAAAGCATTATCATCCTTAAATGGGTTATAGTCTTCTTTAGGAGTTTCCCAATCACCATATCTGTAAGTTAAATATTCATCAGTTAATTCCGGTACTGAATACTCATAATTATTAAACTCAATTTTTTTTGTTTTAGCATAAAACTTATAAGGCACATTTTTTACTACATCACCTATCTTCCAATACGCCTTATCTCCAATTTTATACTTCACAAAAATTTCCAAACACACGGCACCCTTTATTAAACCAAATAAATAAGACTTTCTAATTTTAATTAATCTTGAGTCGTCTTTCTTACAATAATCATAATCAGTTTCATACTTTCTTAATCGCACCCTAAATCCAGATTTCTTAAGAGCCGAGATTAATTCCCTTTCTTTATCACCATCTAATACCATTAAAGATAAGTCTACATCATTATCCCAGGGAAGCAATCTATTCTCTCTTCTAACCCCAAGTAATGTTCCACCTTCTAACCAATAATCAATCTTAAGTTTATCCAGTATTTTTGCAATATCTTCTAATAACGACAAAGCATTAACTAAATTCTTCCCTTCCAATCTTATATCGTAAGCCATTTATCAATTCTGTTTTTATCTAATTTATAAACAAAGTTAGAATAATTATAAGACTCAAATGATTTTATCATACAATATGTAGCCATTACCAACTAATTTTGCCTGTTGCAGTAATCATCTTCTTCTTAATCCTCAAGGATTTTATGTAACATTTTTTAGTTTTGCACGTTCAAAACAATCATAACGGATCAAGTATGCTAGAACTGAGAGGAGAGAAGCTTTTAAAAGCAAAAAAATTATTGACACTAATCACGCAAGTATTAGATAATAATCATATCACTTATCATTTAGAAGGTGGAACGCTCCTGGGGATTGTGAGGGATGGGGATCTTTTACCCTGGGATCATGATATCGACTTATCCATTGATATTACTGACGCTAAAAAACTTAAATCACTTCAAAAACACTTTTGGAAAAAAGGGCTAAAGCTTAGTGAAAGAAAATACACCAAATCCTATGGTGCCATAAAAAAAGGACAGACACGTATTTTTAAAGTGAAACCTATTGCTTTTTCTTTCTGGAATATCTTTGACAGAAATTATGATCAAAAAGCCATGATTGGTGACATCTTTGTAAAAGTAACTGATAGCAAACATACTTACTGGCAGGCAAAAGGTAAGATTCTACGCGTTTGTAAATCACACTACAAAGGTCATGATACCGTAAACTTTAATGGAAATATTTTAAAAACTCCGGTAAACTACCATGATTATTTGACTGCTAAATATGGCGATTGGAAAACTCCGGTAAAAGAATGGGATTGTAAAAACGATGAAAAAACCATATGCGCATAGGTAAAATTAACCTAAACGTTAAAGTACTAAGCCTGCATCATCTCTAAACTTCAACAAATTGTACTGAATCTCTATTTAATTCAAGTACCATTTATATACTTTCGTTGCTACAAAACAAACCTCTTTCCTATTGATCATTCTCACTGAACAGATCCCAAACTCCTATTTTCAAAATCACCACAATTAGGTATTGAACAACTTAAATCATCAGATTACTTTTGTGTTAGTTAGAATTAATCTAAATAAAACATCATGATTATAAAACAAAATGAAGATTTCTATTGTTTTAATTCAAAGAGAGTAAAACGAGATCTTATGATTGACGTAGACATCAAAACATATCATGGTCATATTTTTACATGTAATAAATGTAGTAAGTTTCATTTTGAGTTCAATCAATTAGGAATTGACTTTTCAAAACTTGATACACTTAAAGATTTTGGCAATTATTTAAATGACCTTAATGAAGAGGATGCATTACATTACAATAAATCAAACAACTTCATAAGAAAAATCCACATCCTGTTCCCCGGCACATCTCTTAAACTGGTTTTAGACAGTATGGATTTAAAAGAATTACGAATACTCGTTAAAACATTTATTGATGAATATGAAAGCGAATTAAAACAGGCAGAATTCATTAGTAAACTAACTCAAATACGAAAAGATCAGCATAACTAATTACTTCTTGTAAACTACATCACACATTTTTTGTTTTTTTATACTATTAGGCAATTCTATACCTTTTATACTTAATTAAAGCTAATTACAACAATTCAATATCCGTTATTAATTATGAATGAGACAGATATTGAACTTTTCAATTTTATTTTTTAATTAAATAGATATACTTTTGCGCAAAATTTAAACTCAATATGGAAACTAAGGAATTTGTAAAAGGAAACTGGAATACGGCTATTGACGTAAGAGACTTTGTTAGAAAAAACATACATCCTTACACTGGAACTCACGACTTCTTGAAAGGTCCTACTGACAGAACTAAAAAACTATGGGATATTTGTCTTGAAGCCTTAAAAGAAGAGAGAGCCAACAATGGCATGCGAGGAGTGGATACAAACACTGTTTCTACTGTTAACGCTTTCCCTGCTGGATATATTGATAAAGACAATGAGTCTATTGTTGGATTACAAACTGATGCGCTGTTAAAAAGAGCTATGAAACCTTATGGTGGTTTTAAGGTAGTTCAAAAAGCATTATCAGAACATGGACTAAAGCCTTCTGACATCATTACAGAGGCTTTTGGTAAATACACAAAAACTCACAATGATGGTGTTTTTGATGCATATACTGATGAAATAAGAAAATTCAGATCCCTTGGTTTCTTAACTGGTCTGCCTGATAACTATGCCCGAGGCAGAATTATTGGTGATTACAGACGTGTTGCTTTATATGGTATCAATCATTTGATAGAATCTAAAAAAGAGGATCTAAAAAATATTACTGGTCCTATGTCTGATGCAACAATCAGACTAAGAGAGGAAGTTGCAGAGCAGATAAAAGCTTTGTACCAGATGATAGATATGGGTAATGAATATAACCTTGATTTATCTCGCCCTGCTCAAAATGGACAAGAAGCTGTTCAATGGACTTACATGGCTTATTTAGCTGCGGTAAAAGAACAAGATGGAGCGGCCATGTCATTAGGTAGTGTATCTTCTTTTCTGGATATTTATATTGAAAGAGATTTACAAGCAGGTATTATAACAGAAGAAGAGGCTCAGGAATACATTGATCACTTTGTAATGAAACTTCGTATGGTTCGACATTTAAGAATGGAAGCCTACGAACAGATTTTTGCAGGAGACCCTACATGGGTAACAGAGAGTATAGGAGGAATGTTGGTTGACGGAAGAAGTAAAGTAACCAAAACATCTTTCCGTTTCTTAAACACACTTTATAACCTGGGTCCTTCACCAGAACCAAATATTACCATTCTTTGGAGTAATAGTTTACCTCAGGGATTTAAAAATTACTGTGCAAAAGTATCTATCGATACCTCATCCATTCAATATGAAAATGATGACTTAATGCGTTGCCACCGTGATAGTGACGATTATGGTATTGCATGCTGTGTATCTTTTCAGGAATTAGGAAAACACATCCAGTTTTTTGGAGCTCGAACCAACTTAGCAAAAACACTTCTTTTAGCTTTAAATTCTGGTCGTTGTGAAAATACTGGTACGCAAATGGTAGATGGTATTCCATCTATAGCTAATGATGAGTACTTAGATTACGATAAAGTAATGGCTAGTTTTAAAATTGCCATGAAAGAAGTAGCTCGTGTGTATAATGAGTCAATGAATATTATTCACTACATGCACGATAAATACTACTACGAAAAAGCACAGATGGCATTGATTGACACAAATCCACGCATTAATCTTGCTTATGGTATTGCAGGTTTATCAATTGTAGCAGATTCACTATCGGCAATTAAACATGCAAAAGTTAAACCTCTCAGAAACGAAGATGGATTAACTGTTGATTTTGAAATTGAAGGCGATTTCCCAAAATACGGAAATGATGATGACAGAGTAGATTTAATTGCCAGAGATTTGGTAAATCATTTCAGTAATGAGTTAAATAAGCTTCCTGTATATAAAAATGCAAATCCTACCTTATCAGTTTTAACCATTACCTCAAATGTAGTATATGGTAAAAAAACAGGGGCAACGCCAGATGGCAGAGCAAAAGGAGTTCCATTTGCACCAGGAGCGAACCCAATGCACGGACGAGATACACATGGAGCTATTGCTTCATTAAACTCTGTTGCTAAAATTGATTATAAGGATTCTCAGGATGGTATCTCAAACACTTTTTCTATTGTTCCTAAATCATTAGGTTCAAACGAAGAAGAGCGTATTGATAACCTGGTAACTGCATTGGATGGCTATTTTATGAAAAATGCCCAACACCTTAATGTTAATGTGTTAAACAGAGAATTACTTAAGGATGCTATGGAAAATCCTGAAAATTACCCACAATTAACAATCAGAGTTTCCGGATATGCAGTAAACTTTATTCGTTTAAGCAGAGAACAACAACAAGAAGTATTATCTCGTTCTTTCCATGATTCAATGTAAAACAAGAGAATACTAGAATATAGACATGAGATAAAAGACTATTTACATGATATTTTTTCTTTACATTTCTTCTTTATTCTAATAATCACAATGATATTTTAATAAAACACAAAAAACAAAAGTAGAACTCTCTACTTTTGTTTTTTTTCTATTATCTCATATCTCAATGTCCGACAAATTAAAAGTTCACTCTATTGAATCATTCGGAACTCATGATGGTCCTGGAATCAGAATGGTTATTTTCTTACAAGGCTGTAATTTAAAATGCCTTTATTGTCATAATCCAGATACCATAACTGTTCAGGGAGGAATGGAATACAGCATTGAAGAACTAGTTAAAAGAGCAGAGAACATGAAACCCTATTTTGGGAAATTGGGTGGAGTAACCGTTTCTGGAGGTGAACCTTTGTTACAAACCAAAGCTTTAATTCCTTTATTTAAGGCTTTAAAAGAAGCAGATATACATACAAACATTGACACAAATGGATCTGTTTTTAATGATCATGTAAAATTGCTTTTAGATGATTATTCCGATCTTATTATGGTGGATATTAAACACACCAATGAAAAAGGCTTTAACAACCTAACCGGTGGTAAAAATCTGGCAAAGAACATGGAAATTATTGAACACAGAGAAAAAACAGGAAAAGCATTCTGGCTTCGCTATGTTCTTATACCTGGTATTACTGATGATCCTCAGGAACTAATAAAACTGGGCGAAACATTTAAAAACTTCACCTGTCTTGAGAAAATAGAGATACAACCATACCATAAATTAGGTACTCATAAGTGGGAAGCGTTAGGACATGATTATATGCTTAATCATATTGAAGAGAACACTCCGGAACAACTGGAAAAGGTAAAAAACATTTTAACACCCTATTTTAAAGAAGTAAAAATTAACTAGTATTTAAAGCTAAAAGCGTAAAACCACATTTAATTAATACCAAAAAATGAGCTTATTTACTCCTCCTGAAATCATAAAAATTGCAGGTGAATCTGCAATGCAAAAAGACAAATACTCGGGAAAAAAGATACTAACGTTAGCTTTTATGGCTGGCGCTTATATTGCATTTGGCGGATTACTGTCAATTCTTTTAGCCGGAGGTATGCCTGAGATTTCTGCCAAAAACCCGGGAATTACCAAATTTGTTTTTGGTGCTGCGTTTCCTGTAGGTCTTATGATGGTGGTAATGGCTGGAGCTGAATTATTCACTGGTAACAATGCTTACTTTATGCCAAACGTATTAAGCAAAAGGCAAAAGTGGACAGCACCTATTCGAAACTGGACTTTAGTTTATATAGGCAATTTCTTCGGGGCTATTTTTGTAGCTTATTTCTTAACTCATTTAACTGAAGTTGTTGGCACTGAACCATGGACAAAAACCATCTTTCATATTGCTGAAGCAAAAACTTCTAATCCGTTTTATAAAACTTTTTTAAAAGGAATTGGAGCAAATTGGTTGGTTTGTCTTGCTTTATGGATGGGAATGTCGGCTCAACATACCAGTGGTAAAATATTGGGAATCTGGTGGCCTGTAATGACATTTGTTGCATTGGGCTTTGAGCACTCTATCGCCAACATGTTTTTTATTCCATTAGCCATATTCGAAGGTGCTCCTATTACATGGGGATCATTTATAGTTGATAATTTAATTCCGGCTACGCTCGGTAACATTGTTGGCGGAGCATTTTTTGTAGGTACGCTATACTGGTATGCCTACGAAAAACAATCATCCAACAATTAATAATTAGCTGTTTTAGATATAATAAAGAACCATAAAAAAAATAAAAGTAAGTACTTAGCTACATCCTACATACCAAATTTTCCTATTTTTACAGGAAATTCTATTTAAATGGACAACGCTAATATTCAATCCTCACTTAACCAATTATCAACTCTTTTAAAAGGAGATGTTTCATACGATAATGTTTACATTGCTCAATTTGCAACAGACGCATCTGCCTACAGAGAAAAACCATTGGGGATTGTATGGCCACGAGACAAAGCTGATTTAGATCTAATTGTTGAGTTTGCACAGGAACATAAAATTGCCCTTATTCCTCGTGGTGCCGGAACATCATTGGCAGGTCAGGTTGTAGGAAACGATTTGGTGGTAAATACATCAAAATACATGAACCGAATCATTGAACTCAACCAGGAAGAAAACTGGGTAATGGTTGAGCCAGGTGTTGTCCTTGATGAATTAAACAAATATCTTGAACCTCACGGTTTATTTTTTGGACCGGAAACATCAACTTCGAGCAGATGTACACTTGGTGGTATGGTAGGTAACAACTCCTGCGGATCACACTCATTAATATATGGTAGTACCAGAGATCATTTACTGGAAGTTCATGGTTATTTAGCCAATGGCCAGGAAGTTATTTTTAAAGAACTGAACGAAAAAGAGTTCCAACAGAAATGTAAATTAGAAACACTTGAAGGTGATATTTATCGCGAAGTCAATGAAATTTTGAGCGATAAACACAATATTAAGGAGATTTTTAAGGAATATCCTCATCAAGATATCAAAAGAAGAAATACCGGGTATGCCCTTGACATATTAGCAGGAATGCAACCTTTTGATAAAGATGGAGTGCCTTTTAACATGAGTAAATTAATTGCCGGTTCAGAGGGTACTTTGATGATGATTCACAGGGTAAAATTAAATCTGGTCCCTACTCCTCCTAAATACAAATCCTTATTATGTGCTCACTTTAATAGCTTAAAGGAATCTCTTGAGGCTAATATTCTTGCTTTAAAACATCAACCAAGAGCTGTAGAGTTAATTGATGATAAAATCATTGATTTGGCAGGAAAAAGTACCGCACAACAAAGTAACCGATTTTTTATTACTGGTAAACCTGCTGCTCTTTTGGTAATTGAATTTGCAGAAGAAACACAGGAAGCACTGGATCAAAAAATTGAGAAGCTGACTTCTGAATTCCAGAAGAATGAAATGGGCTATGCCTACCCTGTGGTTGATTCAAAAAATATGGGTCGTGTTTGGGCTTTAAGAAAATCCGGATTAGGGGTACTTTCAAATATGAAAGGTGATGATTTACCTGTTGCCGTTATTGAAGATACAGCCTTACATCCTAAAGACCTGCCTGCTTATGCCAAAGATATTAGTGACTTACTTTCATCTTTTAATAAAGAATGTGTGTTTTATGCGCATGTAGGTTCTGGTGAATTACACTTACGACCAGTATTAAACTTAAAAGATCCTCAGGATATTATCCTGTTCAGAAAAATAGCTAAAGAAACAGCCCTGTTAGTTAAAAAATATAAGGGTTCATTAAGTGGAGAACATGGAGATGGTAGGTTAAGAGGTGAGTTTATTCCTTTAATGATTGGAGATATTAATTATAAATTATTGCTCAGGCTAAAAAAGGCTTTTGATCCAGAAGACCTTTTAAATCCAAATAAGATTGTTAATACTCCTCCAATGAGTACCTCTTTAAGGTACCGTTTGCCAAACGATCAAAAGAAATTCAAAACCGTATTTAATTGGGATGATACCGAAGGTATTGTCAGAGCTACTGAAAAATGTTCCGGATCTGGTGACTGTCTGAAATCAGAGATTATTGGCGGAACAATGTGCCCTAGTTATATGGCTTCAAAAGATGAAAAGCTATCAACAAGAGGACGCGCTAATGTTCTAAGAGAATATTTTACGGGAACTCTGGATTCTGACAACCTTTATCTAGAAGAGGTTTATGATGTATTAAGTCTTTGTTTATCATGTAAAGCCTGTAAATCAGAATGCCCTTCAGGGGTTGATATTGCCAAGCTTAAAGCTGAATTTTTACAATATTATTACAATCAAAAAGGGACGCCAACAAGTGCAATTTCTGTTGGATACTCACCTGTAATAAATCGATTATTTTCATATACACCCTGGATATACAACTTTGTAGTTGGTGCGCCTGGTTTGAAAAATATTCTTCAGGGAATGCTTGGTTTTTCTACCAAACGCGACATTCCCAAAATGTCAAACAAAACGTTAAAAACATGGGCTAAATGGCATAAAAAAGCTGTAGCAAAGCACAGGACTGTTTATCTGTTTGCAGATGAATTTACCAACTATCTGGAAAGTGATCTTGGTGTTAAAACGATTCTTTTACTTGAAAAACTTGGTTATCGGGTTGTGGTTCCTCAGCATATTTATAGTGGAAGAACTTATATCTCTAAAGGTTTAATAAAAAAAGCCAGAAAAATAGCCAATAAGAATATAGAGTTATTATCTCCTATGATTTCCAAATTAAGTCCGTTGATTGGCATTGAACCATCTGCTGTATTAACATTCCGGGATGAGTATATTAATTTAGTTAAAGATGATTTAAAGGAGGAAGCGCTTAAAATTAAGCGGAACACCTATACTATTGAAGAGTTTTTAGCTAATGAAATGAATAAAGGACGCATTAGCAAAGATAGTTTTACCAATGAAACTAAAGAAATTAAGTTTCATGGACATTGCTATCAAAAAGCATTGTCTTCTACTAAATATGTGCAACAGGTTCTATCTTTTCCTGAAAATTATTCAGCTATTGAAATTGATTCCGGATGTTGCGGTATGGCAGGATCCTTCGGATATGAAAAGAAATCATACAGCCTATCCCTGAAAATAGCAGAGATGAAATTATTGCCTGAAGTACGGAATACTGAACCTTCAACTTTAATTGCAGCTTCGGGTACATCTTGCCGACATCAGATTAAGGATGGAACAGGAAGAGAAGCTCAGCATCCTATTGAAATTTTATATGAGGCATTACTGTAGATGTAAAATATCTACTAAAGAAATATTATTGACTTTGGAGGAAAGAAGTATATCATTCAATATTCCTCCAAAGATTTTTACTCTGGAATTTCAGATTACTTTACTCTGTATACTTTGAATTACACCAATTCAACAACAGGTTTCATTCCCATTACAATGATATCATCAACCTGTTCAAAATCACCCATCCACTCTTCTAATTTTTGATGTAAAATAGCTTTTTGATCTTCTGCAGGAAGTTTATGAATATTTAGCAATAAGTGTCTGAATCTTCTGTATTTAAACTTCTTTCCTTCAGAACCACCAAATTGGTCTGCATACCCGTCAGAAAAGATATAGAATGTATCATTGGGCTCTATGGCTATTTCATGCTTAGAATAATGCAACTCCGTATTCGATAAATATCCAATGGCAAAACGATCTCCTTTATAAACAAAAATCTCATTATTACGAACCAGATAAAGTGGATTGTAGGCTCCTGCATAAGTTAACTTACGATTCTTTTTATCGATTACACAAAGTGCTATATCCATTCCATCATTAACAGCCTGCTTTCTGCTGTTGTTACTATCAGCATCTTTTTTAAAGGTTGAAATAACCTCCTTGCTTAATTGATCTAATATCATAGCAGGACAAGTTAAATCTGTTGTAGTAAGAATACTCTTTAGCATATCGTAAGCTATGATAGACATAAAAGCTCCAGGAACACCATGGCCAGTACAATCTACTGCTGCTACATATAAATTATCATCTCGTTCAAACAACCAATAAAAATCACCACTTACCAGGTCTTTGGGACGATAATATATAAATGAATCAGGTAATGAAGACTTAATTTTCTTCTCATCAGGTAAAATAGACTCCTGAATTCTTTTGGCATAATAAATACTATCCGTTAAGCTTTGGTTTATTTTTGATAACATTTCTTTTTGAGCCTCAATCTTCTTCTTGTCAATTGCTTTTTCTTCCAATGACTTATATGCACTCTTATAATGCCTGATTCTATAATTAATAATAGACTGTACCAGAAATACTAATGCAATAAGATAAAACGCATAAGCATAATTCGACATCCAGATTGGAGGCGTAATTTTAATAGCTATATTAATCGGATGCTCAGTCCACTCATACTCACTATTTGCACCTTTAATATGAAGCACATATTCTCCTGATGGCAGATCTGAAAAATCCACTTCATTTTCAGTTGTGATAGTACGCCAATCATCATCAAATCCTTCCAGATAAACCTGAAATTTATTTCTTAAAGGATCAGTAAACTCCAACGCAGCATACTTAACTTTTAAATTAGAACTTTTCCGGTACTTTAATAAAATCTCTTTTTCATCCCCTCTGAACTTACTTATCATTTTTCCCTTATGATAAAGTTCCATCGCAGTTATTACTACATTAGGTTTACTATGATTAAACTTTACCGAATCCTGATTCAGATGAGCAACACCACTCACGCCTCCAAAATAAATTACGCCATTTTTATCAATTGCTGTTGCATTTTTATTAAAAACGTAACCGGGCAAACCATCGTTAAGATCGTAATTAAAAATAGTTTCGTTTTTATCTATTAATGAAATTCCTTTATTTGTACCAATCCAAATACCAGCCTCATCATAAACAATACTATTTATCATATCATTGGCAATGCCATTCAGATGTGAATAGTATCCAATTTTTTCTTCTATTTTATCATAATAACTAATGCCGGATCTGGTACCAAACCATATTTTTCTTCTATCATCTTCAGTAATGGATAAGATATGGTTACCTTTTAGCAAAGGAAGAGAGTCATTGCTATTATTAAGATTTTCAAATCCTGTAAAAACTTCATTTTTACGATCGATATAATTTACGCCATTATTTGTTCCTATCCACAGAAATCCTTCTGAATCATTATAAATTACATTGACCTCATCTCCACAAATCGTTTTATCATCATCTGCATCTGAAAAATAGCTTACCACTTTAAAACCATCGTACCTATACAAACCAAACTGGGTTCCAAACCAAATATTACCCCTATAATCCTCTTCAATTGAGTTAATTGCATTTTGATTCAATAGCGATGATATTTCTACATCGTTTAAATTTGTAAATGGAGATATGGTTCCTCTATCTTTATAATAAATGTAAATTCCATTGCCGGTACCAATCCATAGTCTTTGTTTGGAATCCTGACACATACTTAAAACGATATCTTTATTTTCTTTATATAAGGAATAATTTACCGGGTAATTATAAATATCCTGAGCTTCAGTATCAACAATTTTAATTCCTTTATTAGCTGTTCCCAACCAAATCTTCCCGCTATCATCAATATGAATTGATCTTACATCACAATTCTGAAGTTCTTTTAACTGTTCATTTCTTTTGGCGAGCGCTTTAAATTTTTTAGGCTTAAAATCAACCTTTATTAAGCCATTATACTTGGTTCCTACCCACAATAATCCAGACTTATCTTCAATAAGAGCAGTTACTTCTTTATCAGTAATTAGATTATTTGATTTATTATAAAAATCTGTTGGTTTATATTTTAAATCCTCATTTTCATAATCAAAAGTAAGTAAGTGTAATCCGGTATTTGTTCCTAACCAAACACCACCTGAGGAATGTACTACTGCACATTGCACAATACTGTGCTGATAGTTTGATATTTCCTCTTTTGACAATTCATATAAGCCCGAATCGTTTTTTGAACACTCAAAAACACCACCACTTCCTCCTATTAAAATTGATTTTTGAGATAATGGCAAAATAGTCGTTATAGCTCCAAAAGAGTTCAACAGAGATTCTGAACTTCGCTCAAACTGTATTCTTTCGTATAATTTTTCTTGTTTATCAAATTGTGATATCCCATCATTGGTTCCAATCCATATGTAGGATAGTGATTTATGAAAAATAGGAACGTTAGTATTATTATGATGTTTGAAGATATTGCTATAAAGGCTATATTTTACTATTTCGTTAGTTTTGGTATTAAAATTTACGAGAAAGTTATCCGTTTTAATCCAAAGCGTTGAGTCAACATCAAATGAAATTCCCAGAATATTATCCTCTGGTAAATGAATGGTATTGGCACCTTTTGAGGAGTAAACTGTAAATTTTTCAGTTTTACGATTCCATTTATTTAAACCATTTCCTATAGTACCAATCCACAAATCTCCACTTGCATCTTCGGTAATGCACTGTATACTATTACCGGAAATTGAGGTCTGATCGCCAATTTCATGTCTGTAAATTTCGAATGAATATCCATCATAACGATTTAATCCATCTTGGGTTCCAATCCACAAAAACCCTTTACTATCCTGAAATAGTGTATTAATGGAATTACCAGACAATCCATCCTGTACTGATAAGGAAGAATAGGTTGCTTCTAGTTTAATATCAGAGGCTTGAACAACGCCTAAGCTTCCAATACAGAACAGAATTATTAATAAAAAACAATTACTGAATTTATATTTGTAACCAGTTAAAATAATAGCTCCCATATTAGATGCTAAAAGTAATAATTCAAATCAATAATTCTCAAGCTTTAAATTAAAAACAACCCTTTTTTTTAATATTCTTCACATATAATCAAATGGTTTAAATAAACATTTTTAAGTTATATAAGTACGGCTATTTTAAATTAGCTTTATCCATAAACCAGCCTAAATTTTGAGACTTTGGACGTTCAATTGGTAAACCATATAATCTATCCCAGATCAATTGAGTTAAAACGCCTAAGGCTCTTGAAACTCCAAATAAAACAGTATAAATTGGGAATTCTGTTATTCCATAACTGGTTAATAACGATCCTGAAATTGCATCAACGTTTGGCCATGGGTTTTTAACTTTTCCTGTAGCCAGTAAAACATCAGGAACTACATTATATATTTTATTTACCAATTTGATATATGGAGCGTATGGAACATATTTATTAGCAAAGTCTAATTGCACCTGGAATCTTGGATCTGTTTTTCTTAACACAGCATGTCCATAGCCTGGTATTACATGTCCTTTAGCCAACGTTTCTTCTGCATACTTTTTAATTTGTGCTTCACTCGGATCATCAGTCCCAATCTCTCTTTTCATCTTATTAATCCAATGCATTACATCCTGATTCGCCATTCCATGAAGAGGTCCGGCTAATCCGTTCATTCCTGCAGAAAAGCTATAATATGGATTTGAGAGTGCAGAACCCACCAGGTGAGTTGCATGAGCAGATACATTTCCTCCCTCATGATCAGAGTGAATTAACATATACAATCGCATCAATCTTTTTGCATCTTCTGTATCATGACCCATCATATGTGCTAAATTTCCAGCCCAATCAAGAGATGGATCTGGAGGAATATGATCACCCTGATGGAAAACGCGTCTATAAATATATGCTGCAATTATAGGTAACCTGGAAATCAAATCCATTACTCCTTCATAGGTAGGATCCCAATAATTCTTTTTATCCATTCCTATAAGATATGCCTTTCTGAATTGAGATTCGGTTGACATGGCCAAAATAGCCGTATTAAACTGAATCATTGGATGGGCATCTTTAGGTAAGGCTTCTATCACATCGTAAACATGAGGCGGAATACCCTGAGCTCTTTGAGCCCACTGCTCACTGATATATCTAACATCATCATTTGATGGCAATTCACCTGTTAACATCAGATAAAATATACCTTCAGGAAGAGGTTCTCCTTCTTCATGAATTTTTGGTAATATATTTTTTAGTTCAGGAATTGAATACCCCCGAAATCGAATACCTTCTTCCGGATCAAGTTTTGAAGTACAAGTCATTAAACTTACCACTCCTTTCATTCCTGTTAAAACCTGAGACATTGTAACATCTTGTATTTTAACGTCTCCGTACTCTTTAACTAGTTGCCTAACTTTTTGTGCTTTAGGGATAGCTATTTGTAGTAATTTTTCTTTTAAGTAATCCATAGATTCGTAATTTGATTCTTATAAATATAACAAATTAAAAACAGGAAAACACTAATATTGTTTAATGAAAAAAGGGCATCCGTAGGACACCCTTAATTTTTTAAATGATTTATGCGATCATTCAATTTAATTTTAGAAAGAATTGTTACAACAAACACCTTTCGTTATCATAACTTTAGATAAATCAATGTTCTATTTTACGGTTTCAATAACTGCTTTATTTATTTCACGAATTCGATCCTCATCTATTTTAATTTGTTTTC
The DNA here is from genome assembly GCF_026013605.1 of Plebeiibacterium sediminum. GTDB lineage: Bacteria > Bacteroidota > Bacteroidia > Bacteroidales > Marinilabiliaceae > Saccharicrinis > Saccharicrinis sediminus. The sequence goes on from NZ_JAPDPJ010000042.1 coordinate 39,149, forward strand.
TATCATAGGTCATTAAACCATTTACTTCAACCTCAACATCTGTTGTTTGAGTATAAACGGCACCTGTATAGCCTGCTTTTACAAATTGTTGCAGCTCTTTTGCAAAACGGACATACTCATCAGTAACTTCTTTTGATGATTTAAACTGGACATATCCCCAGTTTCTATCAGGAGTCCACAAATGGTCTTTAAAAGCTAAACCAATACCTCCATATTCACCTAAAACGGTTGCTCTTTGTGCATCAAACATTTTCATTGCCGGACCAGGATAATGATGAATATCTAAAATATCGCCAACAGGATAATGATTGCCACCACTGGCAGGATTAACCAATCTTGATGGATCATACCTCATTGTCCATTTTACAATTTCCTCTGTTTTAAATTGCCCCCATCTCTCATTAAATGGAACCCAGACAACAATACTTGTATAGGAATACAAATAATCCATGATATCTTTCCATTCCTTACGATAAATCTCTTCTGAACGCTCAGTTCTTTTCAACTCCACACCATCAAAATATTTAAAATTTTGCCATTCAGGTTCTCTATCACCGCTCGGCATATCCTGCCAAACCAAAATTCCCATTTTGTCGCAATGCGTATACCAACGAGCAGGTTCCACTTTAACATGCTTGCGAATCATATTAAACCCCCAGTCTTTAGTCTTCTGAATATCATAAACCAAAGCCTCATCTGTTGGAGCGGTATATAATCCATCCGGCCACCATCCTTGATCTAATGGCCCGAAATGAAAAACATTTTTATTATTGAGTTGAAAACGCATGATTCCATTTTCATCTCTGCCCATTGAAACTTTACGCATTGCAAAGTAACTGTTTACATGGTCAATTACTCTTCCATTTCTTGATAATGAAACTTCTACATCATAAAGGAAAGGTGATTCCGGACTCCAAAGCTTAGGATTATCTAATTTTATCTCAACATCATTGGATACTTCTGCTTTTGCAACATGAATGATTTTTCCATTGTCTTTAACCTTAACCTCAACAACATCTCCAAATGAGCTTCCTGCAACACTTGCCTTGATTGAGATTTTATTATTGTCAATATCTGGAGTATTACGCAACTGAACAATGTGCTTTTCAGGAACTGGTTCCAGCCAAACTGTTTGCCATATTCCTGTTACAGGAGTATACCATATGCCTTCAGGCTTATTGACCTGCTTTCCTCTTGGCTGAGGACCTTTGTCCGAAGGATCCCAAACGCTTACAGTAATCATCTGCTCGCCTTTAACCAGAAAAGGTGTTATATCAAACGAAAATGGAGTATATCCGCCTTCGTGACTACCCACTTTTACATCATTAATCCAAACATCTGTTTTCCAATCTACTGCTCCAAAATGAAGCAATACATTTTGGCCCTTCCATGCTGCAGGAACTGTAAATGTTCTTTTATACCAAAGTAAATTCTCTTCTCCAACTGTTTTTTGAACACCGCTTAAACTGGATTCTACTGCAAAAGGAACCAGAATTTTACCATCATACTTTGCAGGTTGTTTATTGAGTCTACTTTCTATTGCATAATCCCATAAACCATTCAGGTTTTTCCATTGGGCTCTTTCCATAATTGGGCGCGGATACTCAGGAAGTACATTCTCCGCGTTTAACTGCTCACCCCAAGTTGTTTTAATTTTATCTCCTGCAGGTTTCCACTGTGCAAATGTGTTTACACAGACCATAGCTAACAAGAAAATAATTATTCTATAGTTCATCTTTTGATATTTTATTTTTTAATGCCAGATGGAACTAGCCAAATCTATACACTTCCCTATGAGAGAAAAATTTGACTTCGTTGTTATTAACGATTCTCATGGCTTATTTTATAATAATACAGCTCTACCTTACCGAAAATTTATATTCTGATACTGTTTTATAATTACTTTCAGGATCTAAAGTTATTGATGGAAAATCAGGCTGATTTAGAGCATCAGGAAAATGTTGTGTTTCCAAACAAAAGGCTGTTCTAAAATCATCCTTTACACCACATTTAAGTGTATTTTGAGATTGCATAAAATTTCCACTATAAAACTGCAAACCCGGTTCAACAGTATATACATCCATTTGAATGCCTGATACATCACCTATTACACTTGCAACTAATTGTAAAGCATCCTCTGACTTTTGATTTAGAACATAATTATGATCATACCCTTTACCAAACTTAAGTTGTATGTTTAAAAGCGTATCTAATCTGGAACCAATAGTTGTCAACGTTCTGAAATCAAATGGTGTATTTTCAACAGACTCTAATTTACCTGTAGGAATTAAAGTTTCATCAACAGGTGTGTATTTATCAGCATCAATCATCAAACGATGATTTACAATAGTACCGCTACCTTCACCATTCAAATTAAAAAATGCATGATTTGTTAGGTTAACAGGTGTTCTTTTATCGGTTTTTGCCTCATAAGAAATTTTTAATCCATTATTAGATGTCAATAGATAAGCTACCTGAACTTCTAGATTTCCGGGAAAACCTTCACTTCCATCCTCTGAAACATAACTCAAAATCAAAGTAGAATCGGTTGATTGTTGTACATCCCAGACTACATCCTGAAATCCTTTTACTCCTCCATGTAAAGTATTCACTCCATTATTGGTTGGCAATGTATATTCCACTCCATCGAGAACAAATTTTCCGTTGGCAATTCTATTACCAACCCGACCTATTAAAGCTCCAAAATATGGCTCTGTTGAGTTCTGATAATCATCTACTGAATTAAATCCAACTACCACATCAACTGGGTTTCCATTTTTATCAGGAACCCATAATCCAACCACTCTTCCACCATAATTGGTAATAGCTATCTTTAATCCATTGTCATTCTTAAGCCAAAACAAATCTGTAGTTTTACCATCAATTTCTTTCAGGAAACTTTCTGGCTTGAGGCTGCATTGTGATTTTGAATTATTTTTCTTTTCTGAAACGACCTGACATCCAACTGCCCATATCAAAACGAAAAACAAGAATACTCCAATATATTTTCTCATAGCTTATTTAAAAATTGGTATGTTTAAGTTATTTATCCCCGGAGTATTCCCTTTTACTTCAGGCCAGCCATTTACCCACTCTATTTTATCTAACATCAATACTCTTCCTGCAGGATTTTTCATATCTACAGCATGATAAAATACCCAGTCTGCACCTTCATCATCAGTTACTATTTCTGAGTTATGTCCTGTTCCCACAAAGCGCTCATTCTTTTTTATAAGAATTTCATGATGGTTATCCATCATAGGTAACCCCTCTCTATCGACATAAGGTCCTAATAACTCTTCTGATCGACCAACCACGGTTGTATAAGTACTGTTTACTCCTTCGCAACAAGTTCCTGTTGATGCAAACATATAGTAGTAACCATCTCTTTTATGAATATAAGTTCCTTCGTAAGCTGTACCTGCTATTTGAATTAATTCAGCACCTTCCTTTAAACTCAAACCATCTGCAGAAAGCTCAATTGCATATATACCTCTAAAGCTTCCCCAGAAAAGATATTTGTTTCCATTGTCATCGATATAAAACGGATCAATTGAGTTTTGAACATCAATTTCATTACTCCTGAAAAGCTTTCCCTGATCTGTAAAAGGACCTTCAGGATGATTGCTTGTTGCTACACCAATTCCACAAGTCCATTCACCACCCCAAACCGACATTGAATAATACATTACATATTTTCCATCGATTAAGTTGATATCAGGAGCCCATATACCAGCTTTGGGTTCAAAATCTGGGCGGGTTTCATCTGTAAATGCGGTTCCTCTGAATTTCCAATGAATTAAATCTTCCGATCTATAAATAGGTACATTACGTACATCCTCAGTGGCATACAAATAAAAACTTCCATCCTCGGCTTTAACGATTGTAGGGTCAGGAAGACTCCTGTTAATTACAGGATTATTATATAGGGGAGTATCATTTACTTTGGTTTCCTGACTACAATTAGAACATCCAACAATTGTGGAAACCATCGTTAAAAAGAATACTATCTTTTTCATAATTTAAACATTTATTTTTTCATAAACTTCTCAGCACTTCCTGTACTAAGTAATTCCCAAAGTGAGGCCACAGTCCAGCCCGGAGCAAAATAATTATTGTAAAAACCTTTACCATTTTTACCATAATCCCAATTGGTATGCTGAACCACTTCAGGGTAATAACCAACTCTCTCTATTCCACACATATGACCTTCAAATGGCAATAATTGCATCATGCTGGTTTTAATAACATCTGCAAAAGCTGTAAAACGAGGTTCATCGGTAGTTTTATCCAGCCATGTAAGTACATCAACTAATTCAAAAATGAAAACATCAATATGATTATTTTCAACTGACACATTACCCCAACCTCTGGATTTTAAACCAATATCACCTAACATTTGCCCCTGTGCAAACGGAACATCCCAGGTATAGTACCATGAAAGCGCAAAATAGGTAGCCTTTTTAGCTAAATCAGTATATTTCTCTTGCACTTTTCCTTTTGTTGCTAGCGCTAAATAATACATTGCGGTAGATGCATATAAAGAAGCTTCCTTATCCTCACAATTTGCATCTAAAGTTGATGAAAAGTAATCTGACTTTGAAATAATTTCTGATTCAAGATAATTACCTGTCTTTTTTGCACTTGCCAAATAAGTTTTGTTTTTAAAATATTCTGAAGCCATTACCAAAGGCAAGGTTGCTGATGGCGTGCTTCCCCCACTTGCATCGATTACATTTCCATCCTTATCAAACTTACGAGGGAAACTACCGTCTTCATTTTGAATAGCCATAAAGTTCGATAACAATGTTTTCATGCGAGCTTCCCATTCCAGATGTTTACGACCTTTAGAATTCTCGTACTTCAGGTAATGCATAATGGCATATATTCCTTCAGACTGGCGACGAATGCTATAAACCTCTGTTTCTTCGTTATGATCAAAATGAACAAACTCTCTGAAATATCCAGTTGAAGTGAAGCCGTTTTTAAGATAACTATCAAAGATTTTATTGGCATTCTCTTTCATTGTTTCAAGGCCTTTTTCTTCAGCATATTCCAATGCAAAATAAGCATTCAACAATACTCTACCGATAAATCCGATTTCAGCACCTCCATTATTGGAACAATCATAAGTTAAAAGGTGAATTCCAGAATAATAATTAAGATCTTTCTTTTCTGTATATCCTTCTGTAAAGAAGTTTGATAAAGTTTGCTTTACAAAGTCATAATTATAGTCAAGCTGCACAGCCTGAGGTTTAAAACTATCATAAGAGTAAGTCCAAACATCACTTACAAAATCAGAAAAATTTGAAGCTTTCCCTTTATTTATTTTCCATGATAAAGTTTTATTCTGACCTTTTTCCAGTTTTTCGAACGCTGTAACTGAAGGTGCTAATGTTAACTTACGAATATATGTTTTAGGATTTTCCTGATATGGAAAACCAAATGATAACCATGTTTTTCCATCAATATTTTCAAAACCTGTAAACCCCAAATCACTTGGAGAAGACAATATCACTTCACCGGCATGAATAGCGCTATAAGCAGCTTTTTCAATTTTACTACTTCTTAATACGGTATAATACTCACCCGATTTTTCATTATACACACCTGTTAACGGAGTACTCAAACGATCCTCACGTACCAACCAGCTATCACTTGTATGAAATGAAGGTGCTTCTTTAGGCGATCTTAAGTTTCTTCGATACCAAAAACCCGGCATTAGAAACTGACAGTCTTCGTGTGCAAAACTACCTGCTTGAACACTCTGTTTAAAATTAAAGTAAACATCATCTAATGCTGTAATTGTAATAGAATAAGTCTGTTCTTCTTCGTTTTCCTGAACATTTGCCTTAATCTCAACAGGTAATTCATCTTTACTTGAATAAACAATACCTGATCCGCTTTTTTCAACATCTAAACGATAAGTATTTGCATTATTACCAGGCGTTTTTAATTCCAACCAAGCCTTTAAGCTTTGAGCAGTGGACACCCCTGTAAACATGGCCAAAATACAGATCGATAAAAATATCTTTTTTATATTCCTTGTCATATCATTCATTTTAATAGATTCAATTATGTTCCATTAAGCACCATTTTATCTGGCACTAACTCTGCACCACGAACGTGGGTTTTGGGCTGTACTATTTGCAATCCATTCGTATATTTTATTGTCTGATTTATCTGGATAACCCAATCCAACATTTACCCGAAAAGTTTCTGCTTTTTCCCATTCCAACTGATCAAAAGGAATTTTTAATTCAAATGAAAAGCAATTCCCTTCATCTTGTTTCACAACCCACCTTGCTGATGTTTCTGTTTCTTTCCAATCGGCTCCAGTTCTCATATAGGCAACAGCTTTCCCTGTAGGAGTTAATACATATTTATACAAAATCGATGCATCTTCTGAATCCCAATTATCAAATGGATCAAGCGTGATACTTACTTCTGATTGTTGTATATCTGTGGCTTCATCTAACAGTAATTTTGCTGCGAAATACAGATTTTCTCCATCGTGCTTAACTCCTGCCTTTACTTGATTGGCACTGGTATGACCAACGAACAAGGGTAATTCTCCCCAATCCTCAGCTTCAATAGATCCATCCACATTAATACTTGTAGTTTGTAAGCTTAACTCCGGAATGATATATCCTTTTATAAGCCACACTCCACAGTTTTGACTGGAAAAATTTGTACTACTTAATGCAACAACCGTATTTTCATCTAACATTCCCAATGCATTCCACTTGGCTTCTTTAGTTATAGGCACATCAAATGGACGGGTTTGTTTTGTAAATCCTTTGGCATTTTCATCACTAATGGCTACTTCCATTGTAGAAAGTTCCCAATTAGAATTTCTTTTATATGTGGTTTGATACGATAAAAATGAAACGCCATCAAGTCCTGCAATCAGATAAGGTGCACCAGCATATGTTGCATCCGGATATTCTTCTATTAAAGCACTATTCCTATTGTCAGACTGTGCTAAAATTGGAATATTCCATGCATCAATCACTGATGTTCTGACAGTATATGGTTTAAACTGACCAGATACATTATCCTCTATAGCAACAACAATTTCATCGTTTAACAATATTGGAACTGGCATTCCATCTCTATGATGTGCTCTAAAACAAACCTCTGTAATTTCAGTACTCCATGAGATTCCGCTATCTAATGATTTTAACATGGAAATATTTTGCTCCTCGCTTTGTGTAAAGAGTCCTTCATTTGCAAAGTAAACTTGCACTTCGCCTGAAGGCACTTGAAGAAAAGCAGGTTCCCAGCAGCCATTATTAAAGTCTGTTCCTGCCTCATAAATTACTTCTGCATCCGACCATGAAACTCCTTTATCAACACTTCTTTTGATGGCTATTGCAAAAGGAACAATTCCTCCATCCACAGGACGATAATTGCAAGCTGTTAAAATAGTACCATCAGACAGCTCTATAAGCTCACCATTTGACATATTAACAAAAGTAGCTTGACCAGATCCGTTAAATTGCTGCTGTTTTTCAAACAGGATCACCGGTTCTGACCACGATTTACAATCATCATCGCTTTTGACATATTCAATATTTCCCTGAGTTTCATAGGTAACCCATACTGTTCCATCTTTTAATTTATGTACTCTTGGATATCCTGCCCAGTTTAATGAACGTCCTTCTTGCGGAGCTATTCGTTGCAATGATTTATAATCCCATGCTATTCGAACTCCGTCAACAGTTTGACCTATTTCTTTTTCATATTGAGGTTCATCATCATTTTTTTTTGAACAAGATGAACAACTCATTATTGATCCTATCAGAAATAAAAACAGCAATTGATACACTCCGTAATATTTCGTCATACTAATTTCCAATTACCGGAGTTATATATTCACTTTCTATTTCCATCACATCAAAATCTTTATTGCCAGATTTAAATAATACTTTTGAGATATACATTTTACGAGGATGTATACTTTGTGCACTATTATGTGCATGAAACACTTTATACAAAGCCCCATCTTTACCATAAAACAAAGCACTATGTCCTGCACCAATTAACTGCCCCGGACTTTGTAAAATCGGATTACCTTCATATTTTACCCAGGGACCATAAGGACTTTCTGATGTTGCAAATCCAACTCCATACATTGGACTCTCAAAACTATTGGCAGAGTAAGTCATGTAATACAATCCATTATGTTTTTTCACAAATGGACCTTCATTTACTCTTGGCCATACTTCTTCCCAGACTTGTGAAACATTTATACATTTAGTAAAAGTTTCCTCTTTAACGCCCTTTAAGTCTTCTGTCATCTCAGCAACCCACACGTTATTTCCATCGTTAAAACGAACAAAATACATATAGGCCTTACCATCTTCATCAATGAATAAACTGTTGTCAATGCTTTTTTCTTCCTGAATTATTGGCACTTTATTTTCCTGCACAAAAGGACCTAATGGAGAATCGGATGTTGCAACACAAGTATGCTCATCTGCAGAAAAATACATATAAAACGTACCATCAATTTCATAAACTTCCGGAGCCCAAAACCAACGATCTCCCCACACATCATCTTTATACAATGCCAAATTTCCATGAGTTAGAGAAGGAATTCGCCAATTCTCCATATCATCCGATGTATAAACAACAATACCATCAGCAGATTGTGTTCCATAAGCATAGTAAGTTCCATTATGTAATAAAATAAAAGGATCACCAAGAGGAACTTTTGCATAAGTAACCGGATCATCTATACCTTCAGTATCATTTGCACTGCATGAAACAAATGAAAAAAAGCATAACAAACTCTGTAATATTGATATTGCAATCATTCTATTCATAAATCAATACTTTTAAATTCAGGTTGCAAGCATTATTGCAACCTGAATCATTTATTAAAATGTTTATTTGCTAATAGTTTGGATTTTGTTGTAATCCGGCATTGTTATCTATTTCGTTTGAAGGTATTGGAAGACTAGAATGTCTGCCAATTACAAAATTATTGAAATCAGAATCTCTTTGCTTTAACTCATTTAAACCAGCACTTGTATCAAACAAGCCCCAACGCTTTAAATCAGCCCATCTTTGCCCTTCGTGACATAACTCTAATGAGCGCTCTATTTGTAAACGCTTTAAAAAGGCAGTTTTATCAGCAACTGCTTCCGGATGATTAACCGCTAATTCTGGCATATTAACACGAGCACGTATCTCATTTACTAAATCAACAGCTTCATTTAAACTTCCGGAAGTTGTATTTGCCAAACACTCAGCATACATCAACATAACATCAGCATAACGAATCAAACGAATATTAATAGGATTGTGGTAGTCTTCATAATCGCGATAGTAGTCAGATGCATATTTTCTAATGAACACTCTTCCTATATAGTTATCCTGCTGCCACGCGCCCATATCTCTGCTATACATTCTGTCATTATCAGCAAAATCAACATCCATTCCTTCATAAAAAAGACTCGTCTTTAATCTGATATCGTACTCCCCATCATTATTTAATTCACTCTTGAACTCATCCACTAACCAACTTCTTGCTTCACCATCTGTCCAACCAATTCCCGGAGGGCCAAAGAACTGAGCTCTGTTTTGTCCTAAATTTGGATCAATATCAAAATCGCCATCTCCAGCTGGCGCTTTATGAGCATCTGAATATTGTAATTCAAATACCGATTCAATATTATTTTCTGCTAAATGCGTGAAATTATCTTTAAAGTTGTTTGCTAAACCATAATACTGTGATCCTTCACCTGTAACCAACCATTCTAACTCTTGTTTAGCAGCCTCCCATTCATGTTGTTGCATTAAACATTTTGCTCTTAAAGCTTTTGCTGCTCCAATTGTTGCACGTCCTTTATTTGTATCATCCCAACTGGCAGGTAACATATTAATGGCACTTGCCAAGTCATCCTTTACTTGTTGCCAAACTTCAGTTACATTATGACCTTCTGGAGTATCTCCCGGACTTGAAGGCTCTAAAACAATTGCAAGACTATTATTTTCACTTCCCCATAAAAGAGCCAGATTATAGTAATGAAGGGCTCTTAAAAAGTAAGCCTGACCTAATACATAAGTCTTTTCTGTTTCATTACCAAATGTAATATCCGGAGTATAATGCAACACCTGGTTTGCTCTATAAATAGCCTCATAAGAGTCTCTGTACGTCCAGGCATTACCTTCCCAAAAGTTATAATTGGCATAATTAAAACGTGTCCAGTCTGCCAACTCTAACCAGGGACTTGAGCTAAATGCTTCATCTGAAGCTAAATCATATCTAAACCAAATCCAACGAGTATATAAACCAGGTTTGTAGAACATATTATAAACGGCATTTAAGCCACTTTGTGCATCCGCTTCTGTTTTCCAGAAGATTTTTACTTCCAGATCATTGGGATTTGTCACCTCTACATCACATGAACTGATTAAGAGGCATGACAATAATAATGTATATAGAATCTTTTTCATTAATCTAATTTTTAATAGAATTATGCTTTTATTCATATGTCTAAATTTGTTTTTAATGCCATATGGAACTCGCTAATTAAACCATCCTCATGTGAGAGAATTCGTTCTCATGACTCGTTTCATCTCTTAAAAAGTTAATTGAGCACCAATGGTAACAGCTTTAGGATTTGGGAATGCACCATAATCATGTCCTCTTTCCCAAATATTTGAATTTCTGAATTCAGGATCCAGTCCATTATATTTCGTAAAAGTGACTAAGTTTTGAGCATTCACAAACACACGTACTTTATCAATTGCATTACCTAACACCTGTTTAGGAACAGTATATCCAAGTGCCATTTGTCTTAACCTTAAGTACGAACCATTTTCAATCCAGCGATCCTGATTTCCTCTGGCATTTCTACTATCCTGATATAAAGGACGTGGATCTTTTGCATTAGGATTATCCAATGACCAGGCATCATAATCAGCTCTGTAATTGGAGTTATCATCAAATCTATCCATTGTACTTCTTGGTCCGTTGAATACTTTGTGACCAAAAGAACCGGCCATTTGAAGTTGAAGATCAAATCCTTTCCATTCAAGAGAAGCATTGATACCTAATTGTAAATCTGGCCATGGACTGCCAATATACTGACGGTCAGCATCTGTGATTGTACCATCATCGTTAAAATCTACATATCTGATATCCCCGGGTTTTGCATTAGGCTGAATTAGGTTACCATTAGAATTTACATGATTAAGTACTTCCTGTTCACTTCTGAATAAACCATCTGTTTTAATCAAATACCATTCTCCAATAGGCTTACCTACATATGATCTGGTATTCCATTGAGTAAAGAACTCACGTCCGTACCCTAATTCAATAATCTTATTTTTAACTGTTGAAATATTAGCATTAACACTATATTTCAAATCACCAATCATATCTCTCCAGGTAAGTGATAATTCAACTCCTGTATTTTGAAGTGTTGCCGCATTTACGTTTGGATTACCTCCGTTATTTCCGGTAGTCATTAAAATCTGCATACCCGTTAAAACATCTTTGGTTTCTGACTTAAAATATTCACCGGTAACATCTAATTTATTATCAAAAAATGACAGATCAACCCCGATATTCATCTGATGTAATTCTTCCCATTTTAAATCATCATTAACCAATTTAACTTGTGTTTGTCCGTTTACAACAGATTGATCAGTTCCAAAAACAGCTTGCGGAAATGAATTGATAAAAGCAACATAATCCCATGGTCCAATATTTGAACTTCCTAAAACTCCATAGTTAGCTCTTACTTTCAAAGTATTCATCCAAGGAATATTGAAGAACTCTTCACTACTAATTTTCCATGCTCCTGAAACTGATGGAAATACACCATGACTAAAATTAGGACCAAATTTTGATGATTCATCACGTCTTACAGTTGCACTAAACAAGTAACGATCTCCGTAAGAATAGTTAATTCTACCAAACACAGAAAATAGTTTGGTCATATCCCTGTAACCTCCAGTTCTTGGATCTACAGTTGCTGCATTTAGCTGTTCAAAGTAAGTTCCGTCACTGGTACTTAATATTTCATTTTTTGAGCCCCATAGTTGCTCATAATTCTGATCCATAAAACTGGTTCCTACTACAGCAGCTACAGTATGCTCACCAAAAGAATCATTATACTCAAGGGTGTTGTCGTACACCATTGAATTAAACCTTGCTTTATTTTTATTAAGTGAGGATGGATCCCAAGGTTGATTGTATGTCCAGTTACCTTCTTTACGAATATAACGATGCTCATCAAAGCTGGTTTCAAAACCAATATTCAACTTGTATTTTAATTTTGTAAAGAATGATAGTTCAGTAAACACATTACCTCTAACTCTCATATTTTGGTTATGAGTGTCTGTCAGTTTTTCTTTAGCAAATGGATTGGTTCCAAAAGTAACATCTCTGCCTCCATCACCGTAACCAAAACCTCCGGCATTATTTTCATTATACTTTGAGATTGTTGGTAACATACGATAAACATCAATAATAGGATTAGTATTCAACTCATCAATATCATAATTACTAACAATAATGTTCTCCCCAATTTTAAAGGATACTTTTTCGCCAAAATCTCTCGTTGCCGATGTATTTGCACGTATGGTTAAACGATTACTTTCTGTTCCGATAGTTGTACCTGAGTTTGATTGATAGTTGGCTGAAATAAAATAGTTATTATTATCAGCACCTCCCGAAAATGAGATATTATAATCTTCAATAACTCCGGTTTTAAAAGTTTCTTCCTGCCAATCGGTATCCCCATCAAAGTGACTGGCTGTTGCAAAACCATTATTTTCAAAAGCCATATCATTTAACTCAATCCACTGATCTCTGTTGGTTAAATCATATTTTGGTAACCATTGAAAGCTGTTTTTAGCAGACATTTCAATTTTCATCGGACCTTTGCTTCCACTTTTTGTGGTAATAATAATTACACCATTGGCAGCTCTTGATCCATAAATCGCAGCAGCAGATGCATCTTTTAATACCTGTATAGATTGGATGTCGTTAAAGTTAAAATCACGATTAGCTCCACCTTCTACAGCAATTCCATCAATAACATATAATGGCTGACTTGATCCAAAAGATTTTGTTCCTCTGATCTCTACCCATCCTTCAGCACCTGGCTTACCTTCTGTACGAGAAAACACACCACTCATGGTTCCCAGCATTTCACCTACTGAACCTGTAACTACACTACTCTTTAATTCATCAGGTTTAAAAACCCCAACTGCACCTGTTAAGTCGGCTTTTTTTACTGTTTGATAACCGATTACAACAACTTCATCTACCAATTCATCCTCACTCAACATGGTGACATCTAAAGTAGCCTGACCATTGTAAACAATTGCCTGCTCTTTCATGCCTATAAAAGAGAACTTAACTGTTTGATTCGCTTCTACGGCAATAGTATAATACCCTTCTAAATTTGTAATAGTACCTTTTGTAGTTTCCTGAATAAAAACATTCACTCCAGGAATAGGCTCTCCCCCTTTATCAGTAACCCTTCCTTTTAGGCTTATTGTTTGGGCTAACAACCCAAGAGGAACAAGCAGTAATATAACTGCTAACATTTTTTTCATAACCTTTGATTTTTAGTTAACACATTTTAGTATTCGGAATCTGATCTTCCTATGCAACAAAGTAAATTTACCTTGACATAATAAAATGCCACTATTTAAGCAATCAATAGAATTTACTGGTCATACAAGAAAAACCTTACTATTACTCATAGAAGTTACCAATTTGTGTTATTTTATGACTAATTTATTTTATCCTTTATCACGAATAAATCCATTATTGTTATAATAAATAAGATGGTAATGTAAGAATCGTAGCGTCATGAAAAGTCTCAGAAAATCCTCTATTCAAATAAATTTTATTCTTCTGTTTTTATTAATTCAGCCAATCTCATTATGGGCTGTTCATATGAATTTTAGAAAGTATGAAGTGAGTAATGGGTTATCAGAAAACACCATTCAATGTATCATTCAGGATAATCGTGGGTTTATGTGGTTTGGAACAAATGATGGATTAAACAGATTTGATGGAAACGAGTTTAAAATATTCAAACATGAAATTAACAACAATCAATCTTTAGGCAATAATTTTGTAATAAGTCTCTTTCAGGATATCGATAACAAAATATGGGTTGGTACTGATAGCAAGCTTTTTATTTTTAACCCAAACACGGAGACATTTAAAGCATTTACTTATAAAACCTCAGATGGTATAACTATCAATACCGGAGTTACGTCCATACAAGCCGAAAACGATGACAAAATATGGATTGGAACCAGAAATCAGGGAGCATTTTGCTTTAACAAAAACACTCAGGATCTTACTCAGTACGCTGCAGGAAACGATGACCAAACAATTAGATCAAATGTAGTTTGGAGAGTATTTAAAGATTATGCTGGTAACATATGGTTTGGCTCAAGAAACGGATTAACTACTTACAATAAAGAAACAGCCGAATTTGTCACTTACGGATCGCGCGATAAAAATAGCCCTATGACTGATCCGGAAGTCCTGTCAATTTTTGAAGATTCTGAAGGTATTTTTTGGTTAGGAACTTGGGAAGGTGGACTGGTAAAATTTAATCGTACCGCCAATGAGTTCACTTCATTTTTCACAAATAAATCCGAAACCTATATCACTCATATACGTGCCATTTTTGAGTATAGTAAAGATGAATTATTAATTGGTTCTGATGATGGCTTATATCTTTTCAATAAAAAGACCACTGAATACTCCAGGATTGATGATCCTCTTGACCCTAAAAGTTTAAGTGATCAGAATGTATATGCAATATATAAGGATAGAGAGGATGGAATCTGGATTGGAACATACTTTGGTGGTATAAATTATTTATCTCCCAACAGTCAGGTTATTGAATATTACTATCCACATCCGCCAAAAAACAGTTTATCAGGTAAGGCTGTTAGTCAATTTTGTGAAGATGAAAAGGGAAACCTTTGGATTGCAACAGAAGACGGTGGTTTAAACTATTTTAATACTACAACAAAACAATTTAAAACCTATTTACCCAATTCTGACAAATCAAAAATCAGTTATCATAACATACACGCACTAACTATTTATAAAGGAAAACTTTGGATTGGTACTTTTTCAAGAGGTTTGGATGTAATGGACCTTAAAACCGGGAAGATTAAAAATTACCAGTTCAAACAAAAGGACCCTAATTCACTTAACGACAACTGCGTTTTTTCTCTTTACAAATCAGAAGATAATGAATTATTCATTGGAACAACAGTCGGATTAAATCGCTTTAATCCAGACTCCGATAACTTCACCAGAATTGATGAAGTACAAGGGTTTGTATATGACATGACTGATGATCATCAAGGTAATTTCTGGGTTGCAGGATATGGCGAAGGTGTATTTAAATACAATAAGCAATCCAAGACCTGGAAAAACTACAGAAATATTGAAGGAGAAAAGACTTCACTTCCCTTTAATAAAATTTCAGATGTATATCAGGATAAACAAAAAAGATTATGGTTCTCTAGCGAAGGAGGAGGCGTAAGCAAATACAACTACGATACAGATGATTTTTATACCATAAATAGTTTAGATGGACTTCCCAACAATGTAGTATATGGTGTAATAGATGATAATTATGGAAATATCTGGGTTAGTACAAACATGGGAATATCTTGCATTGACCTGAACACCATGTCAGTAAAAACATATACACAGGAGGATGGATTGCAAAGTAATCAATTTAACTACCGCTCATCATTAAAAACTAAAAATGGTAAATTTTACTTTGGAGGAATCAATGGTTTTAATGCCTTTTACCCCAACGAAATAAAGGAAAATAAATATAATCCACCTGTTATTATAACTAACTTTGAATTACTTGATACTGATGTATTACAAAGTAACGACACCTCATTTATTGAAATATTAAACACAACAAAACATATAACTTTAAAACATAATGAAGCATCATTTAGAATAAGTTTTGTTAATCTAAGTTATCAAGCACCCTCAAAAAATACCAATGCATATATTTTAGAAAATTTAAATAGCAGATGGGTACAAACTACAACTCAAAATCAGGCTTCGTATATTAATTTAAAACACGGAGAATATATATTTAGAGTAAAAGGTGCAAATAATGATGGAAAATGGAACGATGATGGCGATTATATTAAAATCACTATACTTCCTCCGTTCTGGAAAACCAATTATGCCTATGTCTTTTATTTTTTATTTATGACAGGTATAATCCTGTTAATTATAAAGAACTATGTAAGTATCTCCCAAACTCGTCAAAATAAAAAGTTAGAGGATTTTAGAATAAAAAAAGAAAAGGAAACTTATGTCTCCAAAATAAACTTTTTTACCAATATCGCACACGAAATCAGAACTCCGATTAGTCTTATTAAAGCACCTCTTGATTGCATAAAAACAAAGAAAATAAGTCAACAGGAATTAGATGATAACATTAAGGTAATAGACAAAAATGCGGATAGATTATTAAATCTGATTAATCAACTACTTGATTTCAGAAAGATTGAAGATAATAGCTATAAACTTAAGATTGAACCATTAGAATTTAACGCTCTTATTGCAGATATATGCTATAGATTTAAACCAACAGCATCTCAGAGAAACATATCTATTATAACTCAAATACCTGATACTACAATAATTTGTAATGCCGACAGAGATGGAATTACTAAAATATTTAGTAATCTAATGACAAACGCATTAAAATTTACGAACTCGAAAGTTACTATTTCGTTGGAACAAAATGAAGATTTTGTAATCATAGATGTGGAGGATGATGGTCCTGGAATTCCTATAAAATATCAGGAAAGAATCTTTGATCCCTTCTTTCAGGTTGATGCTACAAATAATGATGATAAAAAAAATGGTACCGGAATTGGTCTTGCATTCTCAAGACAGCTTGCAGAAAAACATGATGGTAATTTGAGATTAATCGAACCAAAAGAAGGAAAATGTATCTTTCAAATTGCAATTAGTACAAAACTAATTTCGGAATCAAAACAGGAAAAGCGAAGTCTTTCACAAGTAAAACCACACATAAAACAAAGCAATATACCATTAATTACTGAATCAAATGAAAGACCTTCCATACTAATAGTTGAAGATAATGATGACTTGAGCAATTTCCTCGAAAAAAATTTAAAAGTGGAGTACACTGTTTATACAGCTGAAAATGGCAAAATAGCCTTGGAAATTCTGGAAAACACATCTATTAGCATCATCATTAGCGATGTAATGATGCCAGAGGTTGATGGAATTGAATTGGTACAAAAGGCCAGAGAAAATGAACAATCAAGTCATATTCCTATAATATTGTTGTCCGCAAAAACCAATCTGGATACTAAAATTGAAGGTTTGGATTATGGTGCTGATAGTTATATTGAAAAACCATTTTCTTTAGATTATTTCACATCTGTCCTAAATAAAGCCAATTAGGTTCCAGTTTCCTGGAACAATTATTTTTGTGGTGTCTAATCATAAAAATACTAATTGGCTATGAA
>NZ_JAPDPJ010000043.1 GCF_026013605.1 Plebeiibacterium sediminum
CTTCTTTAAACTTTTTGTAATCAAATTCTTTTGTCATGAGGCAAAGTTATTTTCTTTTTAATCTATTATGACACAAAGTTTTGAACACTCTCTTTATAAACGCTAAAATGAAAGAAATTGTTGCTAATTTTTTGTTAAGTTTTGGTAAAGTCCTCGTTTTTTTGACAAAATCACGAAAAAAACGCACGAAAATTACTTTTTACCACTAAAAAATTGATTTTTTACTTAAATATTTAGATAAAAGTTGTGTTTTTGCTTTCACATCGTCAGTTATGGCAAAAACAGAAATTGTGGCTCCGGAAATAGAATCAACATTTTTTCCTACCTCTAAATTTTGTTCTGAAGAATAACCTGAAAACTGTTTTAACCACCCCTTAGCTACGATTTCATATCCATGAGTTGCCGCATAATTAAAAACTTTAACTCCCTCTACCATTCCATTTGCACTAAAACATACCAAATAATCAAAGTATTCACTTGGCCCACTATTATGGTTATCAACAGCGCAACCACCTGCTCTACAACTATTAACTCTGCCTATATAAATAAATTTATTTTCGTTTGCCTTCAATTCAAAAAACTTACCCATACGCAAATCTTTATTATTCAACTCAGTTAATTCAGTTCGTTCATCATTTACTTTCCACAAACGATTAATCTCTTTTGAAACACTTTTATGGTGATAATTAATATCCTGAGATTTAACATATAGGCCAAAGATTAACAAAAATGCAACTGTAACAATATTTCTCATACTCTATACTTTAATAAAACTTGAGTTCGATAATTGAAAATCAAACTCAGGTATAACCATTCTCATTTTAAAACATCAAACCAAAACCAGCATTAAACGTGGCTACTGATTTATCATCTGATTTCTTTTTTACAAACTGCACATCTGATTTAAATGCAACTTTAGGCGTAATTTTCCAGGTTAACCCCGATGTAATGATAGTTGCAGCGTTAGACTTGCTTCTGACCACTCCATCTTCAACAGTATTTTGAGTATCATAACCTTCATATCTCACAAATGGAATCAACTCATCAGTAATATTATTATTAGATTTAAATAAATTATAGCCTAACTCAACATAATAGCCAATCATTGATTTTCCAAGATCATTTAAAACTAAACCATCAGAAGTAAACTCATTGTATTCTTTTGTATTTCCTAACGAATTGTAGTAGAGTTGTCCTTTTAGTTGCCATCCGCTATTCGCATATCTAAAATCCGCCCCAATCATAGCAATATCAACAACTGAAGAATCTGCAACAGCATCATCTACTTCATCATACAATACACTTTGAGATTTTCCGAAGTAACCAGATAGTCCTATATTGAAATTTTTAATTCCAAAGTACTCTAACTTAAGAGCCAAATTAGGACTACTCATATACGATTCTGCACCCTTTTGCCTTCCTTTACGCAATCCATTTTTACCACTAAATTTAGCTGCACCATCATATCCATTAAAACCATTCATTACATAGGCCTGATAACGGATATTTGCTGGTAAATAAGTTCCTGACAAACCAATTCCTATTTCCCTCCACGTTGTTGGAGCAATATATGCATCTATAAATGGTCTCTCAACTCCATTAAATGTATTTGGTTCATGATATTCATTAATCAACCCCATTGGAGCCAATAATAAACCAGCACGTAAATTGATTCCTTTAGATAATTTATACTGTAAAAATGCTTGTTCTATATATACTTCACTTACATGTTCATATTCAATTTCAGAAATAAATTGAGTTCTTTCATTAAACTTATAACCTAGCAACATTACCACTCTGTGTACATCTAAAGTTGCATTACTTTTTGGGTTATTTCCCATTGGTTGATTGTAATGTACCTCGGCATAACCTCCAATGGTTAAATTTCCATCACTCTTTAATAATCGTTCTGCAGAATTATCATACAAATTATTTGTATTCTCTGTTTGAGCAAACGAAAATCCTGTAAAAACAAATAATGATAATAGTAAAAATATCCCCTTCATAATTTTATTATTTAATTAACTATTAATGCTGATACAAAACTATGGAATGGCATTTTTACTGGAAATGGCCACAATTGGGTATTTTTTAACAGAATATTTGAATCACAGAATATTACACTCAATAATTCGGTAAACAGAAGTCCGATTAATAATATACACTACTGATTTACTGACACCTAACATATATATACAATATTAATTAAGCATGAATATATATCACTATTATTGGGTACTAGTAACTTTCTTAAAAATAAAAAGTCCGACTTAAAGCCGGACTTCATTAAAATTTCTTATCTAAATGATCGAGAATTATAATTCTTATGACTTATTACGTTTTCTTAAAACCTCTCTGTAGGTATCCAGCAATCTTTCAGAAATATATTCTACATCCAGATACTTCACTTTTTCCCGCCCATTAGTTCTTTTACCAAAAGTTAAAGCAGTATCTACGGCCCTGGCTACCTCAACAGGATTAGGTTCTGTAATATAACATCCATCTACATCCTTAGTTATATCAATTACATCACCAACATCTGTTGAAACAATGGGAAGCGAACAAGCCATAGCTTCTTTAACCACATTGGGTGATCCTTCCCATTTTGAAGTTACTAATAATACATCAGCTGCATAATAGTAGAATGGAACCTGATCGAGTTCAACATTATTTACCACTGTTAATTCCACATCCTCTGTTTTCAAATAGCTAAGCGCTTCACGTGCCAGATCAAAATTCTTCTCTTTTCTCTCTGGATCTGAAACCCACAACACATGTGCCGAAGAATTAAACCCTACCTGTCGCCTGGCAATTTCTCTGTCAATTGTATTAAAACGTGCAAAATCAATTCCATTAGGAATAACCTTTGAGTTTTTGATTTTTAACACATTGTACATTTTTTGTGATTTTACGATTGTAAAACACCAAAAGGAGCGAGCAAAAAATCGGGTCAGTAACGATGTGGCTTTTTCCAGTCTGTAATCGGTTCCCATTAATGAAACCACTAAAGGCTTACAGCCGGCAATGGCACAGGTAAATCCTGAATAACCAAATTGGGCATGAACTAAATCAAATTGTTTTTGCTTTACATATCGTTTGAGAGGCAATATATGCTTGGCATAAGTCAGTATACCTTTACCGGGGATATCATAATAATCTACATTAACACCAATCTTTTCAAGAGCTGTACCTTGAGTTGTAACTAAATGCTTACGAGCAAAAAGACCCTGACTACTGTAGACAATTAAAACTTTTAGGTTGCTAAAATCCACTATGAATAAATATTTGATGTACTGTAAAAGTAAGTAAATTATACTTAAAGCTACCATTACAAATAAACTAAAAGTTGAAACTAAAAAAAACACTTGCCGTAATAAAGTTGATAAATAGTACCAATTTAATTATTAATCAATCTTATATTTTCAGAAAGATGAATAAACATTTACTTCTTATTATTTCACTTATTAGTATTCTGGGGAATCTCGCACCCTCGCAATTAACGGCTCAAAACATTGCTACTCAAAAACAGGAAAGTTTTAACAAGGTAGACAGTATTAAAGTTGATGCAGATTTTTGTGTGGTTAAACTGACAGGATACCAAGGCAACACTATTGAATTCAATGGAGTTATTAAGTCAGACGAAAATGCTGACCAATATAAATTAATTACTAAAGTAACAGGTAGCAAACTAAATATTGAAGTACAAAAACCATCTAGCTGGACTTCGCATTGGGGAGAAATTGAACTTAAGGTACCTAATGAATTAATCATAGAAATTAGTTCTCAATCTGGTAAAGTGGATGCGAGTTCATTAACTGTTAAAAACCTATACATTGATTCCAAATCCGGGCACGTAAATATTACTGATGTAAAAGGAAATATTGAGAGCAACTCTCCTGCAGGTGATATAGTTGTTAATAACTTTGAAGGGAACATCAAATCCAAATCAAAAACAGGAAAAGTTATCATTAACAATGCTAAAGGCGACTTTAACCTAAATTCGAACAAGGGTGATTTTACTATTAATCAACTTGATGGAAACATAAAAACAGATGGTGGAGCAGGAAATCAGGAACTTGAAAATATTAATGGAGATATTTCGCTAAAATCTACTAGTGGAGATATTAAATTGTCATTAGCCAAAGGAAATATAACAACCAGATCATTTGAGGGTAATCAAAAAATATTTCAATCAGAAGGTATTTATAATGTTCAGGCTTCAACTGGAGGTTTAACAGGAACCAGAATCAAGTTTACAGGTTCTTCTTCGTTCTCAACTACCGAAGGTAATATTAAAATGCAATTGAATACTAAAACAGATTTGGCTTTTGAATTAAAATCTGATAATTCATTTTTAAGAGCCATGGGTAAATCGAAGAAAAAATCTTTGAAAGTAGGGAAAGGTAGTATCTTAATTACCGGAACCAGTACAACAGGTAGTCAGGCATATTATTAAAATAAGATAAGAGATAATAGATTTGGGAACCTATATCTCCTATCTATTATCTCTATTAATTATTTCCTAAAATTAAAGGTAAACCATCTTTACCGGAACCAACAACTACAACCTTAGCATTTTGCGATTCAGCTAATTTAAGAGTAGCATCAATACCTTTTTGCTTGATTATATTAGGCGTTAAACTAGCGTTTATAATTTTATTATAATTAGCAATACCTTCAGCCTCAATCTGTTTCCTCTCAGCCTCACTTCTTTCTTTATCCAGTTTAAACTGATAAGCTAAAGCTTCCTGTTCCTGTTGTAATTTACTTTCGATGGCAGCTTTAATCTGCGCTGGTAGTTGAATAGAACGAATCAACAAGGCTCTTAACTCAATATTATTATCTCTTAAAACCTTAGATGTTTCTTCTTTTATCAAATCTTCAACTTCTTTTCTTTTAGTTGAAAATAACTCCTCAGCAGTATATCTACCTGTAACACTTCTTACAACAGATCTAACTTCAGGAATAACAAGAACATTAACATATCCCTCTCCGAATTTTTGATGCAGTTGTCCTATTTTATTGTAAACAGGATTAAAACGAACAGTGATATCCATATTTATGGACATACTGTTTTTATCTAAAACATCCATAGTTTCTTCACGAGTCTGCTCTTTTACTACATACGTAATCAACTGATTCCAGGGTGCTATAATGGCCAATCCTTCAGTTTTAATATTATCAACATCTAACCCAATAGTATATGGCTTAAATACAACTGCTCGTTCTCCAGGTTGAATAATATGAAATACCCTGCTACCGAATAAGAACAATAAAATTAGTCCTACTACAAATACTCCCAAGATAATTGGTGATACTTTACTTTTCATAATTAATAAAATTAATTTTTAACTGCATAATTGCATAAACTAGTGATAAAACTACTAAATAATATTTAAATCTTTTTTTAGCTATCCGAAAGAATCAGGATATCTTTGCTATGTTATATAAAAAAGTAATCATCATGTCAACAACCAAAGGATATCTATTAATTGCAGGTTCAGTTATTTCTTTCTCCATCATGTCGGCTTTGGTAAAATCAATACCTGAAATAAACTCTACAATTACAACTTTTGTAAGATTTACAGTTGGATTTGGCATATTAGGTTTATTAGCCCTTACTAAAAAGATAAAACTAACCTTCAACAACTCCTTTTTGCTGTTGCTTAGAGGATTAACTGGTGGATTTGCAGTATTTCTTTTATATTACTCTATTGTAAACATTGGAGTTGGAAAAGCTACTGTTTTTGTATACTCCTATCCTATTTTTGCAACATTATTAAGCGTTATTATATTTAAGGAGAAGGTAAAACCCATTCAATGGTTCTTTATTTTAATTGCTTTTATTGGTATCATATTATTATCCATAAAAAATGGATTGGATATTAGTCAAATATCATCCAATGAACTTTTAGCTATTACAGGAGGTGTACTTTCGGCTATATCGGTAATTCTTGTTAAGAAACTTCATCACACCGACTCCTCAACCTCCATTTTCTTTTCTCAAAGCTTAATTGGTTTTTGGTTATTTATGTTTCCGGCTAACACAGTATCTTTTGAGGGTAATGTAAATATTGCCATTATCTTAATTGCTATTGGGATTGTATCGGCCATTGGACAGTTAATTATGACTGAAGGCTATAAATACGTAGAGGTTTCTAAAGGATCAACTATGTATATGCTGATTCCTGTTTTTAATATTATTACAGGATATTACCTTTTTAATGAAGTTCTTACATTTAAGGAATGGATTGGTGCCCTGCTTGTAATCATAGGCTGTATTGGAGTAGTCAGTACAAAAGCCTTAAAATTTAAATTCTTCGGGCCACGATAAAAACTCAAATTAATATTGATATAAACAAAAAAAGGTTTTTCACCTTGATAAGTTATAATCTTTCCTATGAGATTACTTACGCTTATCTGGTAAAAACCTTTCGTTTTACATGTGTAAAAGTATAGCTTCAATGTTAACTGGCCATAAAATGAACATTAAGAAATTAAAAATATCATTATCATACACAACAACGGCTGTATTCATCAATATTTTGATATTAAAATAGAGATTTCATGTTTAAATTTTCTTTCATTTGTTACATGAAACTTTCAAGAAATTTTGATCATTATACCATGTATAATTGTTAGAATTAAGATTTACATGCTCGTTTCATCTTATTTTTTATATAAATTGTAAAAGAGTTATCATATTTGAGTCTCTAAAACAAAAACACATGCTACTAAAAAGTATTAATCCCAATAGTGGAGAAGTTGTAAGAGAATACCCGGAATACCAGTGGGAAGAAATAGATAATATCATTCGTAGTGTTGATGCTTCTTTTCATTCGTGGAAAAAAACAAAGCTTGATTACCGCATTGGAAAAATTAAAGCGCTCGCTAAATTACTTGACATAAAAAAGGAAGGCTTATCATTTACAATATCTGTAGAAATGGGTAAGCCTATTAACGAATCCAGAGCTGAAATTGAAAAATGTATATGGGTTTGTAATTATTACTGCGACAACATTGAACAGTTTTTACAAAATCAATATATCAAAACCGAAGCCACTGAATCATATGTTTCCCAACAACCTCTTGGTGTAATTTTAGCAATTATGCCATGGAACTTTCCTTTTTGGCAAGTATTTCGTTTTGCTGTTCCTGCATTGCTCGCAGGAAATACTGCGGTATTAAAACATGCCTCAAATGTTCCAGGATGTTCATTGGCCATTGAAAATTTATTTTTAGAAGCTGATTTTCCTGATGATATTTTCCGAAGTGTTTTAGCTACAAATACAAAAGTTGAGCGGATGATTGCAAACAAAAGAATTAAAGCAATTACGCTTACCGGAAGTACTAAAGCAGGACAAGCTGTTGCACAGACTGCCGGTAAATACTTAAAGAAAAGTGTTCTTGAGTTAGGTGGCAGTGATCCTTATATTATACTTAACGATGCTAATATTCCCGAAGCTGTGGATATTTGTGTTAAAGGCAGATTGTTGAACACAGGTCAAAGTTGTATTGGAGCTAAAAGGTTTATAATAACAGAAAAGGTATACGATGAATTTGAGTCCTTATTTGTAGAAAAAATGATGGCTGCCAAAATTGGAGATCCTTTTGATGAAAACAATCAACTGGGACCTTTAGCCCGTGGATATATCAGAGAAGATTTATTAAGTCAGGTGAATAAATCCATATCCAAAGGAGCCCAATTACTTTGCGGAGGGAAATTTATTGAAACCCCGGGCTTCTTCTTCCCAGCAACAGTTTTGTCAAATGTACTTCCTGGTCAGCCGGCATACAGTCAGGAACTATTCGGACCAGTTGCTTCTCTAATTAAAGCAAAAGATGAAAACGTAGCCATACAAATTGCCAACGACACAACATTTGGTTTAGGTGCTGCAATTTTCACTTCAGACATTGAAAAAGCGAAATATATTGCAGAAAATGAGATAGAAGCAGGTTGTTGCTTTGTTAATGATTTTGTTCGCTCAGATCCGCGTTTACCTTTTGGAGGAATTAAAGAAAGTGGCTATGGAAGAGAATTATCAATGTATGGATTACAAGAATTTGTAAACATAAAAACCATATACATTAAATAACCAGCATATTTTAATCATTAATGACTTTTAAAGAAGCGCTGATTAAGGCCTCAAATATTTGTGCACGTCAGGAGAAATGTATTTCCGACATTGAAAAAAAACTATACGATTGGAAGGTTGAACCAGAAATTAGCAATCAGGTTATTGATCAGCTGATCAAGGAAAAATTTATCGACGAGGAACGCTATATAAAGTTCTATGTGAAAGATAAATTTACTTTTAACAGATGGGGCAAAATAAAAATTAAATGGCAGCTAAAAGCTAAAAACATTTATGGCAAATATGTTGATGAAGTATTGAACAATATTGATAAAGAGGAATACAAAGATGCTTTGGCTCAATTATTGAAAAACAAAAGATCTTCAATTAAAGAAACAGATATATACAAAATAAAAAGTTCTTTGATCAGGTATGCATCCTCAAGAGGCTTTGAGCCGGATCTTATTTATCAGGTCATTGATGAATCTATTGAATTATAAGACGATACAAAACCCATAAAATATGAACTACTTCTTCAACCCAAAATCTATACGCTGGCAATTTATCATTTTGATTGTTCTTCCTATTCTATTTTCTTCCATTTCAGTAGAAGCAAAGAAAAAGCCTGATTGGGTAAAACAACGACCTAATGATTCATCCTATTATATAGGTATTGCTAATGCAATAAAGCACGAAGGGGAAGTTACTTACCGAACAGAAACCAGAAATAAGGCACTCAAACAATTAAGTTCGGAAATAAAGGTTAACATCTCTTCCAACTCCATTTTACATCAATTCGAGGATAATTACCAGGTAAAAGAACAGTTTGAATCTAAAACCTACGAATCAATTGAAGCCACTCTGGAAGGTTATGAAGTATTCACCTGGGAAAATAATAAGGAGTATTGGGTGATGATGCGTCTATCGAAGGAAAAATATGCGCTCAATAAAAAATTAAAACTTGACAATGCTAAAAAAATAAGTGCAACTTATTATTATTCCGGAAAAAAAGCTGTTGATAATGGTGAAATTTACCAGGGTCTTTTAACCTACATTCAAGCTATAAAAGCGATCAAAAACCATGTAGGAGAAGACCTTTCATATAAGGATATTGATGGCAGTTTGAATTTGGGAGTGGACATCTTTAATGGGATTCAGGAAGGTTTAAAGAAAATAAACTTAGAACCAGGAAAAGATGCATATACAGTTCAATTTAGTAAAGAATTAACTGTTCCGTTGTCTTTACAGGCTTTCTATTTTAATAAAACTGGTGAGAAAACTCCTATCGCCAATCTGCCTCTACAATTCTCTTTTACTAAAGGAGAAGGTGATCTTTCTTCTTCCGGATTGACGAATAACAATGGGGAAGCCAATTGCGATGTTAATCGCTTTATTTCAAAACGAAAAAGTCAGGAAATCACTGCCAAATTTGATGCTAACAAACTATACAACAGTGAAGATGATGAAACAAAAGTACTTTTACATGCATTTTTTTACGACGAGTTTTTACCGTCGGCAAGGTTTAACATTGAATTACAAAAATCATCAGCTTATTTAATTCTTAACGAAGTTGTTTTTGGAGAAACTCCCAATACCAAAACATTCAGTAATATGATGCGAGCTGAGTTGGCACAAAGTTATTTTAACATAACCAACGACAAAAACAATGCTGATTTCATTGTAAAAATAAATTCCAATTTCATAGCAGGAGATGAAAAAAAAGGGAAAGGATATGCACTGTATATTGTATTTGTTGAGTTTAACTTATCTATCATAGACAATAAAACCCAAATGGAAATTTTTGCTGATGGATTTAGTGATTTAAAAGGAATGCTTCCAGGCAGTTATGAACATGCTTTAAAAAATGCCAGACAGAAAGCTGAGAATAAAATAATTGAAGACATTCTTCCTAAAATGGAGCAGGTAAATTTATAATTAAACTCATTTAAGTCATCTATTTCTAAATATGAATTACCTACTTTTACCAACTCAATAATTAAAAATGGTAGCAAGGCAATTCACAAAATACTTAAATATCATATTGGCCATGATATTTTGGGCTTTTTCCTTTGTTTGGGTTAAGGAAGCCTATCAATCTTTTGGTCCGGTGACCACAATTTTTGCACGCCTGATTATAAGTACACTGTTATTATTTTTAGTATTAAAAATTACAAAAAAGTTACAGCCTGTTCATAAAAGCGATTACAAACTATTTTTACTACTGGCACTATTTGAACCATTACTATATTTTATGTGTGAAAGTTTTGGTTTAAAACTAGTTTCTAGCACATTAGCATCAGTAATTATATCAACAACCCCAATATTTTCTTCAATTTTTGCCTTTTTAGTATTAAAAGAACGTTTAACCATATTTAGTATAATTGGGATTATCATTTCATTTTCAGGAGTTAGTATCTTAATATTTGAAAATGGGTTTCAGCTTAGTGCACCTATATTGGGTATATTACTAATGTTTGGATCTGTACTTTCAACTATTGGATATTCACTTTCTCTTAAAAAGTTAGCATCAAAATATCCTCCAGTTAATATCATTGCATACCAAAATCTGATTGGTATTTTCATGTTTCTTCCGGTATTTTTATTACTTGAACTTAAAACACTATCTAACATTGATTTTAAATTAAATGCCGGGCTGGCAATTTTACAATTAGCTATCTTTGCCTCCTCAATTGCATTTATATTTTTTGCAAAGTCCATTAAACAATTGGGAGTGGCTAAAACAAATATGTTTATTAACCTGATTCCTGTTTTTACAGCCGTTTTTGCATGGTGGATTTTAAACGACAAAATAGATGCACAAAAAATATTTGGTATAGCCACAGTAATTATTGGATTGTTTATTTCTCAAATTAGAATTAAAAAGCATGAAGCTTGATTTAGAGCGATATAAAGAAATGGCCCTTAATAAGGCAAAAGAAAATAAAGTGTTTACTACTCGTTTAAGAAAAAAGAAACCTAAAACTCTTGACGACTCAGTTGTGAATGCACACCATGAAGCCTTTGAAAAAATTGACTGTCTGGAATGTGCAAATTGCTGTAAATCTATAAGTCCGATAATTATTGACCGTGATATAGACCGAATTGCCAAGCACCTTAAAATGAAAAGGTCGGAATTGATTGACCAATATTTTGAGATTGACGAGGATGAAGATTATGTATTTAAAGAAACTCCTTGTCCGTTTTTAATGCCTGATAATTACTGCATGATTTATGAAGTGAGACCCAGAGCATGCAGGGAATATCCTCATACCGACAGAAAACGATTTTATCAAATATTAAACCTCACATACAAAAACACTTTTGTATGTCCTGCTGTTTATGAGGTATTGGAAACATTAAAAACAGAATATTAAAATAGTTGTTTCATTGTAAACACACTAAAAATGTAAATTTGTCGTTGTAATGGAGATGGTAAAAATAAATATGAAGAAACTACATTTAATAGTTTTATGCCTTATTATATCTCAATTAACAAAGGCACAGTTTGGAGGTGAAAGCACTTACGATTTTCTGAATCTTACAAGTTCAGCTAAAGTTGGAGCTTTAGGTGGCACCAATGTTTCTATTAACGACAGCATTGGAGATTTGAATTTTGTATTTCATAATCCGGCACTTCTTAAGGCTAATATGAATCATGCACTGGCATTGAATTACGTTCCATATATTGCAGATATAAACTATGGATATGTTGCCTACGCGCAATACTTTAAGAACATAGGAACTTTTAGTCTTGGTATTCATAATGTTAATTACGGAAATTTTACCAGAACCAATGAATACAGAGAAATTTTGGGCACAGCATCAGCCGCCGAATATGCTTTTATTTTAACCTATGCACGTCAGCTTAGCCCTAATATTTCAATGGGCATGAGTATTAAGCCGGTTTACTCTAAATTTGATGCCTATACATCTTTTGGTTTGGCTACTGATTTTGGATTCAATTATAACAGAAAAGACAAACATTTTTCTTTAGGTATTGTACTAAGAAATCTTGGGTCACAAATATCTTCCTATGCAGAAACAAAAGAAGATATGCCATCAGATTTGCAGATTGGTATCACAAAAAGACTGGCCCATGCGCCTTTTCGATTTTCAATTACCGCACAAAACTTATTAGACTGGGATTTAACCTATGCAGACTTTGAACAATCGAATTCCTCATCATCTTCTGATGAAGTAAATGAAGCATCCTTTGGTGATAAATTTATGCGCCATATGGTTATTGGAGTTGAGTTTTTACCTGCTAAAAACTTTCATATCGATTTTGGATACAACCATCGTAGACGAAAAGAATTAGGTTACGAAGAAAAAATGTCAACAGCTGGATACTCATGGGGTTTTGGCTTCAGAGTTTATAAATTTATGTTTTCCTATGGATCAGCCCGTTACCATTTAGGTGGTAGTTCCAATCATTTTTCCATCACTACAAACCTCTCAAATTTTTAATATAAAATTTTCTGATAATTTGGGTTAAAGTCAAACAATCATAGTATTTTTACCAGCTCAAATTTATCAGAATGACAATAAAAAAATCAAAGCTGGTTATTGCTATTGATGGGTATTCATCATGTGGAAAAAGTACAGTAGCAAAGGACCTTGCTAAACTTCTAAATATTATTTTCATCGATTCCGGAGCCATGTATCGTTGTGTTACACTTTATGCACTCGAAAATGGAATGATCAATAGTGATAAAATTGATGAAGACAAACTTAAATCAGCCTTAAATAACATCTCTATCTCGTTTAAATTTGAAGCTGCAACCAAAACCAACGAAACCTATTTAAATGGCGAACTGGTTGAGAGTAAAATACGAAGCCTGGAAGTGAGCAGCCATGTTAGTTCTATTAGTGCCATTGGTTTTGTAAGAAAAAAAATGGTTGAACTTCAGCAAAAAATGGGAGAAACAGAGAGCATTGTAATGGATGGACGTGATATAGGAACTGTTGTTTTTCCAAATGCAGATTTGAAACTATTTATGACTGCCTCTCCTGAAATAAGAGCTGAGAGAAGATTTAAAGAATTTCAGGAAAAGAATGAAAATATTTCATTCGATGAAGTACTGGAAAATGTAAAATCAAGAGATCATATTGATGAAACAAGAGAAGAGAGTCCGCTAAAAAAAGCAGACGATGCTGTTGTTTTAGATAATGGTAAAATTGGTAAAGAAGAACAATTGAATTTTATTGTTGAAGAACTCAAAAAAAGAGATTTAATACAGTAAGCAGTATATTAATTGTTAAATAATTTTAAATAAGATTCTTATAATCTTATAAGCAATAAATAATTTATTTAAAAGTGTCATCTTTGAATCTTGAAATCGATCCATCATCTGGTTTTTGTTTTGGTGTTGTAAAAGCCATTGAAACAGCTGAAAACGAATTGGATAACAATGGAATTCTATATTGTCTTGGAGATATTGTTCATAATAATATGGAAATGGATCGCCTCAGGAGCAAGGGGATGATATCGATTAATAAAGACGAATTAAGCGAGATTAAAAGCAACAAAATATTTATCCGTGCCCATGGAGAACCCCCAGAAACCTATCAGCAGGCCAAATCCAGAGGTCTTACTATAATTGATGCCACATGCCCGGTTGTTTTAAAACTTCAAAACAGGATTAAAAAATCCTGGGAACTTTTAAAACAAAAAAACGGACAGGTTATTATTTATGGTAAGAAAGGTCATGCTGAAGTAATAGGATTAATGGGGCAAACCAACAATGAAGCTTTTATTATTGAATCGTTGGATGAAGTATCAAAAATTGATTTAAGCAAACCAACTCATTTATATGCGCAGACAACAAAGAGCATAGATGTTTTTAAAGAGATCAATGAATATCTTTCTAAAAACATGAAAGCAGGAGTTGAATATAAATCATTTGATACAATTTGTCGACAAGTTGCCAACAGATTGCCTAAAATGACCACTTTTGCCCAAAAGCATGAGTTAATCATTTTTGTTGGAGGTGAAAAAAGTAGTAATGCCCAGATGCTTTTTAACCAATGTAAAAAATCCAATAAACAGTCTTATTTTGTGAGCAATAAGAGCCAGATTGATCCAGACTGGTTTTTAAAGTTACCAAAATCGGTTGGAATTTGTGGAGCAACATCCACACCGCCTTGGCTAATGCAACAAATTGCAGAGGAAATTAGAAGAATAACAAAAGACAAATAAATATGGGACAAGTAAAAAAAATTGGTGTACTTACCTCAGGGGGTGATGCACCTGGAATGAATGCAGCAATCAGAGCTGTAGTAAGGGCAGCTATTTACCATAAACTTAAAGTCGTTGGTGTAAAGCAAGGATACCATGGTTTAATACACGATTATATTGAACCAATGACCTCCAGATCAGTAAGTAATATTATTCATCAAGGTGGTACAATTTTAAAATCTGCACGTAGTCAAAGTTTTAGAACTCCTGAAGGTAGAAAGAAAGCTTTTGAGAACTTACAGAAACATAATGTAGATGCTTTAGTTGTAATTGGTGGAGATGGTACTTTTACAGGAGCAAGACTTTTTGGACAAGAACATAACTTTCCCATTGTAGGTGTTCCAGGAACTATTGATAATGACCTTTATGGTACTGACTATACGATTGGATATGATACTGCTTTAAACACTGTAGTTGAAGCTGTTGATAAGATCAGAGATACAGCCAGTGCACACAGCCGTTTATTTTTTATTGAGGTAATGGGTCGTGATGCAGGTTTCTTAGCTTTAAGAAGTGGTATTGCTTCTGGAGCAGAAGCTATTATGGTTCCGGAAATTGATACAGACTTTAAACAACTAAATAAATTCCTTGAAAAAGGAATGAGAAAAGACAAAAACAGTAGTATTGTTTTAGTTGCTGAAGGTGAAAAAATTAGTGGAGGAGCAATTCAGGCCGCAGAAAGAGTATCTAAAGAATATCCAGGTTACGATACCAGAGTAACTATTCTTGGTCACATTCAACGAGGCGGAACTCCATCAGCATTTGATAGAGTAACTGCAAGTAGATTAGGAGTATCTGCTGTTGAGGCACTTATTGATGATCAAAAAAGTATCATGGTTGGTTTGGTAAACAAAGAAGTTGTTCACGTACCATTTAACCAGGCTCTTAAACACAAGAAAAAGTTGAATCCAACATTATTGGAATTAACTGAAATATTATCGATATAATAATATACAGATTATAAAACTAAAAGCTGTTTCATTCACGAAACAGCTTTTTTAATTATTTATTGCGACTACCGGATCAAGTTTGCTTGCACTATTCGATGGTATATAACCACTTACCACTCCTAATACAACCGATATAGCAATACCTCTGAAAATATTCCAGAATGTTAATTGAACCCCTAAATCCATGGCACTATTTACGCCAACTATAATCAAAAATATTATCAACAAACCTACTACCCCACCCAATAAACTTAAGAATACACTCTCAAACAGAAATTGCATTAAAATGAACTTTCTTTTGGCCCCTAAAGCCTTTTGAATACCTATGATGCGGGTTCTTTCTTTTACCGAAACAAACATAATATTAGCGATACCAAATCCTCCTACTAAAATTGAAAACCCCCCAATCAACCATCCGGCTAAATCTATGATCCCAAACAATCCTTCAAACTGTTTTTGAACAATACTTATCTGATTCAACGCAAAAGTATTATCCTCAGAAGGTTTGATATTGCGTTCCGAACGAAGTATTCCTTCCAATTCCCACTTTAAATCATCCACACTAACACCTTGTTTTGCCTTAACAATGATAAATGGATCAACACGATCACTTCTGATATTAAACAATCCTTTTGCATAATTAATGGGTATGATAATATTCTTATCCAGGCTATTTCCAAACATATCTTCACCTTCTTTTCTTAATACACCAATAACCGTTAGTTTCCGCCCCATCATTTTAACTCTCTTTCCAATAGGGTCTTCGCCCTGAAAAAGTTCAGATGCAACATCGTTTCCCATCAGCACCACATTATTACCATTATTAAACTCAAATGGAGAAATATAACGACCATCTTCGATTTCAAAATTCCAGTTTTTATCAAAGCTTGTAGACACACCAAAAACTCTTACATTTTCATATGAATTATCCTGATACAAAACAGTCTTACTAGCTCCGATACAAAATGTTGATGCTTCTGCAAGTTGAGATCTTTTTTCTATTGTTTTTTGCTCGCTTAATTTCGGAACCGGACGATTGAGATATTTCCACCAAGGATATTCCGTTTCACCTTCAGGTTGAGTCCAGGGCCACTTTTGCACATAAATAACATTCTCACCTAATGATTGAATACTATTTCTAATCTTATTTTCAAGAAAATCTATTAAGGTAAAAACAGTTATAATCGAAAAAATACCAATAGTAACTCCACTTAAAGTAAGGATTGTACGTAATTTATTTGCCTTTAGCGCATTGGCGGCAAACAAGACACTTTCTCTTAAAAATTTTACATATAAAATCATCCAGACAGCAATATTACGATATGTGTTTTACACTTTTATCTCAAAATTAATCACTTATAAAACTATGAATAAAATCAATTACTACCTTGATAAATGTGCTTATTTTCTTAATTTTGCGGCAAGTCCAGAAATTTCGTGTAAAAATTTATTAGTCAAAGCATAAAAAGCTATTGAATTTTATAATAAATTGCGATATCTGTGATTTAATCTTATTACATTACATTGCATAATTAAATTAAAATGAGTAGCTCTAAAAAAATTAAATCCGCTCTTATTTCGGTATTCCATAAAGATGGATTGGATGAAATTATTAAAACATTAGATAAGCAGGGAGTTCAACTTTATAGTACCGGAGGAACAAAAACCTTTATTGAAGATCTTGGAATTAAAGTTACTGCTGTTGAAGATATTACCGGATACCCTTCAATTTTAGGAGGAAGAGTAAAAACACTTCACCCAAAGGTTTTTGGTGGAATTTTAGCCAGAAGAGAAAATACTTCTGACAAAGAGCAACTTGGTGAATTTGAAATTCCTGAATTGGATTTGGTTATTGTTGATTTATATCCATTTGAAGCAACAGTAGCTTCTGGAGCTCCTGAACAAGATATTATTGAAAAAATTGATATAGGTGGTATTTCTTTAATTAGAGCTGCTGCTAAAAACTACAAAGATGTTGTAATTGTTCCATCTCAGGCACAATATCAGGATTTACAAAAGATTTTAGTTGAATTTGATGGTGTAACAACAATCGATGAAAGAAAGAAGTTTGCAGGTGCTGCTTTTGCTGTATCTTCACACTACGACTCAGCAATCTTTAATTACTTCAACCCGGAAGCTGATGATATGGAACGCATCAGTTTAAATGATGGTGATGTTTTACGTTACGGTGAAAATCCTCATCAAAAAGCTACTGTATACAAATACAACAACATTAAAGAAGGTGCTTCTTTAGCTAATGCAAACGTATTACAAGGAAAAGCGCTTTCATATAACAACATGCTTGATGCAGATGCTGCATGGAAAGCTGCCAGTGATGCATATCACTCAGTTACACATATTGAAAACAAACAAGCTGTTGCTGTTATCAAACACTTAAATCCGTGTGGGTTAGCTGTTACTGATGACATTATGAAATCATTAGAGTTGGCTTGGGCTGGTGACCCTATTAGTGCTTTTGGTGGAATTATTTGCTTTACAGGTACAGTTACTGGTACTATTGCAGAATGGTTTGCGAAGCGTTTTGTTGAAATCATCATTGCTCCTGAGTTTACACCTGAGGCATTAGAAGTTTTTGCTAAGAAAAAGAATTTAAGATTACTTGAAACTCCAATTAAAAACGAAATTACAGGTGAAAAACTAATTCGTTCTGTAAGTGGGGGTATTCTTGTACAAGATGAAGATGAAGGTGTAGATAACGAGTTCAAAAATGTAACTAAACTTGAGTTTGATGCTACTAAAATGGAATTAGCTAAGTTTGGTATTACAGCATGTAAACATTTAAAAAGTAACGCTATTGCTATTGTTACTGAAAATGAAGATGGTTCATTTTGGTTAACAGGAGCAGGTATGGGACAACCAAACCGTTTAGATAGCTTACGTCACTTAACTATGCCACGCTTTGATTTAAAAGAAGGTGTAGATATTAAGAATTCAGTAGTTATTTCTGACGCATTCTTCCCATTCCGTGACAGTATTGAAGCTGCCAACGAATACAATGTAAAATATATTGTTGAGCCAGGTGGAAGTATTCGTGACGAAGAAGTTATTGAAGCTTGTAACGAATTTGGAATAGCAATGCTATTCACAGGAAAACGTCATTTTAAACATTAAAAACCCGAACCTTATGGGATTTTTTTCATTCTTATCTCAAGATATTGCAATTGACCTGGGTACAGCAAATACAATCATTATTCATAACGATAAGATTGTAGTTGATGAACCTTCTATCGTTGCACTTGACAGGCGAACTGATAAGCTTATGGCTATCGGTGAAAAAGCACGTCAGATGCACGGTAAAACACACGATAATATCTATACAATCAGACCACTAAGAGATGGTGTAATTGCCGACTTTAACGCTGCTGAGCAGATGATAAGAGGCATGATCAAAATGATTAACACCAACTCCAGATTATTTACACCTTCACTAACCATGGTTATATGTATTCCTTCAGGAAGTACAGAGGTGGAAATTAGGGCGGTACGAGACTCTGCTGAACATGCGGGAGGTAGAGAAGTATATATGATATACGAACCAATGGCTGCAGCATTAGGTATTGGTTTAGACGTAGAAGCTCCGCAAGGAAATATGGTTGTAGATATAGGTGGTGGTACTACTGAAATTGCTGTAATCTCATTAGGTGGAATTGTTACCAATAAGTCAATTCGTATTGCAGGTGATGATTTAACTGCCGATATTATGGAATACATGCGTCGTCAGCACAATATCAAGGTTGGAGAGAGAACTGCAGAAGAAATTAAAATCCATGTGGGTTCAGCATTACCTGAGTTAGAAACTCCTCCAAACGATTATATCGTTCAGGGACCTAACCAGATGACTGCATTACCAATTGAGGTGCCTGTATCGTATCAGGAAATTTCTCATTGCCTTGAGAAGTCAATTTCTA
The DNA here is from genome assembly GCF_026013605.1 of Plebeiibacterium sediminum. Lineage (GTDB taxonomy): Bacteria > Bacteroidota > Bacteroidia > Bacteroidales > Marinilabiliaceae > Saccharicrinis > Saccharicrinis sediminus. Next base: position 19,193 of record NZ_JAPDPJ010000043.1, read on the forward strand.
AAATTGAAACTGCCATCTTAAGTGCTCTTGAGCAAACTCCTCCTGAGTTATATGCAGATATCGTAAACAATGGTATTTACCTTGCTGGTGGTGGTGCATTATTACGAGGTTTGGATAAGAGATTAACTGATAAAATCAATATTCCTTTCCATATTGCAGAAAATCCATTACATGCAGTAGCTCGTGGAACTGGAATTGCACTAAAAAACAGACACAAATTCTCATTCTTAATGAGATAATAATATTTTACTTTATAAGAAAGACTGGATGCAAATCCGGTCTTTCTTATTTTATAGCATTTCGAAATCTATAAGCATTTTATTTATAATACTGTAACTTTTTATGGTGTTAATCAAACTCCTAGGTAATAATAAGTGTTCGTAACAAATCCACAACCTACCCTTTTGATTTTTTTCCTATTTTTGGACCTTGAGCTATAACTATGAATATGAGAAAATTATTTTGTTTTATAACCTTACTCCTTCTGGTATATGCCAATACCAGCGCACAAAGTGTATTGGATAAGATAAACAAATACGAAAAAGCTGTTTTCTCAATTTCTTCTTATACTAAGGATGGATCTTTAAATTATACTACTTCAGGATTTTTTATCAGTCCTGATGGAATTGCTATTGTTCCCTCTAAAGTATTTCTAAAAGCCGACTCCTTAGCATTAACACTCAAAAATGGCCGGGTTTATTCTGTTGACAGGATACTTTCAACTCATAAAATGGCAAATCTGGCCTTAATCAAAGCCAAAGACCATCGTGGTAAAGGGTTTGAATACATTATTCCTTCACAAAAAACAGAGAGAAATCAAAATGAAGTTTTGATTCTGTCTCATCCAAACGAAACAGAAGAAGGTGTTTCATTAGGTAATATTTTAAAAGTGTTTCAGGCTCCATATTTAGATCGTGTGGTTTTTGTAAACTCCAACTTCGACAGAATGTCCATAGGTTCTCCTGTAATTAATAATCAAGGTGAATTGGTTGGTATTGCAGGATATTTAAGAGAATCAGGTACCCGTTACTATATGAGCACTCATATTTTAAACGACTCGTTATGGGTTAACCATCCTTATAACAATTGGAAAAAATCAGTCTATCACGATCATTTCGCTGCGCTACATCCTAACATGCACGAAGGAATCATTCGCTTTTTAAATGAGCAATGGATTGATGCAGCCAAAAGCTTTAGTTTTGAAATAAGAAATTGCCCGGAAAATACAATTGCTTATATTTTTAGAGGAGAAGCCCGACGAAGATATGAGAATTTTGTAGGAATGCGAGCCGACATTCAACATGCCAGACAACTCAATCCAAATCACTTTTTAATTGACTATTTTGAAGCTGAATATCTTCTCAGAGAAAAAAAGAAAGACGAGGCATTCGTTAAGTTTATTTCTAGTATTGAGCAATATGATTCATTTTCTCCATCTTTAGTTGACTTTGGATTGTTAGCAGTTGAACTTCGCAGAGATATTGATACAGCACTAAAATGTTATAATAAAGCCATTCAATGCAGCCCTTTATATGCCAACGCATTTTATGAGAGAAGCAGATTATTGCAACAGTATTTAAATAATGATACGCTTGCGCTTGAAGATATTAACAAAGCCATTAGTTTAAACAAAATGCTACCTGGTGCATATTCTATCAGGGGAACACTAAAAATCCAAACTGAAAATTATTTAGAAGCAATTGCCGATTTTGACAGAGCTTTATCTATTGATCCCAATGACACACATGCCTTATTCAACCGAGGATTGGCATACTTTAACCTTGGTATGAAAGAAAAAAGTTGCAGCGATTGGGACAAAGCCGGACAATTAGGACACTTTAAAGCCGTAAAATACATGAGCAGATATTGTAACAAAGTCACATCAAAAGGCTCCAGGCGTTAGTCTTCTAAACAATAAACAATTACATTTGTCGAAAAATTATTTTCTATGACTACTATTGAACAGCTAAAGGAATTAGCGGGACGTCAGCTGGCGTTAAGGAGGTATCTTTGACATTGATCGCAAAAAAATTGAAATAGAAGAAGAAGAAATGCGATCGCAGGCTCCTGATTTTTGGGATGATGCAAATGCTGCTGAAATTCATATGAAAAACTTAAGGGAGCTAAAAGCCTGGGTAAATGATTATGAAGAAATTGAAACTCTTATTGAGGATATAAAAGTTCTTTTTGACTTTTTAAAAGAAGGAGAAGCTTCGCAGGAAGATGTTGATGAGCAGTTTGATATTGCACTAAAAAAAACAGAAGCACTTGAACTTAGAAATATGCTTCGTCGTGAAGAAGATAAACTTGGTGCTGTACTTAAAATTAATGCAGGTGCAGGAGGTACTGAAAGTCAGGATTGGGCAGAAATGTTGATGCGTATGTATATACGCTGGGGCGAAAAGCATAAGTACAAAGTAAAAGAAGTAAACTACCAACCTGGTGATGATGCCGGAATCAAAACTGTTACATTACAATTTGAAGGTGATTATGCTTATGGATATTTAAAAAGCGAAAACGGTGTTCACAGATTGGTTCGTTTATCCCCATTTAATGCTGCAAATAAACGGATGACATCCTTTACATCAGTGTTTATTACTCCATTAATTGACGACACAATTGAAATTGAAATCAATCCGTCTGATATTACCTGGGAAACTTTTAGATCCGGTGGTGCTGGTGGACAGAATGTAAACAAGGTTGAAACCGGAGTAAGACTTCGACATGCACCTACAGGAATCATGATTGAAAATACCGAATCAAGATCTCAATTAGGTAACAAAGAAAATGCCTTGCGCCTTTTAAAATCTCAACTTTACGAATTGGAACTTCGTAAACGTATGGAGGAGCAGAATAAGATTGAAAGCAATAAAAAGAAAATAGAATGGGGTTCTCAAATTCGTTCCTACGTTTTTCAGCCTTATAAAATGGTTAAGGATGTAAGAACCAGTTGCGAAACCTCAAATGTACAGGCCGTAATGGATGGTGAAATTGATGATTTTATTAAAGCTTACTTAATGGAGTTTGGTGGAACTGAAGAGAATTAAAATATTCCTGCGGTTTATCAGATGAATTAATCAAAGACAAATTATTAAAAACACATTGCTATGATCATGTATTTACACAATCCCCGATGTTCAAAAAGTCGTCAGGGTTTAGAATATTTAAAAGACGAAAAAGGTATTACACCGATGGTTGTTAAATACCTTGATACTCCTTTAAACTTTGAAGAAATCGGTCAAATTTTAAAGAAATTAGGAATGAAACCTGATGAATTAATTCGAAAAAATGAAGATTATTATAAGAATGAAATCAAAGGTAAAGATCTTTCTAATGAAGAATTAATTCAGGCGATGGTTGATCATCCTAAACTAATTGAACGACCAATTATTATAAACGGATCAAAGGCTGTTGTTGGCCGACCTGTTGAAAATATTGATACTATTTTATAGTTAAATTAAGGTGGGGCTTATAAAGCCCCACTTTTTATTTACTGCCTAAAAAGCGATAAGTTTCTTCCGGTAAATCCTTTACTGCCAGAATCATTAATCCATCAAGACTATCATTAAAATTTGGGTCCACATTGAATCCTATAATTTTAGCATTCTGTCTGATGTATTGCTTTAATAAAACCGGAATATTTAAGTATCCAGGTTCAATTCCTGAAATAAACCGATCCAGCTTTTGTAAGTCTCCTTTATTTCGTTCCAAAATCACCTCTATTGATTCAGGATCAGTCTTAACCTTAAATTCTTTCTTAGGCTGAACAAACTTGGCTAATTCATGATCATAACAATGCTTCTTAATAAAAGCAATCAGCAGATCCTTTGAAAACCGGGAAAAATCATTACTTATACTCACCGGTCCAATTATATATTCCACCTCTTTATTTTTCATGAGAATATTTAATATTCCTTGCCATAACAAAAATAGAGGAAGTGGTTTTTGTTGAAATTCTTTAATAACAAAGGACCTTCCCAGTTCAATAGAGTTTTTCAAAACAGGAACCATTTTTTCATCTAAATCAAACAAGCTATTTACATAAAATCCTTTAATTCCCTTCTGTTTAATAAACTGATTTCCAAAACCTACCCGATATGCACCTATAATCTGCCTGGTAGTTCTCTTATAAATAAAAAGTTGTAAATAGTATTCATCAAAACTATCAATATCTATTTTTTGATTTGTTCCTTCACCTACTTCTCTAAAAGTTATTTCTCGTAAACGACCTAATTCTCTTATTATATTGGGAATATTTTTTGATTCCGCTAAATAAACTTCAAATCCGGACTTCTCGAATAACAAAGCTTTACTCCTGATATTTTCAACTTCCTGTTCTACTAATAAGGGAGATACGGGTAAGATAATATCAGCAGGCTTTTTATAAGTTCTTTTTAATTTCTTAGTTTCATTTGTGGATTTTAATGCAAACAAGCAGGTTCTTAGATACTTTCCTTTTCTATCAATACTGGTCAGTTCATTTAAAGTATCCGGATAAATAGGCTTACCTATTCGAACATGAATTGTTTTATTTTCCTTCTTAAAAAATTCAGAAGGAATAGATAATGTGCGTAAGAATGGATGCACTTTCCCCAACAAATGGAATATTAAGCTATTATGTCCTTCAAAAAACATGGGCACAATAGGCACATTTGCTTTAACTAAAAATTTAATAACACTACTATCCCATTCCTTATCTTCAATCTTACCTAAACCCTTTTGCATTGTTGAAACCTCTCCGGCTGGAAATATGCCCAATGGATTACCATTCCTTAATTGATTTAAAGCTTTCTTTAATCCCTGAATATTATCCTTACTGTTATTATCAAAAGGATTTAAATCGATAAATGAATTATTCAAAGAAGGTGCAATATCTTTAAGAAAGAAGTTTGCCAACACCTTGAATTCAGGATAAATTTCATTTAAAGTCTTTATCATTATTATCCCATCCAAAAATCCAAACGGGTGGTTCGCCATAATAATAAAAGGACCTGATTTTGGTATATTTTTTAGTTCTTTTTCAGGAATACTAACATGTATGTTTAAATTATCCAGCACTTTATTAATAAGTACTGATTCACCAACTTGAGCAGACACATTTGTTTGTTTAATAAGATTATTAATCTTATTAATTTTCAGATAATTAAACAGCATTTTTTGCGCTGTTGTACTTTTAACATTAAGAATTCCTGATTCTTTTAATCTTTCTGCAGTTATTAGATTCATTTATTTGACTTTTACACGCTATGCAAAAACAGGTTCTTCAATATTTATTTTACTATGAGCTTTTACAATAGAAGAGATAATCCAATCTGTATCATCACTATATTCAACATTTACAATTGAACGTTCCTGTAGCCATGTTCTAAATAAATCTTCATTGATTTCATTCAATGTAGAAAAAACAGGCACACCCATAGACTGCAGCATTGCAGCATTACATTGTTGTTCATACTGCCCCGTCATTGGGATAACACACAACTTCTTTTTTAGGAACAAAGCTTCGGCAGGTGTTTCAAAACCTGCATTACAAAAAACACCTACAGCACCAGCCATGCTTTTTACAAACTTATCTTTATTTACAGGCTGAATCTTTACATTTCCAAAAACCTGTTCTTCGCTACAATGCTTTGAAAAGACATCCCAATTTACTTCGTTAAATTTTGATAAGAAAGCTACAATTGCATCATTGGAGTATGCTGGAAGATATACAGTAAAATGGTTGCCTTTAGTTGCCCTTAATGATCGTACATCTTTTCTTATAACAGGAGTAAAAATATTTTCGCCCAACTTTTTAAAATGAAACCCATAATTTTTTTTTGTAGGAGCATAATACTTCAGAATAGCTCTTCCAAAAGAACTATTTAAATATGGCTGAGGTGCACTTTTGTGCAGCACGGCAGACTGATGCGAAATTCCAACGCATTGTTTGGCTTTTAATTTACAGGCCCACGCCACTACAGGTTCAAAGTCGTTTATAACTAAGTCGTAATTGCGAACAGGTATTTTAATCATCTCCAGAAGGAAATTTATGAGACTAATATTTTTCATCGTCTTCCATAAATCAACACCTCCTTTTTTACCAAATATAAAACTCGCTCCATGAAACCGATATTTTATTTCCCAAGGCAAAGTAATATCGCATTGATTGCCACTTAGCACAATATCAACCTCTCCAAATTTTTGCAGCACAGGAATAACATCAAGGGCTCTTGCCACATGACCATTTCCGGTTCCTTGAATTGCATAAAGTATTCTCATAGCAGTAAATGTTTGGAATTAATCACTTAAAACATCCTGAAACATGGTTTGAAACAACAGTTTATCAGACACCAACATTTGATCTGCATCATCCACAAGATCTTCATCCGTAAGAAATGAATCCTCTTCATTAAAATAAACCAGATCCCAGTCGTTATTTTCAAATTCCAGAGCAGTAAGGTTTTCAACCCAGTCTCCTGAATTCAGATACATTACTTTACCGTGATCGTTTTCTATGAACTTCTTTGCCGGCCAGTGAATGTGTCCACAAATCGCATATTTGTATCTCTTTTTAATAGCTAACTCTGCAACTGTTTTTTCAAACTTTGTAGTAATATCATCTCTTTTGGATTTTACCATTCGTTTTATATCACGAGATAAAGAAATTCGCATCTTGCCAAAAAGAGACAGAAAGACATTCACTATTTTATTGATGATCGTTAATAAAGCATATCCTGTAGCACCCAATTTTGCCAACCATTTTGAATGCTGCATCACAACATCAAAAGCATCACCATGAAAAATCCAGCTCTTGGCTCCATTTATATCCAATACTACCTTATTAACGATAGAAAAATTACCTACAGTAGTTCCCACAAAACGCCTTAAGGCCTCATCATGATTCCCAACAACATATTGAACTTTTGTTCCTTGTTCCATCATTTTAATAATTTGACGGACAACCTTTAGTTGGGCTTTTGGGAAATAGGATTTTGAAAACTGCCAGATATCAATGATATCTCCGTTTAATATAAGATGATTAGGTTGAACTGATTTTAAATATGCTAACAGTTCTTTTGCTTTACAGCTTCTTGTACCCAAGTGCGTATCTGAAATCACAACGGCGTCTAATCGCTTGAGTTCCTTTTTTGATTTTGTATTCATTCTGTTCTTCAACAATTAATGAAACAAATCTAATGGGGAAGAAAGAACTTATCGTGAACTTAAAAAGAAGAAACTGTAAGCATTAACACCCACGTTAATTTAATGTAAATATCACATTTACACACTGATAGACCTATAAACAAAAAGGCAACATCAATAATGATGCTGCCTCTTAAAATATCTTATCTAATATTAACTTATGCAGTCATTGGAGTAATACAAGGTTTTCTTTTATTTAAACTATTTTGCCAAAGAGTATACAAATCATAAGTAAAAGAGCTGGATACACCTTCTGTCTGAACTAAATTTCTTCGGCTTGCAATAACCACAGACTCCTGATCATTAGGCATTATTACAAAAGGTACCTGATTGGTAATACACCTGCCAATTAAACTATGATCGTAAGATTCAATATTTGCTATTAAATTCACTTTAGCATCATTACAAATCCTATTTAATTCATTAATTATAGGTAAGTTAGATTCGTTAAATTCTACATATACATGCGATATATCTTTATGAGCATTTAAAACCAGCTCAACATTTACCAAACAAGCATCATTACAACAGCAATCTAATTCCAGATAACTTACACCTAAATCAGTACATATTTCTTTGACTTCATAGTTATTACTAGCTCCTTTTAAAAGTAAGACCTCATTATCGAAAGAAATAGTTGATGCAATTACGGTCTTTTTTGAGATGTACTGTACCTGTGGTATTAAAATGGCTTCATAACCCGACAAATAGAAATCCTCAGACATCATATCAAACTCATTTACAGCTAAATCCCGATCATGATCAAATTTACGCTCTCTGTATCCCAAAACCTCCTTATATTCCCTATTATTATTAACCATAAATCGATTTTTTTATTGATGAGTATAAATACAAAAATATGTCTAAGCTTTGATTACATTTTTAAGAAGATTTTAATCCATTATTAAATTATCATTAAACACCTCCTTTAAAATTGAAGCCCTTAATAAATAGACAATCCATTTTCTTTTTACACTTAAATAAAAGTTATGTATATACATTTATTAACTTCGTGCAAAAATTTATACTATGAAACTGGTTTATACATTAATTGTACTGTTTATTGGTTGCTTTTTGGCAATTCAGGGAAGTATTAATACCCAACTAACCACCTTTTTAAAACATCCTTTACAAGGTGCTTTTGTGAATTTTTTAGTTGGTACAATCTGTTTAATTGGTTTAAACTTTTTATTTAAAACTCAGGTTCCGGATTGGGGTTATGTAAAAACAGCGCCCTGGTATCTTTTTGTCGGAGGAATGCTTGGAGCCATATTTGTTTCATCTGTTATTTTCTTTATTCCAAAAATTGGCGTCACAACGGTATTAGCAGCCTCAATTGCAGGTCAACTTATTGCTGCATCCATAATTGATCACTATGGTTTTTTTGGAATCAACATACACACAATTAGTGCTGGAAGAATTATTGGCATACTTTTATTATTGGGAGGTATTTTTTTAATACAGAAGTATTAGAATAAAGGAAATATTTTGAAGGTAATAGTAATTAAACAACAACTTACCTACACACTTATTAATTTCCTTTTACAAAAGATGATTTAGTACTTAAAAAACTATCCTATTGGAAATAGTACAACAACCTTATGACAAAACAATCTTACTTTTTAAATATAAAATAAACAGCAAGAATTAGAAATCCAAAACCAATTATATGGTTCATTCTTAAGGTCTCAGTTTTAAAAAAGAAGATTGTAAATACTGTAAATATTGAAAGTGTAATAACCTCCTGTATAACTTTTAACTGCCATAAATTAAATGGTCCTCCATTTTGTGAATATCCAATTCTGTTTGCTGGTACTTGAAAAACATACTCTAATAAAGCAATCCCCCAACTGACTAACACAATACCTATTAAACCTAAGTTGTTAAACCAATCCATTTCTTTAAATTTCAAATGTCCATACCAGGCAAAGGTCATAAAGGTATTTGAAATAGTTAAAAGAATAATAGTTATTAGTGCTTTAGACATAAATTAATAAAATAAAACTTTACTATAAAATGATTCATATGATGCATTCATCTGATATGCAAAATTACCAAAGTTACTTGTAATATGAATTCCTTGATATGTTATTTCACTTAATATTTTTCGATGATTTCAAATTAATATGCGAAATAATCTTTAATCAATTTTATACTTAGCATTGAGGAAATATTTCAGATATCTTTCTATCAATCATAGGATTACAAGCCTAATAATAAAGAAATATTTCTTCAATAACACTTACTTAATTGATAATCATGCTACAAAACAGGTATAAAACACCTCGAATAAGTTCCTTAATTTATTGAAAAGGGTTAATTTTGCGGTCTGAAAAAACAAACAGTTATTATTATAGTTATATTATGGCAGATAAAACTAAAAAGCCGTTATTGAGTGAATTTCCTCCAGTTACCACTGAGCAATGGATGGAAAAAATCACAGCGGATTTAAAAGGAGCCGACTTTGAGAAAAAGCTGGTTTGGAAAACAAACGAAGGTTTCAACGTTCGCCCTTTTTATCGTTCAGAAGATTTAGATGGTGTAAAGTACCTTGACAGTCTTCCTGGAGAATTCCCTTATGTAAGAGGAACAAAAAAAGAAAACAGCTGGTACGTGCGTCAAGACATTAAAGCTGTTGATGGCGTTGCTGCTAATGAAAAAGCACTTGATGTTTTAACAAAAGGTGTAAACTCACTTGGCTTTACATTCTGTAAAAAAGTAGAAGACTTTGATAGTGAACTTGAAAAAGTTTTAAAAAACATTATCTCTGACGAAATTGAAATCAACTTTTCTACTACTCACGGAAGTAAAAAGTTATTAAAAGCATTGGTTGCTTATTTAAAAAAGACCAATCGTGACTTAAGCAAAGTTAAAGGTTCTGTTAACTTTGATACTTTAGGATGTTTAACATCTACAGGTAAAGCTTGCCACTCTTTTGATGAGTTATTTGACCATGCAAAAGAAGTTGTAGAAGCTGGTAAAGATTTACCAAACTTTAAAACCATTTGTGTTAACGCTAAGTTATTCAATAATGCCGGTTCATCTATTGTTCAGGAATTAGCATTTGGTTTATCTATGGGTAACGAATATTTAGCTCAATTAGTTGAAAGAGGGGTATCTGTAAATGATGCTGCTTCTACTATTAAATTCAACTTTGGAGTTGGTGGTAATTACTTCATGGAAATTGCAAAATTACGTGCAGCTCGTATGTTATGGGCTACTATCGTAAAATCTTATAGCCCAACAGGTAACGAACCTACAAAAATGGCTATCCACTGCGAAACTTCACAATGGAACAAAACAATCTACGATCCATATGTGAACATGTTACGTACGCAAACAGAAGCAATGTCGGCAACTATTGGTGGTGCTGACTCACTTACTGTTCAACCATTTGATACTATTTTCAAAGAATCTGATAAATTTTCAGAAAGAATCGCTCGTAACCAACAATTATTGTTGAAAGAAGAGTCTCATTTTGATAAAATTACTGATCCTTCAGCTGGTTCATATTACATCGAAAACTTAACAAATAGCATTGCTGAGCAAGCTTGGGCTTTATTTGTAGAAGTTGAAAATAAAGGTGGATATACTGAAGCTTTAAAAGAAGGATTTATTCAATCTACAGTTAAAGAAACTGCTGACAAACGCAAAAAAGCAATTGCTACTCGTCGTGAAAACCTATTAGGAACAAACCAATTCCCTAACTTCACAGAGAAAGTAGCCGGAGCAATTAATCCTGATCAAGATAAAAAAGGAAGAAGTGTTTGTGATGGAGACACAACAGTTGAAGCTTTACCTTCATCTCGCGGTGCTGAAGATTTTGAAGCATTACGCTTAGCTACAGAGGCTGCTGCTAAACAACCAAAAGTATTTATGCTTACTTACGGTAACTTAGCAATGCGTTTAGCTCGTTCTCAGTTCTCTAGTAACTTCTTTGCTTGTGCTGGATACCAGGTAATTGACAACAACGGCTTTAAAACTGTAGAAGAAGGAGTTGAAGCTGCTAAAGCTGCCGGTGCTGATATTATTGTTCTTTGTTCATCTGATGACGAGTACACAGAAGCTGCACCTAAAGCATTTGAAGCTATTAATGGTGAAGCAATATTTGTTGTTGCCGGAGCTCCTGCTTGCGCTGATGATTTAAAAGCAAAAGGAATTACAAACTTTATTAATGTTCGTTCTAACGTACTTGAAACACTTCAAGGCTTTAGTAAAGAATTAGGACTTTAAGATAAAAGTCATTAGATAAGAGATAGGAGACAAATAAGAAAGACAAATGCATAACTTCAGGGAACTTAAAGTTTGGCAAAAAGGACGAATTTTAGTTAAAGAAATTTACCTACTCACTTTAAATTTTCCTAAAGCAGAGACTTTTGGCTTAACAGACCAAATGAGAAGAGCTTCTGTAAGTATCCCTGCAAATATTGCAGAAGGATCCGGCAGAAAATCTAACAAAGATTTTAAACGCTTTCTTGAATATGCATATGGATCGGCACTTGAACTTGAAACTCACATCTACTTATCTTATGATGTAAATTACATAGATGAACCCACTTTGAATAATTTTCTAAAAATTATTCATGAGATTGAAAAAATGATTACAGGTTTAGATAATAGTATTAATTAGCTAAATACTTAATCGATATTAAACATATAGGTTTATAAATAGATCATTGGTAAGAAAGAAGGGAATAAATCTCTAGTCTCTTATCTAAAATCTAATAATCTAAAGAAAAATGGCAAGACCAGATTTTAAAAATATAGATTTCAAAAAAAGTTCTCCTTGTGGCGAAGTTGATGCCAAAGAATGGGAGAAAAAAAATGGGATTAAAAAGGACTGGATTACACCAGAACGTATCCCAGTTAAGAGTGTATACTCAAAAGACGATTTAGAAGGAATGGAACACCTGAACTATGCTGCAGGTTTGCCTCCTTACCTACGTGGACCATATTCAGTGATGTATGCTATGCGTCCATGGACTATTCGTCAGTATGCAGGATTCTCTACTGCTGAAGAATCAAATGCATTTTACAAAAGAAACCTTGCTGCTGGACAGAAAGGTCTTTCTGTAGCATTTGACCTTGCTACTCACCGTGGATATGACTCAGATCACGAGCGTGTAGTAGGTGACGTTGGTAAAGCGGGTGTGGCTATCGATTCTATTAAAGATATGCGTATCCTTTTTGATGGTATTCCATTGGATAAGATGTCTGTATCTATGACAATGAACGGTGCTGTACTTCCTGTATTGGCATTTTACATTGTGGCAGGATTGGAACAAGGTGCAACTCTTGATCAATTATCAGGTACAATTCAAAATGATATCTTAAAAGAATTCATGGTGCGTAATACATACATCTACCCACCTAAATTCTCAATGAAAATCATCGCTGATATCTTTGAATACACTTCTAAAAACATGCCTAAGTTTAACTCTATTTCTATCTCAGGGTACCACATGCAAGAAGCAGGTGCTACAGCTGATATTGAGTTAGCATATACTTTGGCTGATGGTTTAGAGTATTTACGTGCTGGTGTTAACGCTGGTATGGATATCGACTCTTTTGCTCCACGTTTGTCTTTCTTCTGGGCTATTGGAACAAACCACTTCATGGAGATTGCTAAAATGCGTGCCGGACGTATGTTATGGGCTAAGATTGTTAAAAAATTCAATCCTAAAAACCCAAAATCGTTAGCATTACGTACTCACTCGCAAACTTCAGGATGGTCATTAACAGAGCAAGATCCATTCAACAATGTTGGTCGTACTTGTATTGAAGCAATGGCTTCTGCATTAGGTCACACTCAGTCGTTACACACTAACGCATTAGATGAGGCTATTGCATTACCTACTGACTTCTCTGCTCGTATTGCTCGTAATACTCAGATTTACATTCAGGATGAAACTCAAATCTGTAAGTCTGTTGATCCATGGGCTGGTTCATATTATGTTGAGTCATTAACAAATGAATTAGTAGAAAAAGCTTGGGCTCTTATCGAAGAAGTTGAAGAACTTGGAGGTATGGCTAAAGCGATCGAAAGTGGTGTACCTAAAATGCGTATTGAAGAAGCTGCGGCTCGTGCTCAAGCTAAAATCGATGCTGGTACTCAAACTATCGTTGGTACTAACAAATATCGTCTTGAAAAAGAAGATCCAATCGATATCTTGGATATTGACAATACAGCTGTACGTCTTTCTCAAATTGAGCGCTTAAAGCAATTAAAAGCAGAGCGTAATGAAGAAGAATGTCAAGCTGCTCTTGCTGCTATCACTAAAGCTGTTGAAACAGGTGAAGGTAACTTACTTGAATTAGCGGTTGATGCTGCTAAGAAGAACGCTTCTCTTGGTGAGATTTCTGATGCATGTGAAACAATTGTTGGAAGATATAAAGCTGTGATCCGTTCTATTAGTGGAGTATATTCTAGTGAAGCAGGAAAAGATCCTGAATTCGAAAAAGCAACTGCTTTAGCAAAAGAATTTGCTGAAAAAGAAGGTCGTCAACCACGTATTATGGTTGCTAAAATGGGACAAGATGGTCACGACCGTGGTGCTAAAGTTGTAGCTACAGGATACGCAGATATAGGTTTTGATGTTGACATGGGACCTTTATTCCAAACTCCTGCTGAAGCTGCAAAACAAGCTGTTGAAAATGATGTTCACGTATTAGGTGTATCTTCATTAGCTGCAGGACACAAAACTTTAGTTCCTCAGGTAATTGAAGAGCTTAAAAAGCTTGGTCGTGAAGATATCATGGTTATTTGTGGTGGTGTTATCCCGGCACAAGATTATGATTTCTTATACGAGTCTGGTGCAGTTGCTATTTTTGGTCCTGGTACTTCAGTATCAAAAGCTGCTTGTGATATCTTAGGATTATTACTTCAAGCTGCAGAGTAATTAAAATATAATTACTTTATATATTATCAAAGCCATCCCGAATTTGGGATGGCTTTTTTATGGCATAAAAAAACGACTATTGAAGAACAACAGCCGTTTAATTCATATGTTAATATTATCAAGAAATTCGCTATAATCTTAATCCCATAAACAAAACATCATCAACCTGCTCAAGATCTCCCATCCAATTCATAAAGTTATCTCTAACCAGTTCTCCTTGTTTTTCCATTGGTTTTTCATGTATTTCTTCAAGCAATCTCTTTACACCAACTTTCATCATCTTTTTACCTCTAGGTCCTCCAAATTGGTCAGGATAACCATCTGAAAAGAGATAAATAGAATCACCTTTAGAACACTCATATTCATAATCCACAAAACTTGTATCAGATGTCATGTCATCATCACCAATACTTCTTCTTGTTCCATTATAAACAGTAAGTTCATTATTAATATACAAATAAACCGGACGTTTTGCAGATGCCAACACCACCTTACCTGTACTCATATTAATTTGAATCACTGAAATATCCATTCCATCCTTAGCCTGATCATCACCTTCTCGTTGAAGTAATATTCTAATATCAGCATCTAATCTTTCAAGAATATCAGCCGGAGAATTGATTCCATTTAGTTTATAAATATCATTTAGAAGCGTAGATCCAATCATAGACATAAAAGCTCCTGGCACACCATGACCTGTACAGTCAGCACAACAAAGCGTAAAAACATCTTTTGTTCTATTAAACCAATAAAAGTCACCACTCACTATATCCCTAGGTGCAAAAAATATAAAAGACTCAGGAAATGTAGATCTTAAGGTATCTACCTGAGGAAGTATAGACTTCTGAATACGTTTTGCATAAGTAATACTGGCAGTTATATCCTGATTTTTCTTTTCAATTTCAGCTTTTTGTTTTCGTAAAACCACAGTTTGAGAAGCTACTTCTTGTTGCAATGCTTCCTTCTGTAATCTCAAAGCTCTTTCTCTGTACTTAATAATCCAAAATACTACTAAAACTCCAAAAGCAACTAAAGACAAATAAAACCAGAATTTTTTCCAGAAAGGAAGCTTAATTTCAATAGTTACAGCAATAGGACTCTTGGTAACAACCCCGTCTGCATTAAAGGCCCTTATCTTAAGTGTATATTTTCCTGAAGGTAAAAATTCATATTCTCTAAAATTGGTAGATCCTAAATCATCCCAGTCTTTATCTTCACCCTCTCCATCTTCAATCATTTTGTACTGGTAAGTTACACCTAGTGGATCTTTAAAGCTGATACCTGTAAATTCAAACCTAAAACGATAATTAGGCTTACCGTAAGGATAACTAAGTACAATTGGTTTATTAACTGGATATTTCTTTCCTGAGATATCAATTTCTGTAAAATTTAACAGTGGTGCAACTAGATTCTTTTCATCTCGATCAGGGAAATACTTAACAACCCCATGACTGGATGCGAACCAGATATTTTCACTTTTATCTTCCCAAACTCTGTAAAAATCACCTCCCATTTTATCTTTAAATCCCATGTTTCTAATCTGCATGGTATTTAAATCAATGGAACTTATGCCAGGCCAATGACAAACCCATAGTCTGTTATTCTTATCACAAACGATATCATAACAGTAGTTTTTTGATAAACCATCCAACACCGAAATGGATTGCAAGGTGTCTCTTGTATATTTCAACACACCCTTACCTACTGTAGACAACCAGATATTACCCTCCTTGTCCTTCGTCATTCCTGAAACATTTATAGGAGCCTGAGATAATTTATGTACCTCAATATTTGTAGAATCCAACATGCAAATTCCACTGGATTTTGGTCCAATCCAAACCTTATCATCTTTATCTATATAAACAAAGTTTATATTGTTATGTGGTAATTTGTTTTCAGTTGTATATTTTTCAACATGATTAGTTTTAGTATCTATAATAAAAAAACCTCCTGATGTAGCTAAATAGATTTTAGTATCTAATAAAGCCATATCGTTAATATAGTTGCCTATAATCGAAGATGTGTAATTATATCTTTTAAATTTAAGATCATCTTTTTTTCGATAATACAATCCTTGATTTAATGAAGAAACCCATAATACACCATCTTTATCATATTCAAAACCTGTAATTCTATCATTTGGAATTCCCAATGCGGCATCGTAATATTCGTGATCTGAAAAACAAAACTGATCTGTTTTTAAAACTCCATTATCTAAACCTATCCAGAGTTTATCATTTGTGGCTAATACAGATATTGCTTTTAGTTGTTTAAAACCAATATCCTCAAGATCGTAATGAATAAAGCTTTCATCCAAAAGAACTGAAACACCACCTCCGTATGATGCAAACCAATAATTATTTTCTCTATCCGCCAAAATACTCTTAATAAAATCGTGATTAAGACCATTGGCTGTTGAAAAATTAAATGATTCAGTAAATGTTTGTGTAGCATTATCCCAGAATAATTTGATGATTCCTTTACCCCAGGTTGCCAACATTAAGTTTCCATCCTTTTCTTCGAAAATATCCAAAATATTTTCCTGCTCTACATCAAACTTGATACAAAGTTGATTGTTAGCAAAATGCTCAGCTGTCTTACTATCATACTTATATAAGTAAAATCCTTCATCCTCAGTCGCAATCCAATACTCACCTTCAATAGCCCTTCTTTTTACAATTTTATTAATAACTGTAGGAGGTACTACATCAACTTCCTCAAGTGTACGGACTTCATCATCCGACCCAATTTTTAAAGCAAATAAACCATCCGATGTACCCAACAAAAAGTGGAATTCATCAATACTGGCAATAGAATAATAGAGTTTATTCCCAAACATTTCCCTATCAAAAAATGTCTTAATCTTTTTATCGGGTGATATTTTTATGAGGCCATTATTTTGAACTGTCGCCCATATATTTCCTGAATCATCCTGACAAATATCCTTTATTGGACTTGTGGCCAATTCCTTGGGAATTACCTTATGAAAACCATCATCATAATAGGATAAGGTTCCGTTTCCATGACCTACCCATAAAACACCAGTGTGATCAACAAATAGTGAATGAACAAAATCTGATGCTAACGAATCATTACGAGTATATGTTATAAATCTAAGTCCATCATATCTGACTAACCCTTCTCCTGTACCAATCCACAGATACCCTCTATTGTCCTGTGCAAGACAATAAACGAAGTTCTGAGGTAAGCCCATATCAGAATCAAAACTCTTAAAATCAAACGATTGAGCTCCAATCTTACTAAAAACTGAGATAAAAAATAATAGAATAAGTATTTTATTTCGCATAGTATTTTTATAAATCATTAAATAGGATTGCTGTTTATGGTTTAATACCTATACTATATTTATATTTTGGAATACCACCGATAGGTACACTATAAAATGGCATTAATTCATCATATTGATTCTTTAAAAAGATAACGACATTATTACTTTTAATATGAGCATTTTTCTTTTTAATAATCTGAATATCATAAGATGTATTTTTTTCTGCTGGTTGAACTGCATGCATACTTTCACACCATTCATTATCTCCGGAAACTTTTAAAAACTCACCATTTTTAGCCACGGAGATAATTCTTATAAATCCATCATTATCCCAATCAAAATTAGATTGTTTTACAGCTAGAACTTTATCGTCGATAAATGGATAAATATGTGACACTTCATTTACATCATCATGTAATCTGAATTTATATTTAAAGTAAAAAGCAAACGCTCCTTCAACTGGTTGATTTTCTGTAGATAGCTGACTCATAAACAGTCTGTACAAATTACCATCATCACCTCCTATACCTTCAATAATTACTTTAAAAATATAACCTCCATAATCAGGAAGATATTCACCTTCAGTTGGATTTATAGGTCCAAAAGTATACCATTGCTGTTCGTAACGAGCGTTTTCGGTAAATGATTTAGTTGCCAGTAATGTTCCACTTCGAAAATTTCCTCCTAAATTAATCTTCATGGCATCTTCATTTGAACATGCTTCCTTACCTCCATAAATACTATATTTCATTCGTGTATCCCACTCTCCTTTTTGCTCATCGACATCACCGCCAACTTCTGGATCAAAAACGCGTATAAAAATTGGATCAGTATGATTCTTAGGTACCGAAAAAAAGATTATTTGTGTAAAATCACTATCTCCCCAAGCTTTGTCCCCTTCTTTTCCAAATGTTACTAGGTATGGTATATTTTCATCAACAGCCGGAACTGGCTGTGCAAATGTTTTAATTGAAATAAATATTAATAAAAACAATAAAACGTTGTGCTGCATATATTTAATCTTTTATTCTGTTACTACAATTTTACGTTTTGAGGCCATTTTATTTGTGATATTATCTTCTGCTATTACCCCACATTCTATACTATATGTACCTTTTGTTCGAAAAATATGATTAATAGTTACACCTTTTGCCCGATTATTATTACCTAAGTTCCAATAATACTGAGCTGGCTTAAAGTCTTTTAATACGGATTTTGAAGCTGATAATGTAACTGGTTCATTAACTTTCACTGTGTCAGGACAAGTAATATAAACTTGTTGAGTTTGCTTAAGCTCAAGTTCATACTGGGCAACTGTAAATAAATCCACGTTTGCCAATGTATCCACCACACTTAAATGTACATTATACATTCCAGGTCCAGGGAAACAGTGCCTGACTTCAATTCCGTCCATAGATTCTCCATCACCAAAATACCATTTATATTTATACGGTAATGTGTCTGATTTAAAAGGTCCGTTTTCAAATAATGTAAAACAGTAATTATCTTCTACCTGATCACTTACATCAGGAAAAGTAGGATAAGGATTTGTAAACCTATAAATATCATCATTCCCTGACCTGTTTGACGCAAAAAAACCTTCAGTTTCTTCCGGGTAAATATAACATGAAAAATCGTCATAAGGAGAATTAATAGGCTCCTCTAAATGTACCGGAGTAGTCCACTCTTTTCCATTCCATGAAGTATAAAAGATATCCAATCCACCTTCTGATTTATGCTCATCCGAAGCAAAATATAATTTACCTGAAGGATGATAGAAGGGGAATAATTCCTGTCCTTCAGTATTTACTTTATCTCCTAAATTAACAGGCTCTGTCCACGCTCCATTTTCATAAGTTGATTGATAAATATCTGTTTTACCAAAACCTCCATCCTGATTTGAAACATAAAAAATAGTATTTCCATCTGGTGTTGCAGTAACTTGTCCGTTTGAAAAGCTTCTTCTTGAATTATATGCAAATGCTGTTGGGCGGCTCCATTTCCCTTCTTCATTATCAATAATAAATATACCCAAAAGATTATCTCTACCCTTGCTCCTTTTTACACTTGAATATTGATTCTGAGTAATAAAAATTTTGCTTTTATCCTGACTAAAACAAATTGAGGAAGTATTTAGCTTACTGAATTTGGAAGAATTTAAAGCAACTTCTTTACTAAAATCATCATTTAATAAAATATCTGTTTTGTAAATTCTATACAACCCCTCATTATTTTGATCCAGATATGTTTTTAAAAACTCATGTTTTCTGTTACTTGTGAAATACAATGTTGAATCAATTACATAAGGTGCAAAATCATTTTTCAATGCACTATTGTTCGGAATAGCCTCAACCTTTACTTCCTGCGAAAGAAGGTCAATACCAAAAACAGATGAAACAATTAAGGTTATTATAATATTATAAAACAACGACTTCATATTCTAAAAGAATTTTGGGTTTGGTGAATGAATCTTATAACCAAAGTCGAATTGAAGAGATACTTCATGTGTTCCATTATTATAAGATGCTATTTTTTCCATGCTATAATCAAGACTATATGTAAATCGCAACTGAGGAGTAATCTGATAACCTAGCATCCCCACAATATCGCCCACAGTTCTGTATGATGCCCCAATCATCAATGATTTTAACAAAATAGCAGTAGCACTCACATCTACAAAGGTTTCATCATCCATATTTACTCGTAGCAGCGCTGAAGGTTGAAGACTAATATTATCTGAAATCTCGTACAAATATCCCGCTGTCAGCAGATAATCTATCTTATTAAAATCAACTGAATTTTCTCCGGTAATATATCTGTCATGGTATAAAAAAGTTGGAATAGACAGACCTAAAAAATAGTTGGAATTATACATTGCAGCACCAAAACCAAATATTGGAGAACCACTATTCTCTGTCATTGCGAATAAATCATCCTGCTCAACAATATCCACATCATTCCAATTGGTTTTATAATTTACATATCCTGCAGATACTGCCAAACCAATTTTTGAGCCATTATTTAAAGGTAAACGATACGTATATGAAAAATTGAAACCTGTATTTGCGGCTATAGCATAACTTTCATTAAATATTTGTGCTCCTAAAGCTACCTTTTCATTTTTCAGAGGAGTATTAACGGTAAATAAAGCAGTAGTTGGAGCACCTTCAAATCCCATCCACTGTTTACGATAAGATCCAAAGATAGACATAACATCATGTGAACCTCCAAAACCTGGATTTATACTATATCTGTTGTACATATATTGACTCATCACAATTTCTCTTTGTCCATAAGATGAAATTGTAATAAGTAACATTAATGCTATTATAAGATGCTTCATTATGAGTGTGTGTTTCTTTTACTTATCGTTTTATAACCAAATATTTCTTAACCGGCTTACTTAATTCATCTGCATCAAATATGTAATAGTATACTCCTTCCTTTACAACCTCTCCATCCAAACCTTTTCCATCCCAAGAAATCCGAACATTTTCAGAGTAAACTTCTTCATGAACAAGTTTCCCAAACTTATTAAATACAACAAACTTAATATTATGTAGATTCTCTGATCCAGGAATCTTAAACTCGTCATTAATTGCATCTCCATTTGGAGAGAAACCTCCAGTTTCAAATAATTCCTTCATAGTAATTGTTACCTCATCCTCAATAGCACATCCCCCTTCTTCTACATCCACGGTCCATTTAAAACGATAAACTCCTGGTTCCATGCCTGTAACTACAGAAATGGTATTTGAGGGATCAACAATTGTAGCACTACCTTCTAACAAAGACCATGTTCCTGAGCCTACTTCCAATGTTTCTGCATATAATTGAATATTATCTAAAGCAAAAATTGTTGAATCTTTCCCTGCAATCACAGGAGTCGGAAAAGGTTTTACAGTGAACTCCACATTATCCGAATCATAACACTCTCCATTAATAACATTCCATGTTAAAATATATTGTGTAGGTTCATTAATTGGGGAAACTGTAAACATAGCTTCAGGATTACTTTCATCATCAAATGTTCCTTCTGAGCTAGGACTCCAATAACCTTCACCCACAGAATTACTTGCTTGTAGTTCTATTGTATCATCGCAAGGAGAATCTAAACTAGGATCACCTGCGTTTGCCATTGGTTGCTGATCTACACTTACTGAATAAACTAAATCTGAGTATGAAGCTTCACATCCATATACCCCCTCAATACTAGTAAAATGAAAATCTGTTTGACTTTGAACAGGCGAAGTAATATCATAAGTTGGATTTAACTCTAACGAAATACTACCCAATGATAATTCAGTTTTAGAATACGTCTCTGTTTCGTCATTATATGATACAGAAAAAGGTGCATTACCATTTGTTATATTTAAATTAACATAGGTAGAACTTCCATTGCATATTTGATCCTCGGTATTTAGTAATTCCAGAACTGGAGGTTCTGCAAAACGTATCTGAACCTCATCACTATTTATACAACTAAGTTCATCTGAGGTTTCAGTCCAGGTTAATGCGACAAGTTGATAATTGTCAGATGTAACAGATGTATTTGCATTTGAATTCACTCCATAATTAATTCCGGTAGCCGCTGAACTCCATTCTCCACTTGTTCCAGAACTAGGAATAGCCTCTAGCGTAAATTCTTTTCCGCAAACAATCTGATCTTCTCCAGCCTGTGTATTTGGTTTTAAATCTGTGACAATTTGGGTTCCAGTAATATCTTCCTCTATAGCTGAACATCCATTTACATCAGTAACAGACAAAATATAAAACTGATCAGAAGTACTAACGGGGTATTCCAAATTAGCAGTCAGCGTAGTTGAAGTTTCATTATAAGAATTTGTATTATTCTTTATCACATAATCAAATGGTGCATTACCTGTAAAATTAACACTATAAGCTACAATATCTGCTTCGGAATCTGTGGAACAAAATTTATATTCTCCAGGTGAATTTAATGTAGCTGTAGGTGAACCGTGGAAATCTATCGTAACTTCATCGGTTGCAGTACAAGCGCCATTTTCCTCTGTAAGTATAAAAGTGACCTGACCCTCTTCATTTTTAGCAAAAGTTGAAGTTGATGAATTTATATCAGAATAACTTCCAACTCCTGTCATATCATTCCAATATATAGTATGAGTTGCATCACTCACACTTCCCTGAAGCGTATATTCATAGCCACAGATCTTATCAGTAACCCCTGCATCAGGCGTTGGCATCTGATCTATCTGAATATTCATTGAACCACTTACAAGATCAGAACCGGAATTTAATTTTGTTGAATGATTTAAAGGTGCAATCTGATAATTATTATCATAAACCTTTAAAATATTAACATCGTCTGTTGATGTTTGTGTTATTGAAAAAGTATGTTCGTAATTTGAAATAGTCTGTAAACCTGTTCCTTCATCAAAACCTACGGTTTGATAAGCTCCTCCAATTTCATAATAAATTGCAAATGGAGGTTCTCCTGTAAACTGAATGGTTACGTCTGCAGTTCCACTTTCACAAAATTCTACATCATCACTAACTATTGTAACAGTAGGATAAGGTGGATCTTGGGCATTTACGGTTGTAAAAATGAGATTAAAAGCAAAAAACAGAAGAATGTGAAGAATATGTTTCATACAATGAGGCTATAGCTTTTACTAACTATACAAACATAGTCATTTTGTATGAATATGCACACCTCCTACATCTACACGATTTATATGTTAATGCAACAAAACTGACTCTTTATCAAAAAAAATCCAATGTTTAATAAATAACTAACTTAATACATTAATAGTTAGATAAAAAGACTTTCTTTAGAATCAGATTTTTTTTAAACTTTTATGACCCAAACCCCTTTGAATTTTCAGATTTAAGAAATCAAATACTTAAATAAAATAACTCACCCCTATTTTGTCTTTATTCTAATCTCAAAAAATTACAAATCGTATATAGTTCTTGCCTTAGGTTTCTCTTTCCTCATCTTTTTATACCTCCACTGGTTATATGTTTCTGAGAACATCGGAACAAAGTTTTCTTCAGGCCCAGGTGCCGGTGCAAAAATGAGATTTCCTTCGGGATCTATTAAATAATAGGTTGGAAAGGCTTTGATGTCATAATCTAACAACACCTTTGCATTATGTGAAAAATGAAGGAAATTCCATTTATATTTATGCTGCTTCACAAACTCATAAGCTTTATCCGGATCCTCATCAGTAAGGATAGTAACAATCACCATATCCTTTTTAAACATCTCAGCAAACTGACTCAATATCTGAAAATCCTTTTTACAGGCATAATTTTCCGTATTCGCAAAGTTGAGATAGATAAACTTTCCTTGAAAATCTTTTAACTCACGACTTTTACCAGACAAGGTTGTTAACGAAAATGAAGGAGCTAATAAACCAACTCGAAGCTTTGTAAACTTATGAAATATATCTCCCGCTATTTCTTTATTCATATCGCTATTACATTCCTCTGATGCCCTTTTCATTAAGGTAATAATCTTTTCCTTATTGTAATTTCCCGAATAAAAGCCATCATACAAACCTTTAATAACAACCAATTCAGTTAAAGTTCGGTTATAAAAAAGAGAATCTTTACCAAAAGCAATGGCTAAACTATCGAAGGACTCCACCTTTGGCCATAAGTTTTTAACTTCCTCACCTTCTTTAGAATTAAAATACGAATAAAAGAAGTTAGAAAAAACCTGATTAAAAGCTTCCCAATAAGGATCTAATGAATATTGAACCGGAACATGACTAAAATTTTCATTAATCAGTTTTCGCTTTTGATTAGAGTTGATAAAATTTTTAAGATTGATGTAGCTATATGATTTATATTGATGAAACCAGGTATCTTTTGAAGCTGGGAATTCTTCTTCAGTTTCATCTATAATTTGATAGGCTAACTTTTTATTATTGGTTAATACAATCTTCTTAATATTATCGGCAAACTTCTGATTATACGATAAATTAAATTCTTTAATCTCTCTGTTTAAATCAACACTACTTTCATTTTTAACACCTAACAGAACCGGTTCTGGAATAAAAAATGGATTTAATTTATTCTCCTCTTTCATTGGTCTGTAAGGAGGTAATTCAATATTATAAGACTTACCAGGTTCTACAAATAAATAACCTTGCATTTCACCAAGGCTTATATATATTTTTGTTACATCATCAACAAAGAAGGAAGTGATAAAATCACCCTTTTTATTAACTCTAAAAGATCTTAAGTCTTTAAAATCCCTTGTTATATAATTACTCTGACGCTGTACAGTAAGGTTCATATTTGCATATTCAACAGCACTTCCATAGATAGTAACACTATCTAACCTTTCTGCCTTCACCCACTGTGCAACTATTAAAACAAATATGAGAACAATATACCTCATTATTTTCCCTGCATATTATAATTTTTCATCTTCTCAAAAATTCTCTCAGGAATAAATTTACTTGGATCTCCTTTATGTCTGATGATATCGCGAACAATACTAGAATTAACCGGAGTATGTTCCGGAGTTGTAAGCAAAAAGACAGATTCAATAGCTGTCATCGCTTTATTTACTTGAGCAATGGCTCTTTCATATTCAAAGTCGGCGGCAGTACGAATACCTCTTAGTATATATCCTGCATTACAGTCTTTGGCAAAATCAACGGTTAATCCTTCGTATTTTCCCACCTTTACTTTCGGTTCATCTTTAAACAGGTATTCAACCCATTCAACCCTGGTATCAACGGGATAAAAATCTTGCTTATTTGAGTTATAACCTATACCAATAATAATCTCATCAAACAAACCAACCGCTCGTTGTACTATATTTTCATGACCTATTGTAAAAGGATCAAAAGATCCCGGAAATATCGCAACACGTTTCATTAACTCTTTCTTAAATTTTTACCAAAGAATATTTAATCGGCATAAAGTTGTGAAAATACTTTCAGCACTCAAAACCTACTTACCAAAACTTTATTTTTATTGTTGCAAAAGTAGCCATACGCAATAATATCAAACCATGTTTAAACCTACTGATATTAGTGTCACCATACTTTCTTTCTTTATACCTAATTGGCAGGTCAACTATTTTATGATTTAATTTATAGGCTCCAAAAAGCAAATCAAAATCTCCAAACGGATCAAACTCCCCAAAAAACTTACGATTTGCTGCTAACTTTTCGTAATCCCACCTAAACATTACTTTAGTTCCACATAAAGTATCTTTTATAGGCCTTTCTAAAATGTAACTAAAAAATTTGCTAAAAAAATGGTTGCCCATGGTATTCAATGGACGCATGGCATTCTTCTCCATGGGATAAACTAACCTTACTCCATTTATAAACTCCCCTTTTCCTGTTGTTATAGCATTGTAAAATTTTGGCAAATCTTCAGGAGGAACGGTAAGGTCTGCATCCAAAATCATCAGAATATCACAAGTTGCAGCTGCAAACCCTTTTCGAACTGCATCTCCCTTGCCTTTACCATCCTGCTGCATAATCTTAATATCATACTCCCCTTCATATTTCTTCTGCGCATTCTGTATGGTTTCCCAGGTATCATCATTTGAATTTCCTTCAACAAAAATAATCTCAGTATGCTTTCCTAATTTGGGAATACGTTTTATGGCCTGTTCTATATTACCACTTTCATTTCGGGCAGGAATAATGACTGAAGTGGAATACTTGTTATCAATCTCTTCCTGTGTTAAGGTCTTAGGTATTGGGCGAGCAAAAACAAATTGATTTAATCCCAACAAATTAAACAGGGGCAAACGACTTAGAAAACGATTTACAAAGCCAGATATTAACGGAATATTATATGGCAATAACATACTTCTATTGGCCTTATATGTTTCGAAACCGGCCAGGTACAATAAATTTTGAATATCCTGAGAAGACAACCAATTTTGCTTTGGCGATTTTCTTTTAATACGGATAACCTCTGCAAAACGAATGATTGGTTCCCACATTCGACTATAATAGGTAACAATCAAACGGGTTTTTTCATGAACTACATTATGAACCTGATTAAAAGCCTGTTCAATATCCGGCAATAAACCAATCAGGTTTGACAAGACAACCACATCATACTTATCATTCAGATTTAAGTCTTCTGCAGGCATTTCATGAAATGTAATTTCCGTAAACTGTTCCTTTGCAATTCTTATCATTGCAGGTGAAAAATCAACGCCAGTTTTTTCTTTTGCATTGATAGCATTTAACAGGTCACCTCCACCACATCCAACTTCAAGAACACTACTTTCAGGATGAATAAAATAATTACAATACTTAGATATTGAATTCCAATAATAAGAACGTCGCTTTCGGTATTTTACCCACTTACAAGCAAATTGCTCCCAATAATCTCTAATTTCAGTACTATATAATTGCATTCCTTTACTTATTATTCTCATTTACTTTAACAACAGGATTATTTAACTGAGAATAATCTATTTCAAAAAGATAAGTTGGCTCTTTATCTCCATACTTCTTAACCAACTTAAACATCTTAGGATATTCCTTTACAATCACTGCCATGTATCTTTTTATAGTGTTTATGGTTTGCCCTGTAAATACATGTGGATTCTTTCGCAAGCTTGCGACAATAATATGCGTTACATTTCTATCTTTTAATTGCTGCACTAAATCTTCTGCCGAACCTTCAGGGATACGATATACGCCATAAAACTTTCTTCCCTTTGCATATATTCTGGCAATATTAGGTTTTCTGCAAGCTACATAAGTGTCTTCTTTTGATAAATTACTTTCAACATAATCCACCATTTTTAAATAACTTACCCAATCAGGTGTAAAGCCGGCAAACTTATCTCCTTGAATATTTTTTGATAAGGTTTTCAGATCCATATTATTATAACCGCTCACGGAAACTAAACCTAATGAAAGAATCAATACCAGAAAGAAGAATTTTCGAACTAAAACAATGTTCTTTTCTTTTGATACCTGAATTACTGTTGACACTAAAAATAATATCACAAAAGGTACGTATGGTATAATTAATCGATATTGATCCCACAATTTCTGCAATGAGAAAAAGGTCATACCGAGCAGTATTGCAAGGTATACAGAGGTGAAAAATAAAAATTTATTTCTTTTAGGAAACCAGAAAAAGCCCAACAAAAACAACACATATAGCAAGATTGTAACAGCGGGATTTGTACTATTTTTTTGCCCTGATTTAAATCCTAATACTCGCACAAAGTGTTTGGACAGATACAGGTTGGAGTTATCTTTAAATCGCTGAATAAATCCAGAAAAATCTTCTTTCCCCTGACTTTCATCGTAAGGATGTTTATTCAACAATTGGCTGGTTTGCTTTCCTGTAGTTGGGGGAAGATCCCAAACAACACTTTTTACACCAACAAAAAATGTCATTAACACAACAAACCCGAATAATATAAACAAAGCTTTCTTAAACTCCTTATATACAAGAAAGAACACCAACAATGCTAATATAGCTCCAATTCCAATTGTTTTTGTAAGGAACATTAATACGGCAGAAACTACAATCGGTAAAACTACCTTTAATTGGCTCCTCCAATTCTTATCTGAACTATCCTCATCCCTTTCAACAACTTTAAATACGTAATAAAACATACCGATCTGAAGCAACATAAAAAACGCTTCAGAAAATGTTTGGCTTGAGAAAAACAAAAAATAATGACTCAGCCCCATTATTCCCATTGTGAAAAACAGACTGGTATATGATATTTTGTCCTTAAACGTTTTATAGAACCACACAAAAGAACCCAGCAAAAACACAAAGGAAGTTAGCTTGAGGAGTATTACATTCATTCCAAAAATACCAGCAAACAATGAAAGTACAATTGGATAAAGAGGGCCCTGGTAATCCGGAAATTTTCCTGAACTCCAGAAATTAATTGCTCTGGTAATATAAGTTGAATCATCTCCAGTAATGCTAACCCGTGCATTGAAAAACAAAAAGCTAAAAACAACAAATACACCTGCCAATATGTAAAAAAGCAAAGCTGACCGATCTCTTAGCCAGCTTTCTATTTTATCATCCATTAGGATAAGATTATCCTTAGATTGATTATTACTCATTTAAACTAAATTTATTCAATTTCCTTTTTACGATATGCATTTACAAATAATATATTACCCATATTATCGTACTTTGTAAACCTATCAATTCCTTTATTTATATCTTCTGACGAAAATCCAAGTATAGTTAAATCCGCATCATGACTTTGCTGTTTTACAATGCTTTCTTTATGGTCACCTTCTTTAAATGGCACCATTGTAACATTTCCAGGTGCAATAGGTAAACGACCCGACTTAATTCTATCCAACCACTTTTTCTTTTCCTCTTCTGTTTCTTGTGCTGGAACGAGCGAATATATCTTAATAAAACCTTTTTTCCAATCCGGATGTCCTAAAATAATATAAGCTAACAATACCATCAGGTTTGCATTATGAAAATCATGACGACCAATCCATACATGGATTTCCTTTTTATAGCCAAAACCTTTTAATGAGGTATTTAAGAAACATACATCCATTTTACATGAATCAAATAAAATATAATTTTCTAAGGCATTTTTTAAAGATTCGGGCTTATCACTAGGAAATTCAAACAAAATAAGATTACTTCCTTTTCCTGAAATACCAGATAACTGAATAACCTGTGCAATGGCTGATGTGTAAGAAGGACTTATAACCGTATCTATATAAACACGAGTGTTACTTCCTTTAGCCCTACCGATTAACCGGTCTAATGTCTTTTTCGACTGATGATAGGTGGTACTATTCAGAAAACCTTCCACATAATGAATATAAGTACCAAACCCGTATTTATGAGATATCCAACCTAACAAATCAAAAGCACTTTGCCTCTCAAAAGAATCTGCACTAACACAAACAGCAAACGGACGCCAATTATACTCCTGTTCTTCTTTATTGGCGCGCTGAACAAAAATTTGAATCTGACGACTCAACTGAAAAACCACACCTTTAAACAACTTTTCCAATCCTCTTCTTTCTGGTCTGTACTTACTTATAATTAAATAAATCACCACCATAATAAGTATGGATATAATCGCATAAGTCAAATTCATTTTAAACATTAACCAAAAAGACAACAGTGCTCCGGCTAAGGAATAATACCAATTATTTAACTTAAATGTAGGCCGGTACGAAGGATCTGCTGCAAAATGCTCTAAAAAACTAATTAAACAGATGGCTCCATAGGTAACCATAAAAAACATAGAAATAATCTGAGCTACAAAGTTTACATCGCCTATAACTACGAAAAAATAAGCAATGGCTATGGTTACTAATGTTCCATTAACCGGATCATTATCCTTTACTTTACCTTTTGAAAGCCATTTATTTAAATTCGGGTAGGGTAAAATATTATCAAATCCAATCGCCTGTAATGTTCTAGGTGCTACAAGAATAGATCCTATAGCTGAAGATAATGTTGCAGCTGCAAGTCCTATGGGAATAATTGGTCCCCAAATAGCTATTCTTTGCATGATTAACTGATCACCTGCTAAATCATCTGGTGTTGCTGAAATCGTTAATTTATAAGCAATGGCAACATAAACAACCATACCTATCAAAGTCGCCCATAAAGTACCTTTGGGTATTGATTTTTTGGGATCTCTCAAATCACCTGATAATCCAAGTCCTGCAGCAATACCAGTAAATGCAGGAAAGATTATTGTAAATACATAAAAGAAACTTTCAGGATTTTGAGTTGTTTCTCTAAACAGGAATGTTGGATTCTGAGAAGTAGAAGTACCCATGAAAAATAGAATAATGGATAAAAACAGAATTCCTACCACAACATAAAGCGCCTTCATTCCAATGTTTGCTCCTCTGATTACAACGATAATGCTTAATAATGTCATCATAATTAAAGTAACCGCTTTTTTAAAGGTTGCCGCATCAATCTCAAAAGGCAAATAAGGCAGTACCGCATCAAAAGCTTCACCAAAAGCTATAATATAAAAAGCCACACTAATAGCCTGTGAAAGATACAACGCTATACCAATTGCTCCCCCAATATTCAAACCAAACGATCGGGAAATAATATAATAAGCACCGCCTCCCTGAACCTTTTGATTGGTAGCAATTTCTGCCACTGCCAAAGCCGTTGGTATAGTAACCAAGTGACCAATAATAATGATTGTTAATACTCCTAAAAAACCTACATGACCAACAGCCCAACCAAATCTTAAGAAAAGTATTGCTCCTAGGATAGTAGAAATTGCCGTCATAAAAACCGGCATTGAACCAAAGGTTGCATTTGGATTTGTAACTGCTTTTTGCATAACCTCTATTTTTGGAATCTTCTATTCAAAAATAGAAAAAAAATAACAAGCGCAATATTTTAATTGAAACCCACCAATAACATGAGATAATTCATAAAATGAATCTTGACCAATTGTTTAAAAATGTTTATCTTGCAAGTATTCTTAATAGGTTTAGATTACACAGAAATCTTTGAGGAAGCCGGAAAATCAGGGGTGTTTTTCCGGCTTTTTTAATGCTCATTACCAAACTAATAGAAAAATCTCTCTTCTTCAACTTTTTTCTTATTTTTGCCGAAACCCAATTTAAGAAATATGAATTCATTAACTCCATTATCAAATTCCAAACAAATCCTTTTAGGAGTACAATTTTTATTTGTTGCCTTTGGTGCAACAGTACTCGTTCCTTTATTAGTTGGTATTAATCCTTCTATTGCATTGCTATCTGCTGGGGTAGGAACACTTATTTTCCACCTGATAACCAAAGGAAAAGTTCCTGTTTTTTTAGGAAGTAGTTTTGCTTTTATTGCACCAATTACCTTAGCCACAGAAAAATTTGGCTTTGCAGGAACTCTATCCGGAATAATTGCGGTTGGTATAGTTTATTCATTAGTTTCTTTTTTAATTAAATTAAGAGGCGTAAAATTTATTAAGAAAATTTTTCCTTCCATAGTTGTTGGACCTGTTATTATGGTAATTGGACTTTCACTAGCTTCAACTGCTGTTGATATGGCCAAAACAAACTGGACTATTGCAGGAATATCATTACTTGCTGCTGTTATATCAGTTGTTTACTTTAAGGGTATTATTAAACTAATTCCGGTATTTATTGGAATAATAGTTGGCTATCTAACATCATTTGCAATGGGAGGAATTGACTTTACACCTATACAAGAGGCCGCATGGTTTCAACTTCCTGACGTAACCTGGCCAACATTTAGCTGGGAGGCTATTTTATTTATGATTCCAGTAGCTATTGCTCCTTTAATTGAACACGTTGGAGATATTTATGCCATTAGTGCCATCGCAGAAAAAGACTTTATTAAAGACCCTGGTTTAAACAGAACTATGCTTGGAGATGGTATTGCAACCAGTTTTGCAGGTTTAATAGGAAGTGTACCGAACACCACCTATTCTGAAGTTACCGGAGCTATTGAATTAACAAAAGTTACTAATCCCAGAGTTTTAAGAATTGCGGCCATAACAGCTATCGTATTTTCACTAATCGGTAAAGTTAGCGGTTTCTTAAAATCGATTCCTACAGAAGTATTGGGAGGTATTATGTTGCTTTTATTCGGAATGATTTCCAGTGTAGGTATAAAAACATTAATTGAATCAAAATCTGATTTTCATAAAACCAGAAATTTAGTTATTGTTTCTATTATTCTTACAGTGGGAGTTGGTAAAGCATCTATTGATTTTGGATCATTCTCTTTATCAGGAATTGGATTAGCTTCAGTTGTTGGAGTAATATTAAACTTAATATTACCTGGTAAATCAAAAGAAGTTCATATGGATAATACTCCTGAAGAAAATTAATAATACACTCCCCTCTTTATTGATAAAAAATAAGAGGGGATTATTTTTGTTTTAAATCCTCAATATCTTTAATTGGTCTGATCCATATATCAAGAAACTTTCCTTCACTAAGCAATTTCTTTTTAATGGCTAAAGAAGATTTATAACCCTCAAACTCGCCAAAAACATACCGTGTAAACCCATCTACACATTTAATCTCCTGAATATTTTTAACTCCTCGTTTCTCAAAATAGGCACGATCTTTAAGTGGTCCTTTTTCCAAGGCCATCAATTGAATTGTATAACCTTTTTTAGTACTTGGAATATACCTTTTATTCTCAACTTCTTTAACTAGTTCTTTTTTCACTTCAGGAGTAGATTCAATCACAACTTTCTTTTCACCATTCTCGATTGGTTTATCTACCTCCTTTGAAGTTTCGTCATGAGTTTTAGACTCTAATTTTAATGATTTATCAATATTTTCAGATTTTTCTGTATCTAATTCAACAGATGCTACTTCCTCGTTTTTAACTTCAACTATTTTATCCATTTTTTCTAACGGAGCATCCATCACCACATCTTTAAATAAAATGGGTTGCTTTTTCTTTTGATAGTCCATTTCAGGAGTTACGTCTACATATCCCACCTCTTTAATACTTTCGTCAGAGTTGGTTTGTTCTATTTCGTACTCATAACCCACCTCTAAAAACATCATATATTTACCATTGGTAGGATTAGGGCGATAATCTCCCACAAGTCGCTTATCCTTTCTTCTGGTCACCAATAGCCTCACGTCCTTCATATTATCTCCAAAAATCTCATCTACCTGACCTTCAATTACTGCCAATTCTGTATTATCATCCGATTCAAAAGTTACCTCATAGATATCTGATCCTCCATAGTTATCATCAAACTTGGAGGAGGCATAATAAGCATGACTTTTATTAACGGTTGGTACAAAAAAGAAATCATCATCCGGAGTATTGATTGGATAACCCAAATTGACCGGTCTACTCCATGTTGAATCAGGATTCATTTGAGCATAAAATACATCTAACCTTCCCATTGAATTATGCCCTTCTGATGAAAAATATAACGTTCTACCATCATAATGAATCATTGGCGTTTCCTCGTCGTATTCTGTATTGATATTTGGCCCAAGATTTTTAGGCTCTCCCCAGGTGCCATCAGGGTTCTTTTTAGACATATAAATATCAATACCTCCCAATCCTCCTTCTCTGTCACTTGTAAAAAACAAGGTACTTTTATCTGCCGATAATGAACCATGTGTTTCCTGAGCAAAACTATTTATGGGGTAAGGTAACTTTTCTGGTTCTGACCAATTTTTACCATCAAAATGACTTATATACAAACTCTTACCATGAACGTCATTTCTAAACAGAACCATATCATCTCCATCGGGAGACAAAGATGCCGCCGCCTCGTGCTCATTTTGTTTGAAAAATACTTTTAACAATCGCGCACTCTCCCAATTTTTTGCAGACAGTGGAACCGAGTATATTTTTTCAGCATATTGACCATCAGGCAACAACGATAACTTCATCCAATTTCTACGGGAAGTAAAAAACAATTCATTTTCACTGACGCCTACCAACGGACTATGATCATCGTACATGGAATTTACCTCTGGCCCCATATTTTTAACATGAATATCAACCGGATGTTGTAAAAAGAAATTTGCATTATGACAGATTTGAATCTCGTATTCCAACTCTTTCATTATCAAACTATCTTCCTCTGGAACATTTACTAACAAATCTTCATATATTTCAATTGCTTTAAGTGGTTTTAATAAAACCTGATAAGCTTTACCTATAGACATTCCAAATTCCCTACCAAAATAACCACTCTTCTGATCTTCGGTAAGTATATCCATCCCACGGTTTAAATACATTACTGCAGTATCTGCCCCATCTGAAGTATTTAAATAGCATAATCCAATATTAAAAAGGGCATCAAGATCTTTAGGATCATTTTGAAGAAGTACTTTAAAATTACTGATAGCATCTTTATAATTCCCTTCATCTGCCAGATACATAGCTCTTTTAAAAAGCTTTGTGTTATTCGATCTGGATTTTGTTTGAGCAAAAACACTACTGCAAACTATGCTTAATATTACAAAAATTATAAAAGATCTTTTCATGTTACCGCCAATTTCCACAAACGACTGATATAAAATACAATATAAGAACTTTAGCTCTTATATGTAAATGCTACATCCCCTAATAACAGGCAAAACTAGCATTTTTACTAGTATCTCATCAACGTTATTCTTTATAACTCACAAGAAATTAACGATAAATAACTATATGATTGATACTTGTATTTTTTCCAATTTATGGAAATTATTAATAACTATTGAATAAATATTACAATTCTCAACAAAAAAGCATTAATCCTTTAGCACAAAACCAACAGTTGGAACATTTTCTATGATGATATTTTCGTCGCCTTTTAGATATTTCCGGAGTTTTGCAATAAAAACATCAAGACTTCGGCTATTAAAATAATCGTTATCGCCCCATAAGGTATTTAATATATCATCACGTTTTACCAATTGGTTTTTTGAAGAAGCTAACATTTTAAGAACTTCATTTTCCTTAAATGTTAATCGTTTTGATTCATTATCAATTTTCAATAACTGGTTTTTATAATCGAAAGTATAATTCCCTATTTCAAAAAACTCCGGACATGCAACCTGCTCAATACTTTGATCACATCTGGCCATAATTGCTTTTATTCGACAAAGCAATTCATCTTCATCAAATGGTTTAACGATATAATCATCAACACCAAGATTAAAACCTTTTATTTTATCTTCTTTAAATGTTTTAGCAGTAAGAAATATAATCGGTACTTTTTTGTCTTTTGACCTAATTTTTTCTGCTATTGAAAAACCATCTAAACCAGGAAGCATTACATCAAGAATACAAAAATCAAATTTATAATTACTAAATGCATTTAATCCCAGCAGTCCATCTTTGTATAACTTAACATCAAAACCATTCGACTCAAGAAACTCTACCAACAAAAAACCCATGGTAGTATCATCTTCAACAAGCAGAATTTTTTTCGCTTCCATATTTAAACCTCATTAACTTTTAAAGTAATGATAAAAGCACTTCCCTTACCCAGTTCACTTTTTATCTTTATACTTCCTTTAAGCTTATCTACAACCTTCTTTACAAAATTAAGTCCTAATCCAAAACCTTTAATATCATGCAAATTACCAGTAGATACTCTGTAGTATTTTTCAAACACCTTATTTTGCTCAATTGCAGGAATACCAATACCATTATCTTTGACAATAATAACCAATTTATTGTTTTTATTATAGGTTTTTATATCAATAACAGGCGCAACCTTAGTATATTTTATGGCATTATCCAATAGATTTAAAAAAGCATGCTTTAAATATTTTACATCTCCCACAACTATAAAATTATTAGCTTTAAGATCTAAATTCACTGCACCTTGCTTTTCTTCCATTGAGGATTGATACATATCAACACAAGAATGTAATACTTCATGCACATTTACATTCTTTGCTTCACCTGATTCTGAAGACAATAACACCACATCCAGGATATCATTAACATTCTGACTTAACTTTGAATTTTCTTCCTGAATTAAAGATGTATACTGAAGTATTTTTGATGAACCTTCTGAATCTGAATCCACTTTTTTCCTAATCAAACCGGCGGCAAACTTAATGTTAGCTAATGGCGTTTGAAATTCATGAACCATGTTATCAATAAAATCTTTTGTATTTACCAATATGGATTGTTCTTTAGCAAACAGTCGGTAAATAATCACAAAAGAAATCATAACAAAAATAATTGCTGCTATAGACAAATAAAACAACACTCCCAATTGAGCAAAAATAAACTTGCTTTGATCAGGAAATTCTATTTGCAGCTTGATTCCGTTTTGAGCCAATAATCCATTTAATGATTGTTCATAACAGGAAATACAAATTTTATCCTTAACACTATCGTTTTCATTTATAAAATCAAACTGGTAGTCTAATCTAATTTTATGAATATATAAATTAGACTGTATAATACTATCAACTTTATGAAAATTAATATATTGAACATCGCTGGAACATTTATTTCCACAAACGTAATTATGCATATTATTGCACTGATTTGCCTCTCGTGCAATTTCATTACGAGCTTCTCTTAATGCCAATACCACTCGATGATTAAAATGCTTTTGTTCAAGCTTTGCAGATTTAACTAAAAACATGACCTGCATAATTACCAGACTTAAAAGTACCAAAAAGGTTAACCCCGCTAACCACTCTTGTCTAACTTTCTTTTTTATCATTTAAACCTATTGTTACCTTTTATGTTACTATATTTCAAACAGATTACAAAAATAGAAATAATTAAGTAGAGCCATACGCAAATTAACAACACGTTAACATGGATTAACAAGACAATAACAAGAACTTATTAATAATCATATCATATTTGTACAAAGTAACATTTTATCAATTTAAAATTTAAAATTATGAAGAAGTCAATAGCAGTATCATTCCTATTTTTATTTATGGTAGCAATCGCATCTCCAGTAATGGCATCAGAAAATACTCAGGAGCCTCAAAAAACTGAAAAGAAATGCTGCTCAAAAGAAGCTAAAAAAGAGTGTTGCTCAAAAGAGAATAAAAAAGAATGCTGTTCAAAAGAAAAGAAAAGCGAATGCAAGAAAGCAAAAGCTGAATGCGAAAAAAAATAGGAATAATTCTATAGTTAAAATCACATCTGTCCTAAATAAAGCCAATTAGGTTCCAGTTTCCTGGAACAATTATTTTTGTGGTGTCTAATCATAAAAATACTAATTGGCTATGAAA
>NZ_JAPDPJ010000044.1 GCF_026013605.1 Plebeiibacterium sediminum
GTTGAACTAAACAATATTCCAGCAACTAATCTGTAAAGTGTTAATAATGTGATTTTTACTTATAGTGTTTTAAATGGCATTTTTAAAGCTTTTTAAATGGTTTTATCATTGTCATTTTTGTGATATTTCAGCTAATAATGAACCATTTTATTAATTTATCGCACTTGGTATTTAATTGTAAATTTTAGTCTTATTTTGATGGCATAAGTAATTTTCAATCTATTCTTCAGTAATGGAATCTATGATCAGCGAATACTAATTTGCCGTGGTATATGCTGCGTCAATCACTTACGAACAAATTTCACTTGTTGTAACAAATTAGAGCACGAAAGATCGAAATCACCTAATCGACTAAAAAGTATATCTTTGTGCAAAAGGTTAGGACATGGATTTGATTCAACATACTTCAGAATATAAACAATGGATTGAGGAATTAAAATCTGAGATTCAAAATGCTCAGATTAAAGCTTCAATTTCTGTAAACCACGTATTATTAGACTTGTACTGGAAAATAGGAAAATCAATTTCAGAAACAATAAGTCGAAAAAAATGGGGTGCTTCTGTTGTTGAAAAAGTGTCATTAGATTTGAAAAAACACTTCCCAAATCAGCAAGGATTCTCAAGGTCTAATCTGTTTTCAATGCGTAAATGGTATGAATTTTATGTTAATTCGGGTCTTGATATAGAAAAAGTCCAACAACTTGTTGGACAAATTCCGTGGGGACAAAATATATTGATTGTTTCAAAATCTAACTCCATAGAAGAAGCAATTTTCTATATCAATAAAACAGTTGAAAATAACTGGTCCAGAACAGTATTAGCTCATCAAATAGATTTAGATTTTTATTCAAGGGCAGGAAAGGCAATTACCAATTTTAAGGAAACTTTACCTGAGCCACATTCTGAATTAGCTCGTGAAACGCTCAAAGACCCTTATAAATTTGATTTTTTAACATTAACAGAAAAAGCTTTAGAAAAAGACATCGAAGAGCAGTTAGTGAAACATATTACTGCATTTTTATTAGAACTTGGAGGTGGATTTTCATTTGTAGGTAGGCAAGTTCCTTTAAAAATTGATGGAGAGGATTTCTACATTGACTTATTGTTTTATCATATTAAGTTGAAATGTTATGTTGTTGTAGAGTTGAAATCAGTAAAATTTCGAGCTGAATATGCAGGCAAAATGAATCTGTATTTATCTGCTGTTGATGATTTGATAAAAACAGAAAATGAAAATCCAACAATTGGACTTTTATTGTGTAAAGATAAATCCGAAGTGATTGCAGAATATGCGTTAAGAGGAACAACTCAACCAATTGGAGTTGCTGAATATGAAATAATAAAATCAGTTCCAGCAGATTTGAAAGGAGAATTACCGACAATTGAAGAAATAGAAAAAGAACTTGCAATAACGTTGGAAATTAAGGGAAGTGGAGATTCTAAAGAATAAGAACTGATTACAACACTTAGCCCTTCTAATTTAAAATTACTTGCATACCCTACAGATTGGAGGGTTTGTTGAACTAAACAATATTCCAACAACTAATCAGTAAGTTGTTAATAATGTGTTTTTTACTTAGAGTGTTTTAAGTGGCATTTTTAATGCTTTTTGTATGGTTTTATCATTGTCATTTTTGAGGTATTTCTGTTAATAATAAACCATTATATTAATTTATTGCACTTGGTATTTAATTGTAAATTTTAGTCTTCTTTTGATGGCATAAGTAATGACGGGCAAAGTGGAAAACATCAAGGTTTGTAGTCCTCTCAAACTTTGTAGCTGTTTGACAGAGAACTGCCACGTAATCTACAACTACTCATACAATCACCGCTGTAACCTATTTAAAAATTCACAGCTTGTAAATATATTCATATCATAAATGAATATATTTGAGGAAAGATTGAATTATGACAGTGAGAAAAAGATACGATTCCGAATATACAAAGTGGCTTGGAGGATTAAAGTAAAATAAAGAGAACTCAAATAAAAGCTGTTTTATCTGCAAATAAAGAGGTTATATTACTTTACTGGGAGATAGGAAAAGAACTGTATGAAAAACAAGAGAATGAGGGATGGGGAAATTCTGTTGTCGATAGCCTTGAGAAAGATTTAATTGCAGAATTTCCTGATTTGAAAGGTTTTTCAAGAAGGAATCTATTTTACATGAAAGGATTCTATTCATTTTATCAATCAGATTTTGAAAAAGTGCAACAACTTGTTGCACAAATTCCTTGGGGACATAATATCTTGATTTATAGTAAGTCTAATTCAATTGATGAAGCTCTGTTTTATCTTTCAGAAACAATAGAGAATAACTGGTCAAGGAGCATATTAGATATGTAAATTGGAACTGATTTATTCTCTAGGCAAGGCAAAGCGATTACAAATTTTAAAAATACATTGCCAAGTCCAGAATCTGATTTAGCAAATCAATCTTTAAAAGACCCATATTTATTTGACTTCCTGACTTTAAAAAGGAATGCTGATGAACGTAGTATCGAAGACCTATTGACAAAACATATAACACAGTTTTTACTTGAATTAGGAACTGGATTTGCATTTATAGGTCGTCAATATAAGTTAGAAGTTGGGGACAAAGATTTTTATATAGACCTTCTATTTTATCATACTAAACTACGATGTTATGTAGTTGTACAATTAAAAGCTAAGAGTTTTAAACCAGAATATGCAGGAAAGCTTAGTTTTTATTTATCTGCAGTTGATGACAAGTTAAAAACTGATGCTGATAATCCAACAATTGGAATTGTTCTATGTCAAGAGAAAAACAAGATTGAGGCAGAATACGCACTTCGTGGAATTTCACAACCAGTTGGAGTTGCAGAATATCAATTAAGCAAAGCTATTCCGGATGAAATAAAAAGTGATTTACCAACAATAGCAGAAATTGAAAAGGAGCTTGCTTCAACATTATATTCTGACAATAAAAAAGAATAATAAAAACAGGTTACAATTGTAGATCGCCGATAGGCTAAGGACCTCTCACCACAGTACGTACGAGATCTTCGCTCCTTCTTTACATCATAGAAAATACAGAATTGAATTAGAAGCAAAAAAAAGAAAGCAACAGAGTTTACATATCTGCTAATAAGTATTTATGATAATGGTATTAACACATTACTTTTTTCTTTATACACATCAATAATATATTGCCCCGCACACAAAAAGGTTTTAACCAGTAGATAAAATCAGTTTTACATACAGGTGTATAAATAGATTATCTGTAATTTTCAAAAATAATAAGAAAAGCAATTTTTTCTCATTTAATTGTAACCTTTAAGTAATGTAGAGCGACATATACTTACATGAACGATATTGAACTGGTTAATCAAATAAAAAAAGGCAATGCCAATGCTTATAAGTATTTAGTAAATAAATACCAAAGGCTGGTATTCAATATTGCCTTTAAACTATCTTTTGATAACCAAAGTGATGTGGAAGATATTGCTCAGGAAGTTTTTATAAAGGTTTATAAAAACATTAAACAATACCGAAAAGAATCTAAACTTTCAACCTGGATTGCATCCATAACATGGAAAACTGCCATTGATTTTAATAGAAAAAGAACCCGACATAAAATCAATTATACCGATGAATTAGAGGTGTTTGAAAATCTCACTTTCACTATAAATAAAAACACGAATGAATCTGAGTTAAAAACCATTGTTAGAGAAACCATCAATAAGCTACCTCCCAATTACAGAACGGTATTAACGCTTTTTTACCTTGAAGAGTTCAGTTATCCTGAAATTGAGGAAATAACATCGATGCCTTTGGGTACTATTAAAAGTTACTTAAACAGAGCTCGCAAAACGTTCAAAGAAATCATTGAAAATGATTTGGGATATGAGGTCACAAACCTCTTATACAACGAAACGAACATGTAAATTTGATGATACAAATTTACACTCAGGAGGATGATCAAATTTATATTTGAGTTCCATATGGCAATTGAGAGAAAAAATAAACCGATGCAAACATTTAATGTATGAGTATTAAAAACAATGAAATTGACAAACTGATTTCCGAATCAATAGAGGATTTTGATATGACAAAAATTCCATTTGATTTTACAGAAAAACTCGGTCGTAAATTTGAGTTTAGATCATATAAAAACATGCTGTTTAAGGAATGGGGAGCTAAAATCATGGTGATAATCGGAATCTCATTATGTATTACAGGTGCTTTTTATTTCTATTCGCCTGTAAAACTTATAGAATTTATAAAAGATAAAAATTCATTTTTTATACTACTGGCCATTATAATTGTACTATTTGTATTTTGGGTTGACCAGGTATTACTTAAAATACTTATTAAAAAATATGATAAAAAAGGATAATTGTTTGATGAACAGCCTCATAAACATTTTATATTTTGGTTTTAAAGATTTAATTTAGACTTAAATTCAAAATCTATACTTATGAGTGAATGTGTTAATCTTTCAGCGTGCGGTTTTTTTAAAAAATACTGCCAAACCAAAGACCTGGCTTGCAAAGGGTTTATAAGCATGTATTGTAAAGGAAGTAAAATGAATGATTGTAAGAGATTACAATATAAAAAAGAGACAGGAACTCCCCCTCCGGATGACATGATGCCTAGTGGACAAATGATTAAATGATATAAAAAAAACCGTTTCTATTCAGAAACGGTTTTTTTGTGATTATATATCTTATCTCTTATAATCCTGTTGCAGTATGATAAACGTTGGTTACGTCATCATCTTCATCAAATT
The DNA here is from genome assembly GCF_026013605.1 of Plebeiibacterium sediminum. Taxonomy (GTDB): domain Bacteria; phylum Bacteroidota; class Bacteroidia; order Bacteroidales; family Marinilabiliaceae; genus Saccharicrinis; species Saccharicrinis sediminus. The sequence goes on from NZ_JAPDPJ010000044.1 coordinate 4,752, forward strand.
TAGCAAGCATTTTTTCAAATACTTTTACTTCTTCTTCGTTTAGTTCTTTTGAAGTTGTAGGCATTCTTTCAAATTCTGAGCTGATAATCTCAAAGTCATTTTCTTCAAGAAAAGACTGAATTGAACCGTAGCTTTCAAATTCACCATAAATAATAATGCTACCATCTTCTTCAAAGATTTCATTAGCACCAGCATCAATCATTTCCAACTCTAATTCTTCAAGGTCTAAACCTTCTTTATTAGCTACTTTAAAATGACATTTATGCTCAAACATATATTCAACACTACCAGTTGTTCCTAAAGAACCACCTGCTTTATTGAAATAACTACGAACCGCACCTACAGTTCTGGTATTATTGTTAGTTGTTGTTTCTACCAATACCGCAATACCAAAAGGTCCATACCCTTCGTAAACAACTTCTTTCCAGTCTTCATTATTTTTTTCAGTTGCCTTTTTAATTGCCCTTTCAACGTTATCTTTAGGCATATTGGCAGCCTTGGCATTTTGAATTAACATTCGAAGACGAGGGTTAGCATCCGGCTCTGGTCCCCCTTCTTTAGCAGCCATTGTAATTTGTCGACCTAACTTGGTAAATGTTTTTGCCATACCAGCCCATCTCTTAAGCTTAGTGGCCTTTCTATATTCAAATGCGCGTCCCATTTATTTAATTTTATCTTACTTACTTTTTTTGAACTCACAAAACTATAATTCCTTTGCAAAAAAATCAAAAAAATATCAAGGTATTAATGACTTATATACTATTATTATTCAGTTTTAGATCAAGACTTATTGATTTGATTTAAGTCTTAACCCTTTTGAGGCGACAAAAATAATAATATTCTTCTTTTTTTAACATTTTCAGATGTAATTGTAAATCAATCAAAACACCTTATTAATCTTTATTACCAATTAGTTTTTAACATAAAATATGATGATACAATTTTATTGAAAAACTAACGTTTTAGAATCAGTGTTTTAAAATTCGAAATAATAATTGTATGTTCACCAAGCTATTTTACTCATAATCATCAAATATGAAGGCTATGGAACAAACCTGGAAAAATATTTCTCACAAAAGGACCATTATTCATTGGGAGTTCCATGTGGTAAAAGAAAACAAATTTAAGACACATGAAAAAAGACAGATTAAAGTGGTTTCCTTTGTTTAGCACCAACTTTGCTGGTGTTTTAAACGACAACCTGCTAAAAACATTAATTGGTTTTGTAGGTGTAGCATGGATTGGTCAGGAACACAAAGCAACATTAGTATCTGCTGCTGCTGCGCTACTGGTAATTCCATATATATTTCTTTCTCCCCTATCAGGGAAATTAGCCAAGGAACATCCTAAAGCTTTAATTATTCAGTGGGCTAAATTTTCTGAGATACTGATAATGATTGTTGCCATTACTGGTTTCTTCATTTATAATGTTTATGTGGTGTTAATTGGTATGTTTTTAATGGGTTTGCAAAGTTGTATCTATTCTCCAAGTAAATACGGTATTATTAGAGATATTGGTGGTAAAGAACTGATTTCTTTTGGTACCGGAGCCATGGAAATGATCACTTTTGTGGCAGTTTTGATGGGTACCTTTCTTGGTGGTATTATTTCAGATACACATGAGTACTTTTCAAATCCTAAAACAGAAAGCATTATTATTGCTGTTGCACTGATGGGTTTAGCTATTATTGGCTGGCTAACAAGTATGAATATAGATCCTAAAGAAACAGAACCTGAAGATGATTCTGATGATACCTTAAATCCACTTTTATACCCAATAAAATGGTTTAAATGGAGTAAACGCATTGCCGGTTTGAATTATACCGTACTTGGCTTATCTATTTTCTGGTTAATTGGGTCGTTAATTCAGTTGAACCTTTATATTTATTGCGACAAATTTCTTCACCTTTCAAATACTGCAACTGGTACAATTATGGCTCTTGTTGCTATTGGTATTGGTATTGGATGTTATGTTGCCGGAGTTGTATCGAACCATCAGGTAAAAACTAAACTTATACCTATTGGAGGAATTGGAATGACTTTATCGATGTTGCTTATTTTTACGCTTAATCCTGGTACAACATTGTTTACTATTTTAATCGTGATTTTTGCATTTTTTGCCGGCCTTTTTAAAATTCCTTTGAACTCATTTATTCAAGACAGAGTTAAAGGCCGTGAACTAGGACCTGTACTTGCTTACAATAATCAAATGGTATTTGTATCCATTTTAATTTCGGCAGGATTATTCTCTTTAGTTGAAAGTGTTTTTAATGCACGCATAGTATTTTTGGCTGTATTATTGATTACTATAGCAATTACATTTGTAATGTATTTAAAAATTCCGGGTGCAGGCAGAAGAAAAGAGCAATAAAATAATTTGGATTAATGAGCTAAATTTAATTCAAATCCGAATATAGAACCTTTACCAGGAGAACTTAAAATAAAGAGTTCTCCTCCATTTTTTTCAATAAATTCTTTTGTAAGAATTAATCCCAATCCATTACCTGTTTCTTTATCGGTGCTTGGTAAGCATTCTGAAGACTTCGAATTTAAGATTCTATGAACTTCATCATGCCCCATTCCTACTCCACTATCCGATACTTCAACTTTAACTTTCTCTCCTTTTTTAATTACTTCAATATCAACCTTCCCATTTTGTGGTGTAAACTTAATTGCATTCGACAACAAATTACGAATAACAGTTTTAACCATTGCTTTATCAGCCTTAACAACAAGCTCCTTATCTGCTTTTACATGTAGTGTTATGCCTTTAATTTCGGCATAGTGTGCAATTAATTTTACGTTCTCATCTATCAATGAAGTAATGTTAATATTTTCAGGTACATACTGAATATTTCCCAATTGCGATTTGGACCAGTTTAACAGATTATCCATTAAATGAAAAGTATTGGTTGCTGATTCATTGATGGAGTTCAGGGATTTTGATATCATTTGTTTATCCAAAGAATCAATTTTAGCCGACAACATATGAGTGAGACTTCGAAACCAATATAATGGATTACGCAGTTCGTGAGAAATGATACTAAACAACTTTAATTGCTGATCTTTGGTAATATTAAGCTGTTTATTTAAAGTATCCAACTCCATATTTTTATTTACAACTGAATGATGTAGATTTTGCAAAACAACATTTGCTCTTTTATTATGTAAGAACCTGCCATATACAATAATAATTAAAGCGATAAGTAAAATTAAAACTACAGTAACAAAAATGATAAATTGATTTTTACGATTAATCATCAGGGCTTTAATTTCATTCTCTCTCTTTAAAACCTCATTTTCTCTGATTTTAAGTGATTCATTAAACTGAGTTTTTAACTCTGCTATTTTGTTGGCAGACTTAATATTTATGATTTCATCACCTACTATTGTATATTGTTTATAGTAGTCCAATGCCATTTTATAATCGCCCTGTTCCGATAATATCCTTGAAATAATCAGATTAAAATCGCGTTCCTTTGTTAAAATATTTTCATTTACAGCAAGCTCTAATCCTTTACTGGCAGCTTGAAGAGCCTTTGGCAGTTGATGTGTTATCTGATAACCTTCAGCTAATCTATAGTAGGCACTTATAATTCCTTTATCGTAACCAATTTCTGTAGCCAGTTTTAAAGCTTCCTTCAATTTACTAATAGCGTAGTTATTTTTTCCCTGCCTAAGCAATACAATTCCCTCATTATGCAGGCATTTAACGATGCCTTTTTTATATCCTAAATCAGAACAAATAATTAATGAATTGGAGAAATTATCATAAGCATCTTGTAGTTTATTCAATGCAATAAGCACCTCTCCTATATTATTTAAAGATTTAGCTTCTCCCTCACGGTAATGTATCTTTTTTCTGCATTCCAAAGCCTTGTTATGAAAATACAATGCTCGTTCATACTCACTAATTTCCTGGTACATGTTCCCCAAACTATTATAGGTTGTCCCCATTTCAATACAATTACCGGTTCTGTACACAAGTTTTTCTGACATCAGATAGTATTCCATTGCCTCAGCATACTTCCCTATAGTTTCATAATGTTTACCTATTTTATTCTGAACAGAGATTATTGCCAGGGTATCCTTATACTTTTGTGCCAGCTGAAAACTTTCTTCATAGTAATGAAATGATGTATCAAAATCTCCCATAGAATGATAGTATTTTCCTATATAATTCAGCGCTTTTATCTTCAGGGAATGACGCTCTTTTACCTGAGAATGAAGTAATACCTGCTTAAACTTTTTCAATGCATAATCATACTGTCCCCAATTATACAAGAGTTCTCCTATATTTAGTTCCAAATTTAAAGCTGCATCATCAACGCCCCTCAACTCAAAAATATATTTAGCTTGTTTATAGCAATTTAATGCCTTATAATTATCTCCCACTATTGAATAGTAAATCCCTTTATAATTAAGGTATGCTGCATATAATGAGTCTTCTTTAAATACAGGATTTAGTTTTGAATAGAGTTCAAAATAATGTAAGGTACTGTCGGTATTACTATATATGCTTTGTTCTATTTTATGGAGAAAAACACGAGAGCGATCTGAAGTTCCTTTAGCATAAGTACCAATGGAGCATAATGTAAATATAAAAACAAGAATCGAATTTAATTTTTGAGAGAAACGAAGCATGCCTAACCCTGATTTAGAAATGAATTAATGAACCAGGTTATGGTGGATAGCAAACTTTGTAAGCTCTACATTATTGCTTAAATTCAATTTTTTGAGAATATTGGTTCTGTGATTACTTAATGTGTTTTTACTAATCAGTAACTTATCCGAAATCTCTGACTTTGACTTTCCTGAAGCCATTAAGCACAAAATTTGATATTCGCGATCAGTTAATGATTCAATAGGAATAGTTTCTTGATTTCCTGATATAAACTGATTTGCGAAAAAACACTCCTGACTCTTGGTAAGATAACGCTTGTTTTGTGATGCAAATCTAACAGCCTTTAGTAATTCCTCAGGATTCTCTTCTTTATTTATATAGGCTAAAGCTCCGTTTTTAAACATCCTCATGGCCAAATCATCACTCGTATTCATTGAAAAAATAACGATTTGCATTTCACTATATAATCGTCGCAATTCTGCCACTAAATCAATTGAGCTTATGCCGGGCATATTTACATCAACAATAGCCACATCAAATTGCTGGGTGCTTAATTGATTCAATAAATCCGCGCCATTAGCTGCTTCTGCATTAATACTAAAATCACTTTCGCCCTGAAAAATGATTTGTAAACCTGTACGAACTACAGCATGATCATCAGCTACTATTACCGACTTCATAAACTAAAAATTACTATTAACTAAATTACGAATGTAAAAATCCTCTTTATGACCGCGTGATTTTATAAAGCAAGACTTCTCACATTGTAAGCAAAAATATCGTGTTTAAATATCCTATCCCTTTTTAAATTATTAAGATATCATTAATAAAAAACACCTGGATTAAGTTATCATTATCAATCATCTGAAACTCCCTGTGTCAATTTGACAACAACACTCCTGTATCCCCTTAAAACAAAGCGCTTAAACATGTATGCAATTGTGTCATAGTAAAAGTTACTATACCCTCCTGCTAACATACACTATTGAAAATGACCGCATTCCGGTATAACATTGCATCAGAATTTAAATGAAAAAAACAAATAAAAATAATTTACCTAAAACATGAAAAAACAATTTAGCTTAATAGCCTTATTCTTAATTGTATTGACTTCAATACAAGCGCAAAGTGGTGCTTTAAAGGGGAAGATTGTTGATGAAAACAAACTTTCAGTACCTGGAGCCTATATTTATTCAGACGACGAAAAATTTTATGCCGTATCTGATGTAAATGGTAATTATACCATTACAGGAATGCCTTCTGGTGATTATAATCTGAAAGTTTCTTATATCGGATTCATTCCTGTAGAAAATAAAATCAGCATTACAGAGAGTCAGACATCTGTAGTAAATTTTGAATTAAAAGCCGGTATTGTTGGTCTGCAAGAAGTAGTTGTATCTAGTTCGTTGCAAGGCCAGTCAAAAGCATTAAACCAACAAAAAACAAGTTCGAATATTACTAATATAATCGCAGCTGATCAGGTAGGTAAATTTCCTGATGCAAATATTGGTGATGCTTTAAAACGTATTCCGGGTATTAATGTGCAATACGATCAGGGAGAAGCCCGCTTTGGTAACATCAGAGGAACAGCTCCTCAGTACAACTCTGTAACCATCAATGGCGAAAGGATTCCTTCTGCTGAAGCTGAAATGAGATCCATACAATTAGACCTGATTCCTTCTGATCAGGTTCAGTCTATCGAAGTAAATAAAGCGGTTACTCCGGATATGGACGCAGATGCTATAGGTGCTTCAGTCAACCTTGTAACACTATCTGATCCTGCAGGAAGAAGAATATCAGGTTCATTTGGTGCTGGTTACAATCAGATTTCTGAAAAACCAAATTACACAGCAAACCTTTCATACAGCAACAGATTTGCAAATGACAACATTGGTATGGTATTAGGGTTTTCTATCAACAATAATAAACTTGGTTCTGATAATGTTGAAGGAGAATGGGACTTAGATGATAACGATAATATTTATTTAAAAGAACTTCAGATTCGTCAGTACTATTTGCAACGTCTTCGTCAGAGCTACTCAGGTTCGTTCGATTTTAAATTAAACGACAACCATACCATTTACTTAAAAGGTATGTACAACCGCAGAAAAGACTGGGAAAACAGATATAGATTTGTGGCTGAAGTAGATGAACTGGAAAATGGTAATGTATATTCTGCCGACAAAATAGAACGTGAAGTTAAATCGGGAGGTAATGATAAAAATGCTCGTTTAGAAGATCAGCAAATGATGCAATTCTCTTTAAGCGGTGATCATATTTTTGGTAAAGTAAAAGCTGATTGGGGCTTTTCTTATTCTAAAGCTTCTGAAGACAGACCTGAAGAAAGATACCTTAATCTTAAATTGGATGAAGATGGTCAATATCTTGTTGATGACTTCTCCGATTCTAAGAAACCATTAATGTATGTACAAGATCAAAGCAACCATGATTTAAATAGTAATTGGGAATTGGATGAACTAACTGAAGAAAACCAATATACAGAAGATATCGATGTTGTAGCCAAATTAAATCTGGAAATTCCATTGGCACAAGGAGCTTTCAAAAACGCTTTAAAAATTGGTGGTAAATACAAATCCAAAAGCAAAAGCAGAGAAAATGACTTTTATGAATATACTCCTATTGATGAAGGATCATTCATGAACCAGGCATTTGCTAACACAAAAGAAATGTCAAGAGACAACTTTATGCCTGGAGATAAATATAATGTAGGTACATTTGTTACTAAAGAATATGTTGGAGAACTTGATCTGAACAACACCTCCTTATTTGAAAAAGAAGCTGATTACTCAGAATTTGCAGGAAACTTTGATGCTTCAGAAACGGTAACTGCCGGGTATTTAATGTTCAATCAGAATCTAGGTAAAAAAATATCTGCTGTTTTGGGTATTCGAGTTGAAAACACCAAAACGGAAGGTGAAGGATATGAATTTGATGATTCTGTGGATGGTCCTGAGTCTTTAATTCCAACTGGAACCGTTAAAACAGATTACACAAACGTATTACCCAACTTTCACTTAAAATATGAATTAGGCAAAAACAGCATTGCCAGATTTGCTTATACTTCAACAATAGCCCGCCCAGGATATTTTGACTTAATACCTTATCAACAAATTGAAGATCAGGAAGAAATTTCTATTGGTAATCCAGATCTAAAGGCCACAACATCCAACAACATTGATGTAATGTTTGAGCATTATTTTAAAACGATTGGTATCATTTCCGGAGGATTCTTTTATAAGGACATCAAAGACTTTATTGTTGATGAAACTCATGATGACTATGTTTACAATGGCTTTGAATATAAAGATTTTAAACACCCGATTAATGGTGGTGATGCAACGCTTTTAGGATTAGAATTTTCTGCACAACGTCAACTTGACTTTTTACCAGGATTTTTAAGTGGATTTGGCATCTATGCTAACTATACTTATACTAAATCAGAAATTACAGACTTTAATATTGAAGACAGAGAAGATGAAACTTTAGATATGCCTGGTTCTCCAAAACATACATTAAACGCTTCTTTATCTTATGAAACAAAGAAATTTACCGGTCGTTTATCTTTTAATTACGCAAGTGATTTTATTGATGAATTTGGTGACGAAGCAGCTTTGGACAGATATTACGATGAAGTAACTTACCTTGATTTAAACCTGACTTATGCTTTAAAGAAAAACTATATTGTATATTTTGATTGCAACAATATTTTAAATCAACCATTAAGATATTTCCAGGGTGAAAGCAATCGTACTATGCAAATGGAATATTATGGAACAACAGCTAAAGTTGGAATTAAAGTAAACTTTTAAAAAACATAAGTTTAACTCATTTAATATTGGGATTCTCGATTACAGAATCCCTTTACATATACTAAATATATTTATGAAACATATATTTTCAATTACACTTCTGGGAATTGTTACGCTATTATCATCTTGTGGAAACAAGACTTCAAATACAAATTCTCAAAACACTGTTGATTCGAAAGTTGTAGAGCGAAATAAAGAAGCCAGAGAAGACTCTTTAAAGATGGCTGAAGCTCAGGCGCTTCGTGCTAAATTTAAAAACGCAATTACAGCAGATTATGAAACACCTCCGGTTCTTTCTGAAATTGATGAAGATGCAGCTGATGATCCTGCAATTTGGATTAATAAGAAAGATACCGAAAAGAGTTTAATATTTGGTACAAACAAAAAAGCAGGATTACATGTATATGATATCTACGGTAAAGAATTACAATTTATACATGTAGGTAAAATCAATAATGCTGAGTGCGGATACGGCTTAAAAATGGGTAACAGATCTATTGATTATGTAGCCTGTACCAATAGAACAACTCAAACCATTGATGTTTATGAAATAGACCAGCAGAACCTTGTTTTAAAAGAAAAAGCCATCTGCAAAATTACATCTACAGTTGATGATGTTTATGGTTTTTGCACTTATTTTAATCAAGAAAATGGAAAGCATTATCTGTTTGCTAATGGTAAAAACGGATTGGTTGAACAATGGTTACTTAGTCCTGAAAACGATACGATTAAAGCAAGTTTGGTAAGAACACTTCAAATGCCTAGTCAACCAGAAGGTATGGTAGTTGATGCTGTTACCAATACACTTTTTATTGGTGTTGAAGAAAATGCAATATTTGCATATAGTGCACTTGAAGCTGGAGATAAAACAGGCTTTCGTATTACAGAATCTTCAACTTCAAACCCAAATATCAGTTACGATATTGAAGGGCTAACTACATATAGAATTTCAAAGGACAAAGGTTACCTGATTGCTTCTATTCAAGGCAACTTTTCCTATGCCATTTTTGATATAAATCCACCCTATTCATATATCACAAGTTTTATTGTAAAAGATGGAGTTTATGACGGCATTGAAGAAACGGATGGTTTAGAAATCTGTAATACACCTATGGGGCCAGAATTTCCTAAAGGGATTCTTGTGGTACAGGATGGTTTTAATAAAGATAATGGAGAAAATAAAAACCAGAATTTTAAAATTATTTCTGCTCAAAAGGTTTTGGAGATACCAAAATAACTCCTGGTAGAAAAACGACAATAAAAAAAGTGAGACTAAACAGCCTCACTTTTTTTGTATAATAGCTAAAACTTTTATTATTCTTCAGTTTTCACTTCTTCTTCAGCAGCTTCTTCTTCGCTAAAGTTTAATACTTCCTTTTCTTGTAACAAGTTATACCACTGTATTACTTTTTTCATGTCAGAAACATAAACTCTATCCTGATCATAATCTGGAAGAATTTCAGCAAAATATTTTTTCAACTCGTTTGCTGAAGCTTTGTGACTGATAGCTTGACCGCCATCTTCTTTTTCTGAAATATTTTTAAAAACATCATATAGTTTTACATCGCCATCTTCAGTAAAGATTGAAATATCTTCCAATGCACTAATTCTTGAAGTAGCATAAGCTGGCATTCTTTTACCATCAACTAATGACTCTACAATAATGCTATTCTTAGCCTGAGATACAATCTTAAATAATCCACCCTGACCAGAAACAGCCAATATACCTTTTAACATTTCGCTCATTACAATTCTTTTTTCCCAGTTTTCAATTTTGTTGCCAAAGCAACTGTCTGATTGTTTTAAATTTTAAAGTGCAAAAATAACAGATTAGTAGAAACTTAAAATATGTTTTAAAATAATTTTTAAAGATATTCAAATTTCTTATCCGTTAAGCACATTTCTATTATTGATACTTTTGGGATAAATGGGTATTTATTTGATTCCTCTTTCCTTTTTAATCGCTTCAAAAGCCTGGTTTACTTTCTGAAATTTTTCTTTTGCTGACGCCTGAAACTCCTCTCCCAAATGCGCTACTTTATCCGGATGAAATTTAATCGCCATTTTTCGATAAGCTTTTTTCACTTCTTCGTCTGAGGCATTAGAATCAATTTCCAATATTTTATATGCTGATTCTGTATTTTTAGCATACATATTTAAAAGTGATTCAAAATCAGGTGTTGAAACCCCCATACCATAAGCAATCTGACGGATTATATTGATTTCACTTTGCGGAATTTGTCCATCAGCATTAGCTACACCAAATAACATATGTGTTAATTCAACTCTTGAATTATAATCTACATGTGTTTTTATTTGATAGCAAACTTCATTAACCGGTATATTTCTTTTAAGTATATCTCTCAACATCAGTAAGGCCTGAGCTGATTTTTGCTCACCAAGCGAACGAACCAGATAAACCTTTACATAATCCAACTCAGCTTTAACAACTTTACCATCTGCTTTCATTACAGCAGCTATTAAAACCATTAATGAAGCCACAAAACCATCTCTTGGATTTCCCTTTTGACCAGCAACATCCTCTGGCGACAAGTTATCAGCCAGGGTTCCAACCACAAATCCTAATACCGCACCAACAGGACCTAGAAACCACCATCCTAAACCTGCTCCCAAAAGTGAAGAACCTGAAATTTTAAAGTTTTTCATTTTAATTCTAATTTGATTTTAATTGCCACTTGAAACGCACAAATAAATTTTATTATCCTATACAAAAAGAATTTAGACAAGAAAATTTATAGGTTCGTCTTACTATTTTAACTTATATTTTAATCCCTGTCAATCAGCGCATGATGTATTTCAAGTACCTGAGGAATAACCAGGTCAACATCATTACAGTAAATAACGTAATCGGACTGCTTGATTTTATCCTCATCTTTCATCTGATTATTGATCCTTGATAAAACATCCTCCCTACTAATACCATCTCGCTTAACCACCCTGTCAATACGCAAATCAACCGGAGCTGAAACAGTAATTATCTGATCAACCTGCTTATACGCTCCACTCTCAAATAAAATTGCAGCCTCCTTTAATATATAAGGATAGTCATTATGCATCATCTTCCACTCCTCAAAGTGCGCAGCAACAACAGGATGAATAATATGATTTAAAGCATTTAGCTTTTCTTTATCATTAAAAACAATTTCGCCTACCCTTTTTCGATCCATTTTACCTGACTGGTAAATGGAACCACCCAATAGCTTTGTAACTCCTGAAACAATATCAGGATGTGTATCACTTAATATTCGGGCATGCCAATCGGAATAGTAAACAGGTATATCAAGCGTTTCAAATATTTTGCAAACCGTACTTTTACCACTTCCTATCCCACCGGTTATTCCAACATTCATCATTTGCTTTGCGATTTTTCAAATAAACAATCCACAAAAAGAGGTGAGTAATCTACATTTTTAACTCCCTGAGGCATATCTGTTATTTTCACTTTCAGCCTGTCAGGTAGTGTGCTTGAAGTATTTGTATTAAAGTCAACCAAAGCATTAAAATCAGCACTGGTCACATCATTAAATTTACTTACTGCAACTGTAAAAGAAACTTTAATTTCAGAAGGAAAACATTTTAATCGTAAACTATCTGGTACATTAATCGTTTTCAACGGAATAGTAAGAACTTTTTCGGTATAGGCCTCAACGGGTATGGTTAGCACAACCCTACCTGGAGTAACCTTTAATTTATCTTCAGCTACTAACGAAATATTTCGGATTAATGAATCACTTAATTCTTCAAACACTTTATTTTCAGTATAAACATATTGCACCGTATCAATAATTGTTGACGGACCTGATATCTCTACACTATCTGGTTTTATTTTAATTTGTCCGGACTGATAATACTGTGGTTTAAACTTTAATTGAGATTGAAACTTTACAGGTACTGTTTTTCGTTCTTTCTTTTCGAATAATACAAATAATGTGTCCGGGTAAATCTCAAGCAAGTCAATGCCATTAGTTAGATTCTTGGTAAATACATTCTTTAAATCTCTGGTTAAAACATAGGCTCCTTCTGCATTGCCTTTACGCATTCTTTTAAATGCAGAAACATGTAAATCTTCAGGGGCGATAACCTTACCAAAATGATAAGGCAAAAGATTATATCCCAACGAACGAATTTTGATTTGAACTTGAGTTTGGGGTTCTCCCAACAAAATAAAGTCTTCAGGAAACTCACTATATTTTACAGGATATTCAATGGTTGTAACAAAGTCTTTACGTAAAGCATTTAGAAACCACAAACCTGTTGACAGCAATAAAAAAACCAGGAAAACTAATAAATCCCTATTATTCTTTAAACTAAGAAACAACTCCTTAATTTTAGATGAATAGTCATTTATTATATTTTTTAAAGTATTAATTGCCATACATTAATTCTTATAAACTGTCATAAAATAAGAAAAGCCAATAACCATCAAATATAGTTATTGGCTTTATAAAAAAAAATATTCTTTTAGCGTTTTGGCTGCGCATCTGACATATCCATAATGATAGCAGACTTATCAATTTTAATTACAACGCCATTTGAGATCTCAACATTAATATAAGTTTCTTTTACTTCAGATACTTTTCCGTAGATACCACCAGTTGTGATTACTTTATCACCTTTTTTTAATGCCTCACGATATTGACGTAATTGTTTTTGACGTTTTTGTTGAGGACGAATCATGAAGAAATAAAAAACTACAATTAGTAGTCCCATCATGATAAAAAACTGATATTGGCCACCTGCGGCTTGTTGTTGTAAAAATAATGCTTGTAAGTTCATTTTTATACTAATTTATCTAATTAATAACATTGGCTGTTATAGCCAATTCTTTCGATTTTTTTTCAATATTGGCATCCACCCGGATTACTTTGTACTGATTACCTGAAAAACCTCGGGAATCAAACCTGATTTCAATTTCACCAACTTTGCCTGGCAAAATGGGATCTTTGGTATATTTGGCTGTTGTACAACCGCATCCCGGCTTTACATTATAAATAACCAGAGGTGTTTTACCCGTATTGGTTACTTTATAGTAACATCCAACAGTCTCTCCCTGCGTAATGTTTCCAAAGTTATGAATTAACTTATCAAATTCGGCTGTTGTAATTGCATAATTTTTACTTACTGACGTTTTATCACTATTGGTTTGATTACATCCAACTAATAGTACCACCAACAAATAAAAAAGAATTTGATAAAATCTATTCATCATTTATGCCAGACCTTTACCTGATTTTTTGATTTTTTTATCGTTGGTTAAATCAACAATAGCTTTATCTAATACACCATTAATAAATACACCACTCTTTTCTGTAGAATAATGCTTTGCTATTTCGATGTATTCGTTCATGGTAACCTTAATAGGAATATTTGGAAACTGAGTTAACTCCGCTAAGGCAATCTGCATTAAAACTACATCCATAAATGCTACACGGTCTAACTCCCAGTTTTTAGCGTATTTATCAATAAGTTCTCTATACTCTTCCTTATTAAGAACAGCTTTTCTGAACAGGTCTTTTACAAAATCACGATCTTCTTCATCCTTAAACTCTCCCATTAATTCGGCAGGTTCAGTCTCTTCCATGCTCTTAACAGTTTTTACAACCATGCTAAGCACAAATTCAATTTCATCGTTCCAATAAATACTTTGATCTTCAAATGTAGGATATAAAGGTTCATGATAAGCGATAACCTTTTCTAACAATTTGATTACAAATTTTTTATCAGCATCAAATGAAGATTCTTTCTTTGCTAAATGATCTTGGTACTGTTGGGAACTAGTGATATCGTTGTATAAACTTTTTATTATCTCAGGATAATTAGACCAGTTATTTCCATTTTGATCAATGTACTTTTGTACATCTTTACTATCCGCCAGTTTACTAAAAATTTTGTTTGTAACAAACTTGGTATTAGGATTTTTCTCTTCACTTGAGGCCGTCTTTTTATTTTTGGCGAACTCAATTCTTCCTATGGCGTAATCCCTTAATTCAAGAAGCAACAAGATATATAAATAATATAAATCAAGTGATTTCGAGATACTATGGAACATTTCCTTTTCAGAGTTTTGAATAGATGTATCACTATTTTGGTAGTGTGCATACAATACTTGCATCACTTTAACTCTAAGTAGTCTTCTGTTTAACATTCTTCAAAGAACTTTTTATATTAATCACTGCGGCAAAAATAGGTCTTTTTTATTTTCGAACCACAAAAAAATGAATTTTTACATTTTATTCACATCATTATTTTTTGCAAACACCAAATCATATCATAACATAAGTTTTTCTTTGGTTGAATACATTTTCAACTGTAATAAAGTTTTTTCAATTAAGAACCCTTTATTTACAAGGTCTTCACTCTTAAAAACATGCAATATATATGCGGCATATGTATTTACAATAGTTTTTTTTGATAAAACAGTAGAATAATTCAAAAATAATTCCCATTTTTGAATTGCAAACAAAATCAGTAAATTTTTATCAAAATAACAAACAATTTGATGATGGAAGGATATGAGAAAAGAGATGGCTTTGATAAGAACGACAGAGAAGAAATCTTTTCTAAAGCTGTTAGAGCCGGAAAAAGAACCTACTTTTTTGATGTAAAAGCGACTCGCAAAAATGACTATTACCTAACTATTACTGAAAGCAAAAAGAAGTTTGAAAATGATGGAAGATTCCATTTTGAAAAACACAAGATTTTTCTTTACAAAGAAGACTTTGAGAAATTTGCTGATGGATTACAAGACGTAGTAGATTACATTCGACAAAACCAACCTGCTGTTGATGAATATGATGCAGAGGAAGAACTAGTGGAGGCAATTGGTGCTAATGAATACACTAACGTTGAATTTGAAGATTTAGCTGAATAACTTTTTACACTAAATATAAAAAATGCCACTATTATTAGTGGCTTTTTTTATGCTTCAGATTCTGGTTCTTTATCCTTTGATCTGTATTCCTGAACCAATTTATCAATTTCTGTTGAATCTAAAATTTTTATATTGGTTACAATAAATGATTTCATTAAAAAATTACCTAATTCATTACACTCATTAATGGCCTTGGTAAATACATCTTTTACACTTTTATCAATGGGTAAAAGCGCCTTTACCAATACTTTATCCACATCAAAATCTACACTCTCGGTTTCTCCATCTACTTCTTTAATGGCATAATCTAACTCCTTTTGTACTAATGATTGTTGCCATTCTAAAAAATCCTGATCTTCATTATTAACCAAAACAACAAAGTAGCGTAATTTATTACCTCTTCCGCCTAAACCGGTGGATATAAATATGGGAGTTTCTCCTAACAATGAAGTTTCAAGTACCATTTTTGATTCCTGCATTGCTAGTGTTGTCCATTGTTTTAAATCTTCATCCTCAATATCCTTAAATGTTTCAATAGCTCTAAAAGCTTCTGGATTATCAATCTTAGCTAATGAAGAAAGCAATTCTTTTTTCTTTTCATAAGAAGTCGTTTCTTCAAAAAGCAAATCCTTTTCCTTTAAAACTAAATTCTTATCAAGATTCTTACTCAGCTCCTTTGAGAAATTAAAGTATTCTCTTTGCATTTCCACATCAACCTGCTCCTCAAGTACAGTAATTGCTTGTCCTTTTTTTGAAAGCAGTTCCTGTATCTTTTGATATACTTTATTTAAATCTGGCTCCTGTTCATTCATACAGCAAAAGTAATAATTTGCATTCTTTCTAACATAAAAAAAAGATTCTATCTTTACAGTCCTCTTATATTCATAACTATTTTTAATAAAAATCCCAACATGTAGGTATTGGCAAAGTGGAGGTATACCCTTATTTTTGCTAACTATTTTATATTACACACTTAAATTTTTACCCTTTATAGGATGAATTTATCTGAATTAAAAACAAGCGAAGAGGCTGTCATTGTAAAAGTGAAGGGCTTTGGTGCGTTTAGAAAACGCATTATAGAGATGGGCTTTGTTAAAGGGAAAAAAGTAAAAGTGATTAAAAATGCGCCGCTTAAAGATCCCATAGAATATGAGATCATGGATTATAAAGTTTCACTTAGAAGAAGTGAGGCTGCCATGATTGAAGTGATTAGCAAAGAGGAAGCAAAACATTTAGCACCGGTTAAGTTCGAAGGAACCATCACTGATGAAATTTTACGCGAATCCGCCTTTAAGAAAAGAAAAACCATTAATGTTGCACTGATTGGTAACCCAAACTGTGGTAAAACAACTATGTTTAATTACCTATGTGGCAGACAAGAACATGTTGGTAACTATAGTGGTGTGACTATTGACTCAAAGTCTGGAAACTTTTCAAGAAAAGGATATAAATTCAATATCGTTGATTTACCCGGTGCATACTCATTATCAGCCTATTCTCCAGAAGAGTTATTTGTTAGAAAACATATATTAGAGGAATCTCCTGACATTGTTTTAAATGTTATTGACTCATCTAACATTGAAAGAAATTTATTTTTAACTACCCAGTTAATTGATATGGACCTTAGAGTTGTAGCTGCATTAAACATGTATGACGAGCTGCAAAAAAAAGGAGATACATTCAATTATAAAAAATTGGGTAGCATGCTGGGAATGCATTTTGTTCCCACAGTGAGTTCGAAAAGACAAGGTATTGGGAAACTGTTTGATACCATTATTGATGTATATGAAGACAATCAACCCAACCAAAGACGCACTCATATTAATTATGGTCAAACATTAGAAAAAGGTATTTCAAAAATTGTTGAGGAGATTCAGCAATGTAATTGTGTACCTAAAAATATATCACCAAGATTTGTTGCGCTAAAATTACTTGAAAAAGATAAGGAGTGCAGACATGCTTACCTTGATCATGATAATCCATCCTTAAAGATGGTAACAGATAAAACTATAAAAAGAATTGAATCTGAAATTAATGAAGATACAGAAACATTAATTACCGATGCAAAATATGGTTTTATTGCGGGAGCTTTAAAAGAAACTTATAAAGAATCACCAAGAGTAAGAGTTCGTAAATCTGAAATTTTAGATACGTTTTTAACGCATAAACTATTTGGTTTCCCCATCTTTTTCTTTTTCATGTGGCTGATGTTTCAGTCAACTTTTACCCTCGGAGAATATCCTATGGGTTGGATTGAATCAGGGGTTGATCTGCTTATGAATTGGTTAAGTGCCACCATGAACGAAGGTCCGTTTAAGGATCTTTTAATAGATGGAATTATAAGTGGTATGGGAGGTGTTATTGTATTTTTGCCTAACATATTAATTCTGTTCTTCTTTATTTCATTCATGGAAGATACCGGATATATGGCTCGTGCAGCATTCATCATGGATAAGTTAATGCACAAAATGGGCTTGCATGGTAAATCGTTTATTCCACTCATCATGGGGTTTGGATGTAATGTTCCGGCAATAATGGCAACACGTACCATTGAAGATAAAAATAACAGGTTGATTACAATGTTGATCAATCCTTTTATGTCGTGTAGTGCACGATTACCTGTATATATCTTATTTATTGGAGCTTTCTTTCCTGAGCATTCAGGAACAGTTTTATTCGGAATCTATGGTTTAGGAATTTTACTGGCAATAGTAGTAGCCAAACTATTTAAGAAATTCATTTTCAAGGAGAAAGATATTCCTTTTGTAATGGAGTTACCTCCATACAGAATGCCAACGCTTCAATCTACATTACGTCATATGTGGAATAAGGGCGGTCAGTATTTGAAAAAGGTGGGTGGCATTATTATGATTGCTTCCATAATTATATGGTTTTTACAGAACTTCCCTAAAAACGAGGAAATTTCAAACAAGTATGATCATAAAATTGAGGAAATAGCCACTCTTCAGGAAACTTTAAATACGTCTGATAAACCAGATAGTACCATTGAGCTTTTAACTAATAATTATAACCAGGAAATATTAGTACTAAACAACTTAAAACGTGCCGAACTTCAGAGAGAATCATACATTGGTAAAATTGGTAAGTTTATTGAACCTACCATAAAACCATTGGGATTTGATTGGAAAATGGGTGTTAGTCTTTTAAGTGGAGTAGCTGCTAAAGAAGTAGTTGTAAGCACAATGGCTGTTATTTATCATCGCGAAAATGAAAATCTTGATGATGAACAGACCAGTTTAAAAGATAATATCAAAACAGCTATAAATGAGAAAGGAGAATATGAGTTCACTCCTATTATTGCCATTAGCTTTTTGGTATTTATTTTAATTTATTTCCCATGTATTGGTGTTGTTGCAACAATTAGTAGAGAATCAGGATCCTGGAAATGGGCCCTATTTACTATTGTCTATACAACAGGTTTGGCATGGTTCATGTCGTTTTTAGTTTATCAGGTTGGTAATTTAATATTTTAGCTATGATACAAGAGATTTTAATGTGGTTAAGTGTAGTTGGTGCTTTTGTATATGCATTGTTTTCCTTAGGGAAACTAATTTATAATACGTCAAACAATAAAGGGAGCGTTTGTTCATCAGGTTGTGGTGGTTGCAGCGCAAAAAGAAGTTTGTTAAAACAGATTGATCATAAATCATTAAAACTGGGCTAAAACCTTTAACAAAAAATTAACACACTATTTAATTGATATTGTTTTTATTTGTATAATGATAATTAAAGAGACCTATAAAAAAATTCTCACTCTGTTTTTGTTGTGCTTATTCTTAATAAGTACGAGTGGAATTGTGCTCTTTTATCATTTTTGCAATCATGGACATCAGACCTTATATTCTTTCTATATAGATGAAACAGAAGAGTTGTGTGCTGAAAATGCCATATTGTATGACGATCTTATCCCGCATGAAGATCATTGTTGTAGTCCGGATTTAGATCATCACGATCATAAATTGAATGATAGTAAGTGTTGTCAAAAACACAAAACCTTTCATAAGTCATTTAAACTCAATACTTCATTTACCTATTCTAAACAGCTCAAATCTCCAAAACCTTTGGAGTTATCTTTATTATTTGAGCCATTTACCGAGGTATTAGTTCTTCTTGATACAAATCCTCTAACCTTGAATTTATTATTTGATTCACCTCCTGAATCTCCTAAATTCAGCTTTACAGGAAGAGATATTGTAACTCAACAACAAGCTTTAAAATTAGACTGCTAGTATTTTATTTTTCTACCAATCAGATTTCTTGCAGAATCATGTATTGAATTCAGATTGCCTATAAAATATAATACGAAACATCTGATTATTAAAGTAATGAAATCACTATACATTTTAGTTTTTTCGATGCTATTCTCATTGTCAGCCTATGCTGGTGATATTAAAGGGAAAGTACTCGAAAAAAAAGATAAAAAACAGGTACCCCTTATCGGCGTTAATGTTTATTGGGCAGGTACTACCGTTGGAACAATAACTGATAGTAACGGGGCGTTTAAACTAAATCCTGTAAACCAACAAAACCTTTTGGTTTTTAGTTATGTGGGATATCAAAATGACACCATTAAAGTCATTGATGAGAAACCTCTCGAGGTGTACATGAGTCAGGGTGCTGAATTAGAAGAAGTTGTTGTTGCCAAAAGAGTAGCATCAACATCCATTTCTAAAATGAATCCTTTATATGTGCAAAAGGTAAATGGAAAAGAGTTGGAACGATGTGCCTGCTGTAACCTTTCTGAAAGTTTTGAAACCAATGCCTCTGTTGATGTCGCTTATGCCGATGCTGTATCCGGGGTAAAACAAATACAGTTATTGGGATTATCCGGAAGATACTCTCAGATAACAATGGCCAATATTCCTTCATTACGTGGAGCAGAGTCTGCTTTTGGAATGGAATATGTTCCGGGAACATGGATGGAAAGCATTCAAATATCAAAAGGTTCTGCAGCTGTAAAAAATGGATACGAGTCCATCACCGGTCAAATTAACATTCAGCTCAAAGAGCCTTCTGGTACAGAAAAAATGCATTTTTATCTGTATGGAAACCAGGATGGCAAAACTGAAGCTACTTTTGGTCATGCGTTTAGTTTAAACGACAAATGGTCTACCTCATTAATGGTTCAGGGAAGTGGAAACTTCAGAGAGATGGATATGAACGATGATGGCTTTTTAGATAAACCATTGGCTAAAATGGGAAACATCATTAATCAATGGAATTATAGATCTGAAAAATTCACATCTAAGTTTGGCTTCTCGTATATCAACGAAAAAAGAGAAGGCGGACAAAAAGGTTTTGATCACAATAAAGATCAATCAGAACAGTCTTTATATGGTATTGATGTTGATGTAGAGCGTTTTAATGCTTTTGCAAAAAATGGTTTTATTTTCAACAGACCATCTACCAGTCTGGGAACAATTCTATCTTATAATTATTTTGACAGAAACTCATTTTATGGCAATAACACATTTAATGTAACTCAGCAAAATTTTTACGCCAACATTATTTATCAATCGTACATTGGAGATACAAGACATACCTACAATGCAGGAGCTAGCTTAGTTTATGATAATAACGACGCTGTATTTAATGGAAGTACAGAAAATGTTGGATTCACTGAAACTACTCCCGGTGTGTTTGCTGAGTACAATTATATTCCAAGTGATAAATTTACATTTATGGCTGGTTTAAGATATGATTACAGTAGCTTACATGATGGATTTATTACACCAAGAGTACATGCAAAATACAATATTGGAGAACATATCACATTTAGAGCCAGCGCTGGTAAAGGATACAGAACTCCTGATGCAATTAGTGAAAACTCTAATTATTTAGCCAGTTCAAAATCTTTTATTTTCGATGAAGAAATAAAGCAAGAGAAAGCCTGGAATTATGGAATTGCCATGGTTAATGAAATTCCTGTTGGAGAAAAAAAGCTTAATGTAAATTTAGAGTTTTACAGAACTGATTTTGAAAACCAATTGGTTGTGGATCTGGATAGAAATAGCCAAGAGGTACATTTCTATAATCTGGATGGAAAATCATACTCAAATATTTTCCAAATTGAATCAACTATGGAAGTATTTAAACGTTTTGACTTGACTGCTGCTTATAGAATTAATGATGTACAAAGCACTTTCAGTGGCGAGCAAAACGATGTTCCTTTTGTAAATAAATATAAAGGACTTCTGTCCGGCTCTTATCGCACAAACCTTGATAAATGGCAGTTTGACTTAACAGCTCAGTTCAATGGAAAGCAACGACTTCCTTCAACAGGGAATAACTCTATAGAAAATACTCGTGCTGATGAGTCAGAGAATTACATGGTAATGATGGCTCAGGTAACAAAAAATTATCGCAATTGGAGCTTTTATGTTGGCGGCGAAAATATTGGTGAATTTACACAAGACAATGCCATTATTGATCCGGAAAATCCTTTTGGAGACCAGTTTGATGCTTCTCGTGTTTGGGGCCCTTTATACGGAGGAATGGTATATGTGGGTATCAAATATAATTTAAGTAAAGAATAAACAAAGGAGAAAGTAAACAAGGATAAAGTAGTTTCCTCAATATTTGAAAAATTAAAAAGCTATAAGTCAACTGCTTTTAGCTAAAAAGTATAATCATTATAAACAAATTACTATGAAGAATTTAAAATTATTATTTACAGTTATGATCCTTTTTATTGGTTTAACAACAACCTTTGCTAAGGATAAAAAAGCAGAAGTAAAAGAAGTAACTTACACTTGTTCTGTTGATTGCCATGCTTGTAAGGAAAAAATCATGAAAAATATTCCTTATGAAAAAGGAGTTAAAAAAGTTGTGGTTGACTTGGATCAAAAATTAGTAACTGTAGCTTTTAAAGAAGACAAAAATACGACTGAAAATATTCAAAAAGCACTTGAAAATTTAGGTTATGAAGCTGCTGTAAAAGAAAAAGAAGCTTCTAAAAAGAAGTAGTAAAAATACTAAAGTATTTTGTGAAGGGTAGAAATGATTTTCTGCCCTTCTTTGTATTTACTAATCTACTTTTACCTTCTGAGCAAAATATAAAGAAAACACAGCAATTACAGCTCCTGCAATAAATGGAATCCTCCAGTTTAACATCCACAACGCCCCTCCTATCACAGGAATAACAACCGCTGAAATATGATTGATTGTAAATCCAACGGCCATGGATGGTGCAATATCCTCACGGTCACCTGTTTTTTGAAAATAAGTATTTATTGCCATGGATGCACTAAAGAAAATATGATTGGAAATATACAACACAATCATTGTTATTCTGTCCTCAATAAAGGCGTAGGAAAGAAATATTAATATCAAAAAGATATACTCAACCGATAAAATAACACGCTCACCAAATCTGTTTATTCCCTTTGCAATTACAGGAGCCATAAAATAATTGATGATGTTATTGGCCACAAACAACATGGCAACACCTTCTATTTTAAATTGATATTTTTCTACCAGCATAAAAACAGCAAATACCACAAATATTTGTTTACGAGCACCACTTAAAAAATTTAATACATAAAAAAGCCAGTACTTCTTTTTGAAGACCATTTTTTTCTGCTGTGCTGGTAGTTCTTTTTTTATAGGTTTTCTGGTCAATGCAAAAGAGGCAGCCAACATAACAACAATACCAAATCCAATAAATAACTCAGATAAACCAAAGTATTTTGATAGCAACCAAATAATACCACCCACACAAATATTGGTTAATGCTCCATAACTTTTAATACTACCTATAACTATAGGTGCTTGCTGTAATGAAAAATGTTGTAAGGTGAGACTCTGATTAACGGTTTCATAATAATGAAATCCTAACGACATGATTAGTGTTGTAAAAACTAAGCCTAAAAATGAAGGAAAGATACCTGTTGTGGCAACACCAATTCCTAACACGAGGGTTCCTACCGCAGCCAATTTATGCTCTTTAATAATCAGCAACAAATAAACGACAAGCATAGCTAAAAAGCCAGGAATTTCGCGTACTGACTGAATAACTCCCACCTGAAGTCCGTTGATTCCTACCTCATCGACAGCATAATTATTAAATAAAGTTCGCCATGCCTGAAACCCTGCTGTTATTGCTACTGTCAACAATAGCAAATACCAATACATAGGATTTTTCCTAATTTCCTTAAGCATAAATTTTTGAGATTTATATGAAATTCCAATATTGAAATTCAGAGCTTACAAATGTACTGGAAATATTTGGTGAATTAATCAAGTTAACAAGCTATAACAAAAACGTTAATAGTGAGATTAATATCCTGACAAAGTAGGTTCAAACCTAAAATACTTTACATAAAAAACTCAGGTTCTTTCCGCTTAGAACAAAAAGTGTAAAGTTTTGTAGCTGCAGTATGTACAAAATCGCTATCGTTATAACGAGCTTCGTTTGGACAATATTTTACGCAGGCACAACATAAAATACATAAGGCAGAATTTGTTTTAATTGCTTCATCCAAAAGAATTGCATTGGTGGGACAAACATCAATACAGACACCACACTGATCACACTTTTGATTATCAGTAACCGGAGATACTTCTGGCATAACACCCAATTCTTTGTATGGTCTGTTACCTGGAACATCAAATGTTTTACCTAATCTGGCAGGATCTTCAAGTAAATTTTTAATCTTCTTTCCAAACTGTTCTGCTTTTGTTAGATCACTAACATCTGGTCTGTTTACAGCAATTGGAAATTGCTCCGTAGAAAAAGAATGTTCTCCAATAAAAGTTGCTGCGGCAATGGTTTTAAAACCTGATTCTTCAGTAATATCTTTCAATTCAAGTAGCGCATCATCATAATCCCGGTTTCCATATACAGCGATCAATACTGCTTTTGAGTTTCTGCCTTTAATCTTTTTCAATTGTTCACTGGCTTCAGCCGGGACTCTGCCGCGGTATACAGGAACACCAAACAAAACTATACGATCTGAAATTTCTTCTGTTAATTGAAGTGGTTTTGTTAAATCGATATTCGAGATCTGTTCCAACCCAATACCTTTGGCTATTTCTTCTAAAACCTTTTTTGTTGTATTAGTTGGTGAAAAATATACTAAATGTACTTTTTGAGTCATGATCTTATTTCTTTAGGGCTGCAAAAGTAAGAATATTCTCAATATTATATTTTAATTATAATTGAAATAATAAAGAGTGTGCTTAGATTTTTATATTTTGAATTCAGTTAACAATCATTTACAGATATTGAAATTCAATATTATCAACAATAAATACCAAAAGATATGATAAAGAAAAAGCGATAGCCGGGGACACCATCCAAATAATAAAGAACTTATTTACAGCAGTCTTTCTAAAAATATTTTTATATCCTAATTTAGCTACACCTATTCCTATAATAGCACCAACATTCAATTGAACCAAGGAGGTTGGAATCCCTTTAATCAATGAGGCTGTTAGTAATAAACTTGCTGAAATAAATGCAATAATAGCCGCTTCTATTTTCCCAAATAAAACAATTTCTTTTCCGGTATTTTTAACAACAGAATGCCCAAATAAAGAACTACCTATTCCAAAACACGGTGCAATAATTAAAGTGGCTAAGATTAACACATGTACATAATACTCTTGACGAACATTTAAAACATTAAAAGTTAAACTAGCCATTGGACCAACTGCATTAGCAACATTATTGGTGCCAATAGAAAATGCTACAAACAAAGACATGATCACTAATATGCTTTTCAGCCACAAACTATTATTAAAAGATGAAATACTGGTAAATCCCTTCCTACGTAATGGTTTGTATATATACTTACCAATCAAATAGGAAATAACAAATGCAAATAATGGCATAATAAACCAAGTGGGTAAAATTTCATAGAATAACTTATGCGTATTTAATGTATTATAATAAACGGCAGGTGCTGTTACTGCCATCACAGTAGATTGACTTGTGGACTGAGGTACCCCAAAAAGGTTAGCTATTAGTAACGAAATTGAAATTGAAAACAGAATAACTGACACAACAGGGTATGACATTAACTCTGGCGCCAAAATACTCTTGCCTAAAGTATTTGCAGTTTCTTTACCTCCCAAAATAGCTCCAAGAAAAACTGCGATTCCAAACAAACCGGGGATCAGGCTTTTTTTTATAATTCCAGCTCCATAAATAGCAGAAAATGAAGGTGCAGTTCCACTACCTCCCATATTAATAGCTAAAAACATAGCTATGATACAAGGAATTAAAAAAGGAATAATCATATTTTTTTTTATATTGGTTAAAACTACTGAACTCTAAACTGGCTCATTTATCTAATACAACGCTTTCATCTATTGCACATTACAATCCATTTACTAAAAGAAAAAGCATGAAAATGAAGGATATTAATAGTCAATATCCATATGCATTGCAATAGATAAATTCAGATACTATTTTTTTATTTCCGGGATTAACAAATGATTCCAGAAAACGCATATATCCTTATTTTTTGAACAAAACAAAGATCATAAATGAAACCAACGAATTTAATAGTGGAAAAACGTATTTTTTATAATACGCATATATACGTAGAATTATGATTTACAATTCAAAATACTGTTTCTTAATAGCATACACTACTAATTCTGCTGTATTTTTAGATTGAGACTTAAGTAAAATATTCTCTCTGTGTTTATCAACTGTACGTTTACTGATATATAAAACATCTGCAATTTCCTGATTCGACAATCCTTTGCAAATGTGAAACAAAACTTCCTGTTCTCGTTTTGAAAGCTCTGTATTCTCTTTATTGGAAGTACTATTTTTATTTAAATTTTTAATAATTGAATTAAGTATTTCCGGCGAAAAGTAATTTTTACCATCATAAACATCCGCAATGGCCTGTTCCACATCTTTAAACTTCGAATTTTTCAACAAAAAGCCCCTTGCTCCTGCATCAATCATATCTCTGTAAAAATTTTCTTCGGCATACATTGACAGAGCGATGATTTTGAGAGATGGGAAGATTTGAAGCGCTTCTTTAGTCGCCTCAATTCCATTTTTTACCGGCATTTCAATATCCATTAAAACAATATCAGGTACAGTAGATTGAATACTATTGATAAATTCATCTCCATTTTTAGCTTCTGATATATGAGAAATAAAGCTACTTGTTGACAATAAAAACTTTAAACCTTCGCGAAAAAGATCATGGTCATCAACGATAATTATATGTAAACCTGTCATTTTAAATTTAGCTCAATAAACACATAAACACCTTTACCCTTACGACTTTTTAATTCAATTCTACCATTTATTGATTTTACCCTGGAATAAATATTCGTAAGTCCCATTCCCTGATCCATAGCCTCATCAATATCAAATCCCACTCCATTATCTTCATACATAAATATTAATTTGCTGTCATCAACCAATAGTTTAATACTTGCATCAGATGCTGAAGCGTGCTTTAAGGTATTATTTATTAATTCGCATGAGATTCTGTATAAAATAACTTCAACATTATATGATAAACGCAAGTCTTTCAGATTTGAATCAAATCTAACCACAAGATCTCTGTCGACAACAATATTATGTATAAAATTTTTTATCCCCTTTTCAAGACCATAAAATTCTAATATCTGAGGATTTAAATGGTATGATATTTCTTTTGTTGATATAATAGCACTATCAATAGCAACCTCTGTTTTACTCAAAATTTCTGAGATTCTTTCTGTCAAATCAGCTTTATCAATTGCTGATATACTCATTTTTGCAGATGATAAAATTGGACCTAAACCATCGTGTAACTCTTTTGAAAAATACTTACGTTCTTTTTCTTCTGTTGAAATAATTGCTGCCAAAACTTTTGCTTCATTTTGTTTTCTATAATCCGATAACTTATTAATCAAATTGAAAATCTTATGAATATAAAATGATGCAATAAACATGGTTATAGAAATAACTACTGCAATCCACCCTCCAATATATGCCTGAAAACTTTCATCCTTAGCATACAATAAAGTATATAAATCGTTTAAACGTCGTAAAGCCATCAATAAAAATCCAATGGCAATACTAATCCAGGCAATATTAAATTTTGTTCTGGGAATAAGTTTTATTGCAATTACAAAAGCAGCAAACTGTAATAATACAGATAGAATTATAGCAATTTGAAGTATCATTTAACAAATTTAGCAGATTTATAAATGAAAAGAATACGTTTTTAATCGTATTTACATGTAACTATAATTAGATTGCTAAAAGTCAATATGCATTCAGATTATAAAACAAAAAAATCCAAAACACTAAGGCATTTTGGATTTTGAAATATCATGATACGATTAGTTACATCAGATAATTAAATATAAAGCCAACCATTACAATTCCCAATGCTACAATGCTTACAAAAATGGCTATTAACTGCCACTTTAATACTTTTTTTAGGATAATAATTTCCGGAAGCGATAAAGCAATTACAGACATCATAAAAGCCAATGCTGTTCCAAGAGAAACGCCTTTCTCCATTAAAACACTGACTATAGGAATAATACCTGCTGCATTAGAATACATCGGCACACCAATTAAAATGGCAAGCGGTACAGAATACCAGTTCTGGTCACCCAGTAAAGCTCCCATAAAATCTTCCGGTACATAACCATGAGCTCCAGCTCCCACAGCCACACCTAAAACTATGTATATCCATATCTTACCTACAATCTCCTTTACTGCTTTATAACCCGAATGAATTCTATCTGTGAATGTAATCTTTTCCTCTTCAGAATCACCTTGTCCCGATTTAACCTGAAATACCCAGTCAGCCACATACTTTTCCAGCTTAAACATTCCGATTAGCCATCCAGATAAAATAGCCACAAGTAACCCTGTTACTACATAAATTAAAGCCACTTTAATGCCAAACAATCCAACTAGCAGAACCAAAGCAACCTCATTAACCATTGGCGCAGCAATAAGGAACGAAAAGGTAACTCCAATAGGAATACCTGCTTCTACAAATCCGAGAAACAAAGGAATGGCAGAACAAGAACAAAATGGAGTCACAATTCCTAGCAATGAAGCCAGAATATTTCCTGTAAACAGAGACTTTCCTTCCAAAAGACGTCTTGTTTTTTCTGGAGAAAAATAGGTGCGTACTATTCCTACAAAATAGATAATAAGCACCAATAGAAGCAACACTTTTGGAACTTCAAAAATCAAAAATCGAATGGATTCAGTAAGATGACTTCCTGATTGTAAGTTGAATACTGATTCGGTCAGAAAATCGGCCATTGGCTGCAAATTCCAATAAATCAACACCCATATTGGTAACATTAGCAAGGGAAGAACCCAGGCATTATTACTTTTATTTATTGCTATAACTTTCTGTATCATAAAATTAATTCTAATAAAAGTGTGATTTATCTATAATTGAATACCCAATAAAATGGTAATTGAATAATAAAGTCCCACTATTAAAAACACGACAGCCACTACCCTTCGAAACCAATATTCAAAAGATTTCATCTTATTATATATTCCACCAACAGCATTAATACTGAAAGCTAAAATCCATGCAAAAATAATAACCGGAATTCCTGTAGCTAAGGCAAATACAAAAGGTAAATACAATCCACTGACACTACTGAGTGCCATTGGAATCAACATACCAAAATATAACACCCCACTATATGGACAAAAGGCAAGCGCAAATACAATTCCCAATAAAAGAACACCCCAAAAGCTATTTTTTGAGGACTCTTCTAATTTATTTGTCAGTTTTGATAATGCTGGGAAATTAATATTTATGATTCCCAGCATAAAAACGCCAATTACTATTAATAAAGGTCCTAACAGTCTTTCTCCCCAAAGTTGCAAGGCACTTTCAAATGCAAACTGACTAATGCCTACATAAAACAAAACACCTAAAATTGAGTATGATATACTTCTTCCTAAAGTATAAACAATACCATTTATAAATACTTTCTTTCTGTTTTCGATATCCTTACTAATAAAACCAATAGCAGTAATATTAGTAGCCATAGGACAAGGACTAATGGCAGTCATCAGTCCCAAAATAAAGGCTGATAAAAAGGGCACTTGTGCATTCTCTAGTAGACTATTAAGAAAATCCATACTTATAATAAAGAGTTAATTGTAGCTACAATTTTTTGGGTAAGTTTTTCCGGATTAGTTCGTGCATTTAAAAATGCTTCTGAAGTAAGGTCAATCCTCTTATCTCCACTCACAATTAATAAGGTCTGACCACTCACTTTAAATTTCTCTGCAAGTTCTGTTTCATTCTCTCTGTTGATAGATACAAAGCCAACCTGATCTATAAAGTTTTGCTCAATAGTTTCTTTTGTTACTTCTTCAACTGCCTGACATGTTGCACAACGACGTGTAGCATGAAAATAGTAAACCTGAACTTTTGAATCTGAGATATCATCAGCTGCAGCAACTTCCTGATCAGCTTTTTCACAACAAGATCCCAAGCAACATCCTTCTGAAGCACAAGATTTTTCTTCAACTTTAGCCTCTGTTTTTGGTGAGGAAGAATTACAACTAAATGCAATAACAGCAATTAGGCTTAATAAAGATACTTTTATGAAATTCATAATTTTTTATTGTTGGGTTAATAATTTTTTGATCTCATCTACTTTGAGTAAAGTTCCTTTTGAAACTACCTTACCATCTACTACAAGTGCTGGTGTAGTCATTACTCCAAACTCCATAATTTTAAGCATATCTTCTACTTTAGTAACTGTAGCCTCAACACCTAATTCAGCAACAGCCTCTCTTGTTGCTTTTTCTAAATTTTTACACTTGGTACATCCTGTACCTAAAACTTTAATATCCATATCTTAAATTTTTTATAAATAATGATCTCCTTATTTAAACACCATTCAATTCGTAATTCGCAAATCTACGAACATCATTCTTAAATTTTTTTACATCTTCAAAAACTCCTTAAACAAAAGTTGAGCCTCTGCCCAGTTTTCTTTATTAATACAATACTTAATCCTTGGTGCTTCTATTTCTCCCTGAATTAGTCCGGCATCCTTCAACTCCTTTAAATGCTGAGATAAAGTTGATTTTGCAATTGGCAATTCTTGCGAAATATCACCACTGTAACAGCATGATTGCTTTGATAACAGTTCTAATACATACACACGTACGGGGTGTCCCAGAGCTTTAGCATATCGTGCTAACTTCTGTTGTCGTACTGTTTCTATTTCTAATTTAAAACTCATTCAGTATTTTATTTCGTAAAATTACGAACAAATATATTAACTTCTCTTTATTTCTCAAATTTCTTTAAAACACTCTTTACCTGATACACTCAGAAAGCAATATATCTGATGATTACAATTTTATTTTAACATTTTGTAACGTTTTTATACTTATATATAGAGAAATATTTCTATATTAGTTATTATTTATATATACATTTTTAGATGTTTAATAAATAATAGACTCGAATCAGCTATAATTAAAAATTTAAATCTATGAAACGAGCCATGAGAAACTTTTTTCCCTCAGGAGAATGATTGTTTTTTCGGCGAGTTCCATGTGGCAATTTAAAAAACTAAACACATGAAAAACATCTATTTAGCAATTCTGGTACTTTTATTTTTATCATCTCCAACTTATGCAACTGATGGATATTTTGGAGTTGGATATGGTGCTCAGAACAAAGGCTTAGCCGGAGCCGGCATTGCCTGGTACAAAAACTCACTTTTAAATGGCAACCCTGCTGGTCATGTTTTACTTGGTAAAAAGTATCAAATAGGAGTTGGATTCTTTAATCCGAACAGGCAATATACCGTAACTGGCAATCCATCCATGAAGCCCGGAACTTTTGGATTAATGCCTGGTACGGTTGAAAGTGATTCAAAATTATTTTTAATGCCTAGTATGGGCGCTAACTGGATGATTAATGAACAAAGCAGTTTTTCAGCCACCCTATTTGGTAACGGAGGTATGAATACTGATTATCCACCGAGTGATATGGGAGGGACTAAAATGGGAACTTTTGGCGCTCCGGGAAGAACTGGTGTAAATCTGGCGCAAATGTTTGTGGGCTTAACTTATTCACGCAAAATTGCAGAAAAACACAGTTTGGGTGTAACAGCTCTTCTCGCCTATCAGTATTTTGAAGCAAAAGGGCTTATTGGCTTTTCTCAAATGTCACGTAATCCATCAAAACTTACTGATAATGGAACTGATGGTTCTTTTGGTTATGGAATAAAAATTGGTTATATGGGCGAAATTATTGATGGGTTAACCCTTGGAGCAAGCTATCAGTCAAAACTTTTAATGGGTGAATTTGATGATTACGCGGGTCTGTTTGCTGAACAGGGAGACTTTGATATTCCTTCAACCTGGACTGTGGGTTTAGCATACGAAATAACCAATAATTGGGCTGTGATGGCTGATTACAAAATGATTAATTATTCGGATGTTGCAGCTGTATCGAATAAGATGAATGTAATGACTACAATGCTTGGTGACGATAATGGATCGGGTTTTGGATGGGAAGATATTTCAGTAATTAAAATCGGTACAGAATATTCCGGAATTGAAAACTGGACTTTAAGAGCTGGATATTCACATTGCGAACAACCAATCCCCAGTTCTGAAGTAATGTTCAATATATTAGCTCCCGGAGTCATTGAAAACCATATTACCATTGGCTGTTCAAAATATTTTGGAGAATCCGGTAAAGGTATTCATGCTTCTATTGTATATGCACCGTCAACAACTGTAAAAGGAGACAATCCACTGGATTTTGAATTTGACAATACAGGTAATCCTGTAGGTTATAACCAAACGATTGAACTTGAAATGAATCAGTTTGAATTAGAAATTGCATTTACATTTTAAATAATTGTTATTCCATTTGATTTTAAGCCGGATTTTTCCGGCTTTTTTTATGCATTTTAGTCAAATACTGCAAAATATCATGTTATATTTTTAACATATTTAGTATATTTATGTTATATATTTAACAATCAATCTAAGGCAATGATTTGGATTTTCAAATTTATGTATGATAAGTTCGAAAGAATCGAGGTGACAGACCGCCTGTGCTCCTTATAACCCTTATTGCCCACTTTGACTATTTAAAATCTAAAATTTACATTCCGTTTACATACTCATGGCTGGGCATTATCATCCCGTTTTATTGTTTAACGCCCAATTTCTGAAGTATGGAAACAAAGAAACTAAATTTAAAGAAATCTTTTGCAGAATTTGAAAAAGGAAAAGCGCTGATTCCTGGTGGTGTACTCGGCATCCGACGTCCTTACAATTTTGTTCCTGGTGAGTTCCCAATATATTTTGATGAAGGTAAAGGCGGCAGAGTTAAGGACATTGATGGTAATGAATATATCGATTACTTGTGTGCTTACGGACCTACTATTTTAGGCAACAGAGAAGAAGAAGTTGACCTGGCGGTGATAAATCAAATTCAAAATAAAGGCTTCTGCTTTTCTTTAACTCAAAGGTATCAAAATCAACTTGCCGAAAAATTGAATGAACTGATCCCCTGTGCAGAGATGAGTTTATTTGTTTGTACTGGTTCAGATGCTACTACTACAGCCATACGTTTAGCCCGATCCTATACCGGAAAAAATAAAGTAATGCGCTGTGGCTATCATGGCTGGCACGACTGGTGTGTTGAGGTAAAAGGAGGTATCCCCAAAAAACTTTACGAAGATGTCTACGAGTTTAAATACAACAGTCTGGAATCTCTGGAATTGTTATTACAGGAGCATATAAACGATACAGCAGCTGTTATAATTACTCCTTTAGGACATCCATTGGCAGCTCCTATCGAAGAACCTGAAAAAGGATTTTTGGAAGGTGTTAAAAAACTGTGTGAACATTATCATACTGTTTTAATATTCGATGAAATAAGAACAGGTTTCAGGGTTTCTTTAGGAGGGGCACAAGAATACTATGGAGTAACACCTGATTTAGCTGTTTTTGGCAAAGCAATGGCCAATGGTTACCCTATAGGTGCAGTAACCGGAAAAGCAGATATCATGAAAGAAGGTGAAAGTAATGTATTTATATCTTCTACTTTTTTCCCAAACAGTTTGAGCTATGTTGCAGCACTTAAAACCATTGAAATACTTGAGCGGGAAAAGGTAATTGAGGCGATCTGGAAAAAGGGAGCACATTTTAATGAACAAGTTGGCAATCTGTTAAGAAAGTATCCTGTAGGTGCAAGAATTAGTGGAATTCCACCCATGATGTTTATCACTTTCGATAAAGACAATGATGGTATTTACAAAGCCAAGAGAAATGATTTCTATACTGAATTAATAAGAAGAAAAGTATTTCTTCAACCCTATCATCACGGATATATCTGCTATCGTCATACGCAGCAAGATTTGGATTATACCATAAGCGCCATTGAAGAGTCTCTCATTTACCTTACAAAAAAGTATGAATATAAGGCTGTTTTATAAAAGATAAAGCAAGAGATAATTGACAACAAAAAACAATGAACGAAAAAGAATTACATAAAGGGCTAGGAAAATTGTTTGGTGCTCCAAATACAGATGATATGAGATTATTTTTTAAAGGTAAGAATAAAGCCATGAAAAATAAACTTACATCTGTATCCGAAGCTGTAAGTTCACTGGTTATGGATGGTGATTATTTAGCTATTGGTGGATTTGGAGGTGTTAGAATACCCACTGCAATTATCCATGAAATTCTACGTCAAAAGAAAAAAAATCTGGGTTTTGCAGGACATGTTTCTACCCATGATTGCCAGTTATTAAGTGCAGGCAAATGTTTTAACAGATGTGATGCTGCCTATATTGTTGGATTGGAAGCTCGGGGATTATCAAAAAATGCAAGACGTATTTTTGAGTCCGGAGATATTGAAATTACAGAATGGTCAAATGCGGCATTAGCATGGCGATTTAAGGCTGCAGCCATGGGTATTCCATTTCTGCCAGCCAGAGTAATGCTAGGTACAGATACATTTAAATACTCTGCAGCTATTGAAATGGAATGCCCCTTTACACAACAAAAACTGACCGCATTACCAGCTCTGTATCCTGACGTAGCCATTATTCATGTTCATAAAGCCGATGTATTTGGTAATTGTCAGATTAACGGAATACTTGTAGCTGATGATGATATTTCTAAAGCCTCAAGAAAAGTTATCATAACTACAGAAACGATCATCAGCAACGAAGAAATAAGACGCGAACCGGAAAAAACAGTCATCCCATATTGGTATGTAGATGCTGTAATTGAAGTACCATATGGTTCCTATCCAGGCAATATGCCGGGTGAGTACTTTTCTGATGAAACCCATCTTAAAAAATGGCTTTTAGCAGAAAAAGATCAGGAAACATTTGAAAAGTTTATAGAACATCAAATTTACTCCTCTGCAGACTTTTATGAATATCTGGAAAAGAATGGCGGAATGAATAATATGAAAGAACTGGTACGACTGGAACATTTGTATTAATGAGCATCTCAAAAATAAATATAAAGTCCATAAAGAAAGGAACGGTTCTTTAAAGGCTGGATAAAACAAAGAACCGTTCCTTAATCGTCTTTGCAATAACAGGCCCGATAAAGCCTTACTCGAAGTTTTTGAAACTAATAAACTAAATCGACCATGAAGGCAAGATACAATCCTATGGAACTCATGATTACTATTGCAGCCAGGAATCTGGAGGATGGAGCAATGGTTGTTGTTGGAACAGGAGTGCCTTGTGCTGCTGCAATGTTGGCACAAATGACTCACGCCCCTAATCTCACCATTTTATTTGAGGCCGGAGGCGTCGCTCCTATCCTGCCAACCATGCCTATTTCTGTTGGAGATTCAAGAACGACACATAAAGCGCTTAAAGCTACTTCTATGGCAGAAATCATGGAATTATGCCAGGCAGGGATTGTGGATTATTGTTTTTTAGGCGGCGCACAAATTGATAAGTATGGAAACCTGAATTCAACCATAATTGGCAATGATTACTATAAACCTATAACACGATTTCCGGGAAGTGGTGGAGCCAACGACTTAGCATCTCTCTGCTGGAAAACCCTGGTAGTAACGCCTCAAAACCAGAAAAGATTTGCCAATAAAGTTGATTTTATAACCACGCCGGGATATTTACAGGGAGGTAATTCCAGATATGATGCCGGATTACCTGCTAACACAGGTCCTTTTAAAGTAATAACAGATATTGGTGTTTATGGTTATCATACCGAAACTAAGGAAATGATGCTATTATCCTTACATCCCGGCAAAACGATGACAGATGTACAGGAGAATACTGAATTTGAAATATTAATACCAGATCAATTTGAAACAACATTAGAGCCAACAGAGGAAGAACTTAAAACACTAAGAGAAAAGGTTGATCCTACGCAAGTCATCATAGGACGAAGCTAGCTAATAAGGTTTCTGATCCAATGTAAAATATACATCTATGTGTCCCAACCCCCAGGGGTGTTTTGTTAACAAATAAAAATCACGACTATGAACAAGATGATGATAACATGCGCTGTTTGTGGAGCTGAAACCACTCGAAAGCAAAATCCCAATTTACCATTATCACCTCTCGAAATTGCTCAATCGACTTATGAAGCTTATTTAAAAGGAGCTGGTATCGTTCATCTTCATGTTCGTGATAAAGATGGCAATCCCACTCAGGATCCTGAGATTTTTAAAGAAGCCATTCGGCTAATTAGAGAAAGGTGTGACATCGTAATTGAAATAACTACTGGTGGAGCAGTTGGAATGACCGACGATGATCGAGTTGCTGTAATAGAAGCACTTCAACCGGAAATGGCTTCGTTAGATTGTGGTACTGTGAATTTTGGTAATGAATACATTGTAAATACCCTACCAACAATGAGACGTTTCGCTAAAGAAATGCAAAAATATGATGTTCATCCTACTCTGGAGTGTTTTGATATTTCACACATCACAGCAGCCAATGTTTTAATAAAAGAAGGATTATTAAAACCTCCATTTCATTACGGATTAGTAATGAACGTACCCGGAGGAATTCCCTATGATGTTGAATTGTTACAATTTTTGGTAAACAGATTACCAGAAGGAGCCTACTGGACTGTAATGGGAATTGGAAAAGCCAGTCTGCCAGCCCAGTATGGAGCGGTAAGCATTGGTAATGGTTTTATAAGAGTTGGTTTCGAAGACAATGTTTACTACTCCAAAGGCGTATTGGCTGAAAGTAACGCCCAAATGGTAGAAAGAGCTGCAAGAATAGCCTTAGAAGCCGGGTATGAAATTGCAACTCCCACTGATGTAAGAGCACTTTTTCAATTAAAAGGAATATAAGCCTGTTAATTAGTAGAATATGGAATTAAAAGGAAATAAATACGGAACACACAGAGTGATTGAACCACAAGGCGTTTTACCTCAACCAGCAACTGTTGTCAATAACAACATGGATCTGTTATATGACAATGAAATACGCATTGATGTGGATATTTTAAATATTGATTCAGCCAGTTTCACACAAATAAAAGAACAGGCAAATGGTAACATCAGCCGTATTAAATCTATCATAAAAAATATTGTAGCCCAGCATGGTAAATTGAAAAATCCGGTGACAGGATCTGGAGGAATGCTCATAGGTACAGTTGAAAAAATTGGATCTGCAATTCAGCAGCAATCTGATATCAAAGTTGGTGACAGAATAGCAACACTGGTGTCATTATCGTTAACACCCTTAAAGATCGATGAGATAATTGAAGTCAAACCTGAAATTGATCAGATTAAAGTCAGCGCTAAAGCTATTCTATTCGAAAGTGGAATTTATGCCAAACTTCCAGCTGATATTTCAGAAACACTCTCGCTTGCTGTTCTTGATGTTTGTGGTGCTCCGGCACAGACCCAACGTTTGGTAAAAAAAGATGATACAGTTGTTGTGATTGGAGCCGGAGGTAAATCAGGAATGCTTTGCTGTGCTGCTGCTAAAGAAATTGTTGGTGATAAAGGGCTGATTATTGGCATTGATTATAATGATGAAAATATAAGCCGGCTAAAAAAAGTTGATGTGTGCCATCAGGTAATAAAGCTTAATGCAAGCCATGCTTTGCAATGCTACCAATCCATAAAAGAACTCACTAGTGGATCTATGGCTGATGTTGTCATCAATAATGTAAACATTCCTAATACCGAAATGGGCTCTATACTAATGTGTAAAGACCGTGGTACGGTTTACTTTTTTAGCATGGCTACTTCGTTTACAAAATCTGCTTTAGGAGCTGAAGGCATAGGTAAAGATGTTGACATGCTTATTGGCAATGGCTATGCTGCCGGACATGCACAGTTGGCCCTGGATATCATCAGAAGAAATGAAAAGATAAGAACGCTTTATGAAGAGCTGTACACGTAGAGGAATAGGGAGAAGGGAACAGGGAGAAAGGAGAAAGGAGAAAGGAAAAAGGAGAAGGGAGAAGGGAGAAGGGTTAGGAAATAAAAAAATCTACATAATGAAAAGAAAATTCGCACATGTTAATTATAAGGATATTCCTCTTTTCAAGGATGTAACAGAGGAGGAATGGAATGACTGGAAATGGCAGATGCGAAATGCCATAAGAGATATTCCTACGCTTGAAAAGGTACTAGAACTGAACGAGGAAGAACGTGATCATTTGTCGCAAACACTGGATCAGTTTAAAATGGCTATTACCCCATATTATGCAGCTTTAATGGACAAAGAAAACAATGATTGTCCCATTAGAAAAATGGCTGTTCCCCAATTAAAGGAGTTGTATGTTGATCCATCAGATCTTAATGATCCTTTAAATGAAGATGGCGATTCTCCGGTTTCAGGACTTACTCATCGATACCCTGACAGAGTTTTGTTAATGGTTACACGAGAATGCTCTATGTACTGCCGCCATTGTACCCGGCGCCGCATTGTTGGTGAAACAGATACTAGTTCCGGGAAAGATCAGCTTCAAAGAGATTTTGATTACATACGCAATACTCCTGAAATACGGGATGTAATTATTTCCGGTGGTGATCCTCTTGTTTTAAGCGATGAACGCATTGACTATATTTTAACTGAACTCAGAAAAATAGATCATGTTGAAATCATTAGAATAGGCAGTCGAATGCCTGTGGTTCTTCCACAGCGTATTACTGATCATTTGTGCGAGGTTATAAAAAAGCACCATCCGGTTTACGTAAACACACACTTCAACCATCCTAAAGAAGTAACTATTGAAGCACAAAAAGCATGTGAAAAATTAGCTAATGCAGGTGTTCAACTGGGTAATCAAAGCGTGCTATTAAAAGGCATTAATGATTGTCCGAATATTATGAAAGGATTGGTTCACGATTTACTAATGATCAGAGTGAAACCTTATTATATCTATCAATGCGATTTATCTGAAGGCATATCTCATTTCAGAACAACTATTTCAAAAGGTATTGAAATCATTGAAAATCTAAGAGGTCATACTTCAGGAATGGCGGTTCCAACTTTTGTTGTTGATGCTC
Source organism: Plebeiibacterium sediminum (assembly GCF_026013605.1). GTDB lineage: Bacteria > Bacteroidota > Bacteroidia > Bacteroidales > Marinilabiliaceae > Saccharicrinis > Saccharicrinis sediminus. The sequence continues at coordinate 43,590 of NZ_JAPDPJ010000044.1, forward strand.
CTGGCGGAGGAGGCAAAATACCTGTTATGCCCGATTATTTGATATCTCAAACTGAAAAAAGAGTAGTCCTTAGAAATTATGAGGGTATGTTATCAAGCTACACGCAGCCATCTGATTACCATAGTCACGATCCTCAAAAATGCGAATATTGTCAGAATGAGTTTTTATGGGCAAAAGATGGTGTGGCTAAATTATTAAATGAAGGAGGAACTTTGAAACCACAAGAATTAAGAAGAGAGCAAAGAACAAATGGAAAGCATTAGAATATTGTTGACAGTAGGCAGTTGACAGTAAGCAGAGGGCAGTAGGCAGTTGACTAAAAATAAATGATTTAAAAAGAAATAAAAGTGTTAAGTAATCATTGGTCATATCAGTTTTTAAATCACACTACATTTATCCTGGGCAATGGAAAAAATGCGGGTAAAACAACTTTTATGAATCTGGCCTTGAGCTATATTCGAAAAGAGGTCACTCCTACATTTCTTTCGGTAGGTATAGATGGTGAGATCAGGGATTTGATAGATGGTAGAAGCAAACCTCAAATATCAACATTCCCCCATGACATAGTGGTTACATCGCTTGCTATGATTAAGAAAAGCGATGGTCAATTTAAATTACTTAAGGCTTTTCCATTTTATACAACTTTGGGTCAAATAGTAATTGCACAAAACCTAAGAAGCGGCAAAATTGAACTGGTTGGACCGGAGAATAACAACCAGTTAACCTGTATTATTAATTATTTAAGGAATGAGCTCAATTGCAAGACTATTGTAATTGATGGAGCTGCAAACAGGAAAACACCACTTAGCTCATTTAAAAACGCAGGGTTCTTTTATGTCATCAGCATTAATAAAAGAACACTTGCAAAAGCTCTTGAAACCTGCAAACTACTTGCATTGAGTTCATCCTTAAAATCAAATAGTAATTATGATACCATTGCAAGAACATACCAACTTAAAGGTGCCTTAACCTCTTCAAAAATTACAGAAATACCTGAAGATATTGCCTGCTTAGAGGTGGACAACTTCACGTCTATTTTCCTTAACTACAAGCAAATTATACAATTACAAAAGCAAGTAATAATACGAGTTCAAACCATATATAATCTGAATGGCTTTGTGGTGATTTTAAAAGAGATTGAAAGCACTGAGTTTATTGAAAGGTACAATCAGGAACACATTAATGCAGAACTAATTATCAATCCATATGCCTGTTAAAGATGCCATACTATTTTCCAATTTTGAGTGGTTTTACAATTTATACAAACCACACTCTCCTTATGGTTTAGAAGCCAAAGAGAGGGCATCATTTATCGTGGATTATGATGAGCTGGAAAAACAATATACAACTACGGATCTTTTTATTGATTTTATCAAAACCAACATTGATTACGCCATAAAAGTTGAATACCATTTATCTAAAACAGACCGTTTAAATACACTAGATAAAGAAGATTTTGACGCCGCTGACTTATTGCTTATTAAAAAGCTTTTAATCCATTATAAAGCAATTGCTCAAACATTACCTTCAAATATTAAAGAATTCATTGATATTGATTTCAAATCATCCTCTTTATTAATTGCTTTATCTCCCAATAATGACAAAAGTGAAACATTTTATCTATCCTCTTCATTTAGTGATGATTTACTAAAAACAAGAAGTAAGATTGTAGAACAGGATAGGATAATATCCGAACTTAAAAAAACGATCTACCAGAATATCAAAAGTAACCTGAATCTTGATTTTACAGATCATGATTTCTTACTTGTAAATAATTCAAAAACTCAATTATTTAAAAGTAGTCTGATTCAAACTGAATTTTATGATAGCCTTATGATGATGGTTAAACCTGCTTTTCCTTCAGACTATATCAACGCCCTATTAACAAAGGAAGATTTGTTAAACGAGGAAGCTGAGGAAGAAAAACAGGTCTTATTGCAATTATCTGGTCTTATTCATCATGAAGAACAACAAATTAATCAATACATCAATCATATTGAATGGATTGATACCAATATGGCTAAAGCTAGATTGGCTGTTCTGTTTAATCTAAACAAACCTCATCTCGGCAAAGATCAAACTATAAATGTATCTCTTGGAAGATGGCTGTCTCTGGAAGATGAACATTCAAAGGCAGGATTAAAATATACTCCGTTAACAGCAGATTTTGATCGTAATACGATACTGCTATCTGGTTCAAATATGGGAGGAAAAACAGTTTTACTTAAAACGCTAACCTTTCTGCAATTATTAGCTCAATACGGTTTTTATGTACCTGCCATAAATTTTAAAACTCAGGTCTTTAAATCCATACATATCCTCAGTAATTCGAGCAAATCAGAAACAAAAGGATTGAGTTCGTTTGGTGAAGAAATTTATCTCTTAAACAAGATTTTATCGTGCAAGGATGTCCCTGGTTTATTTATAGTTGATGAATTGGCTCAAACAACCAATGCAACCGAGGCTAAAGCCATTTTATATGCTGTTTTAAAGCACTTATCGGAATCTACTCAATTAACCAGCTTCTGTTCAACTCATTTCATCGATGTTCCCAATATTAATGGGGTATCTAAATACAAAATGAAAGGATTGAATGATAACAATTTTAAAAAATTCTATACCCACACAACGAAAACTAACATAAATGAAAAAATAAAAGTCATGAATGCTTTCATGCAATACGAAGTTGAAAAGGACAATGGCTCTCCTCCTTCTTTTGATGCGCTTACCATTGCCAAACTATTAGGTTTAGATGAAAATATCCTAAAAGAGGCCAATCAATATTTAAATAATAAAGGAACTGAATAAAACCGTAAACCATGTCATACTCAAAACTAAATCTGGATCAGCATAAAATAGAAAAAGCCCGGCAATTAGCTAAACAAATTGTCAAACCTGTAAATGATTATATTTCAAAGCATACAACAGATACTATAGAAAGAGCTACGCTAAGAATACTGGGTGCTGACGGTATTAACACTGATGGTATTCCGGTTCCTAATTTAATTGTTGATGCGCTGGGTAATAAAATTGAATTTGGAGCTACCACTTATTATATCAATGCATTAATACGCAAAAATGCGACTCCGCAACAACTCAACAAACAGATTGCAGAAGGTCTTGACATATCAACGATTACACTAACAGACAAAGTTTTAATCGAGAACAAAGCTCAGGAATTCATTCATGAATTTACAAGAAGAGTAAAACAAAATACGGACTATAGAAATCAAAAGATCACTGCGTATAAAAATAAAGAAAACAGTCCCCTGCTCTACTTAATTGTTGCCACAGGTAATATTTACGAAGATGTAAAACAAGCACAGGCTGCAGCACGACAGGGAGCCGATATTGTTGCAGTAATCAGAACAACTGGACAAAGTTTGCTGGACTATGTTCCTTATGGAGCCACAACAGAAGGTTTTGGAGGTACCTACGCAACTCAGGAAAATTTCAAAATCATGCGTAAGGCATTAGATGAAGTTGGAGAAGAAATTGGCAAATACATTCGTCTGGTCAATTACTGCTCCGGTTTATGCATGCCGGAGATTGCTGCCATGGGAGCACTTGAAAGACTGGATATGATGCTCAACGATTCGATGTACGGAATCTTATTCCGTGATATTAACATGTATCGAACCTTTGTAGATCAGAAGTTCTCCAGAATGATCAACGCCTTTGCTGATATCACAATCAACTCTGGAGAAGACAATTATTTAACTACTTCTGATGCCTACGAAAAGGCTTATACAGTAACTGCTTCACAATTTATTAATGAGCAATTTGCCTACGATAGCGGATTACCTGCACGCCTTATGGGACTGGGACATGCTTTTGAAATGAATCCTGATAAAGAAAACGGATTTCTTTATGAAATGGCTCATGCTCAAATGGCCAGAGAAATATTCCCTGAAGCTCCCTTAAAATATATGCCTCCAACCAAATATATGACAGGAGATATTTTTAAAGGTTTTATTATGAATGCCATGTTCAACTTTGTTGCCAAGGCTACCAATCAAAGCATTTTGCTTTTGGGTATGCTTACCGAAGCCATTCATACTCCGTTTATGCAAGATCGCTTTTTGGCCGTTTCAAACGCCCAATATATCATGAATAACATAAAAGACTTTGCCAATGATATTGAGTTTAAAAAGGATGGCCTCATTCAAAACAGAGCTAAAGAAGTACTGGATCAAACCATTTCGTTTTTAGAAGAAGTAAACAACAAAGGCTTATTTAATGCTATCGAACAAAAAATGTTTGCTGAAATCAGTCGCCCTAAAAATGGAGGAAAGGGATTGGATGGAGTCTACGAAAAATCTCCAGACTATTATAATCCTGTGTATGAGTATCTGGAAAATGAATTGGGACTTAAATCAATAGCTATTGAAAGGAGGAAAATAAAATGATGATTAAATCTTACGGCGATACGATAAACGACGGTGCAGTTCAATTGTCTTTTACACTACCTGTTCGTCACTCAGCCAAGGCTGATGAAGCTGCAAAACAATATGCCCATAAGCTGGGATTCTATGAAGTGGAGATAGTCTATTCGAATGCTTTATCTGATGAATTTTCCTTTTTTGTAGTTTATGGAAAAACTCATGTACAAATAGATTACGATAAGATTGAAGTGGAAGATGTCAGTAAATCAATGGATTTTTATGAGGTAAACGATTTTATCAAAGAGCATATAAAACGCCAAGTTGTAGTGGTTGGTGCCTGTACCGGAACCGATGCACATACTGTAGGTATTGATGCCATTATGAATATGAAAGGTTTTGATCAGCATTATGGACTGGAACGATATCCTATGATAGAAGCCTATAACCTTGGAGCCCAGGTTTCAAACGAAGAATTGATAAAAAAAGCAATTGCACTAAAAGCCGACGCCATTTTAGTATCTCAGGTTGTCACTCAAAAAGAGGTTCATATTCATAACATGACTGAGTTAATTGAACTGATGGAAGCTGAAGGAATCCGATCGGATATCATTGTTATTGCCGGAGGTCCCAGAATAGGAAATAAACTGGCTATGGAACTTGGTTACGATGCCGGATTTGGCAGAGGTACTTATCCGGAAAACGTGGCGTCATTTATAGTAGAGAAAATGGCTAGTAAGGCAATGCAATACTAAAATTATCAATTTGGTAAAATCTCATTTAAAAGAAAAACTTAAATCATGAAGAAAGAAATCTATATTGTTGATGCGGCAAGAACAGCCATTGGAAGCTTTGGCGGATCATTATCAAATATATCTCCTGCAGAAATGGGTGCTACTGTAGTTAAAGAACTTTTTAAAAGAAACGGACTCACAGGAAACGAAGTTGATGAGGTATTAATGGGGTGTATCTTACAAGCTGGTCATGGTCAAAATGTTGCACGACAAATAGCCATTAAAGCAGGTATCCCTGTTGAAAAAACAGCCATGTCAATAAATATGGTTTGCGGTTCAGGTTTACGCAGTGTGGCACTTGCTGCACAAAGCATTATTGCCGGAGATAGTGAACTCATAATTGCAGGTGGCTCAGAAAGTATGTCGCAAGCTCCTTACCTACTCCCAAAGGCAAGAACAGGTTATAGAATGGGAGATCAAACCGTGGTAGATTCAATGATTTATGATGGATTAACAGATATTTTTAACCATTACCACATGGGTCTAACAGCCGAAAACCTGGCCGAAAAATATCATTTATCCCGGGAAGCTCAGGATGAGTTTGCTGCCAACTCTCAAAATAAAGCAGAAAGAGCCATTAACAAAAATCGCTTTGAGGCAGAAATTGTTCCAATAGAAATACCACAGCACAAGAAAGATCCAATCATTTTTAAACAGGATGAATTTGTTCGGTTTGGGGTAACACCAGAATCACTGTCCAAACTCCGTCCGGCCTTTAAAAAGGAAGGAACAGTTACTGCTGCAAATTCCTCAGGTATTAACGATGGAGCCGCTGCTGTTATTGTTGCCAGCAAACAAGCCTGCGATAAGTATCATTTGAAACCAATGGCTAAAATTGCCTCCTACGCCTGGCATGGTACAGATCCGGCATACATGGGTCTGGGACCTGTAGAAGCCATCAAAAAGGCCTTACAAAAAGCCAATTGGTCACTTGAAGAACTAGAACTTATAGAAGCCAATGAAGCTTTTGCGGCCCAATCTCTCGCTCTTATGCAGGAGTTACATCTAAATCCTGAAATCACCAATGTAAATGGTGGTTCTATTGCTCTGGGGCATCCCATTGGTTCCAGTGGTACACGAATTTTAACTACACTGATTCATGAAATGGTCAAACGAAAATCAAAAAAAGGATTAGCCTCTCTTTGCATCGGAGGAGGTATGGGAATAGCCATGTGTATTGAAGGGGTATAGCATACTGATTTACGCTCTACATCTAACATCAACTTATATGTAAATAGATCTATTTTTTAATACTGTATATCAAAACCATTAGTAACGTACCCGTTTATTTCTTAACTTGAATAGGTTAAAATACGAGGGGAATGGTATGGAAAATTTTACAAATGTTACAATTCGCGATACGCACGAATTAAAAAAGGTAAATATTACATCTGATTCCAAACCTGATATTAATGATTTAACCATTGCAAAATGGCAGACATTAATTGATACACTAGCTAAAATTGTAGACGTTCCTTCGGGACTGATTATGCGGTTGAATAAAGATTCTATTGAAGTATTTCTAAAAAGTAACACCGATAACAATCCCTATGTTTTACACGAAAAAACACCTCTAAAATATGGTTTGTATTGCGAAACTGTAATTGGTACTCAAAAACAACTTATTGTTTCTGATGCATTAAAAAGTTCAATATGGCGTATAAACAATCCGGATATTGATCTTAATATGATTTCGTATTTGGGTGTACCCATCAATTGGCCTGATGGAGAATGCTTCGGTACTGTTTGTGTTTTAGATCACAAAGAAAACAACTTCAGCAATGACTTTATTGATTTAATACACCAAATCAAACAACATATTGAGGTTGATTTACAACTTATTCTGCACAATAAAGAACTTGAAGAAATTAACGAAGTAAAAACAAAATTTCTATCTCTTATTTCGCATGATATCAGAGGTAACCTAGGTACCATCCATCAGTTTTTACAATTAATTACTTCTAATTTTGATCAATTCAATTCATCTGAATTAAAAAAAACATTGATATCACTAAGTCAAATTAGTTCCTCATCATTTACTACTCTTGATAATTTGCTTAAATGGTCAAAAATTGATCTGGTAAAATTAAAAGCGCATATAGAGCCTGTAAATATCAATGAAATCATAAAAGAACTTTTATCGTTCTTTAATCTTGCCCTTAAATTAAAATCCGTTCATATAAATACATCCTTCGATTCTGATGAAATGATGATCAATACAGATAAAAATATGCTTACTGCTATTTTGAGAAATCTAATCTCCAATTCAATAAAATACAACAAAGTAGAAGGTAAAATCAATATTAAAGTTACCCGGCAAAACAACAAACATATTATCTCCATAAAAGATACCGGAATTGGTATACCTGAACCTGATTTACAAAATTTATTTAAATACAGTATTAAACAATCGTTAAATTCTAAAGAGCACATCAGTACACAAATAGGCTTAATTTTAACCAAAGAATTTATTGATAAAATTGGTGCTACTATAAATGTTGACAGTACAATCAATGTAGGAACAACGGTTAAAATAACAATCTAAAACTCAAATCTAAAATATCAACCACATCTTATAAAATCCATATTCTGTTTTCATCTAAATCATATTTTATCTTCCAATTAAGATAATTCTACAACAAAATATCAATAATTTTGAATTATTAAATATTATATTCGAAGTGGTTATTGGCAATACACAAACAATAAACGGATAAAGGTTTTATAACGCATAGGCTTTCAATAAATATTATGCGCGCAACGCAACCACATATAAATCAAATCATCATCAATAAAAACATATAAAGAAATAATAAACATGAAAAACATCCATTTACTATTAATCCTGACAGTAAGTATTCTTTTGGGTTGCAAAGATGATGATTGCGGAGAGTGCTTTACTCCTCCTAAAAACTTTATTTTTGAAATTGTGGACAAAACCAGTGGTGAAAATTTATTTACCAACAATACTTTTGATCCTGAAAACCTAACCATCACCAATGCGCTTAAAAACAATGAACCTATAGATTATATGTTTATTTCTGAAGATAATATCAACCTCATTCAGATAGGCTCCATTGGTTGGGAAACAGAAATTGTGAATTTGAATATTAGTATTTCTGACCAGCAAATATTTAGTTTTTATGTAGATGCTGAAAGAAAAATGGGAGAATGTTGCAGCTATACAAAATACAACGAAATTTCAGTTGAAAATTCAGCGTTTGAATATGATACACAAACTGCGATTTATAAAATATTTGTTGAATAAAGGCATTTATAAGGTGGGTAACAACTTAATTGCAATCTATTAAATATCAACACTTAAACTAAACAAAACCTATTATTATGAATAACCAACTTACCATACAAAATATTTTTAACGAGTTAACAAAACAATATAACATCATCGAGTATCAGAACCTTGATTTAAGATATTTTGATCTGGTAAATATGAAGGAAAATCCAAGAATTGTAAATACGTGGCAGGTTAATAAAGGCCTAAACAACTTTATATTATGCCACGTACAATATTCTTATAGCTATCAGGTTGTTGATCGTATTGGCGGACACCAGGAAACTGATGATTCAGATTATTTATTCGGATTCATAGCCACTGATATTGATTTTGGTCACTCCTACTTTCGACCGGAAACCTTAATGGATAAACTGATTGAATTTTTCTCTCCTACGGAAATTGATTTTAAAGAGTATAAAAGTTTTAGCAAAAAGTTCTACGTATTAACTAAAGATGAAAAGAAATTACGATCCTGGATCTCTAAAGATTTAGTGAACCTGTTTGAAAAAACTCCAAAAATTGAAATTGAATTTAAAGATAAATATTGCCTGTTTAAACTCCCTAAATCAGTTGATATTGAGGAAACAAAATTGCTTTGTGATTTTGGGCTAAAATTAAATAAAATATTAAATCAATAGTTATGAGACACTACCTTAACAAGCAACAACATATTTCTCTATAAATAAGATTTTGTATTTCCTATCGTAGCTATTTATCCTATTGATATATTTAAGTGCTTACCTAAACCAATTTCAATCAACTTAAAATATGTGGATATTTGAATATCACTTTGTCCTCTTTCAATTCTGGATATGTAGCTTTTCTTAGTTCCTGTACGTTCTGCTAATTCTTCTTGTGTAACATTGGCTTCTTTTCTTGCTTCTTTTAGCATTACTCCTAATCTAAAAGCTAAGGAATCCGCATCATATTTATCTCTTTTGGGAGTTCCTTTTTCTCCATACTTATTTTTTAGTAAGTCTTCAAAGTCTGTAACGTTTTTCATCTTATTGTCCTCCAAGTTTTTCTGTTAAGTACTCTTTTTTCAATCTTTCTGCTAGTTTTATTTCCTTTCTCGGTGTCTTTTGAGTTTTCTTTACAAAACAATTTGTTAATACAACAAGTTCTCCTTCATCTTGAAAGCATAATATCCGAATACTCTTAAATGTAGTTATTACTCTGACTTCCCATATTCCATCCGTATTCTCTAATAACTTAAAAAATTTCTTCGGAACTAGTCTTTCAAACCTTACTAAATCAAGTACATATTCAATTTTTACTTGAACTTTTAAATCTTGACTTGTATAAAAGTCTACAAAGTTGTTCCTGTATGCTATTATCTTTCGAATCATCTACAAAGTTAACTATTCGGTTTACTTTTTCAAAGTCAATTATATTTTTTGTACCGTTTGGGAATTTGAGTCATGCATAAATGTTTCACTATTGACCTCGACTAGTGAATATAAAAACAAGTTTTTTATAATGAAGCAGGTGCAGTCTTGATTTTCTTTGCTTACTTTCTTTTATCAAGAAAAGGATAGAAAGTCTGGGTTTTAGGGATGACATCCTTAACTGATTGATATTATAAAAGAAGTTTCAATCCTTGATTCACATTACTAGTTTATTCTATTATCGGGATCATAAGAAAAGTAACTGTATCTTTTTTTATTTCATTAAGATATCCTGTTTCTGAATCCAACAAATAATTTTCTTTAAGTTCTAAAGTTTTGTATCCTTCTTTCTCGAAAATAGCAGTAAAACTGTCATCGCATTTATTTATTATCCCTCCACAAGTATAAAAGTCTATAGCATAAAAATAACCTTTCTTATCAGTTCTCGCTTCTATTGTTTCATAATTAGAAGCCATGGTTACCTGAACATTTTCAATCCTCTCTCCTGTATTTTTATCAATAACTACCCCTTCTAATCCAGTTACTCCATTTATTGGGAAACTATCACATGTATATTGCCCAACGTTTACAGGATGAAAGAGTTGTCAATTGACGTATTACCTAACTTGATGCGAGATGTAAATCTCCAAAATATAACGTACTGGCAATTTTTTATTAGCGCATGGTGCTAATAGTAATTTTATAGGTCAACAGATAACTTTAGGTGTCCTCCCAAACCTTCTCGAATAATTCTCATTAATGTTGAAAGCCTAATGTCACTTGCATTATTTTCTATTCTTGATATATAATTTTTTGTTGTTCCTACCTTTTTTGCCAATTGCTCTTGGGTTAAATTCTGTTTTTTTCTTGCTTCCTGAATGAGCACGCCTATTTTGAATGCTTCAAACTCTTCTTCATATTTCTCTCTAGATTCTGTACCTATTTTTCCATACTTCTTATCAAGATGGTCATCCCAAGAAGTCAATCTGCTATCATTTTTCTTTTCCATCGAAGTATTCATTTTTTAATCGTTCTGCTGTTTCAATTTCCTTTTTCGGTGTTTTTTGAGTTTTTTTCTGAAATCCACTGAATAATATCACTAAAATCCCTTCATCAAAACAACAAAACACTCTATAAATATCACTACCTACTTTCACCCTTATTTCCCATAGTCCGTCAGTACCAGTAATGTGGTCAAAATATGTTTTCGGTACTATTTTTAAGCTTTGAACAAGTCCAATTGTCTAATCTATTTTGTCTTGAACCTTCTTTGTTTGAACCTTATAAAAATCCCAAAAATAATTTTCAAATACCTGTATTGTCCGTTTAAAGTTTTCCAATTGGTTAAATTTTACTCTATACAAAGTTATCTAATTAGACAACTACTTCCAATTTTATAACATTTTATATGCATCTGATATTCATGTATTATTAGCAAAGGTGAAAAAATGAAGCGTGTGGAGATTTAGCAACCTAACCTTTCAAAACTCTACTGAGCCAAAACGCATATTTGTTTTACATTTTCATTTTAAAGCAAAATCTGCGATTTGGCGGTTTTCGATTACCAAACTAAACCTCTAAATATCACGAACCCCATATGCTTTATTCTAGCGGGTTGAACTAAACCCTCAAAGCGGGAGCTTAGGCTATAACTAACAAAATTCGTAAGATAATTACATCTTCTATCATTAGTAATTTTTAAATACAATTGTAATGAGTAGAGCATCTTACCTAAAACAAGCTTGTAAAGCAGTTCATGAATTTAAAATTATCAGCGAGCAATTTTTTTGCGTAAATACACCATTACTTGAAAAATCAGACTCCTGCACCCCGTAATTACCTGATGCAAATTTCTAAGATGGTTTATTATTAACTGAAATATCACAAAAATGACAACGATAAAACCATATAAAAAGCTTTAAAAATGCCATTTAAAACACTATAAGTAAAAATCACATGATTAACACTTTACAGATTAGTTGCTGGAATATTGTTTAGTTCAACAAACCCTCCAATCTGTAGGGTATGCAAGCAACCCTACATTAGAGGCTAAG